>NZ_JBIKSU010000002.1:0-163930 GCF_044348475.1 Daejeonella sp. | reverse complement strand
AAAAAAAAGATTACATCAAAGACAAAACTTACCAATCATCATAACGGTTCTGTAAAGATAGAGGGCGATTTTGAGATCGTAGACAGGAACGGAAACACATACGGACTACAGGTGAGCTACAAACCAGGTTTTAACAGCTCATCCACTACCATTAATAATTCTCAAAATGCATACAAAATATTCAAAAGTCTATTTCCAGTAGATACCATATCACTGCAGGAACAATTTGTAGTGCTTTATCTGAATAGAGCAAACAGAGTGTTAGGTTCTTATCAGCTTTCCAAAGGATGCAATACAGGAACTATTGCAGATGTTAGACTGAAAAGCTGTAGCCTTAAAAATGCTTGCTAAAGGACTGATATTAGCTCATAATCATCCCTCTGGAAGCCTAAAGCCATCAAAAGCTGATCAGCAGATTACAAGTAAAATCAGACAGGCTGCAAAAATCCTAGACATTGAACTATTGAATCACATCATCATCTCTAATGAAGGATATTACAGCTTTGCTGATGAAGCAGTGCTATAAATAAAATTATTAATTACGCTCTTTTATTCAAGTTTACAGCCATAAACGATCTTTAAAAACACATGAAAATTGGTGATAGAAAGAACAAAAACTATAGAAAAAGATGCAATTTTCTATAGTTTCATTTCTCACAGATTATTTGTTGTCTGATCATTAGGCACACCATCCTAGGAAGTACGTCCATCCTGATTGACGTTATCCCAACTGTATTTAAAAGGTTCTAACTTAACTAACTAATTGTTCATAAAAATTATGTTTAGTCAAAAAAAAAAAGAAATCCACGGGATTTATGTAATTAAAGTAAAGCTTCACATTCACCTTCCTCTCCTTATTCAAAAGCATTATATTTATAAACCAATATTAGCCTATGAACCGGATTGCCTTGCTCCTTATTTTTCTGATTTGTACTAGCTTCACGCTTTCAACAGATATCAAAACCCTCAGTGAAAATGAACGCTGGCAGCAGCATGTTTCCAATACTGAAATTATTCGAGATGAATATGGGGTTCCCCATATTTATGGCAAGACCGATGCAAACGCTGTTTTTGGCCTACTTTACGCGCAATGCGAAGATGATTTCAATCGGGTTGAACGGAATTATATCCTAGCCATAGGGCGACTTGCTGAAATTGAAGGCGAAAATGCCATTTATAGCGATCTCAGGGCTAAACTTTATATGACGCAAAAAGAGGCTGAAGCGAATTTTGAGAAAAGTCCCAGCTGGCTAAAAGAATTATGTGTCGCATTTGCTGATGGCATAAACTACTATCTGGCAAAGCATCCAGAAGTAAAACCCCGATTATTAACCCATTTTGAGCCTTGGATGCCTATGTTTTTTAGTGAAGGTTCAATTGGTGGTGATTTAGAAAAAGTATCACTCAAAAAACTTGCTGAATTTTATGATAAAACAAATGCGTCCATTCTTGGTGGAAACCTTAACGGATCAATCCTTTTAAAAGATACCGAACCAAGGGGCTCGAATGGCTTTGCGATATCAGGCAAATTAACCCAATCTGGCAAGGCCATGCTTTTAATTAACCCACATACCTCTTTCTTTTTCAGAGGAGAAGTTCATATGGTGAGCGAACAAGGATTGAATGCCTATGGAGCGGTTACCTGGGGACAGTTTTTTGTGTATCAGGGATTTAACGAAAAAACAGGCTGGATGCATACCACATCAGATGTGGATATAATCGACGAATTTGAAGAAATCATCTTTAAAAACAAAGAAGGAATTCGTTATAAATACGGGAATGAATCTCGGGTAATGGATTCCAATAAAGTCAGCATAAAATTTAAATTAGGCAATACAATCAAAGAAAAAAACTTTACTACCTACCGCACGCATCATGGGCCAATAACCTATGCAGCAAACAATAAATGGGTAGCCACAGCCATGATGTGGAATCCTGTAAAAGCCTTGGAGCAGTCTTTTTTACGGACAAAAAACTCAAACCATCGAGAGTTCAATAAAATGATGGATATACGTACTAACTCATCCAATAACACGGTTTATGCCGATGCTGACGGAAATATTGCTTATTACCATGGAAACTTTATTCCTAAAAGAGATATCCGTTTTGATTACAAAAAACCAGTAGATGGAAGCAATCCCGATACAGATTGGAAGGGCATGCATGAACTCAAAGACAATATATTTCTATTAAACCCAGATAATGGATGGATCCAAAACTGTAATTCAACACCTTTTACCAGTGCCGGAAAATACAGTCCGAAAAAAGAAAACTATCCGAACTATATGTCTTACTCACCTGAAAACTACCGAGGAATTCATGCCATTTCGTTATTAAGTAAAGCGAAAGATCTAACCCTAGACAAGCTGATTACATTAGCTTATGATCCATACCTACCCGGTGCCGAAGAGCTCATCAAAGGACTCCTGAAAGCATTTGATTCTGAGCAAAATGTCACGGCAGACTTGATTACTGCTTTTGAATTAGTGAGAAAATGGGACTTTAGAACTTCCAAAACATCTGCAGCAATGACAATCAGTCAATATTATCTGAATAGTTATACTAAATCAGGAAAGATACCCGGCGGGCTTAATTTTACAGAAAAAGTGAACTACATAAGTTCTACCTCGCCAATTAAAGAACGTTTAGAAATATTAAAAGCAAGTCTTGAGGCTCTAAAAAATGATTTCGGTTCGGTAAATACAGCTTGGGGAGAATTCAATCGTTACCAGCGCATTAATGGAGATATTAATCAGGAATTTAATGATGTAGCTCCGAGCATTCCTGTAGGGATGGCATCTGGAGAATGGGGTGCACTAGCCTCATTCGGGACTAGGTTTGGTAAAAATACAAAACGTCAATATGGAACATCTGGTAATAGTTTCGTTGCCGTTGTAGAATTCGGGGATAAGGTGAAAGCAAAATCAATGTTAGCAGGCGGACAAAGTGCAGATCCTCAATCGGCACATTTTGATGATCAAATGCAGCGCTATGCAGATCAAGAATTTAAAACTGTAGCTTTTTATCGTGAAGATGTTCTAAAAAGAGCCAAATCCAACTATCACCCAGGTGAAGAAAAATAAATGATTTTAATTTGTCAATAGCTACTGTTTTCTATATAAAAGATCTCAGGAATTTATAGTTTAGAATGATGGTTTTTAATACCTTGAACCTGTATAAATATCCAAAACGCATTTAACAGATTTTAATAAATCAATATGAGAGTTTTAACACTACTATTTTGTTCTATAAGCATGCTATATACCCATTCAATGAATGCACAAACGGTTTTACCATTGTATGAAGGAGAAATTCCCAATAGTAAACCATCAGCCAATAAAGAAAAATCAGCTACAGACGCGGCTGGAATATTTCGTATTAGCAAAGTATCTGTTCCTACACTTACGGTGTATACACCTGAAAAACAATCAGAAAAGCGCTCTGCCGTAATTATTTGCCCTGGAGGCGGATACGGCATATTGGCAGCTTCGCATGAGGGTACTGAGGTTGCAAAAGCATTTAACGAGATGGGTATTACTGCCTTTGTATTAAAATACCGTTTGCCTGACGATTCGATCATGGTAGATAAATCTATCGGACCCTTGCAGGATGCACAAAGAGCGATTCAACTGGTAAGAGAAAATGCGCAGCAATTTAATGTTGATGGAACAAAAATTGGAATCATGGGATTCTCTGCCGGCGGTCATTTGGCGGCAAGCGCTTCGACCCGATTCACTGAACAATTGATCCAAAATCCGAAGCAAACTTCTCTACGTCCAGATTTCTCTGTACTTATTTATCCGGTTATTAGTTTTATGGATGGCATCACACATAAAGGAAGCCGAATGAATTTACTGGGCAAAATTCAGCCACTTGAAACCTTGCAAAAATTTTCAAATGAACTGCTTGTAACTGAACAAACACCTCCTGCATTTTTAGTCCATGCTGGCGATGATTTAGCCGTACCCGTTGCAAATAGCATATCTTATTATGAGGCGCTATTAAAACAAAAGATCTATAGTAATATGATTATTTATCCACGTGGTGGTCATGGCTTTGGGATGAATAATAAAACCACTAAAGATAAGTATATGCTGAATCTGAAGAATTGGATGAATTCAATTAACTTATTATAAATTAATTATTTATATAAATTAATTTTTCAAAAATTACGATCAATATCCATAACTGAGATACTAAAAACGATAAAGTACAAGTGCTTACAATTAAAGTCGCTGGTTATTTTTAAAGAATTTCCTATTCAGCTAAGGATCATATCCTTAAATAAAAAAGAAATTAAAAGGATGCGCAGGCATCCCCCGTATTTTTCATAATTTCAGCCCCAATGAAATCTTTATCTCTGCTACTATTATTTTTCGCAGTTTCACTTTTTAGTTCCTGTTATTATTTAACCACTATTAACGAGGATCCAGTACCTACATTCACTGCAATTAAGGGAATAAAGTATACTGAGGTAAGACGTTCATTTCAAAACGGACTCTCATTCAATGAACAGGGTTTTCAGCTAGAACCAGAATGGAATATTTACTTTAATGCCGACGATTCGGTCAAAATCTTCAGCCCGGAGAAGAAACAATACATGACCTACCGTATCTTCCATAGCCATAAGGCCCTATTTCAGTTCGCCCGCGAATGGTTCAGAGTGAAACATGTCAGCAAAGACAGTATTCTTTTGCAGGTAATGGCCTTGGAATCAAGAGTGGTTAATGAAGATCAATCCACTATCTACATGAAGCTGTATTCAGATGAATACATTAAAAATGTAATTAAAAAAGATGCCGCCAAGTTAAAAGCTCCCAGTAGCGAAGACTCGCTTTTTATAAAATACCGGGCTATACAGGCTAATAGTAATCTAGATAGTGCATTTGCTGCAAGAAATCCGGTTGTGCTAAATAGCAAGAGCAGAATTACGAGGGTAGAAAAGATTAAACCCACTCTTGACCCCTATTTAGGGCATGTAAATCGATCAGAGGAATATCTATATCCTGAATACCGCATCAATATTGAGAAAGCTTATCAGAATTTTCAGTATTCATTTTCGGTAGTAGTTGATCATAATGGAAAAATGCATTTCAAAAATTTCCTTGTTGCCGTTGAACCTGAATTTCTAGAAACTAAAACAAAGGTGGCTAAAGGCATAATAGACATTTACCTCCGCAACACCCTAGCTATTCAACCTGGAAATACATTAGGCTTGCCACATTCCAGCCTTATTAATTTACATGTGATTGGGAAAAAATAAACATATCGGGAACCTAGCTTCGATGATTTAACTTCAATGCAACATCTCAAATTGCTCAAAAAACACCCCCGCCAAGGGTAATAAAAAGACAAAGAAAATCGGTATTGAGCTATTTAGGTTATATAAAATTTACTAGACCATTAGTGGATGATCTTAAACAAAAGCTCTTTCATCAGTTCACCTTGTTCTGTATTTGCGCTTGCATCTACACCCTTACTTTTCATATCACATTCTCGAAGATAGCTGATTATACGAAATACTTTTTCCTTGCTATGGCTCCTAGCAGCATTTTCAAAATCCTTTACAAAATAGGGTGAAACTCCCAGCTCTCGTGCAAGCCCCTGTGGTGATCGATCAGTAGCATAATGCACTTTGAGAATCTTACCAAAATAGGAATTAAGGTTTCCAAGCAATAAGAAAATAGGATTATTCTTTGGATTTTCAGCGAAATAATTAATGATCTGATTGGCTTTAAATGCATCTTTTCGGGCTATTGCGTTTTGAAGTTCAAATACATTATACTCCTTACTGATCCCAATATTGTTTTGTACATCATCTGTATTGATCTCTTGGCCGGCTTTTACGTTAAGCATCAGCTTTTCAAGCTCATTAGAAACTTTGGAGAGATCATTGCCTAAGTATTCTGCCATGAGTACCGAGGCCTGGGGTTGAATTTTATATCCCTTCTGATGAACAAAACTTTCAATCCATGCTGAAACCTTATTATCATTAAGAGTAGCTGATTCAAATACAATTCCTGTTTTCTCTATGGCTTTATACGTCTTTTTACGTTTATCAAACTTGCCATTTCTAAAACAAAATACCAGAATAGTACTTTGAAGAGGATTCTCAAAATAGCTTAATAAAGGATCCGCTAATTTTTTATCGTCATCGCCATCTTTTCCCCACTTCAATTCCTGAGCTTCCTTAACGAGTATAACCTGATATTCACTCATCATCGGATAACGCTTGGCAGCATTTAAAATGCTCATGATATCCGAGTCTTTACCATAAAAAATACTTTGATTGAAGCCTTTTTCAGCATCATTAAGTACATTTTCTTCAATAAAATTACTGACCTTATCTATATAATAAGACTCCTCGCCATGCAGCAGGTACACCGGTTTAAACTTCCGGTTTTTGAGATCTTTAATAAGGTCGTTGATATCCATTTTGGTCTTCAAAATTACAAAATATTGTAAATCTTTATAGGATAGAATGTAGGTATTAAAATATAATTAAGGGTATTATGCAAATTAGAATGATTTTGTGAAATTTACAGAAATGTTTGAACCCATACCTTTAAATCTACCGTCCTATCCTATCCGGATCAAAGAAGAAGGAGATACGACCTATATTTTTGATGAAATCAGGAAAAAATTCTTGGTACTAACCCCAGAAGAATGGGTCAGGCAGCATTTGGTACAATTTCTTGTTCAAGAAAAGAACTATCCGCGTTCACTCATAAAGCTAGAGGGAGGCTTAAAATTAAATAGTCTACAGAAACGGTCAGACATTCTGATTTATAATAACTCGGGCAATAAAATAGTACTGGTTGAATGCAAGGCACCCTCTGTAAAAATCAGTCAAGACACTTTTGATCAGATTGCAAGATATAATTTCATACACCGTGTGCAATGGCTCCTTGTAAGCAATGGCTTACAGCATTTTTGCTGTGAAATTGACTTCAAAAAAGAAAGTTATCGTTTTGTTGAAGAGTTACCCCAGTATGCCTGAAAATTTGAATTAAATTTCAGCTCTTGATCAAAAGGAATTCTTCAAATTCAATTGAATAAACTATATTTATGATAAAGTTTGCTTAAATTGATTTAAGCAGGATTATAACAAAATTTCACTCGTTCTAAATTCATTGTAAAAGATGGCCATTACTAGTGTTTAACCATTTGAAAATTATATGGCTATTTTAATCTTTTTTGTTGCCCATTGGTTCCTATCTCTGTTTTTTCAAACCTTTTTTCAGCACCGATATGCTTCCCACAGGATGTTTACCATGAGTAAAACATGGGAACGGATAATTTACCTAATGGCTTATATCTTTGAAGGCGCATCGTTCTTAAACCCGCGTGCGTATGCACTGATGCATCGTGAACACCATGCTTATAGTGACACCGAAAAAGACCCACATTCACCCCATTTCTTTACAGATATTTTTCAGTTAATGAAATCTACAATCTTGACTTTCAGAGACCATCTAAATCGCACAAAAGATCCGGAAGCTCGCTTTTTGGGCAATTATCCAGAATGGCCTTTGATTGACAGAATTGGATCATCTATAGTATCTAGACTGCTTTTTGGAGCGGCATATACTTGGTTTTATATTGCTTTTGTTCCTGCAGGCTCAGAATGGCTTTATCTTTTACTCCCAATTCATTATCTGATGGGGCCACTTCATGGTGCTATTGTAAATTGGTGTGGTCATAAATACGGCTATTCTAATTTTGACAATAATGATAAATCAAAAAACACAACTCCATTTGATTTACTAATGCTTGGAGAATTATTCCAAAACAACCACCATAAATATCCCAATAGTGCCAATTTTGGGAAAAAATGGTTTGAATTTGACCCAGTTTATCCTATAATGAAAACCATGCATTTAGTAGGAATTATAAAATTAAGAAAAGCAGGTTGATTAAAATCAACTTTATTTTGATTATTCCAATCTGAATTATCCCGTACATTTAAATTAGTTTTTTTGATATTATTTTGCGTCATTTTTTTTTAAAAATACGTAATCAACTATTAATTCTAATTTTTTGCCATGTAGAATACATAATCAATGAAATCAGTTAAATATCTTATTATTTTATTTCTGATTATCAATTTTGACAGTTTTGGATCTCAAAGCAAAAAAATCATTATTCCAAATGCTAAAAATGGAATTCTTGATCTACGTAATACTTCCTTAAATCAAAAAATCACACTAAATGGTGAATGGTTTTTTTATTGGAATCAACTATTAAGTCCCGGAAAAGAAAATTTAAAGAATCGAAGAATTGTTAATTTTCCAATGGTTTGGAATACTGAAAAGCAGGGTATTAAAAAACTTTCTGCTTTTGGATATGCTAGTTATAAACTTTCTGTTCTTCTTCCAAAAACTAAACAAGCTTTAAGTATTGCCATTCCATCTATGTTTTCTTCTTACCGACTCTTTATTAATGGAGAACAGGTTGCAGAAAATGGGAAAGTTAGTACCAGTAAAAAAGATTTTGTACCCTATTCGGAGTATAAAAACATTGATTTAAAAACAGGAGTTGATACCTTAAATATAGTTCTTCATATTTCTAATTACACGCATAGTAATGGTGGTATTAATAGGCCTCTATATATTGGCACTCATCATTCCATTATTCAATACAAAACAAATAAAATAGCTATTAATTTATTTGTAACAGGTTGTCTTTTCATGGGCGGTCTGTTTTTTCTTGGTATATATATTTTAGTGAAGAAAGAAATTGCAACGTTGCTTTTTTCCTTGTTTTGTTTTGTAGTTATCTACCGAATCATTGGTGTAGAAGATTACATACTTCACACCCTATTACCTGGAATAGATTGGCATCTTACCTTAAGATTAGAGTATTTAACATTATTCCTGTCAATTGGAATCTTTTCGCTGTATACCCGTTTTTTGTTCAAGGAAGACATTAATAAATTTCTTATTCTAACAATATCTTCACTATGCTTTGTATTAACTCCTATCGTTTTATTTCTTGATCCTTTTTACTTCACCCAATTACTTTATCCATTCGCTTTTGTTGTATTGGTTCTTACGCTCTATATCCCGGTAGTTTATTTTAAAGCATTTAAAAATAAAAGGGCTGGGTCCTTTTTTGCACTTCTTAGTTCAATTAGTGTAATTTCAATCTTTTTTATGTCACAGGTTTATCTTTGGTATCTAAAACTGCCTATCTCATCTACTTTCTACATTCTTATCATTTTATTTTTCTTTTTTCAATCACTAATTCTGTCAAATAAGATAGCATATGCTTTAAAAATAGCCAGACTTGAAGCAGAACAGGGTTTAAGAATAAAAAGCGAATTTCTAAATACAATAAGTCATGAAATCAGGACACCATTAAATTCTATCATTGGATTGAGTCATTTATTGCTAGAAGAAAATCCAAGGCAAGACCAAATAGAAGAACTCAATGTAATGCAATTATCAGCAAATAAATTATTGCATAAAGTCAATGATATATTAGAAAATAATATAATTGAAGCAGGACAATTTAATTTTGAGCATAGCGAAATTGACATTCAGTTGGAATCAGAAAAAATAATTAAAGAACTAAACAAGTTTGCAGTTGATAAAGGCATTGACCTAAAGCTAAATATCGATAAAACTATTAAAAACAAGGTTTTAGGCGATGTGACAAGAATTACACAGGTATTAAGTAACTTGATAAACAATGGTATTAAATTCACGAATCAAGGATCTGTAGCGCTTAGTTTAACTGTACTTGAACAGTCTGAAAAAACAATTACTATTGAATTCAGAATCAAGGATACTGGAATAGGAATATCAGAAGAAAAGCAAAAAATAATTTTTGAACTATTTACACAGGCAGATTCAAGCTCATCTAGAATCTTTGATGGTACAGGCTTAGGTCTTACCATCAGTAAAAAAATTCTAGAATTACAAAATATCTCCATTAAGTTAGAAAGTGTACTTGGCGAAGGTTCCGATTTTTATTTTATACAAACTTTTGAAAAGTGTTTACAGGATTCTAATTCAACGGTTTCTAATTCAACTAGCACTCTTGAAAACAATAGGCAGTTAGCTGGTCACAAAATCTTAGTTGTTGAAGATAATGCAATGAATATTTTAGTAGCAAAAAAAACGCTAGAAAATTTGGGAGCTATCGTAGATATTGCATGTAATGGCTTAGAAGCATTAGAAATGGTTGATCCACTACGTCATAGTGTTGTTCTTATGGATCTTAATATGCCAGTTATGGATGGTTATGAGTCAAGCAGAAAGATGAGAGAACTAAACATTACCATACCGATTATTGCAATTTCAGCTTGTATTCAAAATGAAGTAGAAGAAAATATTAAAAAAAATGGAATCAATGGAATTGTAGTAAAACCTTTCGTTCCCGATGAACTTTGTAAAACAATATTGAGTTATACCATTAATGCAAGTCAAATTTAATACGATAAAAAAAACATGGCTTAGACCGATAAATACTTAAAGTTATTAGTTGTTAATTTAAAGAATTAATCGTAATATTGCAATTAATTATGGGCCTAACTAAATCTGAAATATTCTCGACTGAGCAAAATCAATTGGCTCAATTACTAAAGGCCCTAGCTCATCCGGCACGTATTGCCATATTACAAGAATTAATGAAGAGTAACACCTGTATATGCGGCGATCTAGTTGATGAACTCGGCCTAGCTCAAGCAACCATATCACAGCATCTTAAAGAACTAAAAAATGCAGGTTTAATTCAGGGCACAATAGATGGAGTAAGTGTATGTTATTGCATTAACCCTACAACCTGGGAAATGCTCGAAAAAGAAACCAGCGGTTTCTTTTCATCATTCAAGCCGGCAATAAACTGTTGTTAAAATTTTTTGAATAGTAACATCGTAATATTACAATTAATAAACACATCACCTATGAAAACTGAAGCTGAAATCAAAGAACTGGTAAGACAAAAATATAGTGAAATTGCCTTACAGGATAAGCAAACCAATGAAAGCTCATGCTGTGGTTCTGGTGGATGCAGCACAGAGGTTTACAACATCATGACAGATAATTATAGCCATTTGGAAGGTTACAATGCAGATGCAGATCTTGGATTGGGTTGTGGTTTACCTACCCAGTTTGCGATGATTAAGAAAGGCGATGTAGTAATAGACCTTGGTTCAGGAGCTGGAAACGACTGCTTTGTAGCCCGCGCAGAAACAGGCGAAAGCGGAAAAGTGATTGGTATTGATTTTACTGAAGCAATGATTGCTAAGGCTAGAACAAATGCAGAGAACCTTGGATACAATAATGTAGAATTCCGTCATGGAGATATTGAACATATTCCTATTACTACTAATAGTGCTGACGTGGTGGTCAGTAATTGTGTATTAAACCTTGTACCAAACAAGAATAATGTATTCAAAGAAATTTTCAGGGTTTTAAAACCTGGTGGACACTTCAGTATTTCGGATGTGGTATTAACAGGAGACCTGCCACAAAAAATCAAAAATGCTGCTGAAATGTACGCAGGTTGCGTTTCTGGAGCTATTCAGAAAGACACCTATCTTGAATTGATCCAGATCAATGGCTTCAAAAATCTTCAGATTCAAAAAGAAAAAGCGATCATTATACCAGATGATATTCTGCTAAAATATTTGAATAAAGATGAAATTTTAACGTTTAAATCTAGCCAAACAGGCATTTTAAGCATCAGTGTTTTTGCTCAAAAGCCAGCTGATATTGCCTCAACATGTACGCCGGGCGGAGGGTGTTGCTAACTACAATTAATCGTATTTTTAGATAATCAAACGCAGATTTTAAAAACCTGTGTTTGATTAGATTAAAGATCAGAAAGTGACTTAAGTGCAGCCTCCAGGATTTTCAGTTTTGAAAGAGCATCTTCTTTTTTGCGTCGCTCATTTTCAACAACTTCTTCTTTAGCATTTTGAATAAATCGTTCATTCGATAATTTAGCCTCAACTGATCTAAGAAAGCCATTCTGATAATCAATTTCCTT
This sequence comes from Daejeonella sp., assembly GCF_044348475.1. Lineage (GTDB taxonomy): Bacteria > Bacteroidota > Bacteroidia > Sphingobacteriales > Sphingobacteriaceae > Daejeonella. Next base: position 151,933 of record NZ_JBIKSU010000002.1, on the reverse strand, counting down.
TCCAAGCCGATCTCTTTCTGAATCTACATCAATGTTATTTTCTAGAGAAATAAAGAATTCATCTTTACCTGCCATGAAAGCACTTGCACCAGAAACGGGTTCCTTTACAAATTGAGAGGAACTGATATTGGCAAGTTTGAATATTATAGACAAATAATCATCATACTTAATAGAAGAATTAACTCTTATGCTTAATGGCAAGGCTTCTTTAGGAGATATTTGCTTTGCATTTCTAATATTTCTGATTTCAGAAACCACTAGTTTAACAAGATCTATGTCATTTAAAAGCGTGGTATTTACCTTTCCTGCAACAGGATAAGGAGCAACAATACAGCAATCTAGTTCTTGGCGTTCAACAAAAAGGTCATCATGCCACAATTCTTCTGTTAAAAAAGGCATAAAAGGATGAAGCAATTTCAATATCCGCTCAAAATATTCTATGGTAACATGATAGGTTTTTGAATCAATCGGCTGCTGATAAACTGGCTTGATCATTTCAAGGTACCAGGCACAGAAATCATCCCAAACCAATTTATAGATTCCCATTAATGAATCTGAAAGCCGGTATTGTCTGTAATTTTCTTCAATCTCAAGAATAGCCTGATTAAATGCAGAATCGAACCAGTTAATAGCCTGCTGATTCGTGTTTGGCAGGCTTTCATCTACTTCCCAGCCTTTCACAAGCCTAAAGGCATTCCATACCTTATTGGCAAAATTACGACCCTGTTCACAATAGCTTTCATCAAACATCAAGTCATTTCCTGCAGGAGAGCATAAAAGCATCCCCACCCGCACTCCATCAGCACCATATCTTTCAATCAGATCTATTGGATCAGGTGAATTACCCAGTGACTTTGACATTTTTCTACCTTGTTTATCGCGCACAATACCTGTGAGATAAACGTTTTTAAAAGGTGCCTTTCCTCTAAATTCATGGCCAGCCATGATCATTCTTGCCACCCAAAAGAAAAGTATTTCAGGAGCGGTAACTAGGTCATTGGTTGGATAATAATAATTGATATCTGCATTATCAGGGTCTTTAAAACCATCAAAAACAGAAATTGGCCAAAGCCAGGATGAAAACCAAGTATCAACAACATCATCGTCTTGCCTGATATCATGTGAATCAGATTCAGGAAACTGATTATTAAACTCTAAAACAGCTTCCTCTCTTGTTCTGGCTACAACCCACTCTCCTTTTAAATTGTACCAAGCCGGTATCCTTTGGCCCCACCATAACTGCCTACTAATACACCAATCTTTGACATTCTCCATCCAATGTTTATAGGTATTGATGAACTTTTCAGGGATCAGCTTTACCTCTCCATTCAATACATAATTCAAGGCTGGTTCAGACATTTCTGACATTTTACAAAACCACTGCATAGAAAGCTTTGGCTCAATGGCAGCATCTGTTCGCTCAGAAAAACCAATCTGTGATTTATAATCCTCCACTTTTTCCAAACTACCAGCCTCTTCAAGCATTTTACTGATCATCTTACGGGCAGTAAAACGATCCTCTCCTACCAAAATCTGAGCATTCTCATTTAAGGTACCATCATCATTTAAAATATCAATGACTTGTAGCTTATGTTTTACCCCAAGTTCATAATCATTCAAATCATGGGCTGGTGTAACTTTTAGACAACCAGTACCAAATTCCATATCTACATATTCATCCTCAATTACAGGTATTTCTCTGTTTATTAAAGGTATAAATACAGATTTCCCTTTCAGATGATTAAATCTGGTATCGTTAGGATTGATACAAATTGCTGTATCGGCCATGATCGTTTCAGGCCGGGTGGTTGCAATGGTCAAATATGATTTAGAATCTGTGGCCTGATGTTTTACTTCGTAGCGGATGTAGTATAATTTCTGATTAACTTCTTTACGGATAACCTCTTCATCAGAAACTGCAGTTTTACCTTTAGGATCCCAGTTCACCATCCGAATACCACGGTAAATCCATCCTTTTTTATATAAATGAATAAACGTATCGATAACAGCTTCTGATAAATCTTCCTCCATGGTGAAACGTGTTCTGTCCCAGTCACAAGAAGCACCAAGTTTCTCTAATTGCTTCAGAATAATGCCACCATATTTGTCTTTCCATTCATAGGCGAACTTCAAAAATTCTTCTCGGCTTACATCCTTTTTCTCAATTCCCTTTTCCTTCAGCATCGCTACTACTTTAGCCTCTGTAGCAATCGATGCATGGTCTGTACCCGGTATCCAACAGGCATTTTTTCCTTGCATACGCGCCCTGCGAATCAATACATCCTGAATAGTATTATTCAACATATGACCCATATGCAAGACTCCAGTAACATTCGGTGGAGGTATTACAATAGTATAAGGTTCACGCTCATCAGGAACCGAACGGAAGAACTTTTTATCCAACCAGTATGAATACCACTTATCCTCTGTTTCTCTCGGATTATATGTTTTAGGAATGCTCATTTGCCAAAAGGAAATTTATAAGTGTAAAAGTACATTTTTGAGAGGTATTTTTTGAATAGAGTCTATCTGTATTTTCACATTTTTGGTTTTATTGCATTTTTGCTTTCCATGATATTATATTTTTTGTCTAACGCTAATTTTACTATGGAACGATTCGTATTACTAGATCATAAAATTTGAATTAGAACCTCTCATTTTTCTAAATTTTTGCGTTTTTAAGATTAAGGTGCCTGATTTCATGGTTCAATAAGTAATTTGGCAAAATTCTATTCTTTTCTTTTCGTTATTAAGCCTTATTTTTATTTTTATTATTAACCAATAATTATTGAACCATGAATTCCATTAAACTATTTTTTTTAGCAGGACTATGCCTATTTAATATGCAGGCATATGCCCAGCATGACTCAAAACCTGTCAAAAAGCCTGTATTCATTGACAAATCGAGTATGGATCTTACTAAAAATCCAGGCGATGATTTTTATAATTTTGCAAGCGGCACTTGGATCAAGAATAATCCTGTTCCTCCAAAAGAAACTAGATGGGGCAGTTTTAATCTGCTGCGTGACTTTAATATTACTGCTGTAAAAACAATTCTGGCCGAATCGGCAGATAACAAAAAAGCAGTAGCCGGATCAGTTGAAAAACGAGTAGGCGATTTCTATATGGCTGGCATGGATAGTTTAACTATTGAAAAATTAGGTTATTCTCCTATCAAACCAGATCTTGAGAAACTCAATCAAATTTCTGATCTGAATGGGATAATTAATCATGCTGCAAGCATGCGTACCTATGGTGGCGGTTCTCCATTTTTCGGGTTTAGTGTCGGACAAGATAGAAAATACGTAAAAAATATTGTTCCTCAGTTAAGTCAGGGTGGTACAACTCTTCCAGACCGTGATTATTACCTAAAGAGTGACGCAAGGAGTCTGATCATTCAAAAATCTTATAAAAATTATATAGCCAGTTTGTTCAGCCTTTCAGGATCATCCCCTGCAGAAGCTGAAAAAGCAGCTGAAACAATTTTTAACCTAGAAAAGACACTTGCATCAGCACAAATGAGCAGGGTTGAAATGCGTGATCCTTATAAAACCTATAATAAGTTCTCAGTAACTGAATTCAGCAAAACCACTTCAAATTTGAACTGGCAAAGCTTAATGTCATTAATGAAAGTAAGTGGACAGGATACGGTTTTAGTAAACTCTCCTAAATTCTTCACTGCATTAAATGGATTACTTAGTACAACACCTGTAAACGATCTTAAAACTTATTTAAAATGGAATGTACTCAAAACTTCAGCACCTTATCTAAGTTCTGAGTTCGTGAATGCAAATTTTGCTTTTACTCAAATTCTTACCGGTCAAAAGATTCAAACACCGCGCTGGCAGCGTATGTCATCATTAACTGATGGCACTGTAGGAGATCTTCTTGGTCAGATCTATGTTAAAAAACATTTTAAACCTGAGGCAAAAGCAAGAATGCAAGAATTGGTGAGCAACCTGGTAAAAGCTTATGAAATACGGATCAAAAATCTGGATTGGATGACCGATGTAACCAAACAAAAAGCATTGGATAAATTATATGCATTTACTCCAAAAATTGCATACCCTGATAAATGGAAAGAATACGAAGGCCTTGAGATCAAAAGGGGATCATTCTTTCAAAATCTCAGAAATGCAAGTGAATGGGGATATACCGAAATGGTTAAGCAACTTGGAAAACCGGTAGATAAAAGCCGCTGGGGTATGACTCCTCCAACAGTAAATGCCTATTACAATCCCGTTAACAATGAAATTGTATTCCCAGCTGGAATTCTTCAATTCCCATTCTTTGACCCGAATGCCGACGATGCAGTGAACTACGGTGGAATTGGAGCTGTGATCGGCCATGAAATATCACATGGATTTGATGATTCTGGAAGTCAATACGATAAAGACGGTACATTACGTAACTGGTGGACTGATGAAGACCGTGCACGTTTTAAAGTAAAAGCTACAGCATTACAAGAACAATTTGATGCATATACAGTCTTGGATACTATTCATGTAAACGGAAAACTTACACTAGGTGAAAACATTGGCGATCTTGGCGGATTAAATGCCGCATATGAAGCCTTTAAAATGACTAAGCAAGGTCAAAGTACTGGAAAAATTGATGGATTTACTCCTGATCAGCGATTTTTCCTTTCATGGGCACAGGTTTGGAAAGGCAATATACTGAATGAATCTGCGGCACAGTTGATCGTAACTGACACCCATTCTCCAGGACCATATCGCACCATTGGTGCACCTGTTAATATGGATGCATGGTATAATGCCTTCGATATTAAACCAGGAAATAAACTCTATAAAAAACCTGAAGACCGAATCAGAATCTGGTAAAATCATTAAAATAGTTTATAAAAGCCCTTTGTTTAGGTTAAGCAAAGGGCTTTTTACATTAATTTGCACAAATAAGTTTTTATTATTTCAAAGAAACCGATGAAATTTAAGTTTAATTTGTAGTGTCTGATTAATCCATGAAATGATAATACAAAAAGAAAATGTATAAGTACTTCCTGATCATTTTATGCTTTTCGGTTTTCGAACTTCAAGCACAGATAAAAAACCAAGAATTTAAATTAATGCTGGATAGCTTGTATGAACACCGCGTTCCACTGATATCTGTAGAAGATCTGATTAAGTTAAACAAAAAAGAAGTTTACATTTTGGATACTCGTGAAGAAGAAGAATTCAATGTTAGCCACATAAAAAACGCACGCCATGTTGGATATTTCTGGTTTGATATGCGATCAGTATATGATATTCCAATGAGTGCCACAATTGCATTGTATTGCTCTGTTGGAATGAGGAGCGAAAAAATTGGTAAAAAACTATTAGAAGCCGGATATAAAAACGTGTATAATCTATACGGCAGCCTGTTTGAATGGGTAAACCAGGGTAAGCCTGTTTACAAAAAAAATGGCGTTCAAACCTCTGAAATCCATACCTATTCTGAATCCTGGAGCCGATGGCTAAGCCGAGGAACAAAAGTTAATTAACACTAGTACACTTTATATGGATCACTTAAGCTTTGTAATGACCTCAGACGGTTCAAAAACTATTTTCAATGAACAAGTAGGTGAGAATTATCATTCCCGACACGGAGCATTACAGGAAAGTGAACATGTGTTTTTAAATTCAGGGCTCAATTATTACCTGGAACGAAATGCAGAAAAAAAAGCATCCATCCTGGAAGTTGGTTTCGGAACGGGCTTAAATTTTTTAGTTACAGCCAATTATTGTATAAAAAACCAGATTCAATTAAATTATACCGGAATAGAAGCTTTTCCACTCAAGCAGAGTATGATCGCTAATACAGGATATAATGAATATATATCAGAAAAATTATGGGACTCATTCCTCATTAATTATTCAGCCGCACTGAATGGCATGACCCAAATAAACGATGCTTGTTTGCTCGAAATTGCCCCTGAAAAATTACTTAATTTCAAATCCCAACAACTATTTGATGTGATTTACTTCGATGCCTTTGCTGCAGTTCACCAACCAGAAATGTGGAATTCGGAATCGCTAAATCAAATAAGCAAATTTGTAAAACCGGGTGGAGTATTTGTAAGCTATGCAATCACAGGAGAACTAAAAAGAACCATGAAGAGCCTCGGTTTCTCAATTGAAAAAGCCCCAGGAGCTGCAGGAAAGCGGGAAATGCTTAGAGCCGTCAAATTGTAAAAAACAAAAACCCTATTTTTACCTGAAATATTTCCATATCATGCCAGCTCCAAATACTATTCCGCCTGTAGGAAGCAATCCTGCATCAGCATTCGAACGCCTTTTAACGATTATGAATACGCTTAGGGAGCAATGCCCATGGGATAAAAAGCAGACCATGGAAACGCTCAGGCATCTAACCATCGAAGAAACCTATGAACTTTCTGATTCAATTCTTGAAGGAAATAAAGACGAGATAAAAAAAGAACTAGGAGATATTATGCTCCATCTTGTTTTTTATAGCCGTATTGCATCAGAAACCGAAGATTTTAATATAGTGGATGTACTTAACGGGATTTGTGAAAAGCTCATTCATCGTCATCCGCATATATATAGTGATGTGATAGTAGAAAATGAGCTAGATGTAAAACGAAATTGGGAGCAGCTTAAATTAAAAGAGGGTAACCAATCCGTATTGGAAGGTGTTCCCCTTTCATTACCAGCGTTGATCAAGGCATCAAGAATTCAGGAAAAAGCCCGTGGAGTAGGTTTTGATTGGGAAGAAAAATCGCAAGTATGGGATAAAGTTGAGGAAGAATTAAGAGAATTCAGGGATGAGTTTAACACGGTTGAAAACACGGCAATTGACAAGGAGAAGGCCGAGGCTGAATTTGGAGATTTGCTCTTTTCTTTGATAAACTACGCCCGGTTCATTGATATAAATCCGGAAGATGCACTTGAAAAGACCAATAAAAAATTCATCAAACGGTTTCAATACCTTGAAAGTAAGGCTAAGGAGTTAGGTAAAAACCTAAAGGATATGACTTTAACAGAAATGGATATTTTCTGGAATGAGGCAAAAAACAATTAAAAATTTTCTATAAATAATTCAACAGTAAAATTTCTGTTTTCGATTAATAAGATCTAAAATTATTTAAATCGAATTGCCTTAAGTGGTAAAATTCTGGCAACCAGCAATGAAGGAATAAGAAGTACCATTAAACTAATAAGCAAGGTGCCTGCATTCAGTAAAAGAATGTCCTTAATTTCTAGTTGCACCGGAACAAAACTCATATAGTAAGAAGACTGATCCAAGGTGAAAAAGTGGGTATAATATTGGAAAAGACCTAATCCGACACCCAGTACATTTCCACTGAACAAGCCAATTCCGATCAGGTAGGTGGCGTTGTACAGAAATATTTTACGGATATTCCAATTAGAACTTCCTAATGCTTTTAATATACCAATCATATTGGTACGTTCTAGGATCATAATCAATAAAGCAGATATCATATTAATAACCGCTACTAGCATCATCAGGACCAGGATTACTTGAGTATTCACATCTAATAAAGACAACCACTCAAAAATTGTAGGATAATATTCCTTTACCGTATAGGATTTGAGCTCAAGCCCAAGGTCTTCATACACCTTATTCTCAACAATATCCAAATCTTTAAAATCCTTAACTCCTAACTCATAACCACCAACCTGTGAAGGTTGCCAATTGTTAAGACTTCTGATCAATTCCAGATCCCCAATCACAAAGATTTTATCAACCTCTTCAACGCCAAGTTCATAGATGCCTGCAATTTCAAATTTTCTTTTTTTCAGCGAATTTTCAATAAAATACATCAGGAAGTCATCCCCTACTTTCAAATTTAGCCTATCGGCAGTATATTTAGAGATCAATATCTGGGACCGTGATTTAACAGAATCTGAAAAATCAATCACATTGCCTGCAACAAGTATCTTTTTAAAATATTCCCAGTTATACGATTGATCAAGCCCTTTAAATACAACCCCTTCGGCTTCATCACCCGCATTGATAATGCCTGGCTTTGTAGCAAATGGCTGTATAAATGAAATCCCTGATATTGTTCTAATTTTTTTGAACTCAGAATCTGAAATACTAAATGGAGTGTTTTCGTAAGAGGTATTCAGGTCAAGTTTAGCAATCTGAATATCTCCAGAAAAACCCCTAACTTTTTCTCTAATTTCAGATTTAAAGCCTTTGACGATAGCTACGGCCAAAATCATTACGGCAAGGCCAAGCATAATTCCAAGAATTGCGATACGCACAATTAGCTTTGAAAAAGTACGTTTAGAGTTAAACGTAATGCGCTTTGCGATGAAAAAAGGTAAATTCAATCCTGAAATGGTTTTTTTTGTACCTTAGCAAAGATGCATTTTTTTTAATTTCGTTTCAGAAACAATTAGCCATAAAGGTTCATTTTTACTTGATTTAATCCAACACTATCATGTTCCGTTTTAGATATTTATTTATAGCCGTAGTTACATTAATTGCCTTCAAATTATCAGCACAGCAGATACAAACAGGCAGAAATCCGGTTCCTGATCCTAGAAATATTAAAATTGAAAGCATTGACAAAGTTCGTGGCAAACTACGTACCGGAGCAGAACAAACAGAACTTTATCTTCCTTATCTGAAAGGAAAACGGATAGGAATGGTTGTTAATCCAACTTCTGTTATTGGAAGTACTACAGTTGTAGATAGTTTATTAGCTCTAGGTGTTAAAATAGTTAAAATATTTGGCCCTGAACATGGTTTTCGCGGCGATGCAAGTGCAGGAATTCACGTTGATGATAGCTTTGATGCAAAAACAGGCATACCGGCAATATCATTATATGGCAAACATAATAAACCAACCAAAGAAGATCTTGCAGATATAGATCTGATGATTTATGACATCCAAGATGTTGGGGTTAGGTTTTATACCTATATAAACACACTTCAACATGTCATGGAAGCTTGTGCAGACAATAATAAAGAGTTACTTATCCTGGATCGTCCAAACCCTAATGGTTTTTATGTTGATGGACCCATCCTGGATCCGAAATTGAAGTCAGGGATTGGAATAAACCCTATTCCTATTACACATGGGCTTACAATTGCTGAATATGCTCAGATGTTAAATGGCGAAGAGTGGCTTGCAAATAAGGTAAAGTGCAAAATTAAGGTGATCAAGAATGCCAATTATAATCATACTATGCCTTATATATTACCGGTTAAGCCATCACCTAATTTGAATACTGCACAGTCTATTTTATTGTATCCATCCCTTTGTTTATTTGAAGGAACTATTATCAGCCAAGGCCGCGGTACCTATTTTCCATTCACAATTCTGGGAAATCCTGACCTAAAAGGGAAGTATAAATTTTCGTTTGTTCCTAAAGGTATTAAAGGCATGAGCGAAACTCCCTTACATATGAATAAAGAATGCTATGGAATAGATCTACGCCAATACAACATCAATAAGATCCGAAAAGAAGGTAAAATTAATTTGAGCTGGTTAATCGAATTGTATAATGCATACCCATATAAAGATAAATTCTTTGACTTTAAGCAGAGTAATCAAATGGGCAATTTCGACAAACTTGCAGGCACATATGACCTGAAACAGCAAATCATTGCCGGAAAATCAGAACAAGAGATCCGCCAAAGCTGGGAACCTGGCTTATCAAAATATAAGTTAATGAGGAAAAAGTATTTACTGTATTAATAGGAAAGGGAGTAAGAAGTATGAGGTAGGAGGCAGGAAGTAAGAGGTAGGAAGTAAGAGGTAGGAGGTCTGAGGTCGGAAGCCGGAAGTATGAGGCAGGGAATAATCATATCTCAAATCTCATATCTCAAATCTCACATCTCAAATCTCAAATCTCAAATCTCACATCTCACATCTCATATCTCATACCTCACATCTCAATATGAAAATAGTATTCATGGGTACCCCCGATTTTGCTGTAGCATCTCTGAATGCGCTATTGGACGCAGGCTTTGACCTAGTTGGAGTCATAACAGCTCCAGATAAACCAGCAGGCAGGGGTCAAAAGATTAATGAGTCTGCAGTAAAGCAATTTGCAGTTGAAAAGGGACTAAAAATACTCCAGCCTGTAAAATTAAAGGATCCTGAATTCATCCAAGAATTACGATCATTACATGCAGACCTTCAGGTAGTGGTTGCCTTCAGAATGTTACCAGAAATTGTATGGAATATGCCTGCAAAGGGCACTATAAATCTTCATGGATCTCTTCTCCCGCAATATAGAGGTGCTGCCCCCATAAACTGGGCTATCATCAATGGTGAAAAAGAAAGCGGCGTAAGTACATTTTTCCTGAAGCAAGAGATTGATACTGGCGATATTTTATTTTCGGAGAAGGTAAATATCGAGGAAAAGGATACAGCTGCTGATCTGCATGATAAATTAATGATTATTGGTGCAAAACTCCTTGTAAAAACAGTAAAAGCAATTGAATTAAGTGATTATAAAGAAATTCCACAGGATATTAAAATAGGAGAGTCTTTAAAATCAGCTCCTAAAATTTTCAGGGAAGATTGCCAGATCAACTGGAATCAACCGGCTATGACCATATATAACCATATTAGGGGGCTCAGCCCCTATCCTGCTGCCTTTTGTCTTTTCCAAGGAAAAACATTGAAGATCTTTCAAGCCGAGGTAAACTATTCAAACCATGCATTAGAACCGGGAAGTTTTCAAACCGATCATAAAGCAACTCTTCAATTTGCCTGTGCCGATGGCTTTATTTCTATTCAAGAACTGCAATTGGAAGGTAAAAAGAAAATGAAAACCGATGAATTTTTAAGAGGTATACGCTTATAGTAGAATATTTAAAGCAGATTCAATTTTTCACTCAGAAATTTTGACATTTCATTAAAATATCGTTTGCTATTATATCCCATCACCCACTGAATACCTTTTGCTGCATTGGTAATAAATACCTCATCCGCTTCATTTAAAATATCCGGATTTACTTGTGCTTCAATTAGCTCTATCCCATTTTCTATTGCTAAACGCATAACTACCTGTCTCATCACACCCCCTATACAACCTTCATTTAAAGATGGAGTATATAACTTTTTGTCATATACCACAAATACATTACTACTGATTGACTCACATAAGAATCCATGTTGATTTAAGATCATTACTTCATCCAATTTATACTGGTTTTTAAAAATACCAGCAAGAACATAGATCAGAGAATTACAAGTTTTAAGATTAGAAAGTATATTAACCGATTTCGTCAATTCATCATATACGTCTATAATAAGACCTTTATTGTTGAATGTATACTGACTTTCATCCATACTTTGGCACTCCAGTACGTAGGCCATTTTATTTGACTCCGGACTATATAAACCACCTGAATCACGAAATACAGTTAGTCTGAATCTTGCATCAGGTCCAATTTTATTTCTTCGGGCAAGCTCTTCAACTTTTTCTCGTAAAAACCATGAATCTAAATGAAAGCTATTCTCTAATTTAAGAATTTTCATTCCCTTTAGTACCCTGTCAATATGAAGATCTGGAAATTTCAATTGACCATTCATATACCTCATCGATTCAAAAAGCCCATCGCCATACCTAAAACCACGGTTACTGACAGTAAATATCTGATGATCAGATGAAATAATACTTCCATTAAAATTAATGAACTGCTTAACCATTCTTATTCTTTTATATAATTACGCCATTTCTCTATTACTGAAGATATATCTTCCGGAAGTTCCGTTTCAAAATGGATAAACTTTCGTGTTGTTGGGTGTATAAACCCTAAAGATTTAGCATGCAAGGCCTGCCTTGGCAAGATTTCAAAACAGTTCTCAACAAACTGCCGATACTTATTGAATACGGTACCCTTTAAAATCTTATCGCCACCATAAGTGCTATCATTGAATAATGGATGACCGATATGCTTCATATGTGCTCTGATCTGATGTGTACGGCCTGTTTCAAGCTGACATTCAATTAAGGTAACGTAATTGAATCGTTCCAAAACCTTATAATGAGTGACAGACCACTTACCTTTAGTTTCATCATCATAAACAGCCATAACCTTACGATCTTTAACACTCCTACCAATATAACCAGTAACAGTACCATCATCCGCAAGATCGCCCCAAACCAGCGCTATATACTTTCTTGTGATTGAATGATCAAAGAATTGCTTGGCTAGAAATGTAATCGCCCATTCATTCTTACTGACTAGTAATAATCCTGAGGTATCTTTATCAATTCGATGAACCAATCCTGGTCTACCATCATTTCCTGGCATTTGAGGCAATTGCTGCGAATGAAAAACTAATGCATTAACCAAGGTTCCTGTATAATTATTAAAACCGGGATGCACAACCATTCCAGGTGCCTTATTGACCATGATCACATCATCATCTTCATAGATAATATCAATGGCAATATCTTCTGGATACACTTCTGTATCACGCGGAGGATGAGGCAAAACCATTGAAATTATATCCAGAGGTTTAACTTTATAGCTAGCCTTTACCACCTTATCGTTAACTAAAACGTTACCGGCATCTATTGCATTCTGGATACGATTGCGCGAGGTATTCTCTGTTCGGATAATCAAAAATTTATCGAGCCTTAATAATGATTGGCCCTTATCCACTACAATACGCAGGTGTTCATAAAGATCCTGTTCCTCTAAATCCTGATTCTCATCTGTCATACTACAAAATTAAACCTTTGTAAGGATTAATAAGAATAAAGAATAATTGAACCATTGAGATTTACATGATCTACATAAATCATCTATTTATCATGGCGATTGATTAAAAGAATTTACCTTTATTGTTAATATTCAAGAGATATACTTTAAACCTGCAAGATCATTAAAAATAGTAGTAAAACCAGGTCTTACTGTAATTGACCTCTAACTAAAAATTGAATGAGAAAAAACCAGTTTTTTAAAATCTTTATTGCCATTCTGATTATTTTTATTTCAGATTCAGCATTTTCACAAAGTGATGTGTCAGGCTTAATAAAATCAGGTCCTGCAGATGCAGCAAAATTAGCTCAAGCTTATTTAAAACCTCTTTTTAAAGGATTTGGAGTAGGATTAAACTCCGGATGGAACAATTCTGCGCACTCCAAGAATTTAATGCGTTTTGATCTACGCATAGGATTAACTGGAGCGGTTGTTCCGCCAATGGATGAAACTTTTGATGTAACAAAGATTGGATTATCTAATAATGTAAGACCAACAAATTTAACTCAAACCCTTACTCCTACCTTTGCTGGGGGAAATACATTAAATACACAATTAACTGTATATGATGGGGCTAATCAACCCATTGAATCATTCACCATGCCTAAAGGAACTGGCCTAAATATGATACCAGCCCCGCAATTACAAGGTTCAATTGGGCTTTCCCAAGGTATAGAGCTTTCTGTAAGAGCCATGCCAAAAACAAACATCGGAAGTACTATTGGATCAATTGGAATGTATGGCGCCGGATTAAAGGTTGAATTACTGCCGCTTATATCCGGCATGGCCGACAAAATATTCCCGGTTGATATTGCTATAGCTGCCGGCTATACCCAATTCAACTTTGAAGTTCCATTGGATGTTCCTGTTCCATCTGGCTCCCTATCTGCAGCTCCTAGCCAGGTGCAAGATTTTTCAAACCAGCGTATTGAAGCAAAATTTTCAGGAATCAATACAGAGGCAATCATCTCAAAAAGATTTTTGGTGTTCACTCCATTCTTAAGTTTAGGTTACAATACCGCTAAAACAGATGTCGGAGTAAAGGGGAATTACCCCATCGTTACCGGTGTAACTCCACTAGGTCAAAAAATATATACAAACTATACCAATCCCGTAAATATCAATCAAACTGATATCAACGGATTAAGAACAACTATCGGCTTCCAGCTAAATCTTGCTTTCTTCAGAATATATGGATCTTATAGCATGGCTGAATACAATTCATTTAATGGTGGTATTGGATTTGGGTTGGGAAAATAACATTAAGGGTAAATATCTAATCAGCCAAAGATTCCAGAAGTACAATGATTGAACTTGAAATTCACAGTCCGGTTGAAGAAATCAGAAACCCTTTATTTTTCAAAAAAGGGATACAGGTTTTTGTAAAACGAGATGATATGATCCATCCCTTTATTTCTGGGAATAAATGGCGCAAGCTAAAGTATTTATTAAGGGATGCGCATGCACTAAACAAGAAACATCTGGTTACATTCGGTGGTGCTTATTCCAATCATTTACTAGCAACTGCTTGTGCAGGTGCAAAATTTGGGTTTCAAACTACTGGCTTTGTTCGAGGCGAAGAAGTTCAAAACGAAACACTAACCTTATGTCGGCTATTTGGAATGCAGCTTATTTTTATTGACAGAGAGAACTACAGACATAAAAAAAGCTTGTTTGATGAGCATATTCAAGATCACACCCAAGCTTATTTTATTGATGAAGGTGGTGCCGGAGCGCTTGCAATAAAAGGCTGTGCAGAATTAATAAATGAATTACCCGAAGTATATGATCATATATTTTGTGCTGCCGGAACAGGAACTACCGCATCTGGTATTATAAAAGGGATAGTTGAACGTTCTATTCCAGCACTAATTCACGTAGTTCCGGTATTGAAGGGTGCAGAATTTCTTAAAACTGAATTAGAAGAAAGTACAGGCAATAATTCATTTGAGTTTCATGCTGGATATCATTTTGGAGGGTATGCCAAAACTGATGAAGAGCTTTTGGCTTTTATCAAAAATTTCTGCAACACATACGGCATATTAATTGAACCAGTATATACCGGAAAAATGTTTTTTTCACTAGTTGATCTAATTTCAAAAGATCATTTTAAGCGGGGTAGTAAAATTCTTGCAATTCACACTGGTGGCCTATCCGGAATTTCTGGAATGATCAACAGATTTAATTTCTAAACAAGCAATTTCAGGCAAAAATTTACTAGTTTGTACATAAGCCAACCACTTTAAAAAATTACCAAGAATTATTAGTTAGTCAAAAAATAGCTTTAAACAGTTTAAAGCTATTTTTTACTGAAAAAGAGAGAGAAAGGCCTGAATTTGGCCATATTGGGACTTTTTTTTACTTTTGAGTCTATCCAATTGACCATGTATAAACTATCAGTACCACCAGAAAAGGTTCAGGAATCTCTCAGTAAACATATACTTGCTGATGGTTATGATTTAACTTTTGACATGGAAAAAAGCAATGGAGTTTATATCTATGATTCCAGATATAAACGTATGCTTTTAGATTTTTTTACCTGCTTTGCCTCTGTTCCTTTAGGCTACAATCATCCCAAAATGATTCATGACGAAGAGTTTAAAAAAAATCTAATGCTTGCTGCCCTAACTAACCCATCTAATTCAGATATATATACCACTCAGTACGCACAGTTTGTTGAAACTTTTTCGCGGGTTGGGATTCCAGAATACCTTCCACATGCCTTTTTCATTGCTGGAGGAGGTCTTGCAATTGAAAATGCATTAAAGGTTGCCATGGATTGGAAAGTCCAGAAAAATTTTGAAAAAGGATATGTACTAGAGCGGGGTTTAAAAGTTCTACATTTTGAAAAAGCTTTTCATGGTCGTACCGGTTACACCTTAAGTTTAACCAATACAGTGGCCGAAAAAACGAAATGGTTTGCCAAATTTGACTGGCCAAGGGTAAGTATACCTGCCATTAAATTTCCATTCACCGATAATGGATATGAAGACCTAAAAAAGAGAGAAGCGCATTCATTAGCGCAAATTCATCAGGCATTTCAAGACAATAAGGATGACATTTGTGCCATTATTATTGAACCGATACAATCAGAAGGTGGTGATAATCATGTGCGCCAAGAATTTCTTGAGCAATTACGATGTATAGCAGATGAAAATGATTGCTTTTTAATTTACGATGAAGTTCAAACTGGTGTTGGCCTATCAGGTAAATTTTGGGCTCATGAGCATTTTGGCGAGCTTGCACGGCCAGATATAATTGCTTTTGGAAAAAAAATGCAGGTATGTGGAATACTTGTGGGCCCTAAAGTAGATGAAATACAAAACAATGTTTTTAAAGTACCATCACGGATCAACTCCACTTGGGGAGGAAGCCTTGTGGATATGGTTCGATCTACTCGCATACTTGAAATTATTGAAGAAGATAATTTATTAGCCAATGCTGGCATTTGCGGAAACTATCTGCAGGAAAGATTAGTTGAACTATCCAAAAAGAATGAAAAGGTTAGAAATGTAAGGGGCCGAGGATTAATTACAGCCTTTGACTTTCCGAGTAAAGAAATGCGCGATCAATTTATTACTAAAGGAATGGAGGAAAATGTTATGTTCTTGGGTTGTGGTGAAAAGACTATTCGTTTTAGGCCTGCCTTGATCATTGAAAAAAAACATATTGATACTGGAATTGACGTTATTGAGAAGATTATTCAAAGCCTGTAAAAAAGAATTTACCCAGAGTCCTAGTTTAATCCGATCTGGTTTTACAAAACTTACTTCAAATCCATTAAATCATCAATGCCAAGTAATTTTCTACTGGTAAAACCCTCGGCATGAATAGCATTGATTGACTTTCCTAATTCACGAGAACGTGCCTCTATTGATTTCAAAAAGTGAGGCGTAGAAATATAGGTTTCCTGATCATCACTCGATGCATTAAAAAACTGGGTTTTAAATGCATGGATACATTCCATTTTTTTATCCCAAAAATCGCTTACATCTACTAGGATATCTGGTTCAATATATCTATCCTGAATGTACTGCAGCATTAACCGGGGTCTATAAGCCATTTGAGATTCCTGATGCAGCTCTGTCTTAATTTTAGGAAGTCCTGAAAGAAAAACTGCATCATTTACTAGATCACTTGCTCTGCGATGGTCAGGATGACGGTCATGCAAGGCATTACATAAAACAATTTCAGGAGTATATTTACGAATCATCTGAATAATCTGAAGTTGATGTTCCTCATCATTTCGAAAAAAGCCATCCCTCATTTCAAGATTATGGCGCACATGCAAACCTAATATCTTAGTTGACTCTGCTGTTTCCTGGTCACGTGTTTCGGCTGTCCCACGGGTACCTAATTCACCTCTAGTTAGATCGATTATACCAACCTTTCTACCTCCAGCAATATGCTTTAAAATTGTTCCAGAACATCCTAATTCTGCATCATCAGGATGCACCGCAAATACGAGTATATCTAACTTCATAATGAGGTTGAATTCAGTAATTTATTAATCTTCTTTTTAATTCTAGAAGAGCTGGGCTTAGTAAATGGGTAAAAGAAATCCACAATCTCGCCTTCCTTGTTGATTAAATATTTATGAAAATTCCATCTTGGACTAGCGCCTACACTTCCATTAAGTTTTTTATCAGATAGAAATTTATACAATGGATGCGCATATTCACCTCTGACACGTATCTTATCAAAAACAGGAAAACTTACTCCGTAATTAACCTCGCAAAACGTGCTGATTGCGGCTCCCTCTAATGGCTCCTGTCCACCAAAATCATTTGAAGGAAAAGCAAGGATCTCAAAATCATCACCTTCATGATCCTTGTAAAGTTTTTCCAAATCTTTTAGTTGAGGAGTAAACCCGCATTCTGAAGCAGTATTTACAATTAACAATACTTTACCCTTGTAATCCAGCAAATTCGTTTCTGTACCGTTCAATCTCTGAACAGTGAACTGGTAAACTGATTTTTTATTCATAAATAGCTGTAAGAGTAATAGCCGGCGGCCTGTATGATAGCTTCTATATCCCTATCTTCTTGAGGATCGTAGGTATTTTTGAGGTTGTTGCCAAAAAATCTAGCAATAGACTGGTAAAAGAACGCAGTTATTCCACCTTTCATATCTTTCAGTAAATCATAACTACTTGCTCCCGTCTCTCTATCAATCAATTTAATCAAAATGCCACCTTGTGTAATCGTTAGATTCTTAATCTCCTTATTAAACATATTTTTTATTTCACCTTCAAAAGACTTTATTAAAACTCTTTTATCTTTTCTGGTTTTGGCATAATTTAACTGTACTTGCAGTTCTAAATATTTTCTCCGAGCATACATCGCATATGGCAACACTTTTAGAACATTGTATCTTAAGCGATTGAATTTGACTTTTTCTTCAGGCGACTTAAATAAGCGGGTATCAGTGATCGTAATTTCAGGAATAACAACCCAGGGAATCAATTCATTATCTATGTTAGTGGTGGAAACCCGTATAGTATCAGCCATGCCTTTGACGGTTGGATCGTTTTTATACTGAGCCAATGCCATTTTTGACATCAAAACCATTAAAAGTATTATAGATAGCTTCAAAAATTTCATAAATTTATACACTACAAAAATACAGCTAATATTTATAATTATTAATACCCAGATTTATAAATTGTAATCTAGTAAAAATGTTAACGTTTTTTAGAAATAGCTATTGTGTTAAAGGATGAAAGAACTTGTGATTGATATTGAAGCTGAAAAGAAAGAGATACTCAAGAGATATCGTGCCTTATTAAGAGCTTGTAAGCCTACTATGCAAAAAGGCGACAAGCGAATGATTCGAATTGCATTCGATATGGCTTTAGAAAGCCATCAGAATATGCGCAGAAAATCTGGTGAGCCTTATATCTACCATCCAATTGCTGTAGCACAAATCGCTGCACAGGAAATTGGTTTGGGCACTACATCTATCGTTTGTGCGCTATTGCATGATGTTGTGGAAGATACAGATATTGCACTTGATGATATTGAGCGCGAGTTTGGAAAAAAAGTTGCAAAAATCATTGATGGATTAACCAAAATATCAGGGGTATTTGATTACAACAGCTCATTACAAGCCGAGAATTTTAGAAAAATGCTGCTCACTCTTGCTGATGATGTACGAGTGATTTTAATCAAATTGGCCGATCGTCTGCATAATATGCGTACGATGGACTTTATGCCCAGAGATAAGCAACTAAAAATTTCATCAGAAACCGTGTATCTCTATGCTCCCTTAGCACACCGTTTGGGGCTTTATACCTTAAAATCGGAACTTGAAGATCTTGCCATGAAATACATGGAACCGGTAACTTATAAGTTCATTGCTCAGCAGCTTAATGAGAAAAAAGCGGAGAGAGAAAATTTCATCAAAGATTTTATTACTCCAATCAATGAAATTTTAAATGAGCAGGGTCTTGATGCTGACCTCTACGGAAGACCCAAGTCCATACATTCTATCTGGACAAAGATGCGGAAGAAAAATATACCTTTCGATGAGGTTTATGACCTTTTTGCGATCCGAATCATCTTAAATAGCAAACCTGAAAGTGAGAAATCAGATTGCTGGAAAGCATACTCAATAGTTACAGATCTATACCATCCAAATCCGGATCGTCTTCGCGACTGGATATCTTCGCCAAGGGCCAACGGATATGAATCACTGCATACAACAGTAATGGGTCCAAGAGGACAGTGGGTAGAAGTTCAGATCCGCACCAACCGAATGAATGAAATTGCAGAGAAAGGATTTGCTGCTCATTGGAAGTATAAAGAAGAACCTAATACAGACAGTGGACTTGATCAATGGATTCAAAAAGTACGCGAGCTTTTAAGCAACCCAGAAGCAAACGCACTTGATTTTTTGGATGACTTTAAAATGAACTTGTTTTCGGATGAGATTTTTATTTTCACACCAAAGGGTGCATTGATACAGCTTCCTATTGAAGCTACTGCGCTCGATTTTGCATTCGAGATACATACTGATATTGGTGCAAGCTGTATTGGAGCCAAGGTTAATCATAAACTGGTACCCTTATCACATAAACTTCAAAATGGTGACCAGGTAGAGATCATTACTTCTGGGAAGCAAAGTCCAAAAGAAGACTGGCTAAGTTTTGTGGTTACGGCCAAGGCAAAGTCTAAGATCAAATCGTCATTAAAAGAGGAAAAAAGGAAGATTGCTGAGCAAGGAAAAGAAATTCTTGAACGCAAACTAAAATCATTAAAAGTAACTTACAATACCGATAATCTGTATAAACTTTCTTATTATTTCAAGCTTCCATCTACTCTTGATCTTTTTTACACTGTTGCACAAGGTAAAATCGATATTAAACACCTAAAAGAGTTTGTAGCTTCTGAAAAAATTATTGAAAATAAGCCAGAAAAGATTGAAAATAGATATAATGAACAGCTAATCAAGAAAGTTAAAGGAGACGATAATGACACCTTATTAATCGGCGAAGATCTTCAGAAACTAGATTATAATCTTTCAAGCTGCTGCAATCCAATTCCAGGCGATGACGTATTTGGATTTGTAACTGTTGGCGATGGCATTAAAATACACCGAACTAACTGTCCAAATGCTGCCAAGCTCATGTCAAATTATGGGTATAGAATTGTAAAAGCTAAATGGAATTCACAAAAAGAATTAGCATTTTTAACCGGATTGCACATTACAGGTTTCGATGATGTTGGATTGATCAATAAAATTACAACAGTAATATCTAGTGATTTTAAAGTTAATATGCGATCAATAACTGTTGATACTGATGATGGAATTTTTGAAGGTTCAATCATGGTTTATGTAAACAATACCCAGCATTTAGACAACCTCATTAACAAGCTAAAGGAAGTGGTCGGGGTTACTTCAGTAACTCGTTTCGATTCAAATCCTGACGATTTGGTAAAGGCTTCCTAATTAAATACTGAATATTCTTATTTTTTGGATAAATTTGAATTCACTAAAACATACTATGTCCGGAAAAGACACTATTGCATTGGTAATTAAAATTTTTGAGGCCTATCTTGAAAATAAAAGCTTGCGAAAAACTCCGGAACGCTACGCAATCCTGGAAGAAATTTATTCTCGAAGCGACCATTTTGATGTGGAATCATTGTATATCCACATGAAAAATAAGAAATATCGGGTAAGTCGTGCTACTGTTTACAATACGCTTGAACTTTTGGTTTCATGTGATTTGGTTACCAAGCATCAGTTTGGTAAAAACATGGCACAATTCGAAAAATCTTATGGCTACAAGCAACATGATCATATTATCTGTCTTGATTGCGGCAAAGTAGTAGAATTTTGTGACCCTAGAATTCAACAGATTCAAAGTATGATGGGTGATATTCTAAAATTTGATATTAAACATCATTCTCTGAATTTATATGGTAATTGTTCTCGACTTAAAGAAGGCCATTGCGATTCATTTCTAACTAAAAATTAATATTAATATACCCATACCCCGCATTAAAATCATGACTGTTGACGTATTGTTAGGCCTCCAATGGGGCGATGAAGGAAAAGGAAAAATTGTTGATGTATTAAGTCCGGAATACGACTTAATTGCCCGTTTTCAGGGTGGGCCCAATGCAGGTCATACATTGGAGTTCGATAATCAGAAATATGTTCTGAACACTATTCCTTCTGGAATATTCAACGATAAGGCTATGAACCTGATCGGAAATGGGGTGGTGATTGATCCAATCATCTTAAAAAGAGAACTTGACAATCTGAAAAAAAACGGGTTTGATCCGGTTGCCAGAAAAAAGATGGTAATTGCCCGAAAAGCACACCTTATTTTGCCTACTCACCAATTGCTAGATGCAGCATCTGAAAGTAATATGGGTGCGGCAAAGATTGGCTCAACCTTAAAAGGTATCGGTCCAACTTATATGGATAAGACAGGCAGAAATGGCTTACGCGTAGGTGATACCATGCTAAAAGATTTCCGTGAGCGATATGATAGACTGGTAAATAAACACCGATCCATTTTATCACATTATGGTGAAATACCTGACTATACTGAAAAGGAAACTGCATTTTTTGAGGCAGTAGAATTATTGAAATCAATTCCTCAGGTGGATAGCGAGCATTTTGTAAATCAATATTTAAGAGACGGGAAAAAAGTACTTGCCGAAGGAGCTCAAGGCACTATGCTTGATATTGATTTTGGATCATACCCTTTTGTAACCTCATCTAACACTACTACCGCAGGTGCTTGTACAGGCCTTGGCGTTGCACCAAAAAACATTGGAAGTGTAATTGGAATATTCAAAGCATACTGTACTAGAGTGGGCAGCGGTCCATTCCCAACTGAGCTTGAAAATGAAACAGGCGAAGAACTCAGAAGAATTGGCCATGAATTTGGAGCAACTACAGGCAGACCACGCCGATGTGGATGGATTGACCTTCCTGCCTTGAAATATGCGATTATGCTTAACGGAGTAACGGAAATGGTCATGACCAAAGCTGATGTACTAAGCGGATTTGAAACCATTTACGCCTGCACCCATTATAAATATGATGGTGAAGTAATTGACTACATGCCCTATGATATCAATGCTGTAAAAGCAGAACCTATATTTGAGGCTATACCAGGTTGGGCAGAAGATATCACAGGAATTCGTGAGATCGATGCCATTCCAGAAAAGCTAAAGAATTACATCGACTATCTTGAAAAACATCTGGGTGTCCCGGTAAAATATCTTTCTGTAGGTCCTGATCGCGTACAAACTCTGACACTCTGCTAATAAAGACTGTTCAAAATTTTATAGGGCGGCCATTCTGAATTAATGCATCTATGTTAAAGGTTTTTACTACTGATAATCTGGAAACCTTTAAACTAAAGGGCTTATATTGGGCAAATTCTTTTTCTACAGCATGTTATTTTGATTCCAATCAGTATACTGATCCTTATTCAGCATTTGATGTTTTTATAGCAGCGGGAGTAAAAAAAGAATTGAATACTTCAGAAAAAGGATCATTTGATCAATTAAAAGATTTTTTAACTGAAAACCATGACTTTATTCCGGGTTATTTTGCCTATGACCTTAAAAATCATGCAGAAGAATTATATTCCCATAATCCAGATCATCTGGGGTTTCAAGATATATTCTTTTTCCTACCTCAACATTCCATTCAAATAAAGGGAAATCAGGTTCAGATCATTACTGATTCACCTGATAACCTTTGGAAAATTTTGAATGAGTATGAGATACCAAAATCAGGAAATCTTAGTGTAAAGCCTAAAATTCAAAGCCGCTTTAGCAGGGATGAATATATTAGTACAGTTAAGGAAATTCAGAAACATATACAAAGGGGTGATATTTATGAGCTTAACTTTTGCCAGGAATTTTATGCTGAAAACTATTGTATTAATCCTCTTGAGGTATTCATTCAACTTAATACTATTTCTCCTACCCCATTTGCAAACTATTTCAAAATAAATAATCACTTCATTATTTCAGCAACTCCAGAACGATTTCTTAGTCGGAGAGGAAATAAACTGATTAGTCAGCCAATAAAAGGTACCTCTTCGCGAAAATCGGATGCAATTCAGGATGAAGAGCAAAAAAAAATGCTTCTGAAGAACGAAAAAGAAAGGTCTGAAAATGTAATGATTGTGGATTTGGTTCGAAACGATCTAACTAAAAGTGCAAAAGCTGGTAGTGTAAAAGTAGAAGAACTTTTTGGCTTATATAGCTTTAAACAAGTTCATCAAATGATATCCACAGTGGTTTGCCAAGTAAAAGAAGACCTTCCAAATACCACAATAATTTCGAACACTTTTCCAATGGGATCAATGACCGGTGCTCCCAAGATAAGTGCGATGCAGCTTGCAGAAAAATACGAACGCAGCAAACGCGGAGTATATTCTGGAGCTCTAGGGTATTTTGCTCCCAATGGCGATTTCGACTTCAATGTAGTTATCCGTACTATTCTTTACAATGCAGATTCAAACTACCTGTCTTTTCATGCCGGAAGTGCAATCACATTAGATTCAGAACCTGAAAAGGAATACGATGAATGTTTATTAAAAGGGATGGCTATCCTTGAAGTCTTATCCCTGAATACGCCTTAATCAAATCCTGCAAGTGATAAAAAGAACAGGAAAAAACACAATAAATCTAACAGCCGTGCTGATCTAAGATAATCTTAGTGGGGTTCTGTTAAAAAATACAAGAGGATGTTATTCCTTTCTTTTGAACAGATCTACTTTAGATTCTTTCCCTTTTAATAGCCGTTCAATATTTTTTTGATGGGTTACTAAGATTAATACACAGATACACATTCCATAGAGTACAACTGAACGTATAGGAGATTGAAATATGAAAATAATACTTAAAGGGAAAGAAAATCCTGAAAGGAGTGAACTCAATGAAACATATTTAGAAATCAATAAAACTACAACAAAGGTAAGAACACAAATCAAAGCGGCCCCCGTGTGTACTGCTAATATCATCCCAAATAAAGTTGCTATTCCTTTTCCACCTCGAAAACCTGCAAAAACAGGAAATAAATGGCCCATAACTGCGGTAACACCAAGTGCAAGCTGGTAATTAACAAACTGAACTGAATCTTGCGGGCCTGTTACCGATAGTCCAATTAAATATGCCAGATTGGTTGCTGTATAGCCCTTTAATATATCCAGAACCATTACTGCGATACCTGCCTTTTTTCCTAAAACCCTGAAGGTATTGGTAGCTCCAGCATTTCCGCTACCATATTCCCTGACATCAATCCCATAGAATGCCTGTCCTATCCACACCGCCGTAGGTATAGAGCCAAAGAGGTATGCTAAAATTAAAGCCGAAATAGAGTAAATTGAAATCATTCAGGTACAATATTACTAATTCAATCAGGTGTAATGATTAAATTTTTATTTTTTTTAGGGATTTACTGCCTTTAAACTCATGTCAAGACTTCTTACCGAATGTGTCAAAGCACCCATAGAAACATAATCAACACCGCAATGTGCATAATCTAGAACATTTTCTTCTGTTATTCCTCCCGATGCCTCGGTAATATAAACCCCATTGATCTGTTCAATAGCTTCTCTGAGTGTCACAAAATCAAAATTATCAAGTAATATTCTATCAACTCCTCCTATTTCAATCACCTGGCTTAACTCAAAAAGGCTTCTAACTTCTATTTCAACTGGAATAGTGATTTGATTATTTGTTAAGTAATTTTGCGCCGATCTGATGGCATTGGTAATTCCGCCGGCATAATCAACATGATTATCCTTAATCAGAATCATATCATACAAACCAAATCTGTGATTAACTCCTCCCCCAATCTTCACAGACATTTTTTCAAGATAACGTAATCCTGGAGTTGTTTTTCGAGTATCAAGAACTTGTGTACCTGTACCTTCTAAAATCTTTACAATCCGATTAGTTTTGCTAGCAATACCGCTCATTCTTTGCATCGTGTTTAATACGAGGCGTTCTGCTTTTAAGATAGAATGGACACTTCCCGAAACATAAAAGGCTATATCGCCATAATTTACGGTCTGTCCATCATTAATTAAAACGTCAATACTGAGTGTTGAATCAATCGTTTTGAAAATTTTTAAAGCAACCGCGACACCCGCTAGTATACCTGAATCTTTAATAAGTAATTTAGCTTTCCCTAACTGCTGCGCAGGAATAGTTGAAAGTGATGTGTGATCCCCATCACCAATATCCTCAGCAATTGCATTAAGAATAAATGGTTCTAATATTTCTTTATCTAAATTCATTTAAATCAGCTGACCCCAAAAATAGAAATACTTATTAATAAATCTATTCTTTGTTGTGTTCAATCCTGATCACTTTAAAAAAGAAAAGCGCTAATTTCTTTGAGATAGATCTAGAAACAATTACTCTATACTATAAAAAATGCATTGTATTTTAAACACTGAGTGTATATTTGTATTGTGGAAATTAAAAAAGCAATTCTTCTTATTCTCGATGGCTGGGGCTATGGGAAACATGATAAATCTGATGCAGTAAATACTGCAAACACTCCTTTTTTCGATCAACTAATCAAAAATTATCCAAATTCTAAACTCGAGGCCTCTGGCCAAGCAGTTGGCTTGCCAACTGGGCAAATGGGTAATTCTGAAGTTGGCCACATGAATTTGGGTGCAGGCAGAGTGGTTTATCAGGAATTGGGAAGAATCAATAAAGCTGTAAAAGATAATGAGCTTGAAAATCATCCAGATTTAAAATCAGCATTTGATTATGCGAAGCGCGAAAATAAAAATGTACACTTTATTGGGCTATTGTCAAATGGAGGCGTGCACTCTCATATCGATCATTTGAAAGGCTTATGTGATTCCGCCAAAGCTAATCAAGTTAAAAATATATTCATTCATGCCTTTATGGATGGTCGTGATACTGATCCGAATTCAGGTCTACGATTTGTTATGGAACTAGAAGACCATTTGCAAGGCTCATCAGGTACAATTGCATCTGCAATTGGTCGTTATTTTGCCATGGATCGAGATAATCGCTGGGAACGTGTTAAATTAGCTTACGACCTAATGGTTCATGGTTCGGGAAATCCAAGCAATGATATTTCTGATAGTATCCAGCGTTCATATGAGCAAGGCGTAAGCGATGAATTTATCCAACCCATTGTAAAAATTGATAATGATGGTTTACCTATTGGAAAAATTGAAGAAGGAGATGTTGTAATTTGTTTCAATTTTCGCACAGATAGAGGCAGAGAAATTACGACAGTTTTAACTCAGCAGGAATTTCCCGAGTTTGAAATGAAACCATTGAATCTGTACTATGTCACCATGACTAGTTATGATGAAACCTTTAAAAATGTTCATGTCATATTTACGAAAGATGATCTGGATGATACCTTAGGCGCTGTACTTGAAAAAAATAATAAAAATCAGATCCGCATTGCAGAGACTGAAAAGTACCCTCATGTTACATTTTTCTTTTCGGGAGGAAGAGAAAAAGAGTTTAACAATGAAAAAAGAATACTTATCCCTTCACCAAAAGTTGCCACTTATGACCTTCAACCTGAAATGAGTGCCAAACAAATCGCTGATGCAATTTGTATAGAACTAAACAATGGATGGCCTGATTTTGTTTGTTTGAACTTTGCAAATCCTGATATGGTTGGACATACAGGCGTTTTTAATGCAGTGGTCACAGCTATTGAAACGGTAGACCAATGTCTGCAGAAAGTGGTTGAATGCGGAATAAAAAATGGGTATTCATTGATCATTCTGGCTGATCATGGCAATGCAGATTACATGATTAATTCAGATGGCTCTCCAAATACCGCACATACCACAAACTTAGTTCCATGTATACTTATAGATAAGGATTACAAGCATATTCAAGACGGAAAGCTGGGCGATGTTGCCCCAACAATCCTTAAACTCATGAATATTTCATCTCCTGAAATCATGACAGGTGACATACTGGTATCTTAATGAGGAACCGTTTAATTTTCTTGCTTTTTTTTATTCTGGCCTCCTGTAAACCAGCAGAAGAAAAGTTATTTATAACTCCTTTTGTGGACATTAAAGGCTTTTTCGAGTCTGAAGTAATTCGGTTAAACAAGAATAAGTCTGTTACTGATAAAACCATCACACAAAATGGGCTTTCAGAAACAAAAAAAGGAATTCAAATTAACTGGAAAAATGAGCTCAGCCTTTTTACAGGTTCTGATATCAATAAAGCTGCATGGCAGGATAGTTATAGGATCATAAAAGATAACAGCTCAATTACATATCTTGCTATTGACACTAATTTACGCACCAGAGAGATTCAGATCAAAATGGATTCAAATACTAAACCTCAACATATTTTGATCAAAAATAGCAGTAAAAACTACCTGTATGAGTCAACTGAAACACTGATATATATTCCTGACTCTGCCTATAGCATTGAAAAATATCAAAAAGTAATACTTTTAGGTAAAAATAAGTACCTAATTAGAGCTTTAATCAAAAAATAAGGCAAAAAAAGGTTTCTTCAATCAGATTAGATTATTTCGGGATCGCTTTTTGGTTTTTTATTAACAAAAAGATAGAAATAAAGGATTAGAAAAATTCCGGTTAGAAAAAATACAATTGAATAAGGCCTAAACGCATCATCAAAATAAAATTCTCCGATCATCCAAACGGTATTGGCTATTATCCAAAAACATACCGCCAAATTATGGTACAATTCGGCCAATAGCTTTCTAAACTTATAGGTGATGTAAAAAGCCAAGAAAAGAGTAGGAAATATCATTATAATTCCCAAAACACGAATATCCATCACCCAGAAGGTATCTTTAATAAGCCAGCAGGCAATGTGCAGATTTTCAAATTTTCTAATTGGGCTGATCATTGATTTGTTTGTATAGTCTAATATCTTTAATTATTCTTAAAAAAGAAAACCCGGACAAAGCCGGGCTTCAAAAAGAATTTCAGCGTAATTATTTCAAATTTTGCATATACGATTTTGCATCTGCTAATTGGGTTATAATATCTCGTCGGTCAGGAGTAATTGACAATACTTTTTCAAAATCTGAAATACATGACCTGAATGAGCTAATGGCTTTATTTTTATCGTAAAAATTTGGAATTTTCTGGCCTTTTAATACCCCGTAATCTCTATAGGCAACTGCTCTATTTTGATAAAGTTTAACATCTTCAGCATTCAATTCAATAGCACGAGAAAAAT
The DNA here is from genome assembly GCF_044348475.1 of Daejeonella sp. GTDB lineage: Bacteria > Bacteroidota > Bacteroidia > Sphingobacteriales > Sphingobacteriaceae > Daejeonella. The sequence continues at coordinate 123,491 of NZ_JBIKSU010000002.1, read as the reverse complement.
CTTTTATAGATAAAAGAAGTAATTTTTCACGATCTGTATTTGAAATACCTTTTGTGTCATTTGCCATGATATTCCTAGCTTTACCTCTGTAATAAAAAGCACTATTCTCAGCAGGCTTAAGTAAAATAACTCTGTTGAATGCATTGACAGCTAATTTATAGCTGGCAGAATGATAATATGAATATCCAAGCATATAGAGCGTATTTACATCTGAAGAATCTGTAGCAAGTGCCTTTTCAAGATTTGAAACAGCTGCTTTGAAATTTCCGTCAATAAGGGCTTTTTGCCCCATCTTATGGTAGGATGTTTGAGCGAATGCAAGATCCGCAGTTAAAAGCATTAGAAATAAACCTAAGAATAATCTCATTGGAATTGGGGGAAAATTATTTTGATTTAAGAACAACATATCGCATATATTATTTTAAATGTACAAATTTATAAAACAGAAGAAAAAAGAAATTGTTATTTGAAACAAACTTCAAACTTAGCTTTTTCACTAGGATAACAGAATTCATCTTGTCATTAATTAACGACAAAAGGAAACCTTAAGTATTTACTATCAATTACACGAGTAAAATTATCGGTAGAATTGTCGGTAAAAATAATTGAAACTGACTATTTAAAGCAAGAAATAGAATTGGCACATACCTTGCACTTTTAATATTAAAGCTATTTAAAAGCCTTCAAAAAAAATCAACTGTCATTATGACGTTATAAAGATATAGATGAGTAACTACGACAACTTTGACTTTAACCGTACTTTGCCCTTAATTAATGAAGATACTGAGTTCTTTCCTCTGATGTCTCAAGAGGATGAGGAGGAAATGAACAATGAACAAACACCCGACATTTTGTCGATTCTGCCTTTAAGAAATACCGTTTTATTCCCTGGTGTTGTTATTCCAATAACAGTTGGACGAGATAAATCTATCAAATTAATAAAAGATGCCTATCGTGGCGACAGAATTATTGGGGTTGTTTCTCAGCGTGATGTGGGTATTGAAGATCCAACTTTTGAGCAATTGAATCAAATTGGAACCGTAGCGCTTATCATCAAGATGTTACAAATGCCTGATGGGAATACAACTGTAATCATTCAGGGTAAACAGCGTTTCAAACTCAATGAAGAAGTCCAAAGCGATCCATACATCAAGTCAAGCATACAGAAATTTGAAGAAATTCGCCCAAAAACTGACAAAGAGTTTAAAGCACTTATGGCTTCAATTAAGGAGATGGCCATGGAAATCATACAACTTTCTCCTAATATTCCGAGCGAGGCTGGCATAGCAATAAAAAACATTGAAAGTTCATCGTTCCTGATCAACTTTATCTCTTCCAACATGAATGCAGATGTGGCATCGAAACAGCAAATGCTGGAGGTTGTTAACCTGCATGAGCGTGCAAAAATGGTTTTAGGCCATTTAACACAAGAGCTTCAAATGCAGGAGCTTAAAAATCAGATTCAATCAAAAGTTAGAGTTGATTTAGATAAACAGCAAAGAGATTATTTTCTAAATCAACAATTAAAAACTATTCAAGAGGAGTTGGGTGGAAACTCTCCCGATCTGGAAATAGAGAATTTAAGATTAAGAGCTACCCGAAAAAAATGGAGTAAAGACGCAGCTACTCATTTTAACAAGGAAATTGAAAAATTATCTAGAATGAATCCTGCAGCAGCTGATTATTCTATTCAAATCAATTATCTGGAGTTACTTCTGGATCTGCCATGGAATGATTTCACTAAAGATAATTTTGATTTAAAAAGAGCTGAAAAAGTACTTGAAAAAGATCATTACGGACTAGAAAAAGTAAAACAGCGGATCATTGAATATTTGGCAGTTTTAAAACTAAAACACAACATGAAGGCCCCAATACTTTGCCTTGTTGGCCCTCCAGGAGTTGGAAAAACATCGTTGGGAAAATCTGTTGCCAAAGCATTGGGGCGAAAATATGTAAGAATGGCTTTAGGTGGGATACGTGATGAAGCAGAAATCAGGGGGCATCGCAAAACCTATATTGGCGCCATGCCCGGAAGGATTATCCAGTCAATAAAAAAGGCAGGCACCTCAAACCCAGTATTTGTTCTTGATGAAATAGATAAGGTTGGGAATGATTTTAGAGGAGATCCATCCTCTGCCCTGCTTGAAGTGCTTGACCCTGAACAAAACAATGCATTTTACGATCATTATGTGGAGGTAGATTATGATCTGTCGAGCGTAATGTTTATTGCTACAGCAAATTCATTGAGCTCTATTCAACCCGCATTGTTAGACCGAATGGAGATTATCGAAGTAAGTGGTTATACTATTGAAGAGAAAATTGAAATTGCGAAACGACATTTACTGCCAAAGCAGCGTGAGCAGCATGGAATTAAATCTAAAGACATCTCTTTAAAAACAAATGCTATTGAGAAAGTCATCGAAGATTATACCCGTGAATCAGGTGTTAGAGGGCTTGAGAAAAAAATCGGATCGCTGGTTCGTGGTATTGCAACTAAAATTGCAATGGATGTAGAATACAATCCTTCTATTAGCAAGACAGATGTAGAAACTATTCTTGGCCCGCCAATATATGATAAAGACTTGTATGAAGGGAATGAGGTTGCAGGGGTAGTTACCGGACTAGCTTGGACGCAGGTAGGAGGAGATATTCTGTTTATTGAAGCTAGTTTAAGCCCAGGAAAAGGGAAATTATCACTTACGGGTAACCTTGGAGAGGTAATGAAAGAGTCTGCAACAATAGCCATGGCCTATTTACGTGCCAATGCCTCCAAATTCAATATAGATTTCCGCTTGTTTGATCAATGGGATGTACATGTACACGTTCCGGCAGGTGCAACACCAAAAGACGGGCCTTCGGCAGGAATTACCATGTTAACAGCTTTAACATCTGCATTTACCCAACGTAAAGTTAAACCTCACCTGGCTATGACCGGAGAGATCACACTTCGTGGTAAGGTATTGCCTGTGGGGGGAATTAAGGAAAAAATTCTAGCCGCCAAAAGAGCAAATATTAAGGATATAATTCTATCAAAATCCAATAGGAAAGATATTGTAGAGATTAAAGAGGATTATATTAAAGACCTATCTTTCCACTATGTTAGCGAGATGAAAGAAGTTATTGAGATTGCGCTAAGTAAAAGATGCAATTGATATCATAGTAAGAACCCCATTAATTGCTGCAGTAGATTAAAATCAGTAGCTGCAATTTTGGTTGTATAGTTATATTGTTTCTATTAAACACTAAAAAATGCGAAGTTTGACGGATTCAATTTTCAAATAAACCTTCCAAAATTATAGAATAAATGAAACGAAAAATACTGTTGTTTACTCTTTTCATTTGTCTATCACATTTTTTTTCAGAGGCTCAAACTAACACGTACAAAAGTGAATTCGGATTCAGAAGTGAAAACGACTCCTACCTTGCAAGTGGAAAAGACCGGTATTATACCAATGGCTTATTACTAACCTTCAGAACTGCATTGGATCAAAGCACATTGAGAAACAAAAAACTCAATAAAATGATCTTCGAATTTGAAGCAGGTCAAAAAATATACAATCCTCAATCGGGAAGCATCCTAGATATTGTCTATGTTGACCGCCCCTTTGCTGGGTATTTATATGCCGGAGCCGCTCTTAACCTATTGTATAATTCGGAAAATAATCTAAAGCTAAGCCTGCAGTCTGGAACTATTGGGCCAGCCGCTCTAGCACAAGAAGCACAAGAATTAATGCACAATGGTTTTGGGTTTTACAAGATTAATGGATGGCAGTGGCAGGTTAAAAATGAACTAGCCATAAATGCAACTGCAGAATATAACTATTTAATCAATCGTTCAAACTCGGGCAAGCTTGATTTATCAGCTAACTCTTATATTAATATTGGAAACACTTTTTCAGGAGCCGGGCTTGGTATCATGTTCCGTACTGGAGCACTAAATCCATTGTATAATTCAGCAAGTATGCAAAGTAGGCTTTCAAATAATAATGCTCAACAGGATAAACAAACTAGAGAGTTCTTTATTTATGCAAAGCCCATGTTGAATTATGTTGCCTACGATGCCTCCATTCAGGGTGGCCTCTTCATAAAAGATAAAGGACCTGTGTTATTTAATATAAAGCCAGTTGTTTTTAGTCAGCAGGCAGGTGCAATTTATTCGCAAAACCGATTTACTGTCGATTTTTCAATAATATTAAAGACCAGAGAAGTGGAAAGTATAGCAAAGTCAGATCAATTTGGTTCCATTGCATTATTTTATAAATTTAATTAAATCTAAACAGTACTGATCTAATCATTAAAATTTCTACTTCGGCTCATTTTTTTCAAAGCTGTTAATTGCTTTGATTTTAAACGTTTTTCTATTGCTGATTTTTTGGGCTTACTTAGTTTTCTGGGCTTTGGCTTATATAATGCCTTATTTATTAGAATAATAAGCTTATCCAAACTCCGCTCTTTATTATGCAACTGACTTCTCTGCTCTTCTGTAACAATCTGAAGTATACCTTTTGAATTAATTCGGTTAGAAAGTTTTTGAACTAACAATTCCTTTTCTTCTATAGTAAAATGCGACGACAACTTAATATTTATATTAAGTTCAACCTTGCTTGATACTTTATTCACATTCTGCCCACCCTTGCCTCCGCTTCTCGAAGTCCGGAATGTTATTTCATTCAAAAGTTCCTGTTTAGAAAATGTCATGCACAAAAATAATCAATAGAAATTAACAGGAGCCGTGTAAAGTCTTTTATAAGATATCCAATGCAAATCCTATTTTTGTAGCAATGAGTAAAAATATTGTTGTAGCCATTGACGGATATTCTTCATGCGGAAAAAGCACCCTGGCTAAAGCCTTGGCTAAAAAATTGCACTTCATCTATATTGATAGCGGAGCCATGTATAGGGCTGTAACCCTATTTTTTCTTAGGCAAAACATTGATCTAAAAGATCAAGAATCGGTATTAGATGCATTAGGTAAAATCCAGATTGATTTTCTGACTGCAGATAATCAAACATTAATTACTCTAAATAGCGAAGATGTTTCAAAAGAAATACGTCAGATGCCTGTTGCTGATAAAGTAAGTACAGTTAGTGCTATTAAAGATGTTCGCATTGAAATGGTTAAACAACAGCAAAGAATGGGCAGGTCAGGCAATATTGTAATGGACGGGCGCGATATAGGGACGGTGGTCTTCCCGAATGCAGATCTAAAATTATTCATGACCGCTGACCCTCAGATCAGGGCAGAAAGAAGATATAATGAACTAATCAGTAAGGGTGAAAAGGTTAATATGGAAGATATCTTTGAAAATCTTGCCAAACGCGACTACCAAGACACCACCAGAGAGGAAAGTCCATTGATTCAGGCAGAAGACGCCGTGGTATTAGACAATAGCCATATTGATGAAACACAGCAACTGGAATTTGCTATGGGATATATCAAACCACTCTTAGCTAAAAAAATATAAAGCATTAAACACTTCTCACAAGTATAATCTTCATTTGCTTAGTAAGATAACCACTTCTATATTAAGCCAATGGAATGATTGATCAATTATTTTCATCTTCGAAGAATTCATACTAAAGCCTTCCAAAATGCATATTCACAGTATATAATGACAAAATATATTGGATGAATTTACTTTTTTTTAAATAAAGCGATTAGAATCAGCACGTTCTGTATGTAATTAATTGAAAATAAAGCATAAAATATTTTTTAATAAAAATGAATTTTCTACCTTTGCAGTCCGATTTAATATCGGAAAAAGGAGATAAATTAATTAATGGCTAAAAAACTAGAAGCTGAAAAGGAGTTAACTGCTAAACAAGCAGAACTTCAAGGCGAAGAGACCACTACGGTTAAACAAAAGGAAACCATTGAATCAGAAGCTGATTCTGTGTCGATCGAAGAGATCAAATCAAAAACATTAATCACCCCTACCGGCGATTTTGACTGGGATGCGGATGATAAAGGTTTCGGAAATTACAGTGCTGCAGACCGTGAAAAGTTTGAAGAAATGTATGCAGGAACTTTCAATTCGATTAACAAAGGCGAGATTATCTCGGGTATTGTTGTATCGATCAACAACAAAGATGTGGTATTAAACATTGGGTTTAAATCTGACGGTTTAGTATCATTATCAGAATTCCGTGATACACCTGACCTTAAGGTTGGTGATTCAGTTGACGTATTTGTAGAATCACAAGAAGATGCTAACGGGCAGTTAGTATTATCTCGTAAGCGTGCAAAAACTCAGCGTTCATGGGAAACGATCAATGAAGCTTTGGATCAAGACAAAATTATTACTGGTTTTGTTAAGAGCCGTACAAAAGGTGGATTAATTGTGGACATTATGGGTGTTGAAGCTTTCCTACCTGGATCGCAAATTGACATTAAGCCTATCCGTGATTATGACGTCTATGTAGGTAAAACAATGGAATTTAAGGTTGTTAAAATTAATCACGAATTCAAAAACGTTGTTGTATCACACAAAGTTCTTATTGAAGACGATTTAGAAAATCAAAAAACTGAGATCGTTGCGAAACTGGAAAAAGGACAAGTACTTGAGGGTACAGTTAAAAACATTACTGATTTTGGTGTGTTTATTGACCTTGGTGGCGTAGACGGTTTATTACACATAACTGATATTTCATGGGGCCGCATAGAGCATCCTCGTGAGGTGTTAAACCTTGATCAGAAGATCAATGTTGTTGTTTTAGATTTTGATGACGAGAAAAAACGTATCGCATTAGGATTAAAACAATTAACTTCTCATCCTTGGGAAGCGTTAGACACGACATTAGAAATCGGATCTAAAGTTAAAGGTAGAATTGTTACGGTTGCAGATTACGGAGCATTCCTAGAAATCACCCCAGGTGTTGAAGGTTTGATACACGTATCTGAAATGTCATGGTCTCAAAATCTTCGTAATCCTCAGGAATTCCTGAAAGTTGGCGATGAAGTTGAAGCTCAGGTATTGACATTAGATCGTAACGAGCGTAAAATGAGTCTAGGTATCAAACAACTTACACCAGATCCATGGAAAAACATCGTCGAGCGTTACCCTATCGGTAGCAAGCACAAAGCTGTTGTTAAGAACATGACTAACTTTGGCGTATTTGTTGAGATCGAAGAAGGCATTGACGGATTAATCCATATTTCTGACCTTTCATGGTCTAAGAAAGTAAATCATCCAAATGAATTCACTAAAGTAAGTGAAGAACTTGATGTGGTTGTCTTAGAACTTGACGAGGCTAACCGTAAACTGAGCTTAGGCCACAAACAGTTAGAAGAAAACCCTTGGGAAACTTTCGAAACTGTGTTCACAATTGACTCAATTCATGAAGGAACTGTCTTAAAAGTTACAGATAAAGGCGCTATCGTTGCATTGCCATATGGTGTTGAAGGATTTGCTCCAACAAAACACATGGTAAAAGAAGATGGATCTTCTGTAAAAAATGAAGAGACTGCTGAATTCAGAATCATTGAATTCAATAAAGATTCTAAGCGTATCGTAGTTTCTCATGCCCGTATTTGGGAAGAGGCAAAAGCCGAAGAACGCAAAGAAGAATTCAATGCTAAAAAGAAAGAAGCAAAAGCTACTACTACTGCCGTTAAAAAGGTAAAAGAGTCTGTTGAAAAATCTACTTTAGGTGATCTTGGTGTATTGGCACAATTGAAAGAAAAGATGGAAGGTGCAGAAAGCAAAGCCAAAAAAGCAAAGAAAACTGAAGATGACGCTTCAACAGCTAGTACTAATGCAGTTGAAAGCACAGAAGAATAAGCTTTAAAGTTTTTTTATATTATTAAAGCCCTGATTTACATCAGGGCTTTTTTTATTTATTTGAATATTGGCAATATATTTTAACTTCTAAATACAAATTATTTAATCTTTGCTATTAAATTAAAGAATTCAAGACAAGGGTATTATAATTTTTTATACTTTTGCTCAAATTATACCACTGATGCAAACATTAACTCTGCTAGACGGTCAAAGATTCCAGATCACCATTCAGCGCCTTTGCCATCAGTTAATAGAAAATCACGACAATTTTCATAATTCAGTAATTATAGGTATTCAGCCACGCGGAGTATTTCTCGCAAATCGAATCATCGAAGAGTTGAAAAAAACCTTGCCAAACGTTAAAATTGAAAGCGGGAACCTAGATATCACTTTCTTCCGGGATGATTTTCGTCGCAAAGATGGATTGTTAATTCCAAGCAGTACGGAGATAGATTTCATAATTGAAGAAAAAAAGGTAATTCTGGTTGATGACGTTTTATGGACTGGCAGAACCATACGTGCAGCTATGGATGCCTTGCAGTCATTTGGCAGACCAGAAAAAGTTGAACTACTCACCTTGGTGGATAGGCGATTTTCAAGGCATCTACCTATTGAAGCTGATTATATCGGAATCAAGGTAGACACAATAGATTCACAAAAGGTTATCGTAAATTGGAAAGAAACTGATCATGAAGACAAAGTAATCTTACTATCAGAAAAATAATGGCAGAACAAATTCTTACTTTAAGTACTAAACACCTGCTGGGAATAAAAGATCTTACAAGCAGAGATATCGAATTGATTTTTGAGACAGCTGATACTTTTAAAGATGTACTTAATAGGCCAATTAAGAAAGTCCCTTCTCTAAGAGATGTAACCATCGCCAATATATTCTTTGAAAACTCTACCCGTACACGTTTATCCTTTGAACTTGCGCAAAAAAGATTGTCAGCAGACACTGTAAATTTTGCAGCCTCATCTTCATCTGTAAGTAAAGGCGAAACATTGATTGATACGGTAAACAATATCCTATCTATGAAAGTAGATATGGTAGTTATGAGGCACCCCTATGCAGGGGCAGGCATATTTCTAAGCAAACATGTTAATGCTCAAATAGTAAATGCTGGAGATGGAGCACATGAACATCCAACTCAGGCTCTTTTAGATGCTTTTTCAATCAGAGAAAAATACGGTGAGGTTAGCGGAAAAAAAATTGCAATAATTGGCGATGTACTTCATTCAAGGGTAGCCCTTTCGAATATACTTTGTCTTCAAAAATTAGGAGCAGAAGTAATGGTTTGTGGACCAAGCACACTGATCCCTAAATACATTGGCACGCTAGGTGTAAAAATCGAACATGACCTTCTAAAGGCGCTCAACTGGTGTGATGTTGCCAATATGCTACGCATTCAACTGGAGCGTCAGGATATTAAATATTTTCCATCATTAAGAGAGTACTCCATGATGTATGGACTTAATAAACAACTACTTAACTCGCTTGATAAGGAAATAACAGTGATGCACCCAGGTCCAATTAATCGTGGGGTGGAGATTACCAGCGATGTGGCTGATAGCAAACAATCTATCATCTTAGATCAAGTAGAAAATGGAGTTGCTATCAGAATGGCAGTTCTATACCTTCTGGCCAATCAACGCAAGTAATTAATTAAATCACTTTGAAGTGACTATTTTTTTTTAAATAACTTCATTAATAAAAATTCGTTACTATTCTGTTTTCAACACATGTTAATTACTAATGTAAAAGTCTGAGACGGTTTAGATTAAATTAGCACTTATTATTTTGCTTACATATGTACAGAAATTACACAATCTTCACTTTGATTCTTGCATTTCTTACAATTCCGGCGCTAGCTCAAAACTCGGCATGGTTTAATTTGAACCAGGACTATAAAAGCGGAATTGAATTAGTAGAAAAAGGAAAATATGCTGCGGCTTCCAATCAATTTAATCGCGTACTAAAGAATGATCAAAAATCAAACGTAAAAGCAGAAATTAATCCTGAGATCAACCTTCTAAAAGAAAATGCAAGGTATTATATTGCATTATGTGCATTAGAACTTGGGAATAGCGATGCAGAATCCTTATTTGAAAGCTTTATTCGTGCTAATCCTGCAAACAACTTTACGAAGCTTGCATTTTACCAGGTTGGACGCTCCTACTTTGCGCTGAAGAATTATCCAAAGGTAATTGAATGGTTGAAAAAATTAGAAGGAACTGGTTTATCTGGCAAAGAATCGTATGAATATCGATATAAATTAGCCTACTCCCATTTTGAAATCAAAGAATACGACCAAGCAAAAGTTCTCTTCGCTGAGCTGAAAGATCAAAAAAGCATTTATAATGAACAGTCCATTTACTATTTTGCTTATATCAGCTACCTTCAAAAAGACTATAAAAAAGCATTGATAGAATTCGAGAGATTAAAAGGATCGGGTTTGTATGAAAATAGTTACCCATATTATATTTCTGCGCTATATTTCCTTGACAATCGGTATGATGATGTATTAAGTTATGCCATTCCTATACTCAAGTCAACAAAACAACTCTATGAAACAGAAATGTTTCGAATTGTTGGGGCATCCTACTTTGCAAAATCAGATTATACCAATGCAGGCATTTATTTTCAAAATTTTCAAGGAAAAGATCAGGGAAAAACGCAGAACAATCAGGATAATTATCAAATCGGCTATACTGCATTTAAGCTAAAAGATTATAAAAAAGCAATTTTGGAGCTTGAAAAGCTAGAAACTGCAGATGAATATTTTCAGAGTGGAATGATTGCTTTAGGTGAATCATTTCTTAAAACCAATACAAAACAAGCAGCTAGAAGTGCATTTTTTAAAGCTTCTAAATTAACATTCGACAAACAATTACAAGAAGAAGGTCTTTTCAACTACGCTAAACTATCTTATGAACTTGAATTCCATCAAGTAGCGCTAGATGCTACTCAACAATTCATAAAAACCTACCCAAACTCAGTAAAATTAGATCCAGCAAAAACTTTATTGGGAGAGATCCTGCTGACCACAAAAAATTATAAAGATGCCATAGATATCCTTGAAAGTATCCCTAATAGAAATCGTGAAGCTAACGCGGTTTATCAAAAGGTGACTTTTTATAGAGGTCTAGAATATTATAATGAGCGTGCTTTCCAGAATGGCATTTCTATGTTTATGCGATCCAATAAATATGCTGAAGACGATGAAATTCATTCACTATCAACTTATTGGCTGGCAGAAGCGATGTATGAGGTTAGAAAATTTGGAGAATCGGTTGATAATTTTGAAAAATTCATGAGCCTTCCGGCTTCACGAAAAACTGAAGTATATAATTTTGCTCATTACGCATTGGCTTACGCTGCCTTTGAGCATGAGAGTTATAGAAAAGCTGCTACATACTTCACGCGTTTCCTTCGTGGCAATGAAAAAGACGCAAATACAATCAATGACGCTATACTTCGATTGGCAGATTCATATTTTGTTTTAAAAAATTATGAGGAAGCACTAGTTTACTATAACCGGATTATTGCATCAAAAACTTCAAGTGAAGATTATGCATTGTTTCAACGAGGAATGATACAAGGCTTACAGGGGCAGAACGACTCAAAAATTGCAACTCATCAATCCTTATTACAACAGTTTCCAAAATCAAACTATTCGGATGATGCAAGTTTCGAAATTCCCTATACTTATTTTATTAAAGGTGATTTTGAAATTGCAAAAACAGATTTAAGCGCACTGATTCAAAAATATCCAAGAAGTAGCTATGTACCTCGTGCATTAATTACGATTGGCCTGGTAGAACTTAACCAAGATCAGGAAGAAGCGGCAATAGTGACATTTAAGCGCGTAGTGAGTGAGTACACTACTACAGACGAAGCAAAATTAGCCTTAGAATCCATCAAAAATATCTACCTGCAAAAATCGGATGCTACCGGTTTTCTAGATTATGCGAATACGACAAGTATTGGAAACCTAAGCACGTATGAACAGGATAATATCACTTTCCAGGCAGCAAACAATCGGTTTCTTACGGCTGACTATCAGGGTACATTTGAATCAGTAAATGCCTATTTTGATAAATTTCCAAAAGCTGTACATGACAAACATGCCCGCTTTATTAGGGCTGAAAGTCTAGTTAAACTTAAAAGGCCAAATGAAGCGATTCCGGATTATGAGTTTATTCTTAATGACTGGACCAGTGATTATACAGAACGTGCCCTGATTAGCATTTCAAAGATCTACCTTGCTCAAAAGAAATACAACGAGGCAATCGTCCACCTTAAAAAACTTGAACTAACTTCTGAGTATAAAGCTAATTATAGTTTTGCTGTTAATAATTTAATGGAGGCTTATTCGAGTATGAATTTACCAGATGAAACACTTCAGTATGTAAAATTCATAAAAGAGTCTAATAAATCATCTGAAGAAGACCTATTCAGAGCAGGACTTTATTCAGGAAAAGCTAATCTGATTATTGGGGATACCATTCAAGCAGTTAAAGACTTTACTGAAGTTGCAGAAAAAACACAAACCGTAACAGGTGCCGAAGCAAAATACAATATGGCTAATATTCTATATCTGAGAGGTGAATACAAAACCTCTCTTTCTTCAGCATTTGACCTAACAAATAAAATGCCTTCACATGATTATTGGGTAGCAAAAACCTATATTCTAATTGCCGACAACTACATTGGTTTAAAAGATACTTTCCAGGCAAAAAGCACGCTCCAGAGTATCATTGAAAATTACGAGAATAAAGATGATGACATCCTTACACTCGCCAAAGAAAAATTGGATAAACTGAAAAAAAATAATAGATAATGAATATTCCGACTTTAAAATATACACTGATAGTTAGTTTGTTTGTTTTATCTGTTACAGCTCAGTCACAGGATAAAAAAAACGAAACTACCACCGGTACACAATCTGCAAATATTACTGAAGAAATAGAAGTTATAAGGCCATATAAGCCAGTTTTGGCAGATGCTGTTAAGATTCGCAGAAACCCTGACATGAACAGCACCAAGCCATTTAAACCAGTTTTAAGCTATAGTGTAATTGATAAAAAGCTTAATCTGAATTCGAACATCAAAGAACTTCAAGCCCAGAAAATGGAAGACGAACGTCTACCAGTGCTTTCTAATAACTATTTAAAAGTGGGTGCGGGAAATTTCAATACTGCACAGGCTGAAGCTTATTTTAATTCAGGACGTGATGCAGCATTACAAACAGGAGCTTATTTTAAGCACCTTTCGCAGCAAGGCAATTTAGAGAAACAGCAGTTTTCAAATCAGGAACTTAGCATTTTTGGAAGGTCAGTAGCTGATTCATATAGTATTTCAGGAAATTTAAGCTATGACCGCCGATCAACTTTTTTCTATGGATTTGCTCCTGCATCGAGCGCTCCAATTGATATGAGTAAACAACGCTTCAGTACTATTGCTGCTGAGGCAGAAATAATGAATAATTATGCTCAGTCCTCCCCGTTTAATTATGCAGCAAGTATAAATGCTTACCAGTTTAGTACTATTGAAGATGCACAAGAAAGCTCAATACTATTAAAAGGATATGTTAATAAAGAAATTAGTCTTTTTAATGTTGGGCTGAATGCATCGGCAGATTTCACGTCTACAAAAGACGCTGCCTATAATCTGGGAAACAATATACTAAGGGCGAATCCTTATGTAAATTTGAAAGGCAAAGGATATGAATTAATATTAGGAGCAAATATTGTACAAGAATTTGGCGCAAAAAACCGCCTCAATATTTTCCCATCTGTATCGGCAGAGCTTCCTGTAATTCCTGAATATGCAGTTGTATTTGCAGGGGTTAATGGAGATGTATTAAAAACCTCTGTACGAGATCTAGCTCTGGAAAATCCATTTTTGAATAAAGATCTATCAATTAAAAACTCATTGGAGAGTATCAATTTACAAGCTGGAGTTAAAGGAAATGTAGGCGCAGAATTTGGATACAAAATCATGGGTTATTTTAAAAACATTGATGATATGCAGTTAATGGTAAATAATCAAACGATAGTTAACCGCTTTGATGTGATCTATGATAATGGCACGAGTACTATATTTGGTCTGGAAGGTGAATTAAATGTAAAAGCATCTGATGTATTTAGCATTGGTGGTAAAGCACAAATCTTCAAATATGATCTGGCTAATCAAACTCATGCCTGGTTCAAACCAACTGTCAGACTAATCTCTAATGCTAGCGCTCAGGTTAATCAAAAGCTTTTTCTGGATACCGAACTTCTTTTTCAGGGTGAAACATATGCAAGAATTAATACAGCTGGAAGTGGATTTTCTTCAAGTACCCTTAAAGGGTTTATTGATCTTAGTGTAGGTGCAGAATATAAGGTGCATAATAAAATTGGAGTTTATTTGAGAGCTAATAATTTAACCGGACAATCCTATCAGAGATATTTATATTATCCTAAAATGGGACTTACCTTATTAGGCGGAGCGAACTATTCATTTTAAGGCTTAGTTTGGCAGCTTAACAATTTAAATTTAAATTAGCCACATAATGGATATAGGTTTTTACATTAGAGAACTATTACTTGAACAGGATGAAATAAACGTTGCTGGATTAGGAACTTTTATGAAAATAAGGGTTGCTGGTTCATTTAATAGCGCTAGTCATGAATTCTATCCCCCTAGCTACCAAATATTATTAAAGGAGAGTGAAACCAACGATTTAAGTCTAATTCAGTTTATTAGTGTTGAAAAAAATCTAAGTTATTCTTCAGTAGAAGAACTCATTAAAAAATTCTCAAAAAGCATATTAGAACACCTTAATAGTTCCGAATCGGCAGAAATACAACATATAGGCGTACTTTACAAAGAAGATGGACTACTTAAATTAAGGCCATCGCTTAGTTTAGGAGCCATTGATCATTTTTTCGGTTTAAAACCTGTTTCTGAATTAAAAACAGAAGTACTTCTTGCAATAAATGAGGAAATGCCTGTTAATAATGTTCATGAAGATCTAGAAGAAGAAGAATATGAAGAAATCAAGAAGACGCGAACTTGGATTATCCTATTCATCAGTTTTTTTACGATTTTAATTGCAGTTTCAGCATTGTTTTATTTCAATTTTGATTTTAATACTTTCATTAAAAACAAAAGTGCCGGCCTGTTTTCTTCTAATAATACAGTTGAGCAGGAAACACCTGAATTAATTGATTCAACAAAAATAAGTTCAGACATATTAAAAAATACTGTTGATAGTGCATCAATAGTATCCGATAGCCTAAAGCAACAAACGGATACTGCACTAACAAGTGCTAATGAATCTGATGTTCTAAGTAATACAAGCGAAGTCGTTAATTATGAGATAATTGTAGCTGCATTTTCAATAAAAGCTGAAGCCGAAATTTTCATTAAACAAATCGGGTCAAAAGGAATCCAGGCAAAGGTTGTTGAAAATATGCCTGGGAAAATGCTTAAAATCAGTGCCGGTACGTTCTTAGATGAAGAATCAGCTAAAAAAGAATTAACCAGAATACACAAAAAAATAAATAAAGATGCCTGGATAGCCCGGGTAAAACCATCCATAAATCCAAAATAATGTTTTTACTTCAAATTGATACGCTTAATCCTATTGCTGATACCGCAGCAGCTACCACTCAGACGATGCAAACCGGTGAAGAATTAAGGTTTATTGAACTCCTTTTCAAAGGTGGTTGGGTAATGGTGCCATTGGCATTACTTGCATTCATGGGCCTAGTTATATTTGTAGAGCGGTATTTAACCATTAGAAAGGCTTCCAAAGATGAAATGAACCTGATGTTGCAGGTAAAGCAGAGTGTTAAATCTGCAAAACTAGATTCAGCCCTAGCTATATGCAGAAATAGTAATACCCCACTTGGAAGAATGCTTGAAAAAGGCCTTTTACGCATTGGCAGACCAATCAAAGATATTGAAGGTGCAATTGAGAATGTTGGAAAACTAGAAGTGTCAAAACTGGAAAAGAACATCAGTATTCTTGGAATTATAGCCGGTATAGCGCCAATGCTAGGTTTTGTAGGTACAATTATTGGGGTTATTACTATTTTTCATGAGGTATCTGTTAAAGGAATCATCGAAATAGGAACCATTTCTGGCGGACTTTATGTAAAAATGATCACTTCAGCAACTGGCTTGATTATTGGTATTATTGCCTATGTATTATATCATATTCTAAATATCATGGTCGACAGAATTATCCTTAAAATGGAGACTGATGCTATTGAGTTTATTGACCTTTTAGAAGAACCAGGCAAATGAATTTAAGAAAACGCCAAAAGAGAGGAACAGTTGAGGTTCATACATCGGCTTTGAACGATATTATGTTCTTTTTGCTGCTGTTCTTTCTCCTAGCATCAGCTGTGGCAAATCCCAATGTGGTTAAGCTATTCTTGCCAAGATCAAGTTCAGGTCAATCAATCCCACAAAAAACGATCAATGTTTCAATTACAAAGGATCTTGAATACTTTGTAGAAAAGAAAAAGGTCAATGCTTCTGATCTATTTCAGAATATAGAGGTTTATCAAAAAGCATCTCCTGACCTAACCATCATTCTATATGCCGATCGTACCATTGCAATTGAAAATGTAATAGAACTGACAGATATTGCCAATAAACTGAAGATAAAACTTGTTTTAGCTACAGAAACGAAAAAATGATAGAATATCGCAGACAAGAAGAGAACAATTATCCGAAAGCATATGCCATTTCAACTGGTATTATGATCGTGTTTCTGGTGATTAGCTTTTTCATTATTGCGAGCCGTGTTGAACCCGATACAGGTACAGGTGGAATCATTGTCAATTATGGTACCTCAGAATTCGGTATGGGCGATGATTACATGAGTGTTGAAGAGCCTTCAACTTCACCAGATGCCAACAATACTTCACCAGATAAAGTGATTGTTGACAATAACACTTCAGCTGATGTGAGTTCGGAGGTTACAGATAAAGCCATTGCAACTCAAAATAATGAAGATGCACCTGAAATTGTTACTAAAGAAAAAAGTACGGCTAAATCACCTTCTGTAAGTGTGCCGGCTAAAGACAACAAGCCTGCAGTTAATCAGAATGCGCTTTATAAAGGCAAAAAAAACGATGGTCTTGGAAAAGGTGATGGAACAAGTACCGTTGCCGGCAACCAAGGAAGCACTAATGGCGACCCACTTTCGCCCGACTATGGAGAAGGTGGATCAGGTAATGGAAGTTATGCACTAGACCTAAAAAGCAGGAAGTTTACTAATCTGTCTGTTCCGAAAGATAATGGTCAAAAATATGGTAAAGTAGCTGTAAGAATATATGTAGATAAAAATGGTATTGTGGTGAATGCCATTCCTGGTGTAAAAGGAACTACCCTATCCGATAAAGATATCTGGGAAAAATGCCGTATAGCCGTTATAGGATCTTCTCTAAACAAACTAGAATCAGCACCTGATGTACAAATCGGGGTAGTGATGTTTAATTTTAAGGTTAAATAATTCAGCCTCCAATTTTTTATTTCCCCACAAACGATTGGCCATTTTATCAGAACTATTCATTCAAATCTATGTTCTTAAGGTATTTATAAAAAGTTGAAAACTACAGTTATTGTAATTAATCGTAATTTTCCTGCTCATCTTATTTAGCGATGCTCTTGTTTCCTAAGTTCTAAAAACAAGCGCTAATCAATCAACAGATGATTCAATTTATACCAAGCAAAATTTTTATCTACAGACCAAAAAAATAGTAATTTCAAAGTTCCTGAAACAGAAGATATTTTAAATATCAGGCCGTTTTAATTTACCTTACATTTCCAGAATAGGATTCTCTTCAGGATATTAGCAAACAAAATCATTAGGACATTAATGAATTATCCTGAAACTCTCCACTATCTATATTCAAGGCTTCCGATGTTCAGTAGCCTTGGAAAGGGCGCAATTAAACCGGGCTTACAGAATACAATAAAATTCTGTCAGGAACTTGGAAATCCACAAAAAAAATTCAAATCTGTTCATGTCGGTGGCACCAACGGCAAGGGTTCAACCTCGCACATGCTGGCTGCCATACTTCAGGAAGCGGGGTACAAAACAGGCTTATACACCTCGCCGCATCTCCGCGATTTCAGAGAGAGAATCCGGATAAACGGAGAAATGATCGCTGAAATAGAAGTGATTCAATTTGTAGAAGCTCATCAGCAGTATATAGAAGAATTGGAGCCCTCATTTTTTGAGGTTACTGTAGCTTTGGCATTTGAATACTTTTCTGCACAACAGGTAGACATCGCAATTATCGAAGTAGGGCTAGGTGGTAGTCTTGATTCTACTAATGTGATTTATCCGGAATTAAGTGTGATTAGTAATATTGGCTATGATCACATGAATATTTTAGGAGATTCCTTAAATGAGATCGCATCGCAAAAAGCCGGTATAATAAAACACCAGGTGCCAGTAGTTATTAGTCAACGACAAGATGAAGTTGAAGACATATTCATCAATAAGGCATTTGAAATGAATTCAGTTCTTACTTTTGCAAGTGATGAATGGGATATATTTAGGTCTCAAACACAAAATAACTCATCTAGATTACTGAAATTAGAAATCAGACAAAAAATAACTACTGAAATTCCTGTTTTTAGTTTTAACAGTATTGAATTAGATCTTACCGGAAGCTACCAATTAAAGAATCTGGCAGGCGTATTAAGCGCTGTAAAGCAATTAAAACTTATTGGCTATCAAATAGATGACCAAGATATCCTGTCTGCTTTAAGGCAGGTAAAAAAGCTTACTGGCTTGATGGGGCGCTGGCATTCGCTAAATTATAATCCACAAATTATTTGTGATACCGGACATAATGAAGATGGGATCAGGGAGGTAATCAAAAATATCAATTTAACACCTCACAAGGAGCTTCATATGGTTATTGGCATGGTGAAAGACAAGGATATTTCTAAAATTTTGAGTCTATTACCTCAAAAAGCATATTATTATTTCTGTGAGCCAACTATTCAAAGAGCAAAGCCGGCAAATGACTTGCAATTAGAAGCAGCTAAATTTGGACTGAAAGGTGCTTTTTATCCAACAGTACAAGCCGCTTTTGATCAAGCAAAAAAGAATGCAGGAAATACCGACCTTATTTTTATCGGTGGCAGCACCTTTGTAGTAGCTGAAATTATTTAAAAATTAGAATACTATTCTTTTTATGGATTCCTTTTGATACTATCATGCAAAAGGTAAACAAACAGCAGGCTTTAATCGTTTCAGCAAGAATTGCACAAACCCCAGTGGCTAGTAATTCACTTTAAAAAAATCATAAATAAGCGCTTTTCTCCGACACTTTAAGCAATTAAATAATAAGCTTAGCTGCTAAACTTCCATTGCGGTTTACCCTAAAACAAAGAACCGGCAACAAAAAAATGTGCCGGTTCTCACAATAAGGATTAAATAAAAATAACTCTTTTAACTACTCTTATTTTTATCCAATGCTTTCCACATATAAAAAATAGGTACACCTGTTAACACGATGATCAATCCGGGCCAGGTAAAATTGGGCTTGTAAATAATAAGTAAAATACAAAAGCTGATTCCCATAATAATGTACAATGCCGGAAGAAAAGGATATCCAAAAGCTTTGTAAGGTCTTTCTGCCTCTGGTCGTTTAACTCTTAAGATGTAGATTCCCAAAATTGTCAATACATAAAAAATAACCACAACAAAAGAAATCATATCGAGCAGGTCGCCATATTTTCCACTCAAGCATAAAACAGATGCCACCAGACATTGTAACCATAATCCGAATTCAGGAACGGCATGCTTATTTAAATTGGCTGTCTTTTTAAAGAACAAACCATCATTTGCCATGGTATGGTATACCCGGGCTCCAGCCAAAATTAATCCATTATTACAACCAAAAGTCGAAACCATAATCATAAGTGCAATAATTACTGTTCCAACATTACCGAATATCACACTTGAAGCAGCAACAGCAACTCTGTCTTTTTCTGCATATGCAATTTCTTCTAAAGGCAGCACTGCCAAATAAACAAGATTGGCAAGAACATATACAATGGTTACGATCATTGTACCCAGAAATAAACTCAATCCGATATTTCTCTTCGGATTTCTAACTTCACCGGCAATGAAGGTCACGTTATTCCACGCATCACTGCTAAAGATAGAACCAACCATGGCCGCAGCAACTGCACCTAGAGCGGCAGCAATGGTGAGCGACTGAAATGTACCATCAGGGTTTAGCTTTTGCATGCTCCATGCATTCTCCCAATTAGATGTCCATATTTCAGGCTTCATTACAATAAATCCAAAGATAATCAGACCAAAAAGACTTAGCAATTTGGTTAGGGTAAATGAAGTTTGAATCATTTTACCACCCTTTACTCCTTTTGTATTGATATAGGTAAGCAATATAATTATACCAATTGCCAGAACCTGTGCTGCCGATATTTTAACTGAACCCAGAGTAAATAGGATGAGATCTTCACTAACCTGAGGCCATAAATATGCGGTAAACTTTGAAAAAGCCACTCCAACCGCTGCTATAGTACCAGTTTGTATTACAGCAAAGAAACTCCAGCCATATAAAAACCCCACCAATGGGTTGTAGGCTTCTTTCAGATAAACATACTGTCCACCAGCCTTAGGAAACATTGCACTGAGTTCTCCATAGCTAACCGCTGCAATTAAGGTCATTAATCCGGTAATTAACCAAACAGCAATCAGCCATCCGGCAGAACCAACATTACGAGTAATATCAGCTGCAACGATAAAAATTCCTGAACCGATCATACTACCTGCAACCAGTAATGTTGCATCTAAAAGACCGAGCTCTCGCTTCATTTCATTTTGGTCTAAAGCTTCATTCATATTAATATTGAGTTTTGATTTAAGATTAAACTTACATTAAAAAAATATCTGTAATCAATAAAATTATTCAAAATCCGATTATTCTTTATTTAGTGAAAAAAAAAGTACAAAAAACTCAAATTAATAATTTACATAACTAACTCATAATCAGACGCTATAGATATAACATGGAAGAAAAATGATTGAATATCCTAACATTCTTAATTTCAGTGTTTGATTAATAGAATAAGCCTGCTATTTTTGCCGATTGTATAAGAAAAAATAACGAATATAAACAAAGCATTATCCATGGAGTTTTTACAAAACAATTTAATTTATCTAATACCGGCGATGGGGGTTTTTGGCATCGTAATTATGGCTATAAAATCAGCCTGGGTTACTAAACAGGATCCTGGCGATGAAAATATGCAACGGCTTTCAGGTTATATTGCTGACGGAGCTATGGCTTTTCTTAAAGCTGAATGGAAGGTACTTGGATATTTCTCGGTAATCGCAGCTATTTTGTTAGCCTATTCGGGCACACTGGTTGAAACTTCAAGCTGGGTAATTGCAATTTCTTTTGTTATTGGTGCATTTACCTCAGCCCTTGCGGGTTATATAGGAATGAACATTGCCACTAAGGCAAATGTTCGTACTACTCAGGCTGCACGTACAAGCTTAGCAAAAGCACTACAGGTTTCTTTCACTGGTGGAAGTGTAATGGGAATTGGTGTTGCTGGTCTTGCTGTTTTAGGGCTTGGAAGCTTATTCATTGTATTCTATAATATGTATGTTGTAAATACGGGTGGCAGTGTGAATGGAAAAGAGATGGAAAAAGCACTCGAAGTTTTAGCTGGTTTTTCACTTGGTGCAGAGTCTATTGCATTATTTGCACGTGTTGGTGGTGGTATTTATACCAAAGCTGCCGATGTAGGTGCTGATCTTGTGGGTAAAGTTGAAGCAGGTATTCCTGAAGATGATGTAAGAAATCCTGCAACTATTGCTGATAATGTTGGTGATAATGTTGGTGATGTAGCTGGTATGGGTGCCGATCTATTCGGATCTTATGTTGCAACTATATTAGCAACCATGATTCTTGGTCGTGAAATTGTTTCTATCGATAATTTTGGAGGAATTGCTCCTATCCTTTTACCAATGCTAATTGCTGGTCTTGGATTAATATTATCAATTGTTGCTACGGCATTTGTAAGAATTAGTAAAGAAACCGACAGTGTTCAGAATGCGTTGAACATGGGTAACTGGTCTTCAATTATATTAACTGCTATTGTTTCTTTCTTCGCAGTAAAATGGATGTTGCCTGCCGGTGAAATGTTCATGAGCAGAGATATGGTAGGTGGCACCTTAAAAGAGGGCGCTATTGCCTTTACAAGTATGGATGTATTTTATTCCATCATTGTAGGACTGGTTGTTGGAACATTAATGAGTCTAATCACTGAATATTACACAGCAATGGGTAAACGTCCAGTTCTTAGTATTATCAAACAATCTTCAACAGGTCATGCAACCAATATCATTTCAGGTTTAGCCGTAGGCATGGAATCAACAGTTGCTCCAATCCTGGTGCTTGCTGCTGGTATTTACGGATCTTTCTATTTTGCAGGATTTTATGGTGTAGCAATTGCTGCAGCTGGAATGATGGCTACTACTGCCATGCAATTATCAATCGATGCTTTTGGTCCAATTGCAGATAACGCAGGTGGTATAGCCGAGATGAGTGGATTACCGTCAGAAGTTAGAGATCGTACCGATAACCTGGATGCTGTAGGTAATACTACTGCCGCAACTGGAAAAGGTTTTGCAATTGCTTCTGCTGCCTTAACATCACTTGCCTTATTTGCTGCATTTGTTGGTGTTGCTGGTATAGATCATATTGATATTTATAAAGCAGATGTACTTGCAGGATTATTTGTTGGAGGAATGATTCCATTTATTTTCTCAGCACTTTGTATTTCTGCAGTAGGCAGAGCAGCTATGGACATGGTGAATGAAGTACGCAGACAGTTTCGCGAAATTCCTGGCATCATGGAATACAAAGCAAAACCTGAATATGAAAAATGTGTTGCTATTTCAACAAAAGCATCTATTCGTGAAATGATGTTACCTGGTGCAATTGCCCTTATCGTTCCAATCATCATTGGATTTTCTTTTGGTCCTGAGGTTTTAGGCGGACTATTAGCAGGTGTTACTGTTTCAGGTGTGTTGATGGGTATGTTCCAGTCTAATGCAGGTGGCGCATGGGATAATGCAAAAAAATCATTTGAAAAAGGTGTTGAGATTGATGGTGAGATGTATTACAAAAAATCTGAGCCACATAAAGCTTCTGTTACTGGAGATACTGTTGGAGATCCATTTAAAGATACATCTGGCCCTTCGATGAATATCCTAATCAAACTTATGTCAATCGTATCCTTGATTATTGCCCCTCATATTTCTGCAGGTTTGAGTCATAAGGTAACTGTTGAAGTTAAAAAAGAAATAAAAGTGATCAAATCTGAAGATCAGGCCGGTAATACAACCATCGATACCATTGTAAATACAACTGATACAATTAGAAGATGATATTAACACAAAAAGGAATTCAAATTGAATTCCTTTTTGTGTTAACTGAATTCTCATCTGATAAGCTTACTACTATTTATCCTTATCCATTTGGCAAGAACAATCTGGTTTCATTATACCATTTTAATTAATTACGTTTGAAACCAGTAAAAATCATACTTTCACATAAACTATATTAACTAAACCAATTCGTATGTTCCACAAAAAATCTATCGAGCAGTTAATGTTCGAATCAAATGAGACAGGTGAAGGCACATTAAAACGATCGTTAAGCAGTATAAATCTAGTTGCTTTGGGAATAGGTGCAATTATAGGCGCCGGATTATTTTCTCTTACAGGAATTGCAGCTGCAGAAAATGCTGGTCCAGCAGTTACCATCTCATTTGCTCTAGCTGCTTTTGCTTGTGCATTCGCCGGACTCTGCTATGCAGAATTTGCATCCATGATTCCAGTTGCTGGAAGTGCATACACCTATTCTTATGCTACAATGGGTGAGTTTATGGCCTGGATTATTGGTTGGGATCTAGTTCTAGAATATGCTTTAGGAGCTGCTACAGTAGCCGTAAGCTGGTCAAGATACCTCTTAGAACTCCTTCACAAATACAATATTAATCTTCCGCATGAATTCATTGTATCCCCATGGGAAACGATGAAATTGGGAGATGGTACCGTAATTAATGGCGGTATAATTAATTTACCAGCCATTTTTATTGTCAGTGTTCTTTCTCTTGTATTGATTCGTGGTACTCAGGGATCTGCCAATATGAATAACTTCCTAGTAATTTTAAAGGTAACTGTCGTATTAATATTCATCATTTTAGGATGGAGTCATATTAATCCAGACAATTATGTACCCTATATTCCAGAAAACACCGGTAAATTCGAAAATTTTGGATGGTCAGGTATCTCAACAGGGGCAGCGGTAGTATTCTTTGCCTTTATTGGCTTTGATGCGGTATCAACTGCAGCTCAGGAAGCTAAAGATCCTCAAAAAGGAATGCCAATAGGAATATTAGGTTCACTAGTTGTTTGTACTATACTTTATGTACTTTTTGCTCACGTAATGACAGGTCTTGTAAATTATAAAGACTTTGCTGGCGATGCAAAACCTGCAGCTACAGCTTTTGCTATGACAGGTTATACCTATTTACAAGATGCTTTAATCATTGCAATACTTGCTGGATATACTTCAGTTATTCTGGTTATGCTTATGGGCCAATCACGTGTATTTTTCACTATGGCTAAAGATGGTTTATTGCCAAAGTTCTTTGCAGCAGTTCATCCTAGTTTCCGTACGCCATGGAAAACTAATTTATTCTTCCTTGTTTTTGTAAGTCTTTTTGCTGGTTTAGTGCCAGTATCAGATTTAGGACATATGGTAAGTATCGGCACATTGTTCGCCTTTACCTTAGTATGTATCGGAATCATGGTTCTACGTAAATCACTTCCAGATGTGGTCAGACCATTCAGAACTCCATGGGTACCTTTTGTACCTGTAATGGGAATTATAGTTTGTGTGTATTTAATGTACACTTTGCCAGCAGAAAGTTGGTACCGTCTAGGAATTTGGATGGCACTTGGAGTAATAATATACTTTATCTACGGTAAGAAGCACAGTAAAGTTCGTGAACTGAGAGACGGAAAAATAGTTGAAAAAGACAGAGAATAGTCTGAATTTCACTAGTATAAAAAAGGTTTCAGACAATTCTGAGACCTTTTTTTTAATTAAAAGAAATAAAATAGCATTATACTATTAGAAATTTAAAGAATCACAAGCATGGAAAATTTCAACTATAACCAGATTCTGTCTGTTACAATGATACTTTTTGCCATCATTGATATTCTGGGTTCAATTCCAATTGTGATCTCTCTGCGTAATAAAGTTGGCCATATCCAATCAGAAAAAGCATCTATTGTAGCACTACTACTCATGATATTTTTTCTCTTTATTGGAGAGGAAATGCTAAAAATAATCGGTCTTGATATTTCTTCTTTTGCGATTGCCGGTTCTGTGGTGATTTTTATTATTGCAATGGAAATGATATTAGGCATTAATTTATTTAAAGAAGAAGCTCCAGAAAGTGCATCTATTGTTCCACTTGCATTTCCATTGATTGCAGGGTCAGGAACACTAACCACCCTCCTATCTTTAAAATCGGAATATGCTACTCAAAATATCATTGTAGGAATAATTCTGAATATGATCTTTGTATACATTGTATTAAAGAATACCATCTATCTGGAAAAAATACTAGGAAAAACAGGCTTAAATATCATGCGTAAAGCATTCGGGATCATCCTTTTAGCTATTGCCATAAAGCTGTTTAGAAATAACACGGGATTGTAATTGATATTATTTGTTATCCGGCATAATTAACCGGGCAACAAACATAGTATCCGCCTTTCTGGTGTAGCCACTGATCAATTCTAAAGCTTCTAGCTTCATGCCATGTTCAGACTGAAGGAAACTAACTACATCTTCATTTTCCTCTCTGAAAACTGAGCAAGTTATATAAATCAGAGGTTTACCCGATTTAAGATACTTTATTGTATTTACGGCAATAGTCTTTTGCAAGTTTTGAAATCCCTTGATTTTATATTCCTCAAACTGACTGATCATTTCAGGAGTTCTTCCCCATGTACCTGAACCACTACAGGGAGCATCCAGAATGATACCGTCAAACTCATAATGATGGAGTTCAGGATCAGGATTTGTTGTAAGATCTATTAATTTCTTTTGATAGGTACGTAATCCCACTGCAATAAATCGTTCATCCAGATTATCTAGTACACTTTCTCGGATATCTGAAACTACAAGTTTAATATCAGGCTGTTCAGAAAACAATAACAATGATTTACCACCTGAAGCTGCACAAGCATCCCACCAATGTTCATAACGGTTTGGCTTGAAATAGTTCAAGGTATGCTGAGAAGAAAGATCCTGAACTTCAAATGGTTTAACAGCATAACTTGAATCCGGAAATAATGAACCCAGGTTGGTTCCATTTGGCAATACAATGGTAAAATCTCCAATTTGTTTGTATTCAATACCACTATCAAGGAGTATATTCAAAACATTGGACAGTGCCGCAGGATTTACCCGAATAAACAGGTCAGGCTGGATAAACAACGAGGAAAGAAATTGATATTCATCAATCCCATCAGACAAGTGACTTGTAAAAGGGAAAACATCGGTTAATACCAAGCCTTCATTTACTTCTGCATACTTTAGCTTTTCATCAAGCAACAAATCTATTTTATCATTCAAATCAGGACGAAAATGTTGAAGAAAAGGATTGTGTGCCGAGCTGCACAAGAACTCTGCAAGAAAAAGTCTTTGCTCGGTTGTTTTATCTGACAAGGCCCTTCCTAATCTGAAATAATTGTACAACAACCTGGATGCTGATCGACGATCTGTTGAGCCCATCTGCTTATTTTTCTTAAAAAAATCGGGCAGAAATTTAGTAATAGGCCTATCTCCAGGGTAAGTATTGAGAACCTTTATAAAGGATCTGAGCTGCTGTTCTGATCTCATTTTACCGGTTGAAGTTCAAAATTAGTATACCTGAGTAATATTAGCTCATCATTGATGTATCCAAATTTCGGATCTTTAGAAAACTTAAAAACAGTATGCAGGCCCTGATAAACGCTATCTTGCAGGTGATCTGCATAATCTTTTCCATACTTTTCAAGTAGCCCTCCAAAATAATAGCCAATATCAAACCCTTTAAATGAATACTCTGAGGGCTCAATGCTATACTCATCCCGATAGCGTGAAATGAAATTTTTAACATTCTGTGCTTTATAATTCACGAAATAGGATGTAGAGATTCGTGTGGTAAGAGCCTGCATCTTTTCTTGGCTTAAATACTTGGCTTTGATCCAGTTGGGGTGTCCAAATAACTCAATCTTATACCTTTGATTGAGTAATTTATACAGTTTATCTATTGTCGGCAGAAGAAATATTCTATCAGCCGATGCAATGATAAGCAGGTTAACTTTTGTAGGATCCAAATAGCTTTCAATGGCAATTGCAGTGGGCCTTTCAATAATACGAAACTTCCCTCCCGAAATTTTGGCCAAAGAGCTCTTAAAAAAGGAAGAAAACTTTGCATCCTCAGTCTTTTGAGTATTGATTAATACCAAGTTGACTAATTCAGGTTTATAATTCAGATGTATAAATTCAGCTATTTTCTGACCGTGCTGATTAATAGTATTAGTTACCGTAACGAGTCGCGGATTATTGAATTCGGCCGGTATAGATGCGGCTAAAGGTGAGATCTGTAACGTCTGGCCTAATTCCGAGAAATCAGCAAAGGTCTTGATTGCATCCGGAAAAACAGGCCCAATGATCAAGTCATTACTTCTTACCGAACTAGCCATAGCCAGGTTCACCACTCTGGTTTCCTGACTTTGTGTATCAAATACCTGAAGATTAAAATGATGACCGTTTATGATAAGTGAGTCAAGTGCAAGCTTAAAACCCTGATAAAAATCTATGGCTAGGTCAGCTTTTGCAATATCTTTGCGACCAGCAGTCTTAAGATTGATGGAATTTAATTCAAATGGCAGTAAAAGAGCTATTGAATGATTGGTTTGCTTTTTTACAGGTACAATTTCTTTCTGTTTCTCTCTTTCTACTGGCGAAGTTATTTCAACCGGCTTTGGAGCTGTAATCTTTTTTGAGCATGCAGATAAAAAAATCAGCATGCTCAATAGTATTACAAAATTATTCCCACTCAATAGTTGCAGGCGGTTTGGAACTAATATCATACACAACTCTGTTAATTCCTTTTACATTATTAATTATTTCATTGGATATCTTAGCAAGAAGATCGTATGGCAAATGACTCCAATCTGCAGTCATCCCGTCAACAGAACTTACAGCCCTTAAACAGATCACGTGCTCATAGGTTCTTTCATCGCCCATAACGCCAACTGATTGCACAGGCAAAAATATAGCACCTGCCTGCCAAACTTTGTCATACCATCCAGAAGATTTAAGGTTATTGATATAAATAGCATCGGCTTCCTGAAGAATAGCCACCTTTTCTGGGGTAATATCATCTAAAATTCGAATTGCTAGGCCTGGTCCTGGAAATGGATGTCTGCCTAACAGCGCACTATCCATACCTAATGTTTTACCAACTCTTCTAACTTCATCTTTAAATAGTGTATTTAAAGGCTCCACAACCTTAAGTTTCATAAAGTCAGGTAAACCTCCTACATTATGGTGTGATTTTATAGTTGCCGATGGACCTTTAACAGAAACTGATTCAATCACATCAGGATATATCGTACCCTGTCCTAACCATTTTACATCCTGAACTTCATGAGCAGCATCATCAAACACTTCTATAAATACCCTTCCAATTGCTTTTCTTTTGGTTTCAGGATCTTTAATTCCGGCAAGTTGACTTAAAAACCGGTCGCCAGCCCTTACCCCGCGAACATTAAGTCCCATATGCTGGTAAGAATCTAGAACCTGCTCAAACTCATTTTTACGCAATAAACCATTATCAACAAAAATACAATGAAGGTTTTTACCAATAGCCTGATGAAGCAGCACTGCTGCAACAGAAGAATCTACACCCCCAGACAATCCTAAAATCACCTTATCATTGCCAATTTTATCTTTGAGGGCCTGAATAGTGGTTTCAATAAAAGCATCAGGAGTCCAATCCTGCTTGCAAGCACAAATATCTACCAGAAAGTTTTGAAGTAATTGTTTTCCATCTGTGCTATGCGTTACTTCTGGATGAAATTGTATGCCATAAACCTTTGAATTCTTAATATGGTAGGCAGCAATTTTTACAGAATCAGTACTGGCAATGATCTCAAAATTATCTGGTATTGAGGCAATGGTATCTGCATGCGACATCCATGTTTGAGATCCTTCTGGGATATTTTTAAATAGAGGATGTGTATGATCAATAAAATCAAGGCAAGCTCTGCCATACTCACGTGTGGAGGATGCTTTAACCTCTCCTCCAGATTTCTGAGCTATGTATTGTGCTCCATAACAAACGCCAAGAATAGGGAATTTTTGCTGTAGCTCTTCTATGTCAACCTGAGGAGCATCCTCCTGTCTTACTGAATAAGGGCTTCCAGAAAGGATGATTCCTTTAACAGAACTATCAAATTCTCCAGAGGAGTCCTTGAAGACAGGAAGGTGATTAAATGGATGTATCTCGCAGTATACGTTAAGCTCTCTGACTCTACGTGCAATAAGTTGAGTGTATTGCGAACCGAAGTCAAGAATGATGATTTTTTCTTGCATGGGCAAAGATAACTTTTTTGTAGAGAGGCAGAAAGTATTATGATAAACCTTTGAAGGTTTTTATCATATTTTTATTTAAATCAGCGCATTATTCCATAAAGTGCACCACCCTTGTTAAACATACTGTCAACTTTCTTCTCCACTTGTGCATCTTTGATGAGTTCAGGGGCATGATGTTTTTTAATGCGGGCATCGATGATCAGCGGGCCTCTGCAGCCCCAATGTTTATGCTCTGTAAATGAGTTAATGCCATAAATATCATGCGAAGGATTACTTCTAGTAAAGCTTACCCAGACAAAATTATTAATCGTTTTAGCTACAAAACCTGCATCATCACACAAAATAAAAAGTGGCAAGCCATCCAAATCTGCAGAAGCTAATGTACTATTCAGAATTTTTAGTTCGCTTTCTGCCTGCTCATGGGTTAAAAATGGAGGAGCTTGAACGGCTAAAACACCTGGTATAACCATTTTAAATTGATCAAATGGCCTTGGCAGAGCAAAGGAATCTGGCAATTCTGTCCATAAGGTTCGTTTTTTATCTCCTGCAGCAGCAATAACAAGCTTTGAACCAGAATTAATATCAGTCCCGCTGTAATCAAGGGTATCTATAGTTGTTCTGGTATAAAAATGCAGATCGCGACTTAGATCAATGCGCTCCAATATGTGTTTAATGAAACCTGAAATATCACTTGTTTTAAGTAAAGGATCATCTTCCTTGCTAGAAATAAATAAATATTTAGCAAGGCTAAGTTGACTTTTACCTAAAATATGATTCGCTATAGTTAAAATTTCTTGAGGTTTTCTTTCCTTAAGGAAAGGAGTGTATCGTTCGCTACCAATAGCAAATAATAATGGATGCACTCCTGCAGCATCAACCGCATTAACTTCATGAAGTCCCGGAATTTCTTTTGGAATAGCAGAGCCGGTAATATCATGAATCAATGCACCAAAACTAGTATCCTCCTGTGGTGGTCGGCCAACTACAGTAAACGACCATATTGCATTTTTACGATGGTAGACATTGCGAACCTTCAGTAAAGGGAAAAGATGTTTAAGACTATAATAGCCCAAATGATCGCCGAATGGCCCCTCAGGTTTATTCTGACCGGGCTCAACGATACCAGTTATCACAAAATCAGCATCCGATGAAATGCAGAAGCCTTCAGAATCATAAAAATATCGGAAACGACGGTTACCTAGAGCTCCAGCAAATGTCATTTCAGATAAGCCCTCAGGCAAAGGCATTACCGCTGCTAATGGATGAGCTGGTGGTCCACCAATAAATATGCTAACCTTTAATGCCTTCCCTTTTGCATTAGCTTTAGTTTGATGAACACCTATTCCACGGTGCAATTGGTAATGTAGACCTATTTCTTGATTCTGAATATATTCATTTCCGCCAAGCTGGATACGGTACATTCCTAAATTTGCATTCATAATGCCAGGTTTATCGATATCTTCTGTATAAACCTGAGGCATTGTTACAAAGGGGCCGCCATCCATTGGCCAGTTTACTATCTGAGGCAAGGCTGAAATACTAGTTTTGCCAAATTTTATAGGAGAAAAAAGGCCATTATTCCAGGGCAAAGCAGAAAATGCAGTCATGCCTGCGCCTGCATATTTTAATGGATTTTTTAATGCTTTTAATGGGTCAGATTTCAAATCAACCAGGGTCTTAATGGCATCAAGAGTATCCCTGAACATAAATTTAGATCTCTCCAAAGTTCCAAACAAGTTTGATACTGCAGGAAACTTACTGCCTTTAATATTCTCAAAAAGTATTGCCGGACCTTCATTTTCAAAAACACGCAAATGTATCGCAGCTGCCTGGAGATAAGGATCTACCTCTTCTTTTATCCGGATGAGATGTCCATTTTTTTCAAGATCAGAAACACATTCGGCAAGACTTTTATACCCCATGAGTTAAACTAAAAAATTGCATTAATTTAGGATGCAATTTATGAAATTGTGGTTCAGGAAACTGAGTGTTTTAAATTTATGTTTAAAAGATTATAATAGGGTATCGTACCTTTTGCATTCGATACCAAATTTAATTAAAAAGTCAACCCCTTCGTCGCTCGGAAGCCCCTTATATTCGGCATAAGAAGCCTTATACCATACCTTTTTAATGCCAGATGAATAAATGATCCTTGCACAGGAAATACATGGAGAAAGCGTTAAATAGAGTGTTGTGCCATCTAGTGACATGCCGTTCTTAACAGCATACAGAATAGCATTTTCTTCAGCATGCAATGCAAGTGAACAACTATTCTTTGAATCGCGTGGGCAGCCAGAATCTGGCCATTCTTCATCACAATTATGTGTACCTGCAGGAGGTCCATTATAACCAATTGAGATGATCCTAGTGTCTTTAGTTAAAACAGCACCGACCTGGGCTTTCACGCAATGTGAGCGTGAAGCCAGGTCGGTTGCTAGATTCATAAATATCAAGTCGAAGCTTGGTTTTTCCTTCATTAATGCGATGCTTCTACGTCAAGTTTACTCACATCAATTCCTTGTTTTTTCAATTCTGAGCTTACTTTGATAGCAAAGTAGGCCAAATAAGCAAAACATAAGAAAGGAATGATATAGGAGAAGTGAATACCACTGGTATCTGCAAGAATTCCCTGCACTGGAGGAATAATCGCACCACCTAAGATCATCATGATAAGGAATGCAGATCCCTGAGAAGTGTATTTACCTAAACCTGTAATAGCAAGTGCAAAAATACATGGCCACATAATGGAACATGTAAGCCCACCGGCAAGAAATGCATAAATAGCAACCTGACCCGTAGTCAATAGCCCAATAACCATTGCCACCGCTCCTAAAACACCAAAGGTTAAAAGCGTCTTAGCAGGCTTATCCTGACTATAGAAAAATCCGGCAATCAAAATAACCAGACATACTCCATAGATAAAAAACTGCTGAACTGAAGTGCCGTTTAAATGATTCACAAATAAAATTAATGAGAATGCAATGAAAGGCATTACGATGGTAAGAATGGTTTTTGTAGTTTTTGACAGTTTAAATGCACTTACAGCACCCGTCCAGCGACCAATCATCATACTTCCCCAATAAAGTGAAATAAATGGAGCGATTTCAGAATCAGAATAACCTCCAAATTCAGGCAACTGCAACAAGGCCCCCATATTGCTCTGTATAGTAACTTCAACGCCTACATAAGTAAAGATTGCGATCATCCCTAGAATAAGTTGAGGATAACCCATAGCACCCCAGCCTGTCTTATCTTTTCCTGCTGCTTTTAGTGATAATAATAAGGTCACAATCATTATGAACAAAGAAAGATAAACCAATACTGAAATATCTACACCCGTAGCAACTGCAATAGGATTTGCAGCAAGGATCAATAGGAATGCCACGAAAATAATAAATAAAGGCAGATTTGTTTTTCCACTTGCTTCTACTTTCTCATCGCTTGTTACTTTAGGAAGTTTTGAAACCCAGAAGAATAGTGCAACTGCAAGGAATAGACCTGCTAAAATATAGTAGAGTGTATTTATTGACGAAATTTCAACTTCCTTTGGAGCTGCAGCCGTTGCAGTACCAAAAAGAATGACACTCACGGCTATAGGGCCTAAAATACCACCTAAATTGTTCACGCCACCAGCTAAGTTCAATCGGTTAGCACCAGTAACCGGACTACCCAATGCCACAACAAATGGATTTGCAGCAGTTTGCTGAAGTGAAAATCCAATGGCAACAAAGAAAAAAGAAGTCAGTATGAATGAAAAAGAACCTGAGTCAACCGCAGGAATCATCATTAATGCCCCACCTGCCGAAATAACAAGACCTAAAGCAATACTGTTCTTGTACCCTAACTTATTCAGGATATCAACTTTAATAATTTTTGAGGCATAAAACAAAATAAGAGAGCCAATAAAATAACCTCCATAAAAGGTAAAGTCAATTAACTGCGACTCAAATTGTGTTAAATTAAAGTGGGTTTTACAGAATGGGATAAAAATACCATTACTTGCAGCCAAAAAACCCCAGAAGAAAAACACTGTAATCAGCGTATATAATGCTGAAGCATAATTTTTTTGTGAATTGTTATCCATATCTAATTTTGTATGTTTTAAATAATTATCTAACATAAATTAATTTTCTCATATCTCTAAGTTTTAAATGTTTTTATCATTGATACAGTAAAATTCTTTGATTTTAAGTTAATTTGTACTTTCAATAAATGAATAAAAATTCGGAATGATAGAATCGATCATCTCAGGAATTAGTTTGGGATTTGTACTTTCTTTTTTAACTGGACCAGTTTTTTTTGCGCTGATTAAAACCAGTATAGAAAAAGGCTTCAACGCAGGAGTTTCATTAGCAGCCGGCGTGGTAGTCTGCGATATGTTTTATGTTGCTCTCACCATTTATGGAACTTCCTTTTTGGCCTTAGAAAACATGTACAGGATGCAGATAGGAATAGCTGGAAGCATTATCTTATTCAGTATAGGACTTTACTATTTGTTTAAAAAAGTTAAGGTCAATTATGAGGAAAACGCGTCTAAAAGACATTATACGGGTTATTTTCTCAAGGGCTTTTTCATGTGTATTTTTAATCCGGCAATCTTACTCTATTGGTTGAGTGTTACAAGTGGAGTAATTTCAATGTCAGGAAAAATAAAACCTGTTGACATCCTTCCATTTTACGGTTCAATATTGATCACACAATTTAGCTTGGATGTGCTGAAAGCCTATTATGCAAATAAATTAAGGTATAAGATCAAAGAAAAGATGATTTCTAATCTCAATAAAATTGCAGGAGCGCTTATCCTACTATTTGCAGCAAGAATAATCTACAACCTGCTTAGTGGACATTCACTAATTTAGCTCCAAAAGAACTCTATTGGCCAATAAATAAAATCAGAATTCAATTCATAAAAATCAAAAATTGAACAAAGATCCCAATTTTCAATAATTTAGTAAGCCCTTTGGTTCTTTCCTTCTACCCAATTCATAAAGGCTTTATTCACTACCTTATTCCCACCCGGTGTTGGGTAGTTGCCAGAGAAATACCAATCGCCCAAATGAGATGGAATGGCTTTATGAAGATTTTCAATCGTCTGATAAATAACTTTCACTTCAGCTTTTATATCTTTTGGAGTGATGATCTGAGCAATCCTGTCTGATATTTCCTGATCTGTAAACTGGCTGTATATTTCCTGAACATAATTTTTTACCTGTTTATTTCCTAGCTTTTCTGATTCAATACAATTACTATAAACACGTTTAATTACATCTTCTCTTCCGCTTTCTCTCAACAAAGATATGGTCGCTTCAAATGCAACAAACTCTCCCATTCTTGACATATCTATCCCATAACAATCCGGATATCTGATCTGTGGGGCAGAAGAAACTACAATTATTTTTTTAGGGCCTAAACGGTCGAGGATTTTTAGAATACTTTGTTTAAGGGTAGTACCTCTAACAATCGAATCGTCTAGAATTACTAGGTTATCTGCACCTCTATTGATCAGTCCGTAGGTTGTATCATAAACATGTGCAACCATATCCTGCCTATCAGCATCCTGGGTAATAAACGTTCTAAGCTTAACATCCTTTATTGCAATTTTTTCTATTCTGGCAGTCAGGTTCAATACATCTTCAAGTTCAGAATCGGATATTTTGTCGGCTCTATTTAGTAAAGTATCTTTTTGAAAATCTCTTAAATATTTATGAACACCCTCAACCATCCCATAGAAAGCTACCTCTGCCGTATTGGGAATATAAGAAAATACCGTGTTTTTAAGATCATCCTTAATGGCATTGAATATCTGCGGGCAAAGATTGAGTCCAAGCTGTTTTCGTTCCTTATAAATGGAGGCATCACTTCCTCTTGAGAAATAGATCCGCTCAAATGAGCATGATTTTTGTTCTTCAGGTTCTCTAAACTGCTCTTCAGTTACCTTTCCATTCTTTTTAATGATTAGGGCATAACCAGGTTTAATTTCCTTTACTGATTCTAAAGGAACATTAAATGCAGTTTGTATGGCTGGCCGTTCAGAAGTAACAATTACAATTTCATCATCATGATAGTAGAATGCTGGCCTGATTCCTACAGGGTCACGCATTACAAAGGCATCACCGTGACCAAAAATACCGCTGATTGTATATCCACCATCCCAAGTCTTAGCAGAACGTCTCAGGATCGAAGCTACATCAATATGCTCTGCAATCTGGTGGCTGATCTCCTCATTAGAGAAGCCTTCATTTTTGTATTTATCAAACAATATCTGATTCTCATCGTCTAAAAAGTGTCCAATCTTTTCAAGGACGGTAACAGTATCTGTTCTTTCTTTGGGATGCTGTCCCAATTCAAATAACTGTTCCAAGAGTTCATCAACATTGGTCATATTAAAATTACCACTTACTACCAGGTTTCTGGTCATCCAGTTATTCTGGCGTAAAAAGGGGTGACAACTTTCAATACTATTTTTGCCATGAGTTCCATAGCGCAAATGACCCATGAGTACTTCACCAGTAAAGCTGATATTCTCTTTCAGCCAATCCGTATCTTGCAGAAGTTCAGGGCTTTCTTTGTGAACATCGGCAAACTTTTTTTGAACATACTCAAAGATTTCTGCAACCGCATTCGCTCCCATTGCCCGATGGCGACTGATATAGCGCTTGCCGGGTTTTACATCTAGTTTGATCGTTGCAATACCCGCTCCGTCCTGCCCTCTGTTATGCTGTTTTTCCATCAGCAAATACAATTTATTCAAACCATACAGGGCGGTACCATATTTTTCCTGATAATAAGATAAGGGCTTTAAAAGACGGATAAGTGCGATTCCGCACTCATGTTTGATTTGATCACTCATAAGTAGTTCTGAGATTTCAAAAATAGATATTTAATCCCTAAGAAGCCAAGGAAAAAATGCTGAAAATCATCAGCCAATCGTATTAATTCAAAAGAAGTATACATAGGCTTCAGAATCAAAGGAATTGTTGAATTAGTGAAGGAAAAACTAGTAGTAGAAGTAATAAAAATGCTAAAAACATGCCAAGATAAGCTTTGGCCGTATTAGCAATTCTTACATCAGAACTAATTGATTCTTTTAAATATGCATTTAAAGGAATTTTAAAATAGTAGAATAAAGATACCAGGGTACTAATCGCTGCTAGTATTATCATTACCAAAATTATCAATGAACCCGATGAGTTATAGGCATCCAATGCAGTTGAGAATACTAAAAACTTTGCGGTAAAACCAACGGTAGGAGGTAAACCTGTTAGGGAAACTAAAACAAACACAAAACAAACCATTAACACACTAAATTGCCGGCCAAGCCCCCTGTAGTCTTCCAGATTTTGTTTCCCGGTTTGTTCCTCAATCTCATCTACAATTAAAAATGCTGCCATATTCATGATCACATAAATAAACATGTAAAAAATAAGTGTATGATATCCCTGACCAGGGGCTACAAACAGAGCCATAAACATAAATCCGGTATGCCCTATTGATGAATAAGCAAGCATACGTTTCGTATTATTTTGCCAAATTGCAGCAAAGTTTCCAAGCACCATACTTGCAATAGCTATTGAAGCTAGTATTAATTTAATGTCTAAAAATGGATGATCAAGGGCATTAATTAACACAATAAACTTAATTAGCAGGGCAAAACCAGCAATTTTTGGAGCTGTAGACAGAAAAGCAGTGACCGGCGTTGGTGCTCCTTCATAAACATCGGGTGCCCAAAAATGAAGCGGCACAACAGCTAATTTAAACGCGACTCCAACCAGTACCATGGTCAAGGCAAGGCCTAAAGCCATGGGCGGAATATTATTTAATCCGGAAATAAACGCAGGATCATTCAGATAAAGGCTACCTGTAAATCCATACAAAAGCGACATCCCATAAAGCATAATAGCAGAACATACTGCACCAAATAAAGCATATTTCATAGATGCCTCACTTTGTTTTTGATCGCGCGAAATATAACCTACCATTAAATAAGATCCCAAAGACACCATCTCTAAAGCCATAAATACCATTAGTAAATTAGCTGACATGGCCATTAAATTCATTCCAAGATGAACAGCCAAGAGAATAGCATAAAGATCACCAGTGCCTTTTTCATGAGCCAGCAGGGAACGATTATACCTGATAAACAAAACAAACAACAAACTAACCAGGCAAAAAAGAATCTTAAAGAGAATGGAAAGATGATCCATGATTACCATTCCACCAAATAAAGGCGTGTTTTCTACATTCAGGAATGCAAAACTTTGAACCAATACAATCAATAAAACACCAAGTGTTAAACCAAAACTTAACTGAGAAAATCGTTTCGATAAAAAAAGGTCTGACAAAATCACCAAAAGGAATCCAATCACCAAGGTTGCTTCAGACTGAAAATACGTTAAGCTTGCAATCGTATCATTAATTGAAGAAGATATTAACGGTAAATATTCGTTCATCATCCAGAAATTAATTGAATAAAGGCTAAAACAGAAGCATTCATTTTATCAAATAGCAAAGAAGGAAAAATCCCGAGTGCTAAAGCCAATGCTACCAGAGGTATTAATGCTAATTTTTCACGTGCATTAACATCACTAAGTTTGGAAAGCCAATCAGCAGCTCCCTTTAAGCGCAGCTGCCCAAAGAACATACGCTGTAAGGTCCAGAGAAAATAGGCAGCACTCAACAGAATTCCTATTGAAGCCACTACAGACATCCAACGAGGAATAAGTCCATTTACCTGCTCAGAAGTAAAGGCACCAATTAAAGTGAAGGCTTCGGCCATAAATGCAGAAAAACCAGGTAAACCCAAGGATGCGAAAAAAGCGACGATGACAAACGCTGTAAACTGAGGCATAATTTCTGCTAATCCGCTGAAATTTGCAATCTGTCGGTCTTGTACACGCTCATAAATCATTCCTACCAGGAAGAATAGCATAGCTGATAAACCACCGTGACTAATCATTTGAAGCATGGCACCACTTACACCCTCGGTTGTTGAAGATGCAATTCCAAGCAGTACAAATCCCATGTGGGATACTGAAGAGTAAGCAATCAGTCGTTTAAGATCTGTTTGAGCAAGCGCATTCAATGCACCATAAATAATGGAGACGATGCCGATAAGACCAATCCACCAGGCAGATAACATTGCTGAGTCGGGAAAAATGCTGTAGCAAACTCTGATCATACCATAACCACCAACCTTTAGCAGTAAGCCTGCAAGAATTATTGAAATCGGTGTTGGAGCTTCAACATGCGCATCAGGCAACCAAGTATGCAGTGGTACTATTGGCACTTTGATTGCGAATGCAACAAACAAAACAATGAAAGCAAGTAATCTAGCTGAAATACCAAACAAGTTTTTTGCAGCTATAGCTGAAAAAATAGATCCATCAGAATAGTTCGATGGGTCCATCATCAAGATCATATTAAAGGTATGATTACCTGTTGCAGGATTAATAACAGAAAAATATAAACCTATTATAACCAGCAGCATAAACACAGAACCAAATAGGGTGTATAAAAAGAACTTAATGGCAGCATATTCCCTTTTAATTCCACCCCACATTCCAATCAGAAAATAAAGTGGCAAAAGCATTAATTCATAGAAAATATAAAACAGGAAAAAATCCAATGCGCAAAAAACACCAATTATGGCCGTGTTCAACAATAGAAATAGTGAAAAGTAGGCCTTAAGTTTTGTTTTAATTTGCCAAGATGCCAAGGTTGCTACAAAGGTAACAAGGGCAGACAAGATCAAAAATGGCATAGACAAGCCATCAATACCCAAGAAATAATCAATTTCAAGGTTGCCAATATTGCCCAGGTTTAAACGAATCCATGGAAGTTTTTCAACCAATTGGTATTGAGATTCTTTATTAATACCCGCAGCAAATGCAGCGCTATTAAATTTTAAATAAATGAACAGACTCATTACAAATTGAATCACACTCACTCCCAGTGCAATGTATTTATAGTGTTGCTGGAATCGCGATGGCAAGATCAAAATGAACAATGCGGCAATAAGCGGCAAAAAAATCAATAGTGATAACATAGTTAATTGGTCCCTTCCGAAATCCGCATAGCGGTGTTGAATGATTTGATTAAGATCATATAAAATAAGTTAGAATAAAAAATGAGAGCACAACCAATAGCATTGATATAAGATAATGCTGCAATTTACCGGTCTGAAAATTACGTGAAAAATTTCCGATCCATTTTGCACATGTTCCTAATGCATTCACAAAGCCATCAACTAGGATTCTGTCGAACCAATGAGTAATTGCTGATAATATGTTAATCAATGTAGCAGATTTCAATACCAGTGCATCGATAATGTTTCTGTCAAACCAATAGCATACTCTTGAAAATTTTTCAACAGGTACAGTAAATAAATACCTGTAAAGTTGATTCAGATACCATTCCTGCTTAAAAAACCGATGAAAAATATTTTTTTCAGAAATAGACATACCATCATTCTTTACATAAATTTTATAGGCTGTAAAAATGAGTACTACGGTTCCAATATTAAGGATCATTGGAATGAGCCAATGGTAAAGTTTCACCTTTTGAAATAAGCTAGACGAAAACCCATTCCAAAGCCATGAGCTTTCAAATGAAAGCGGATTCAATGAAAAGGCAAAAAATAAACAGAAAAAAGCAAGAATCAATAATACATAGGACATTTGCTTTGGCGCGTCCTGAATTTGATCAGCCTGTTCCCTACTCATTTGTTTTGGTGCAGAAAAAAATACTTTAAAAACCAATCTACTGATATAAAAAACAGTAAGCCAGCTTGTTATAACCATTGCATAGGGTATCATTTTGTATATTCCATTTCTTGATCCGGCCCATTCAAAAGCGGCGATAAGAATAGCATCCTTTGATAAATAACCTGAGCTAAGTGGTAAGCCAATAAGAGCTGCTGAGGCCAGGCACATTCCAATTAGAGTAATTGGCATCCCTTTTCTAAGTCCTCCCATTAACCGAATATCCTGACAATTTAAATCAAGGCTATACTCATTGCGATAGTGATGAAGCTGATGAATTACAGAACCAGCTGCAAGAAAAAGTAAACATTTAAAAAAAGCATGCGTGGCTAAGTGAAAAATACTCTCAGAATATGCACCTATTCCAAGGGCCATGACCATAAATCCAAGCTGAGAAATAGTTGAATAAGCAAGAATACGTTTAATATCATTTTGAGAGATCGCAATTGTTGCCGCCATGAATGCAGTAAATGCACCTATACAAACCATACTATTCAATACAAAAGGATCAAAAACAGGATAGACCCTAGCAATTAAGAAAACACCGGCAGCAACCATTGTAGCAGCATGAATTAACGAGGAAACAGCAGTTGGGCCCTCCATCGCATCAGGGAGCCAGGTATGCAGTGGAAACTGGGCAGATTTTGCCATAGCGCCAATAAAAAAGCCTAAACCCGCAATACTGAGCCATACTTCAGGCATCTGCCGGGAAGCACTTATCCATAATCCTTTATCAAACAAAGATGCTTTCACGAGCCCGATATCACCAAAAAGTGCAGTAATATCAAGTGTGCGGAACTGGCTAAAAATGATTATTATTCCAAGTAGGAAACCAATATCACCGATACGGTTCATGATAAAAGCTTTTTTGGCAGCCTGAGAAGCAATTGGTTTGGTATACCAAAAACCTATTAACAGAAAGGAAGAAAACCCAACTAGTTCCCAGAATAAATAAATCAATAAAAGGTTGTCAGAAATAACCAGGCCAAGCATTGAAAAACAAAACAAGCCCAAATAAGCCCAATACCTATGAATATTAAGATCACCTTTCATGTATGATCTTGAATAGATATGCACTAGTACTGAGATACCTGAAACCAAGGTTATCATTAATACAGAAAGATTATTCAATAATACACCTGCTTTAAATTCAATATCTCCAATTAAAAACCAAGGAATTTGGTAATGTATAGGCTGTTTATTCCAAATAAAATAGAAAAGATAAACTGAAAGAATGAATGATATTGAGCTATTAATTAGAGCAAGATTAGCTCCCTTTCCTTTTTTACCGGCAAGAATTAACAGGAACGAAAATAATGGCAACAAAATCACCAGCAGTGAAATTAAACCAACAAAGCCTGAAAATTCAATTTCTTCCATCTTAATCTTTCAGCTTATCAATTTTTGAAGGATCAATCGTTTTAAAATGTTTATAAACATTTAAAATAATTGCTAGTGCTACTGCAACACCTGCAGCTGCAAGTACAATTGCAAATAATGCAAAAAGCTGGCCCCCACCATTTACTTGATCAAATTTGCCAAAAGCTACAAAATTCAATACTGCGGCATTGATCATAAACTCAATTCCTATTAAAATTTGAATGGCATTTTTTTTAGTCAACACTGCATATAAGCCAATACAGAAAAGACCGGCACTTATGATCAAAAAATGACTTAAAGGAATCATATCTTCTTGTCCTTTCTTGCTAAATGTGCAGCCCCTATTAAAGCCATCATTAAAAAAACAGACAATACTTCAAATGGAAGTAGGTATTTGGTCATACTGAGTATACCAATGTTGTGAGTAGTATTATCTATTTCCTTGATAGTATTGGATGATTTTATCCAATTTAACGCAGAAAAATCTATTTGTAAATTTAAACTGACCAAAATAAATAAAAATGCAAGGCAGATAAATATGCCCATAACTTGATAAAATTTAAAGCTTGTTTTAATGGGCTGAAGAGAATTTAGCAATTCCTTATTTGAAAGCATAAATGCAAATAACATCAAAACAAGAACACCTCCAACATAAATTACAACTTGAGTAATTGCAATAAAATCTGCAAGTGCAAACACGTACAAGGCTGCTAAAGAAAAAAGAGAGACAAAAAACAAGAAAATACTTCTTACCAAATTCTGCATAGTAACAACCATTAATGCAGATATCAGCAGCAATGCAGCAAAAAAGTAGAAGATCAGTTGTTCTGTATTCATTATTTATTTTCTGTGTTTTGTTGCAAAGCTGCTTGTTTTGCAGCGAATCGTTCCGCATTTAATTGCTCTAATGCCAAACGCTTTTCATCAGCTTCTGCAGCTGTCATATCTGAAAATTTATAGGTCATTTCATTCAGGTCGATCATACTGCGATCGTAAGTATCGGTCATCACAATGCATTCTGTTGGACAAACAACAGTACATAAACCACAGTACATACATTTTGCCATATCAATATCAAATTTTGCGGCATACAATCTTTTAGTAGTACCATCCGAAGTTTTACCAATAGCTTCGATTGACTTGATGCTTTCTATGTCAATACAATCTACAGGACAGATCTTTGCACAAAGGTC
The DNA here is from genome assembly GCF_044348475.1 of Daejeonella sp. Taxonomy (GTDB): domain Bacteria; phylum Bacteroidota; class Bacteroidia; order Sphingobacteriales; family Sphingobacteriaceae; genus Daejeonella. Next base: position 80,642 of record NZ_JBIKSU010000002.1, on the reverse strand, counting down.
ACATACAATACAATCATCCATCTCAACATCCAACTGATAACGACCAACCTCTGGTACAGGTAGTTGAACATGCGGATATTGAATCGTAGTTATTCCAGAATTTTGAGCAAAATAATCAGGATCTGATATAGCCTTCACTTTTCTACTTTCTGTTGCAGCAAAGAAATGTCTAAGCGTTAATCTTAAGCCTTTAAAAACTGTTTTGAAACCATTTAATACTTTCTTTATCATGTTATCTGGATTTAGGGAACTAACCCGACTCCAATTATTTTTGATTTAAAATCAATGATTTTACATCATTGTTAAGCGCCATATTCCAGAAATAAGCATACATAAAAATGCTAGAGGTGTTAATATTTTCCAGCAAAAACTCATCAACTGATCTACCCTAAAACGTGGTAGCGTCCACCTAATCCATATTTGTATGGCTACAACGCTTAACGTTTTAAAGAGTATCCAAAAAATACCCCAACCTATTCCTGTTGTCCAGTTTGCTAGTGAAACAGACCCTACATTAGGCAGAGGGCTGTTCCAGCCACCCAAAAAGAGTACCACACCTATCATTCCAACTAAAAACATCATAGAATATTCGGCTAAAAATATAAAGGCAAACCTCAAACCCGAATATTCTACATGAAAACCACCAATCAATTCAGATTCTGCCTCAGGAATATCAAAGGGAGCACGATTACATTCAGCCAGAGAGGCAATAAAATAGATGATATAGGCAAGTATAAGATGCGGCGCTTGAAAAACATTCCATGAAAGAATACCTCCAATAGCCTTAACATCCCAAATTCCAAGAAAATTTACAGCTTCTGAACTGAGTATTCCCTGCCTAATCGTTATCTCTTGGAGGTTTAAGGACTGAGAAATCATCACTACCGACAAAAGGGAAATACCGGCCGGAATTTCATAAGACACCATCTGAGCTACTGAGCGCATTGACCCTAATAAAGCATATTTATTATTTGAACCCCAACCTGCCATTAAAATTCCGAGCGTTTCTATTGATAATATAGCAAAAATGTAAAAAACTCCAAGGTTTAAGGAGGCGGGAATAAGCCCCGGAGCCCATGGCAAAGCAGCAAAACCTAGGTAAACAGAAACAAAAATAATTATCGGAGCAAGAATAAAAAGGATTTTATCGGCGGCAGTTGGAATAATAAACTCCTTTTGCAGCATTTTTAAAATATCGGCAAATGCTTGTAATGAACCATACTTTCCAACCTCCATAGGTCCTAAACGATCCTGTATAAAGGCAGATATTTTTCGCTCAGAATACAGTGCAAACAAGGTAAAAAGTGCAGTAAATGCAAATAGTGCGCTTGCAACCAATACATATGTCAGATAGAAATTCAATTTATCGGGCTTATGTACGCAAACTTACATAATCTGCTTAAAAATGCAGTGCAAATCATAGTTTTAAACTTAATCCCAGATTGGTTTATATGACAAATGTATCTTTTCGCCAAAAAAAAGCTGGGTACTTCGCGCAAAAGATGGAGTATAATCAGAAATAAAGAACTGATGTTTTTTTGGAACACCCTCATTGAGTAAATTAAGACTTGTTAATTGATTTTTGAGATACTCTGCAACAATCTCAGCCGTATTAATTATTTCTACTTTTCCATTATAATATGAAGCTATTTCTGGCTTTATTAATGGATAATGGGTACATGCAAGGATTAAGCTATCAATCCTTTTTAATTTTTTGGAAGACAGATAAGAATTAATGACCGTTTTACTGATATTATTATTGAAAAACCCTTCTTCTATCATTGGTGCCAATAAAGGAGTTGGAAGTGAAGAAACCTGGATTGACGGATCAATTGCCTTAAATTTTTGAGCATAAATATCAGAACGAATAGTTGACTTTGTACCAATCACCCCTATTCGGCCATGAATTCGCGATTTGACCATTTTATCGACCACAGGGTCAATCACGTTAATAATTGGAACCTGATTACCTAAAAAATGAACTAATTCATGAAAGGCATGCGCAGAGGCAGTATTACAAGCGATAAGAATCAACTTGCAATTTTTATCAAGCAAAAATTTAGCAATCTTAAGACTGTAAAATTTAATAGCTTCTGGCGATTTATCACCATAGGGCATATGCGCGGTATCACCAAAGTAAATTATTTGCTCATTTGGCAATATCTTCCGGATTGCGTTTGCTACCGTAAGGCCTCCGATACCGGAATCAAAAATTCCAATGGGTAGTGCTGAACTCATGCTTCAAAAATAGGTTATTATTTTTATCCATCAACTTGAAGGTTACATATAATAGGCAAGCTATAAATTATTGGTCAAAAAAAAATGCGAAGCTTGAGCTTCGCATTTTTTTTTAGCTTTAGCTTATTTATTTTGTAGCAGGCGCAATTGCAATTCCAAGCTTTGTTTTAACCACATTGATCAAATCTTCACCACCGTCAAAATACACAACTCCAGGTTGTGATACATCAAACACATAGGCGAACCCTTTTTCTTTTGCAACCAATTTAACTGCATCTTCAGCCTTTTTAAAAACCGGAGTATACAATTCGGTACGCTTGGTTGTTAATTCTTCCTGAGCCTTTTCCTGCGCTTCAGTAATACGTTTCTCTAGATCCTGAATAGTAGCTCCTAACGTAGTCAATTCTTTTTCTAAAGTAGCTCTATTAGCCTCACTTAATGTTTTGTATTTTTCTTCGTAAGTAGTAACTAATTTTTGGCGCTCTGCACCCATCAACTCTAATGAGGTTTGCTTTGCTTTTGCATAGGTCTGAAAACTGGCATCGGCTGTTTTCATTTCAGGCATAGCTTGTAAAAGATCAGCTGAATTAATGTGTCCAAATTTTTGCTGAGCATTTGCCGAATTAAATGTAAGAACCATTCCAACTGCAATCACTCCTATTTTTAATAAATTTTTCATTTTTTCTGTATTCTATTTTTTGTTTATGATTAGTGAGATCTTATTTATTAGTAGTACCTGGCTTATACCCAAGCTTAGTTATTACATCATTACTTTTATCTAAACGCGGACTCGCATACAATAGCGTAATTTCGCTGTTTTTGTCAAATATCATATCCAATTGCTGCGCATCAGCAACTGCTTGAATAGCTTTAGAAACACGATCCTGAATTGGCTTGATCAATTTTGTACGAACCTGAAAAAGTTCACCTTCAAATCCAAATTTCAATCGCTGAAATTCCTTTGCCTCCTTTTCTTTTTCTATAATTTCGTTTTCACGACTTTTACGCATTTCATCAGTTAGTAAAACCTGATCTGCCTGATATGCCTTAAACATTCGTTCAATACCAGCAAATTTAACATCTACCTCCTTCTGCCATTGTGAAGATAATGCATCAAGCTGCTTTTGAGAAGAATTATATTCCGGAATATGCTTCAGGATATAATCACTATCTACATACGCGAATCGTTGTGCATATCCTCCCAAACTTGAAAGAACTAATAATAATGCGATAATAACGATTTTTTTCATTTGTATATAATTGTTTCTTGAATTAGCTTACGAATTAATAGTAGATTTTTAATTATAAAAACTAAAGATATGCTATTACCCATTAATACCAATTAATTGAAGCCTCCATTCATTGCTTGTGAGATACTAAACGTGAAAGGGTTTCTTCCATTATCGGGCACACCAGGTATTTTATCAAATGCAAAGCCATAATCAATACCAAGTAATCCAAAAATTGGCAAGAACACTCTGGCACCAATACCTGCAGTACGTCTTATATTGAAAGGTGCAAATTCTCTGAATGTATTCCAGGTATTACCACCTTCAGCAAATGCAAGAACAAAAATTGTTGCAGTTTGACTGGCTGTGATAGGGTGACGCACCTCTAGAACATATTTATTAAAGATCGGACTTCCTGAACCCTGAGCAATGGTTGGATTTGATCCGGCAGGAATAACTGCATTATTAGCATATCCACGCATGGCTATGATTTCTGAACCTTGAAGAAAATCGAATCCTTGCATACCATCACCCCCAAGTTTAAATCGTTCAAAAGCCGATTGACCAACTGCTTGATTATAGATCCCAAGAAATCCAAACTGAGCTTGTGCTTTTAAAATTAATTTACCATAAATTCTCTGAAACCATTGCGATTCAAATTTCCACTTATGATACTCCGTAAAACGATACTTTTCTTTATCAGTGGCAACAGCATAATTTTTGTTGTTTAACAAAGAGAATGGAGGAGTTGCCTGAACAGTTAACTTTAAATTTGAACCTGAAGTTGGGAATATTGGTGCATCTACGGAATTCCTACTGAATTCTTGTGTTAAGTTAAAATTATAAGAATTACCGGTTGAAAATATAAACTGGTTATAATTATTCAGGATATACTGTTGCAGATTAATTGAAGTGTTAGCCTGAAAATAATCATCTGGCCATTTTAAACGCTGACCCAATGAGAAGGTCACACCATTTAAACGGATTTTTTGCTGATTAAAATCTGTATTTCTAAGTCCGTTAGATTGAAGTGATGTAAAAGCACTTATTCCAAAATAGATCGGTTTTTTACCTCCTAACCATGGCTCTGAAAATGAAAAACTATACGACTGGTAATATTTTCCATTCGTTTGCCCCCTGATACTTAGTTTTTGACCGTCGCCCTTAGGCAATGGTTTCCAAGCACTGGTATTAAATAGATTTCGTGCCGAGAAATTATTAAAAGTCAAACCTAGCGTACCCACAACACGACCTCCACCAAAACCACCAGATAGTTCAATCTGATCAGAAGGCTTTTCAACTACATTATATTCAATGTCTACGGTTCCATCATTAGGATTTATATTAATCGGCTTAGGGTCAGTCTTTGTATCATCAAAGTTTCCTAACTGAGCAATCTCACGAGTACTTCGCACAATTAGTTCTTTTGAGAATTTCTGTCCCGGTTTAGTACGAATTTCTCTAAGAATAACTTTATCATTTGTCAACTCATTGCCTTTTACCATTATTTTATTTATGGTGTACTGCGGGCCTTCATACATCCTTATTTCAAGGTCAATTGTATCACCATATATTTTAGTTTGAACCGGATCTACAGTAAAAGTAAGATATCCATCATTCAAGTAAAGAGATGAAACATCATCACCACCAGGGCTATTAGACAATTTTCTATCTAATTTCTTTTCGCTAAAAACTTCCCCCTTTTTGATTGCAAGTATTGCATCCAATATTTTGGTTGAATATTTTGCATTCCCAGCCCAGGTAACATTACCAAAATAATATTTAGGACCTTCGTAAAGATCAATCTTCACGCCTATAGTGCTATTTCCTGTACGGTAAGTTGTATCTTTTATTATTTCTGCATCTCTATACCCTTTTTCCTGCATTTTAGCGATCATTTTTAGTTTGTCTTCATCATACTTATTCTGAAGAAACTTTCCTGAGCCAAATACTTTATAGATAGCTTTCTCTTTAGTCTTTTTTAAATATTTTTTTAGCGTCTTATTTTTAAAGTCCTTATTTCCAGTAAATAATACTTCGCTTATTTTTACCCGATCATTTTTCTCAACTTTAATATCGAGAATCATATTATTAGCCTCTGCTGTATCTTTTCGCTGAACAATTGTTAGATCAGTAAACAGATATCCTTTTTCAGTGAAATGCTTTTTAATGATATCGGTTGTAGTTTTTAGTAAATTCTCATTAACAACTTTGCCGGTCTTATCATTCAATTTTTCATTCACATCAGTTACCTCACCTTTTTTCAATCCAATTAATTCAATCCTAGTTAAACGAGGACGCTCTATCACAGCGATCTCAAAAAAGATGGTGTCAGATCTAATCTCAGCAATATTCAATTTTACATCGTCAAAAAGTCCTTGAGCCCACAAGTTCTTAACTGCATTAGAGGTGGCATCACCAGGAACAGTTATCCTGTCGCCCTTAGTAAGTTTTGAAATGGTAATTAAAACATCCTTATCTAGAAATTGGGTGCCGCTAACAAGGGTACCACCTATAACCATTTCTTTAGGATTAAGATAGCTTAACTCATCATTAGAAGTGGTCCTTGTGGGTGTTGGCGTTCCTGTTCTTCCAAACTGGGCCATTGCAGAAGTGCCAGATATTAGTAATATAAATAGTATGAGAATACGGTTCATTTGGTGTATTTAACGGTGCTAAAATAAGCTAATCGCTTGTTAAAAAGTGTTAAAAGTGAAATTAGTTCAGCTGCTCACTGGTCATTCCAAAGCGTCTTTCACGTTTCTGATAATCTACAATGGCTTCAAAAAGATCTTGCCTTCTAAAATCGGGCCATAATTTTGAAGTGAAATATAGTTCGCTATAGGCTATTTGCCATAACAAATAATTGCTTATTCTGTACTCCCCGCTTGTTCGAATCATAAGTTCAGGATCAGGCATATCTGCTGTAGTAAGGTGGTGAGCAAACATTTCTTCAGTAATATCTTCTGCTTTCAATTCACCATCTCTGACCTTAACTGCAATTTTTTTCGCAGCTTCGGTAATTTCCCATCTTGAACTATAACTTAAGGCAAGTGTCAGTGTACAATTAGTGTTCCCAGCGGTCTTTTTCATCGTTTCCTGCAACTGAAGAAGGCACCTATCTGGAAGGGAATTTAAATTTCCAATAGCATTTAAACGAACACCATTATCCATCAAGGTTTTGGTCTCTTTACTAATTGTAGAAACTAATAGCTCCATAAGTGCCATTACTTCAAGTTTAGGTCGATTCCAATTTTCAGTAGAAAATGCATAAAGAGTTAAAAATTTAATTCCAAGTTCTACAGCACCCTCTACCGTATCCCGAACAGCCAAAACTCCATTTTGATGTCCAAAAACACGCAGTTTACCCTTCTCCTTGGCCCAACGGCCATTTCCGTCCATAATAATTGCCAAATGCTGAGGCAAACGGTCTTTATCTATCTGTTCAAGTAAACTCATTGACTCCTATTAACATTAAAATTAGTACCATTTAAAACAGAAAAATTGCCTGTTTAAAATAAAATTTTAATAATTAAGCTTAAAAATTGTTTCAAATTTTGGAAATGCAAAGTTATGACTTAATTATGTTATTCTACTACATGAATTAAAAAGAGCATGACACATAAAAATAAGAATTAAATTAAGTCTGCACAGCTAAAAGGGCATAAAGTATTTTATGAAAATTGCGAGAGCCTTTTGTAATTAATTTAATGACAGATTTCATATCCGTACATTAAAAAGTAGGGCATTTACTAGACACAAAAGTATAGGTCAGGCTAATTCCAGCAAACATGTATGTATCACGTGGCCTGAAATCTCCACGCTGATTTCCCGGAATTTGGGCAATTACTGATCGATCAGACAACTGCTGTGATATCGGACTTTTAGGTGTGATTACTGTAAAATCAGGATATCTACCGCTAATATCATCCAGATAATCTGTAAAGGTTGTTCGATAACCAATTTCTCCAATCAAATTTAAATTTCCACGAATGTTATATTTTACCCCGGTGCCATATGGGACACTTATTGCATTATTTTTATACGCAACATCTTCAGTCTGAACGGCAATTAGTTCTATTTCGTTTCCGAGAAATTCTGTAAGTGGATTGAATGAGAATCCCGCAACACCTAGGAATAAATACGGACTTATTTTTCGTGATCCATAACCGTACTTATCACCACCAGACAAATATTTGAAAAGATTGAACTCAACTTGTAAAGAAAGCTCTGAAATTGGAGAATAAAAGTTGAGGTTCCTTTGTCTTTGGTTTAAATTAGATGTATTGGCATCATTTCCCTGCAACTTACCCTGCATAAAAGCGAGCTTTGCTGACCAATAACCGTCAAAATTTCTTTTTAATTGGGCACCAAAAGCGAAATCAGTAAACTTAAAGGGCTTTACAGGATTGATGTCTCCCATATAACCGGAGCTTCCCAAAAATCCGCCAGCTTCCCATGTCTGTGCAGAAGCAAATGTAAAGCTAAGTGAGAAAAGTGCAATAAGTATTAATCTACGCATGATTACAATTGAACATCAATAATTTCTGGTATCAATTCCCCAAAGCAATTTATTCCTTAACGTAGATAAATAGTTTTCATTATTAAGCCTAATTAAATTTATTCCAAAATCAGCCTTTTTCACGCTTATTTTTATGGAAGTATCTATTACTTCGGTTCGTGAATCACAAGTTAAGAGGTATTTTGAGCTCCGTCCTTCAATTTCAAACGAAAGGATATTGGTGTCTGATAAGACTATAGGCCTTACATTCAGATTATGCGGAGAAATTGGAGTAACAGCCATATTTCCGGAGCCAGGGAATATGATTGGACCTCCACAGCTTAGAGAATAAGCAGTAGAACCTGTAGGTGTTGCAACGATCAATCCATCTGCCCAGTATGAATTCAAAAAATCACCATTTAAATACGCATGAACAATCATCATTGCTGAAGTATCACGCTTATGAATGGTCACATCATTCAAAGCAAAATTTTCATTGCCAAATAAATTCAGTTCAGATTCAATACAAAGTTGAACGCGCTTATCAAGTGTATACTCTTTATTAATCAGGCTATTAATTGCAGATGATATATCATCCTTGTTAATACTTGCTAAAAATCCAAGCCTGCCAAAGTTAATCCCAATCACAGGAATATTTGAATCACGTATCAGGGTAACCGTATCGAGTAATGTTCCGTCTCCTCCAAGGCTAATCATGACATCAACGTCAGATGATATCAGGTCTTGGTAATTTCTATAAATCTGGAACTTCTTTGGGAAGAATATTTTCCCCGATATGAAGTGATTATATTTATCATGAACAAGCGTTTCTATATTTTGCTCGGCAAGAATATTGAATATTTGTTGAACATGCGGCAATACAGTATTATTGAATTGCCTGCCGTAAATTGCAATCTTCATGTTGATTTATTAAATATCAAGGTAATTCATAAGTTGATCATATCTGTTCGTTGTACCATCGTCAGATTTTAAGTCATTGAAGGTGGCCTTTACATGATAATCATACCTTAGAAATGAGGCTATTATAGATGATATCTCTGTTCGATTGAGCTTGAGCGTAATTTCAAGTCTAGTTGAATCTGGAAAAGACTGAACAAAAGAACTAAGTATTTGGGCGTTGTCGGATTCTACAATCTGTGCAATATGGGATAAAGAATTGTTTCTATTATCAACCTCAAGAACAATAATCCCACCGGGGTTGTTTGCAGATGTAATTGTGGCTAAGTGCTCAATAATTGCATTAATTGAAATTGAACCCTTATAATTCTTATTCGAATCAAGAACAGGAACAAGACTTAATTTCTGTTCAAATAATAGACGAATGACATCATAAATATGCTGATCTTCAGATACAAAAGGCCTGTAAAGAGATAAAATAAGCTGGCCTGCAAGAAGTGAATGATCATGCTCATCGAGTAAGTCGTAGTCAGAAATAAGTCCGATATATTGATTGCCATCAACAATTGGAAAATGATTTACACGGAACTCAGCCATCCTGTCAATAATCTTCTGAATGGTATCAGCAGTTCTGACCGGCCGTATGGCATCAGATATCAGTTCATGTGCATACATAGTACAAGTCTAATAAATGCGATCTAAAAACTTTTTTAAATGGGCATTAAATTCAATCGGTCGTTCCATCATTGGAGCATGTCCACATTTTTCTACCCAATTCAATTCAGAATCAGGCAAAAGCTCATGAAATTCAAGTGCAACCTCAGGTGGTGTAATTTTATCGTCCCTACCCCATATTAAACAGACAGGAGCTTTAATCATATGAATATCGTTAGACATGTTATGTCTGATAGCAGACTTAGCCATTGCCAGTATCTTAATCACTTTAATCCTGTCATTAACTATCTGGTAAACCTCATCTACTAACTCTTTAGTGGCAGTTGCAGGATCATAAAATGTAAATTCAACTTTTTCTTTTATGAAATCATAGCTTTCACGACGCGGAAAAGAGCCTCCAAATGCATTTTCATAAAGTCCAGAGCTGCCAGTCAAAACAAGAGATTTTACTTCTTCAGGATGGCTTAAGGTATATATCAATCCAACATGGCCGCCAAGTGAATTACCTAAAACAGTAAAATTCTTTAGCTTTTTATATTTAACAAATTTATGAACAAATTTTGCCAAAGACTTAACCCCGGTTGTGAGGAGTGGAAGATCATATAAAGGCAATAAAGGAATGATTACTCTGTAATCTTTTTTAAAATCATTTACTACGTCAGTCCAGTTACTAAGTGCTCCCATTAAGCCATGAAGCAATATAAGCACCTCGCCTTCACCCTCATCAATAAATTTAAAACCGTTTTCTTCTTTTATCGAGAACTCCATATAATTGTTAAGTACATATATCGTTTTACATGCTAAGATATAAGTCTGAATCTTAAATCAATATAAAAACTTAATTTAATACTGAAAAATAAGCATTAAAAATCAGGATTAGATTTTTTTAATTACCCAAGATTTCTTTAACCACTTCCGAAATGGTTTTTCCGTCTGCCTTACCAGATAACTCCTTGTTTACGATACCCATTACTTTACCCATATCTTTCATCGTGTTAGCACCTGTACGAACAATTGCATCTTTAATGTGTAAAGTTATGGCAAGTCTATCCATTTGCTGAGGCAGATAGGCTTCAATAACCAATAATTCCTCATTTTCAATCTGATAAAGATCCGGCCGATTTTGTGCCTGATAAATATCAGCAGACTCTTTGCGCTGTTTAACAAGCTTTTGAAGAACCTTGACCTCCATTTCTTCAGATATACCTTCTTCTGCGCCTTTTTCTGTCTTGGCAAGAAGCAATGCAGCTTTAATGGCCCTTAGCCCCCGAAGACGTTCACTGTCTTTACTCAGCATGGCAGATTTTATATCCTGATCAATAGTTTGTTGAAGAGACATTGCCTAAATTGGTTAATAATTGGTTAGTAATTTTATCAAAACTACACAATCCTAATTAGTTGAAGTTAAATATTAAAAAAATACACGCAATCCTACGATCTAGTGTTGGATTATTCCCTTAAAAGGTGTGAAGTGCTTGCCTGAGCAGTAGGCATTACCAGCAAATCATTAATATTTACATGAGCAGGACGTGAAGCAGCAAACCAAATTGTTTCAGCAATATCTTGTGCATGCAAAGGCTCATATCCATCATAAACTTTTTTAGCTCGATCTTTATCCCCTTTAAATCTAACTTCCGAAAATTCGGTGTCAACCGCACCGGGATGTATTGCAGTTACCTTTATTTTATGTGGCAAAAGGTCAATCCGCATAGCCTTATTTAAAGAGTCTACGGCATGTTTTGTAGCGCAATAAACATTCCCATTTAAATAGGTTTCTTTTCCTGCAATAGATCCGATGTTTATGATATGACCAGATCCATGCTGTATCATCCAGTTGGATACAAGTTTGGTAACATATAAAAGACCTTTGATATTTGTATCAATCATCACCTCCCAATCTGTAGTACTTCCAGAATTAATTGGATCCATACCTTGAGAAAGTCCTGCATTATTAATCAGTAAATCTACTTTCTTCCAATCGTCAGATAAAGTTTCAAGCTTTTCAACTTCCTCTTTATTTCTTACATCCATAGTAAGAATATTAACACGGATACCATATTCTGACACAAGTCGAGTGGCTAGGGCATCTAAGCGCGCAGTTCTGCGTCCTGTGAGAATAAGGTCATAATTTTGCTGCGCAAAAAGATTTGCGCAAGCCTCGCCAATTCCGGCAGTTGCTCCGGTTATTAATGCTATTTTAGACATAATGATTATAAAATTCGAAATTAATCAATTCTTGCGGAATGCTATTCAAAAAATAAGCTGAACTGTATATTCCTGTAAAAAAGCTTATTAATTGGTGCGGTATACGGATTTTCTAATCTATCATTATCCTTTAACACGCTTTTTCTAGATTGTGAAAATTTGATTTCGGGTGACAATTTGAAAAATTCAAAATACAGGTCGAAACCTATACCTGCTTCATACCAAACGGTATTTTTAAGACTCTTTAAGTACTTGGCCTCCGGACTTAAGGCGATATCATCGGTTTTCTTTTTTGAAACTATATCTATAGAATATTTTGCACCTCCAAGAACATAAGCCCTAAAATTCTTTCTTCTATCTGATTTTAATTTTATCCCCAAAGGCAGATCTATCAGTGTTCCCTGTATTGTTCTACTATTAGAGAGGCTTGGATCTTCATATTCATAGTTTACAGTGACATCTGCAAAAACCATACCCGGGGTAAATCGTACATTCGCGTTATTGCCAAGTCTATAATCAGAAACAAAGCCTAAGCCAAAACCAGGTGTAACAGGAGAACTTAAGCTTCTGAGCGGGCTATTAATCATAGGAAGCCCATCGAAAGAATCTATAAAGGGGCCTTTCCAATTCTCTACTTTCTGTATCTTATATTCTGATGATACAAATTGAAACTTAAATCCAAAGTGTAGTTGTTCATCATCTACACCTCCGCCCCAGTTATTTTGTGCAATTGAACTTTTAAACAAAAACAGGGAAAGTATACAAAGCAGTATAAGCTTCTTCATTTAGAACCGATATAAATGGAACAAATTCCAAACGTTAAAGGGCGAAATTTAGTATTAAGAAAACCAACTTTTTGCATTAAAGATTTAAATTTATCACCATCAGGGAATGCCTCAACAGACTCAGGCAGATAGGTATAAGCGCTACTATCCTTAGAAAAAATCCTACCAACGGTAGGGGTTATATATTTAAAATAAAAATTATAGGCCTGCTTAACCGGAAACACCTTTGGTTTTGAGAATTCCAAAATTACGGCTTTGCCTCCAGGTTTTAATACCCTGAGCATATCACTTAGGCCTTTTTCAAGGTCTTCGAAATTACGCACACCAAATGCCACGGTCACCGCATCAAAAGTGTCTTTTTCAAAAAGAAGTTTTTCAGAATCACCTAGGCGAACTTCGAATTTATCCTGCATATTTCTTTTCAGAATCTTCTCCCTGGCAATGCTCAGCATACCATCTGAAATATCTATCCCAATAACTTTATCTGGATTTAGAGTTTGAATTGCCTCAAAAGCAAGGTCGCCAGTACCTGTAGCTACATCTAATATGTACGCGGGTTTATCTTTTATAAGCTCCCTGATAGCTATTTTCCTCCAAATCATATCAATACCGAATGATAAAAAATGATTTAAGAAATCATAAGTTCCAGAAATATTATTAAACATACTTGCTACCTGCTCTTTCTTGGTAGCATCCGAATTCTGATAAGGACGTACAGTTTTAGACATATGCAAAGATAATGGATTAAGCATTGAGATAATGAAGCTATTATTCCTTTTCGAATAATATAGAAGTAAAATGACCCTGAACAGATTGAATTAAAGATTCAATCTTAAAACATTGCGGTCAATATTCTACCTTTGTCAAATGATCATCAAAAGCGCAGAATTTCAATGCAGTAATACCAGGACAGATAAATTACCTCCTCCTGAATTACCAGAATATGCCTTTATTGGCCGATCAAACGTAGGAAAATCTTCTTTGATCAACATGCTTGTTCAGAAAAAAGGGCTTGCAAAAACCTCACAAACACCAGGTAAAACCCAACTGATCAATCATTTTTTGATCAATGAAAACTGGCAGCTTGTAGATCTTCCAGGCTATGGATATGCAAAAACATCTAAAAGCAACCGGGGTGAATGGCAGAAATTCATTAGTTTTTACCTCAGAAACCGTGAAAATTTACAATGTGTTTTTGTTCTAGTTGATAGCCGACTTGATCCTCAAAAAATCGATATTGAGTTCTGTTCCTGGCTTGGAGAGAACGGCCTTCCCTTCCAACTGATCTTCACAAAAGCAGATAAACAATCACATGTTAAATCTGATCAGAATGTCGCTAAATTTAGGAAATCATTATTAGAAATATTTGAGGAAGTGCCTATGCATTACATTACTTCAGCAGAAAATCAGCAGGGTCGTGATGAAATTCTTAATTTTATCAATGAGCTCAATAAGTCGTTTACCCGTTAAATCTATTCGATCTTAGAATTTTATCAAGTTTAATTCATTTTAAGAACGGCTCAATTAAATACAAAGTTGCAAATGAAAAAATATTTTTCTCTGGTATTATTTGCTCACACAATTTTTGCAATGCCGTTTGCTTTTATTGGTTTTTTTCTTGCCATTGCAGTAACCGATCAAGAGTTTAACTGGCTAAAACTAGTGTTGATGGTATTGTGTATGATCTTTGCAAGAAATGCAGCAATGGCATTTAACAGGTACTTAGACAGTGCAATTGATGCCCGAAATCCGAGAACAGCTATACGTGATATCCCTTCAGGAAAAATTAGTTCGAATGAAGCCTTGATATTCACTATCGTAAACAGTATTCTTTTCATTCTTACTACTTTACTCATCAATAAACTTTGCTTTTATCTTTCGCCAATAGCACTCGCTGTTGTACTCGGCTACAGTTTTACCAAAAGATTTACTCCACTATGCCATCTTATTCTGGGTCTGGGGCTTGCCTTGGCACCTATAGGAGCTTATTTAGTTGTAGCTGGAGAATTTGCCATGCTTCCTCTATATTTTTCTCTGGCCGTATTATGCTGGGTTAGTGGATTTGATATTATTTATGCACTTCAGGACGAAGAATTTGACAGGGAAAACAATCTAAACTCTATTCCTGCCTGGCTAGGAAAGAAAAAAGCACTGAATGTATCGTCTGTATTTCACATTCTTGCTGTGATATTCGTAACGCTGCCCTATATCGTTTCAGACTTGTCATGGTTCTATTTGGCAGGTGTATTATTTTTTATCATTTTACTGATTTATCAGCATCAATTGGTAAAACCAAATGATCTTTCGAAAGTAAATCGTGCTTTTTTCACAACCAATGGCATTGCATCAGTTGTATTTGCTGTCTTCTTTTTACTTGATGCTTACCTGAGAAATCAAATTTAATATGAACAACCTTAAGATCTCCAAAAAACCAAGAACCTATATCCCTGAAACTCTTACCATTGATTGGATTAGTCTTGAACCCCTATTTAACGAATTACTTTCTCGAAACATAAGCTCTGTTTCAGAGCTTGAAAAATGGCTTGTAGATAGAAGTGAAATTGAAGCAGCCCTCGAAGAGGATTTTGCATGGAGGTATATTCGTATGACGTGTGATACTACAGACGAAACGCTTTTGAAAGACTTTCAATTTTTTGCAACTGAAATCGAGCCTAAGATTGCTCCAATCACTAATCAATTAAATAAGAAATTTGTTGACAGTCCGTATTCTGAAAAATTAGATAAAGAAAGATACTTTGTTTACACACGTGGTATTAAAAAAGCACTTGAGCTATTCCAAGAAGAAAACATCCCCTTAATGACTCAAATTCAGGTTGAGCAGCAAAAGTATCAAGGAATCACTGGTTCAATGTCTGTAAAACTTGGCAAAAAGGAATACACGTTAGAACAAGCTGCAGTCTTTTTAAAAGACACAGACCGCAAAGTAAGACAGGATGCCTGGGAAGCCATTACCGCTCGCAGATTACAAGACAAAGATAAGCTGGATGAATTATTCAATAGCTTGTTAAAGCTTCGCCATCAGGTAGCCATAAATGCAGGATTTGAAAATTTCAGAGATTATATGTTCCAGTCATTGGGTCGCTTTGACTATACCCCGACTGACTGTTATAAATTTCATGAAGCAATTGAAAAAGAAATCGTCCCTATATTAAAACATCAGGCAGAAAGTCGTTGCAAAGCTTTAGGATTAGCTGAGTTAAAACCATGGGACATGGAGGTTGATGTTTCTGGGAAACCAGCACTAAAGCCATTTAAGAACGGCGAAGAGCTCATTGAGAAATCAATCAAGTGTTTTCATGGTTTAAGCCCATACATTGGCCAAAGGCTTGAAATAATGAAAGCTAATGGTTTCTTTGATGTAGATAGCCGTAAAGGAAAAGCACCGGGCGGCTATAACTATCCACTGGCCGAAAGCGGAGCGCCTTTTATTTTCATGAATTCTGCTGGTACCTTCAGAGATCTAACAACGATGGTTCATGAAGGAGGACATGCAATTCATACATTCATCACTTCAGACCTAGAATTAAACGATTTCAAGCATACACCATCTGAAGTTGCAGAACTTGCTTCTATGAGTATGGAACTGATCTCGATGGATCATTGGGATGTGTATTTTGATAATCCGGAAGAATTAAAAAGAGCTAAGAAAGATCAATTAAAAGATGTGCTTAAAACTCTTCCATGGGTAGCCGTTGTTGACCGGTTTCAGCACTGGATATATACCAACCCTGAACATACGAGTGAACAAAGAGCGCAAGCCTGGAAAAATATATTCGAACCCTTCGGAAATAATTTTGCCGACTGGTCTGAACATTCATTTGCACTTGAAAACCTCTGGCAAAAACAACTTCATATTTTTGAAGTTCCATTTTACTATATAGAATACGGAATTGCTCAACTAGGAGCAATTGCAGTTTGGAAAAACTATAAAAATGATCCTGAAACAGGGCTTTCAAAGTATCTAGACGCATTAAAGCTTGGTTATACAAAAACTATAAAAGAGATCTATGAAACTGCCGGGATTGAATTCAACTTTAGTGCTACTTATGTAAAAGAGCTTGCTGATTTCATTAAAAGTGAATTAAAAAAGCTAGATTAAATCTAATATTTTATAAGCTCAAGCTATATAAAAATAGTGTAGAGGCAGCTTTTTGGTTCTGATCTATTCAATAAAAATTGAACGACCTAATTTTCATAAAAAAGCATCATACAAGCCTAATCCGTATTTTTAGCTTGATCAAGAAAAATATAATGGATTTATACAGGTTGAGCAATAGTCAAACTTAGAAAAAATCAGAGAAAAGCCTTGGTCTGTCAATCAAGCTTTTCCAAACAAGCTGCCGTCTAACTTCTTAGAATGATACCATGCAGTATGCTCAAGCCAATAAATTAGCTGCAAAGTCATTATCACTGCAATTAACGACCCTGCAATAATATCTTCCATAAAATGCTGCGCTAGATAAACTCTTGAAAATGCCGTTAAAACTGCAAGAGGTATAAGAATCCAATGACGATATTTATAGGAAAGTATATAGGATAAAACAACAGCAAGAGTAAATGCTGAAGCGGTATGTCCGGAAGGAAAACTATTCCATTCATGCATGGCATAACCATCAATGGTTCTTATTGGAGTGATGTTTTCAAAAAATTTAACAGGCCTTGGAGCGTTGAATAGTATTTTAAGAATCTGAACAGCCATAGAACTGTAAGCATAGGCAAGTGCCATGAGTACAGCATAGCGATATTTGAAAAATAGCATTCCACAAACTACTGCGATGGTCATCCAGCCATCTCCAAGCCTGGTATTAAGTTTAAAAAACTGATCGAAAAAAGGATTGTGCTTACTGTTAATCCATAAAAAAAGTTCTGTTTTAGAAAACAAAAGCATTAGAAAAAACCCTGTGATCATTACAATCAAAAAAGGAATCAAAAAATACCGCTGTTGGAAGATGATTTCAGAGAGGCTTTTTTTCATTATTTAGCTTGAATGTGCTATCAAAACTAAATAATTTTTATGTTTGATTCTTAAACCATTCAATATTCAGAGGATATGTCAATAAACCTGTTTCGAAAAAAGTCGATTGAGCTGATAATGAAAGACCAAAAAGCAGGTTTTTCTGATGCTGAAAGTGCGGCTGAAGGATTAAAACGGGTTCTTAACGTAAAAGACCTTACCTTAATGGGTATTGCAGCCGTTATTGGCGCCGGAATATTTTCAACTATTGGGAATGCAGCCTTTCAGGGCGGACCGGGGGTGAGTATTTTATTTATTATCACTGCCATTACATGCGGTTTCTCGGCTTTATGCTATGCAGAATTTGCCTCAAGAATTCCGGTTGCCGGTAGTGCCTATACCTATGCATATGCTTCTTTTGGTGAACTTATTGCCTGGATCATTGGCTGGGACCTTTTAATGGAATATGCAATTGGTAATATTGCGGTGGCCATTTCATGGAGTGAATATTTTACTAATTTGCTGGAAGGTTTCAATATCCATATTCCAGCATACCTAACTATGGATTACCTGACCGCATCAAAAGCCCATGCCGAAGTGATTGCGGCCGGAGCAGATCTTAGCGGGATCAGCGAAAAAGCAAAATTTGCCGCCCAGGCTTGGGCTAATGCCCCCGGTTCTGGCAATTTTAAACTAATTGCCGATATACCTGCGCTTGGTATCGTATTTTTAATTACCTACCTAGTTTATATCGGAATCAAAGAGACTAAAAGAGCAACCAATGCAATGGTAATTTTAAAAGTTGCTGTAGTAATTGGTGTAATCATTCTCGGATTTTTCTATGTTAAACCAGCCAACTGGCATCCTTTTATGCCCAATGGCTTTGAAGGAATGATGAAAGGTGTTTCGGGAGTATTCTTTGCTTATATTGGTTTTGATGCCATTTCAACTACCGCAGAAGAATGTAAAAATCCACAGCGCGACCTACCCAAAGGCATGATCTACTCCTTGATCATTTGTACGGTTTTATATATCCTTGTTGCACTCGTATTAACCGGAATGGTAAGTTATAAAGAGTTACAGGTTGAAGATCCCCTGGCATTTGTATTTAAAAATGTGGGATTGGAAAACATCAGTTATATCATTTCAATCAGTGCTGTTATTGCCACAGCGAGTGTTCTTCTGATCTTCCAGATGGGTCAACCACGAATCTGGATGAGCATGAGCAGAGATGGATTGTTACCGGCCAAATTTTCAAGCATTCATCCCAAATATAAAACTCCATGGTTTGCTACATTGGTAACAGGTGCTGTAGTGGCAATTCCGGCATTATTCATGAACTTAACCGAGGTAACTGACCTAACCAGCATTGGTACCTTATTTGCATTTGTCTTAGTATGCGCCGGTGTACTACTCCTGCCAAAAGAAGATGCCGAACAATCCAAAAATAAACGTTTCCGCATCCCTTACATAAACTCAAAATTTATAGTGCCCTTACTCTTCATTGGAGTATTTATTGTATTCAAAGAGCAGATTTTGGCACTGTTTGACTACAATGGAGACTGGCATGTTTACAAAGATAAACTTCCCTATTTTCTGTTCATTCTGGCAGCGATTATCATGTCTGTACTATCATTCATGAAAAATTTATCGCTGATTCCTGTTTTGGGAATGTTAAGTTGTTTATACCTGATGACAGAGCTGGGTTACACCAACTGGCTACGGTTTTTGATCTGGCTTGGATTAGGTCTGATCATTTACTTTTCTTATTCTTATCATAAGAGTAATCTGAATAAATAATAAATTTAGAACTTTAAAAATATCTCTATAAAGAAAAGAGCTTATATCATGCATGATATAAGCTCTTTTCTTTGTTTAAATAATTCCAAATCTATTCCATTCGCGTTAATTCGCTAGTATCCTGATAAGAGATCATTAATGGTACTCTTTCTACAGTTACAAAGCTAACATCCAGACCAAAACCTCGTTCCTCAGAAAGTGAAAACTTCTTTAGTATAAAATAATAGTCCATGATGAATTTATCCTTAAAGCTTAAAATATTCGATTTAGACAATACCTTTTCTAATACCACGAATCTGAAATCACCAATAATCTTATATTTATTCAATGAGGTATACTTACTCGTAATGTCTACTTCCTTGTTTTTTACCAGCTCTTCTACAACTTTCCTGAATAAGACATTGATCTGCTGTTCCACACGGAATCCTAGCTTAAAATCAATCCGAATCAGTTTATTTGGAATTAATGACTCAGCTCTGTAATCTCTGGTGAAAGGTTCATCCGTAACATCAACATGCACTATCCAGTATACATCTGCCCTCTTAGGCTGCTTCTGTAAAATAGAATACATTATTTTTGATTCTATCTCCGAGTTAAAATTTGAACTCGTTAAATAAACCAACTGCGAGGCATATTTAGGCACCGTTTCGTCCTCACTTAATTCAGTCAAAATAGGATAGTATGAATCTATCTCAACAAACTTTACAAAACGGTTTTTGATTTTCCTTGCAGAATACCAAGCCCACATAACTGATAATAATAAAGAAGCTAACAATAAGGTAAACCATCCACCATGCATAAATTTAGCCATGTTAGCTACAAAAAACCCTAATTCAATGAGCCCGTAGATCGTTACAAACAGTATAATCAGATAATTAGGAAATTTCTTCCGCTTTAGAAAAACAGCAACAAGGATAGTAGTCATCATGAAGGTAAGGTTTATAGCTAAACCATAGGCCCCTTCCATGTTTTGAGATTCGCGAAAAATCAGAACTACAATAATACATCCTATCCACAATAAAATATTTATTGAAGGAACGTACAACTGCCCCTTTTGATTACTTGGGTAATTGATTTTAACCTTAGGCCATAGGTTAAGTCTAACTGCTTCTGATATGAGCGTAAAAGAACCCGAAATCATAGCCTGACTAGCAATGATTGCAGCAGCAGTAGCGATACTGATTCCGGCAATTAAGAACCATTCAGGCATAATGCTAAAGAATGGATTATCGCCAGGAGTTAAGGCACTTCCCTGATGCTGCCAAAGCCAAACTCCCTGGCCAAAATAATTTAATAAAAGACAAAGTTTAACATAGATCCAACTCATACGAATATTAGGACGCCCGCAATGCCCAAGGTCAGAATAAAGGGCCTCTGCACCTGTGGTACAAAGGAAAACCGCACCAAGAATAAATAAGGCACTTGGATTAGTTGACAATAAGGCGTATGCATAATAGGGGCTAATCGCTTTGAGTATTTCAGGGTACTGAATTAGATAAAAACTACCCAAAACGGCCATCATGGTAAACCATATAAACATAATCGGACCAAATGCCTTTCCTACAATGAAGGTTCCAAATTGCTGAATTAAGAATAGCAAAGAAATAATAACAATTACGATTGGAACAGTTGGTATGTCTTTATAAAAGATTCTTAACCCCTCAATTGCAGCAGAAACTGTAATGGGCGGTGTAATCATTCCATCGGCAAGCAATGCTGATCCACCAATCATAGCTGGGATAACCAGCCATTTCCCCTTTTTCTTGACCAAAGAGTAAAGCGATAAAATACCCCCCTCACCTTTATTGTCGGCACGTAACGTAATTATCACATACTTTATGGTGGTTTGTAAAGTCAATGTCCAGAATATGCAAGACAAGCCTCCCAAAATAAGATCAGCAGTTATGATTCGATCTGCGATGATAGCCTTAAATACGTAAAGAGGAGATGTTCCAATATCACCGTAAATGATACCTAAACTAATCAATAAACCTGCAGCAGATAGCTTGTGGAGATTTTTTATGTTTGACACGTCAATAAAATTATTTGACAAAAGTACATCTTAAAAACAATATCACAACTGTATAAATGAACCATTGATTTACAACCATTTTTTTTTAAATTTAGAGCAACATATATAGGTTTTCAACCGTATCTAAAACTTGGTTTAGTTAAATTTTGTTAAAAAGGCTCAAAACCCTGTTTGTATATTTTAAAATGCCTTATATTTATATTTTCGTTGTAATTGCGTATGATAAATTTCTACCTGCGAGTTTTTCTTATATCCATAGTGCTAACCATCTTCATGGCTGGCAATACCTATGCATATAAAAATTTGCAGGGACTTAGGCCAGATTCATCAAAAATAAAAGCAAAAGTCTCAACCAAAATAACGGATACCCGACTCAATAAACCGGCCTACCTTAAGAATGGGGTAAAGGTTAATTTCATTCCATTTAAACCTGCAAAAGACAGTTTTTTTGGCAATACGAAAATCATGAGTGCTCCTAAATCTGGCGATAATGACAAGGTATTGAATAATGTAAAAGTGTACCCAAATCCAATTTCTGATCAATTAAATTTAAGCTTTAACATGAGCAAAGATGCTAATGTAATTGTAAAAATTATGGACGTTTTAGGAAATGAGATCACTACCCTACTTTCTGAACGAGTTGCTGCTGGCGATCAAACTAAACCTTTCATCATCGCTTCCCGTATCACTAGCGGTTTCTATTTTATTCGAGTTAGTGTAGGTTCAGAGATTGTTACAAAACGTATCTCGGTACTTTAATCAAAATTTCATCTTGTTTTTATTCTGTATTTATATATTCGCTGTATGAAAATAATAGCTATTGGACGTAATTACGCCGAGCATGCCAAAGAATTAAATAATCCTGTTCCAACCGTACCTGTGATATTCATGAAACCAGATACAGCTATTTTAAAGGATAATAAACCATTTTACCACCCTGAATTTTCAAGTGATATACATCATGAAATTGAACTCGTTTTAAAAGTTTCAAAAGAAGGAAAGCATATTGCTGAAAAATTTGCAGGTAATTACTTTGATGAAATTGGTCTGGGTATAGACTTTACCGCAAGAGATATACAACAAAAACATAAAGAAAAAGGGCTTCCATGGGAACTGGCCAAAGCATTTGATCATTCTGCTCCGATAAGCAAATTTTTTCCTAAATCAAATTTCAAGGATTTAACTAAGCTAAACATCAGGCTAGATCTTAATGGAAATACTGTTCAAAGCGGTAATACTAGTGACTTGCTATTTTCTTATGAATATATTATTGCCTTTGTATCCAAATATATTACTCTAAAAAAAGGAGACCTTATCTTCACAGGTACCCCTCAGGGAGTTGGAAAAGTTAATGTTGGCGATCATTTGGCAGGTTATTTGGAAGATGAAAAGTTACTGGATTTTTATGTCCGGTAATCCTGCATTCAAATGTTTAAAAGGTATTTAACTCTTTTCTTTGTAGTTATAAATGGTCTGGTTTATAGCCAGACAACTCAGCTCAGCTACCCATTAAATTATTTCAGGCCTCCGCTTGACCTGCAACCAATTATTTCGGGTAATTTTGGAGAAATACGTACCAATCATTTTCATTCGGGGCTTGACTTTAAAACCAATCAGCGTGAAGGTTATCCAGTTTTTGCAGTTGCAGATGGTTTTATTTCCAGAATCAGAGTTCAGATTGGTGGCGGTGGCAATGCACTTTATGTAAATCATCCCAATGGCTTTACTTCGGTTTATATGCATCTAAGAAATTACAATGATCGCATCAGCCAGGCATTAACATCCCAGCAATACAGCGTCGAAAAATTTGATGTTGACTTTCTGCTTCTTCCTGTTGCAATTCCAGTTAAAAAAGGAGAAATCATTGCCTATGCCGGAAATACAGGTGGCTCTAGTGGCCCTCACCTTCATTTTGAGCTTCGTGATACAAAAACTGAAGAAACCATTAATCCGCAACTCTTTGGCATTACCATTCCTGACAGAATAAAACCTACAATAGCAGGCTTATACGTATACCACCTGAATGGAAATCCGTTTAGCGAACATACACCAAAGCAATTTTACCAGGTTAACGGAGCTGCTGGACAATACCAGGTTTCAAGCCAAGCCATAATCCCACTTGAAGAAGAATCTGGCTTTGGCATTATCGCTTCTGATAAAAACTCTGCATCAGAGAACCAAAATGGTACTTATTCTATAGAATTGTTTATTGATGGCAGGCTAATTTATTCTTCTGTTTGGGAAAAATTCTCTTTTGAACATTCACGTGGCATCAATTCACATATTGATCATCCTGCATTGATTTTAAGCGGGAAACGTATACAGAAGAGCTTCATAGAACCAGGTAATGAATTGACTATTTATAAAAATTTGGTCAATACTGGGCTAATAAATAGTACTGACAAAAATATACACGAAGCAAAATATGTCGTAAAAGATATTGCCGGCAATGAAAGTGTATTAAACTTCAAAGTCAGATTTGAACCTGCATCAAAAAAATTAGTTAAACAGCCTGAAGGAAAAAAAATGGCCTTTAACCAAATCAATACGTTTGATACCACCGGGCTCAGTATTACATTACCCTTAAAAACGCTATTTAGTAACCTGAACTTTGTTTATAGCAAATCTCCCAGGCCAATTGGAGGGTATTCACCTATACATCATGTCCACAATGGTTTAATTCCTTTAAAAGGAACCTATAATTTATCGATAAACACGGCTGAAGATCTCCCGTCCAATTTGCGAAGCAAAGCCTTGATCGTAAATACCCGAAAAATTGCACAGGGCGGGTATTATGAAAATGGATCTGTAAAAGCTGAATTAAAAACCTTTGATAGCTTTTATCTTACCCTAGATACTGTAGCTCCTAAAATTATCCCTTTAAATATCAGAGATGGAGTAAATCTAGCCTCGACCTCGAAGATTCAATTTCGTATAGCTGATAATCTATCAGGAATCGAGAGCTTTACCGCACTGATTGACGGACGTTGGGTTTTGATGGAATATGATTCTAAATCTGGTACATTATGGCATCGTTTAAACGATTTACTTGTCAAAGGAAAACATGATTTTCAACTTATTGTAACCGATAAGAAAAATAATACCGCCATGTTCCATGCTTTATTTTACAAGTAACAGAAATATTCCCTTCACAATATTTATTTTACTAATTTTAGTGCATCAAAAAATCCAATAAATGAATGAATTAAGCGAAGGGCAAAAAGCACCTGAATTTACTGCAAATGATCAAAATGGCAAATCTGTAAGCTTAAATAATTTTGCCGGAAAGAGTATAATCCTTTATTTCTATCCCAAAGATGATACACCGGGATGCACTGCAGAAGCCTGCAGCTTTAGGGATAATTACGAATCCTTACTAGCAGAAGGATTTGAAGTTTTGGGAGTAAGTACTGACGACGAAAAATCACACCTGAAATTTATTGGTAAATATAATTTGCCGTTCTCGTTAATCGCTGATACAGAAAAGAAAATTGTTGAAGCTTATGGCGTTTGGGTTGAAAAGAACATGTACGGAAAAAAATACATGGGTGTTTCGCGTAAAACTTTCATTATTGATAAAAATGGAATGATTCGCAAGATCATTGATAAAGTTGATACTAAGAATTCATCTGCCCAGGTATTAGAAATCCTGAAATAATTAATACCCAATACAACAAGAAATAATAAAATACATAAGCAGCTCATCTATTCAGAAATCATGGCTATTTTAGTAGAGCCATTAAGCATTAAATATGACTCCAGATATTGAAAAATTAGCAAAAATTGCCTCTCAGGTTCGCAGAGATATCGTTAGAATGGTACATGCCTGCCAGTCAGGTCATCCGGGTGGTTCACTTGGCTGTGCTGATTATTTAGTAGCCTTGTATTTTCATACCCTGAAGCATAATACCAAGTTTGATATGGACGGCCATGGTGAAGACCTGTTCTTTTTATCCAATGGACATATTTCACCTGTTTGGTACAGCGTATTAGCCCGTTCGGGATATTTTGAGGCATCTGAGCTTGCTACGTTCAGAAAAATTAATACCCGCTTACAAGGGCATCCAACAACTCATGAAAATTTACCAGGAGTACGTATTGCCTCAGGCTCTTTAGGCCAGGGAATGTCTGTTGCTATTGGTGCTGCACTTGCTAAAAAATTAAATAAAGACAGTCGGCTTGTTTTTTCATTACATGGTGATGGAGAATTACAGGAAGGTCAGGTTTGGGAGGCAGCAATGTATGCCAGCCATAATAAAGTAGATAATCTGATTTCAACTATAGATGTTAATGGTCAGCAAATTGATGGGCCAACTGACCAGATTCTTTCATTAGGAAATTTAAAAACCAAATGGGAGGCTTTTGGATGGGAGGTGCTTGAAATGAGTGGAAATGATATGGCAGATGTAGTACGGGTATTAGATCTTGCAATTTCTAAAACGTGCAAAGGGAAACCGATCATGATCTTAATGCAAACCATGATGGGCAATGGAGTAGATTTCATGATGCACACCCATAAATGGCATGGAACAGCTCCAAATGATGAACAGCTTGCAACTGCTTTAGGGCAACTGGAAGAAACTCTTGGCGATTTTTAAGCATTACCAGTAAAAGATCAGAATACCTAAAATTTACTTATGCCTGATTCAGATCAGGAAACGTTTTTTATATGAAAAAATATACATACACTGAGAAAAAAGATACTCGTTCAGGTTTTGGAGCTGGTTTATTGGAAGCAGGCAAAAAGAATGGTCAGGTTGTTGCCCTTTGTGCAGATTTAATCGGTTCATTAAAAATGGATGCTTTTATCAAGGAATTTCCAGAACGTTTTTTCCAAATCGGGATAGCGGAGGCAAATATGATGGGCATTGCTGCTGGATTAACTATAGGTGGTAAAATTCCATTTACTGGCACATTTGCGAATTTCTCAACCGGTCGTGTATATGATCAAATAAGACAATCGATTGCTTATTCTGATAAAAATGTAAAAATCTGTGCATCACATGCCGGTCTTACCTTGGGAGAAGATGGAGCAACTCATCAAATTCTTGAAGATATTGGGATGATGAAAATGCTTCCAGGAATGGTAGTGATTAACCCTTGTGATTATAATCAAACAAAAGCGGCTACCATGGCAATTGCCGATTATCATGGACCTGTTTATTTAAGATTTGGAAGGCCAGCAGTACCTGTATTTACAGATCCTGATCAGAAATTCGAAATAGGAAAAGCATGGATGGTTAATGAAGGTACTGACGTAAGTATTTTCGCTACCGGACATATGGTATGGAAAGCCATTGAAGCTGGAGAACTGCTAGCAGAGGCAGGCATTAATGTTGAAATAATAAATATTCATACCATTAAACCTTTAGATGAAGAAGCAGTCTTAAAGTCAGTAGCTAAAACTGGATGTGTTGTGACTGCTGAAGAGCATAATCGAATTGGTGGATTAGGAGATAGTATAGCTCAGCTTTTAGCAAGAAACAATCCGGTTCCACAAGAGTATGTAGCAGTGAATGACAGTTTTGGCGAAAGCGGAACTCCAGATCAGCTCATGAAAAAATACGGTTTAGATACCGAAGACATTATAAAGGCAGTGAATAAGGTTATCAAACGCAAGTAAAATACCTTAGCTCCGAGGATCCAGGCCAATTAATATAAATATGCAGGTTGAGGATTCAGAAATATTAAAGAAATTCGCACAGGAAAATACCCGTGATGAAGCTTTCCGTTTGTTACTTAATAAGTATCAGCAAAAACTATACTGGCATATCCGCAGAATGGTAATCAGCCATGATGATACCGATGACCTTGTACAGGATGTGTTTTTAAAAGTATGGAAAAGCCTTTCCAACTTCAGAAGCGACTCTCAGCTTTATACCTGGCTATACCGGATTGCAACAAATGAGAGCATCACTTTTTTAAAGCGAAAAAAAATAAGGAATAGTGTTTCTATTGACGATGATAACGGTAAAAATTTAGTTGAAAAGCTAAAAGAAAGCCCTTATTTTGATGGCGACAAAGCCCAAATGAAACTTCAAAAAGCTTTACTTACACTACCTGAAAAACAAAGGCTGGTGTTTAACATGAAATACTTTGATGATCTCAAATATGAAGATATCTCTGAAATATTGGGAACTAGTGTTGGGGCTTTAAAAGCATCCTTCCATATTGCCGTAAAGAAAATTGAACATATATTATTAAATACAGATTAAACCTTTTTATTTGAAAAGTATCAAAGGATTATGAAATTAAAACATTCAGATAGCAAATGGGAAGAAGATGCACCAACTCTTGCAGCGATCAAGCGGGTGAATCCTTTTGTTGTGCCATCTGGATATTTCGAATCTTTAACTGATCAATTAAATTCAAAAGCACTGATTGAGTCAGCTCGGTTTGAATCAGAAGAAGAATTTAATACACCTGCTGATTACTTTCAAAAGCTACCTTCGCGTATTGAAGAAAAAATTGCAATAGAAGCTATTCAATCATTAGTTCCTTCAACAGGATTTACTGTTCCTGAAGCTTATTTTTCAGACCTAGGTGAACGTATTCAAACCAAATTAGCCGAACAGAAACCAGAAAGAAAGAAAAATGTTTTCAAATCATGGATCAGTTATTCAGCTGCTGCATGTATTACACTTGTTTTAGGCACCGCTGTATATTTTAATTCTTCGGGCTATACCATTAATAGAGATCTCTCAGAAGTTCCTGATCAAGAGATCATCAATTATCTGCAAATTCACAGTACCGTAAATGATAACCAATTCATTATTGAAAACTTAAGTGAGGATGGACTGCAGCAAATTACTTCTGATGTTTCATCACAAGACATTGAACAATACATTAATAATACTACATTATGAAAAGAAAGCTATTAACTAGGATATGTTGTATTATTTTCTGCCTTACTCTTCATGTATCATTATTTGCACAACATCATCGTGAACGTAATGAACAGATTGAAACCATAAAAGTGGCTTTTATTACCAATAAATTAGATCTCACATCTGAAGAAGCTCAAAAATTTTGGCCGGTTCACAATAATTACCAAAAGGAACTCATGGAGTTGATGAAAAAGCGAAGAGAAGACAGGCAGAAAACAGACATCACTCCGAATGATAAAATTAATGCAGAGCTTGCTTTTGAAAGTAAGATATTAGACCTTAAAAAAAGGTATAAAAAATTGTACTCAAAAGTAATTCCTTCTCAAAAGATCCTACTTTTATACCAAGCTGAACGCGAATTCAGAGAACATCTGATCAAGCAACTAAATCACCGTCGCAAATCAGCTAATTAAGCTGCATATTTGCTGAGAACACATTTTTATAGCCGATTTTTAACACGCTTTAAAATATGTATTTTTACACATGCTAAGTCCGCGACAGCTTTTCTTACTCAATACTGCACAAACATCACCATCTCCTCGCCTGCTTGAAATTGAAAGTGCAGAAGGCATGTATTTATATGACTATAATGGAAAAAGTTATATGGATCTTGTTTCAGGTTTTGCGGTCAGTAATACAGGGCACAGAAATGCAAAAGTTGTTCAAGCAATCAAAGACCAGGCAGACAAATACCTTCATCTGACAGTCTATGGCGAATTTATACAGTCGCCACAGGTAAAGTTTGCAAGTAAATTATCTTCTATCCTCCCGGATTCTTTAAGTTCTGTGTATTTCGTTAATTCTGGTGCCGAGGCCACAGAGGGAGCCATGAAACTGGCAAAACGCTTTACCGGACGATCTGAGATTATAGCATGTAAAGATTCCTATCATGGAAGTACCCAGGGGGCTCTTAGCGTAATGGGTAACGAACACTATAAGCAAGCATACAGACCACTGCTTCCAGGTATTCGTTTTATCGAATTCAATAATTATATCGATTTGGATTTAATAAGCACGAATACTGCGGCCGTAATCATGGAAACGATTCAGGGCGAAGCAGGTGTTAGAGTACCAGATATTAATTATATGCAGCGTTTAAGAAAACGCTGTAATGAAACAGGCACCTTATTAATTCTGGATGAAATTCAAACAGGATTTGGTCGTACGGGTACATTATTCGCTTTTGAGCACTTCAATATAAAACCTGACATTTTATTACTTGCAAAAGGAATGGGAGGAGGAATGCCAATTGGTGCTTTTATCTCTAGTAATGAGATCATGAGTGTGCTAAAGGAGAATCCAATCCTCGGACATATTACCACATTTGGCGGCCATCCAGTTAGTTGTGCTGCTGGTTTAGCCAATTTAGAAGTGATTATAGAAGAAGAATTATATAAAGATGTACCCTTAAAAGAATCCCTATTTAGAAAGTACCTTCAGCATCCAGAAATCAAAGAAATCAGAGGAATGGGATTAATGTTATGCATTCAGTTAAACAGCTTTGAACAAGTTGAGAATGTGAGCAGACGCTGCGTTGAAAACGGGATAATCATAGATTGGTTCTTACACTGCGATACCGCCATGCGAATTGCTCCACCTTTGATCATTACTGATAATGAAATACATAAAGCATGTGCAACCATTATTGAAGCACTTGAATTTTACCGAGCTGGAATAGCCAAATAATTCTTAACCAGAACATTATCAGTTTAAAGCCGTACCTTTGCAGAAATATAAAATCGCTGGCATTTTTAACAGCGATGTAAAATCATTACATGTCATTCGAAAATTTAAACTTAATTGAGCCTATTTTAAAGGCTTTAAAAACAGAAGGTTACACTACCCCCACTCCTATTCAGGAACAATCAATACCAATCATATTAGAACGTAAAGACCTTTTAGGCTGTGCACAAACCGGTACAGGAAAAACCGCCGCATTTGCCATACCTATTCTTCAAATTCTGGAGGGTGGAAAAATATATGATCAAGGGCCCAGAGCAATCAAATGCCTAATTTTAACGCCTACACGTGAACTTGCCATACAAATTGGAGAAAGTTTTACAGCATACGGGCGTCACACAGGAATGAAGCACACCGTTATATTTGGAGGTGTTTCACAAGGTTCTCAGGTATCGGCTTTAAAAGCCGGTGTTGATATTCTTATCGCAACCCCAGGAAGATTACTGGATCTGATCAATCAAAAATTTATTCAGTTGCATTATTTGAAAATATTTGTACTTGATGAAGCCGACCGTATGCTTGACATGGGTTTTATTCATGATGTAAAAAAGATTATAACCAAGATTCCACAAAAACGTCAAACCTTGTTTTTCTCAGCTACCATGCCTGATGAAATCCAGAAATTGGCTAATACTATTTTGGTTAATCCTGAAAAAGTTGAAGTAACACCGGTTTCTAGTACTGCCGATACCATTGATCAGTCTTTATTCTTTGTTGAAAAAAACGATAAGAAAAAATTGCTTATCCATATCCTCAATGACAAGAGTATTAAGTCTGCGTTGATTTTTAGCAGAACGAAACATGGAGCTGATAAAATAACTAAGGATCTTGTTAAAGCTGGAATTAAGACAGAAGCAATTCACGGAAATAAATCTCAGAATGCTCGACAAAAGGCATTATCTAATTTTAAAAGCGGACAAATAAAGGCTTTGATTGCAACCGATATCGCCGCAAGAGGAATTGATATTGATGAACTTTCGCACGTGATCAATTTTGAATTGCCAAATATTCCTGAAACATATGTGCACCGGATCGGAAGAACTGGCCGCGCAGGTTCAAGCGGTATTGCTTATTCTTTTTGTGATGAAGAGGAAATGGAATATCTTAAAGATATTCAGAAATTGATCGGCAGGGAAATCCCTGTTATTGAAGATCAACCTTATCACATGCGTGGCGCATCCTTTATTATGAGCAAGTCAACAAAGAAGAAAGGCGGATCTGCTAAAAAATCGAACTCCTCATCCGGAAATACTCCAATGAGCGGAAGTCCAAATAGACGATTTGGAAATAAAAGAAGGTAGAAAAACAAAAATGCTCCGAAATAAATTCCGGAGCATTTTTTAGTTAGTGGATAAGCCTTTAAACATTAGATCAGCAAGTAACTGATTCCCTTTAGGATTTAAATGCACCCGATCGGTTGTGAGGATGCCAGATTCTTTATTATCTGGATTATTAACCCTATTATACTCTAAAAATGCCTTTCGCAAATCAACTAACCTGCATCCATATTTTGATGCCAGATCGCGTATCATCTGGCTATAACGATTAAGATCACCATCCAATGAATTACTGAAATCAGTTCTTTCACCAATTACTGCAGGTGTACAAACAATTACCTGAATGCCAGAAGCCTGCAACTTTTTGATCATTGCCGTATAAAAAGCAAGGAATTTATCGGGATCAGTACCTGTTTGACTGCTTTGCTTATGCCAAACATCATTTACACCAATGTAAATAACTACCACATCTGGCTTTTTATCTAAAACATCTTCCTGAAATCTGAGGTAAAGGTCATAAACCTTATTACCACCTATTCCCGCGCCAATCAGCTCATACGATGGGCCTCCATCCTGCTTAATTTTTTCCTGCATTAGGGTAATGTAGCCACCAGGCTTTACACCAGCATTAGTTATTGAATCACCAAAAAATATAACCTTTAAGGGTTTTTGGATCTGCATACCACTTAATAAGATGATCATTGTAAAAGAAAGAATTATTTTTTTCATTGTTGTTTTGATTTAATTGATCAAAGTACAAAATTGAAATTGCAAACTATACTTAAAACTATTTTAAGCAAACATGATGCCTGTTTTAGACCATTTTTGCTCTTTTTATAAGATAAGAATTTAAAACCTGATAAAAACCTGAGTGAATATCGGCATCAACAAAGTCGATCTTATATTGAGCACATTTCAATTGCAGTTCTTTATGATAGGAATTTACAGCCTCAAGATAGGATTCCCTGACATTATTGGGATGGATTTTGAGACCCTCACCGCTTTCGATATCAATAAAGTGATAAGGACGATTATCAAACTCAAAGCCAAGCTCCATCTTGTGATCTAACACATTGAAAATTATTACCTCGTGTTTGTTATGCTTTAAATGCTGTAGGGATGCAAAAATATTATTTAGCCCCTCTGCTGACTCAGCTTCGAGCATATCACTGAAAATAATAACCAGAGATCGCTTATGAATTTGCTCAGCTATCTGATGCATAGCAGAAGCAACATCGGTATGATCGCCACTACTCTTTCTAGTCATCAATTTTTCGAGCTCTGAGAATAAATATTTTTGATGTGCTGTTGTTGATTTTGCAGAGCTTGTTAATTCCAATTGATCTGAGAAAAAACTAAGCCCAAATGCATCTCGCTGCTTTTTAAACAAATGCATCAATGAAGCTGCAGCATATACTGAAAACAAAAGCTTATTAAAAGTTTTCTCGGGATAATACATCGATGAAGAAACATCTATTACTATCTGACACCTTAGGTTTGTTTCTTCCTCAAACCGCTTTACAAAAAGCTTATCCGTGCGACCATATAATTTCCAATCAACATTTTTTATAGAATCTCCGGTATTATAAAGTCGATGCTCTGCAAATTCAACAGAGAAACCATGAAACGGACTTTTATGCAGACCCGTTATAAATCCCTCTACAACCTGCTTGGAAAGTAATTCAAGATTCCCGAAATCCTGAAGATCTTTATAATTTGACAGATTAGGTTCCATGCTCTAAAATAATATAATTTCGGGGTAAAGGATTCTGATTTTTTGAAATAATGTAAAGAAATTTTAGGAGCAGCAGGATAAATACAGCCCCAAAACATTTGATGAATTATATAAAAAAATTAACTTAGAAAGATTTTTTGCTATTGACCAAATAGCCTAATTATCTATCCAAAAGTCCAGTTATATACATTAAAGAAAATCAACATCCTATGATGATTTATAAATTCAGATATGTCTTAATTTCAGCGCTGCTGATTGGTTCATTTTCAACACAAGCTCAACTCAAAGACCTAAGCTTCAAAGAAATTTTTTCAAACCCGGTAAAAGATATTATCAATCCAATTCCGGCATACAGGGGCTGGGCAGATAATACACATTATATTGAATACCGCATGGAAGGGCAGCAAAGTAAGCCATACACTGTTGATGCACGCACAGGAGAGGCAGTTCAATCAGCACCCGCACAGGTAAATGAAGCTTCAGTAAGCATCAAGAATAAAGATGTTTTTTTTAAGGATGCTTTGGGAACAGAGAAACAATTAACTAAAGATAGTATTCCTGAAAAAAATCCCACCTTATCTCCTGATAAAACTCAGGTGGCATTTACAAAAAACAATGACCTATATTCTATCGATATTGCTTCAGGCAAAGAAACGCGATATACAAACGATGGCTCGGATGTGATTTATAATGGATGGGCTTCCTGGATATATTATGAAGAAATTCTTGGCAGATCAACCCGATATAAGGCTTTTTGGTGGAGCCCGGATAGTAAACAGATCGCATTTATGCGTTTTGACGATTCAAAAGTTCCTGTATTTCCTATTTACAATTCAAACGGGCAGCATGGCTTTCTTGAAAATACCAGGTATCCTAAACCAGGAGATAAAAATCCTGAAGTGAAAATGGGATTAGTTAACAGAGGGTCAAATGGGATAGTTTGGGCAGATTTTGATCCAAAAAACGATCAATATTTTGGCACTCCTTTCTGGATGGCCGATAGCAAAACACTGTGGATGCAATGGATGAACCGCGATCAAAATAATCTCATTATTTATAGTGTCAATCCAATGAATGGTAGCAAAAAGGCTATTCATGAAGAAACACAAAAAACCTGGGTCGACTGGTTTGATGAACTGTATTTTCTTAAAAATGGACAAGGTTTTATCCTGAAAAGCGATAAGAGCGGCTGGGGTCATTTTTATTATTATGACCTCGAAGGTAATTTGAAGAAACAAGTAACATCCGGATATTGGAGAGTGAATCAATTGGTATTAGTTGATGAAAAGGATCAAGAACTATTTTTCACGGCAAGACAAGAAAATTCAACGAGAAACGACCTTTACCGTGTTAGCTTGAAGGGTAATGAAGAACCTATCCGATTAACATTTGGGAATTATGACCATCAGATAAGTATTTCACCTGACGGCAACTATTTCTTGACAACGTATTCTAATATAACAAGTGCCCCTAAATCAGCTTTATTGGATAATAAAGGTACTGTTATTCGTGAACTATCCGATTCGAAAGGCGCTGCATTTGATTCCTATCAACTTCCTAAAACAGAGCTTAGCTATTACAAGACGCGCGACGGCCTTGAACTCCCGATGACCATTACTTTACCTTTAAATTTTGATCCAACTAAAAAATATCCTGTCTGGATCTCTGTTTATGGTGGGCCGGATGCCGGAACTGTTTACGACCGATGGAAAAGCCCACTGGGGCTTACCTATTGGTGGGCTAAAGAAGGTATCATTCAAGTAGCCATTGATAACCGAAGTTCAGGGCATCTGGGAAAGACAGGAATGGATTTCATTTATCGAAAAATGGGGAAATACGAGATCGAGGATTATATGGATGCGGCCATTCTACTAAAATCTAAGCCTTATGTAGACGGTACACGAATTGGAATTACGGGGGGCAGCTTTGGCGGGTATATTACTGCAATGGCACTCACTTATGGCTCTGATGTATTCACACATGGTATTGCTAATTACTCTGTAACTGATTGGTCACTTTATGATACACATTATACCGAACGCTTTATGGGAACCCCTAAGAATAATCCTGAAGGCTATAAGATTACCTCAGCAATAACCTATGCAGACAGGCTAAAAGGAAATTTACGTATTGTACATGGTACAATGGATGATAATGCTCACATGCAAAACAGCATTCAACTAATCAACAAACTGCAGGATTTAAATAAACATTTTGAATTCATGCTCTATCCAGGTGAACGTCATGGCTGGGGTGGTTCAAAAGCAAGACATAGCAATCAGGAAAATGTGCGCTATATCTATATGAATATGCTACAAAAGCCAGTGCCTACAGAATACCTTGAGTATTGGAAATAAATTCAATGCAGATTAATAAAAACAAAGAAGCTCCTGCAAATTATTGCAGGAGCTTCTTTGTTAAGCGATATGTATAATGCTTATGCCAATTGCTTGCTTAGTTTTTCAGCAAGAACTGATTTAGGCACTGCACCAATTTGTTTATCTACAATTTCACCATCTTTGAAGAACAAAAGAGCGGGGATATTACGAATCCCGAATTTCATTGAAATTCCAGGGTTGTTATCTACGTTTACTTTTCCAACAACTGCTATACCTTCGTATTCTTTTGCGAGTTCTTCAACAACGGGGCCTACCATACGGCAAGGACCACACCATTCTGCCCAAAAATCAACCAGAACAGGTTTATCAGATTTAAGGACTAATTCGTCAAAGTTTGCATCTGTTAATTCTAATGCCATAATAATAAGATTTTCGTGTTTATAATTTAAAGATAGTATTCAATATTCCTGCCACAAATATACCCTGCTTTTGTGACATTAATTCAACTTATAGCGAACTCCAACCAATTTAGAAATTTCTTCTAAAAACTCATTACTTGGATTGATCCTAACTGATTTTGAGGGCATTTCCAGTGTCGTTTCTTCATCATAATCCATGATCATGAATTTCAACTGGCAATTTCTACTTTCATTTTGATCAGAATTGATCTTTACAATTTCATCTATCTTATTCATGAAAGTTTCGGATAGTTCTGTAAGAGGAAGTTGAATAGTCAGACATTTTGACATTTTATCTCTCAATTCTGATAAAAGAACTATACTATTAACTTTAAACTCCCAATTATCCTTTTGTTTAAACCGCTCTGTAACTATACCTCTAACTTGTAGAAACAAACCAATAACTAAATATTGTTTCAGCTTGATATAATCTTCACCAAAAAGAGCCATTTCAAAAGTCTCGCCATAATCTTCGAACATGAAAGAACCAAAAGGTTTACCCGTTTTGGTAGTACCGTGCCTACAAGCTGAAACTAAACCGCCAATAACCAAATCGCGATTACTTATTTTCTTGAACTCCTCTTGATCTTCAGGCATAATCTCAGTGCCTTTCATTCTATTTACAAGGCTTAGGTGTTTAACCTGATGCGAACAGAAATTGTCAAGCTCAAACTTATAATTGTCTAAGGGATGCCCAGTAAGATAAATTCCTATCGATTCCTTTTCATATTTTAACTTCTCTATCAACCCCCATTCTTCACATTCAGGCATTTGAGGTTCTGAAATTTCAGCATCATTTGTGCCTCCAAACAAGGAAGCCTGGGAGGAGTTCAAGTTATTCTGAAAATCATTCGTGTATTTTATCAGACGCTCAATACCGTTATAAAAACTGGCGTCAGGCTTAAAGAAAAATTGCGATCTATTATGTCCAAAGCAATCAAAGGCTCCACCATAAACAAGATTTTCATACACTTTTTTACTAACAGATCTGGAGTTGGTACGTCGTGCAAAATCATAAATACTTTGATAAAGTCCGTTTTCTGTTCGCTCTTCAACAATACTTTCAACAGCCTTCTCACCCACACCTTTCATTCCTGACATACCAAAACGAACCTCACCTTTTTTATTAACGGTAAAACTCAGTTCAGATTCATTAATATCTGGTCCTAACACAGAAATTCCCATTTGTTTACATTCTTCCATAAAGAAGGATATTTTTTCAATGTTATTCTGATTGTTCAATACAGCAGCCATGTACTCAGATGGATAATTAGCCTTTAAATAAGCAGTCTGATAGGCTACAAATGCATAGCATGTAGAGTGTGATTTGTTAAATGCATATTGTGCAAAAGCTTCCCAATCTGTCCAAACCTTCTCAGCTACGTTTGCATCATGCCCGTTTGTTTTACAGCCCTCCATAAACTGGGCTTTCATTTTATTCAGCACTTCGATCTGCTTCTTACCCATGGCTTTACGCAGCACATCCGCATCACCTTTACTAAAACCTGCTAGTTTTTGCGATAACAGCATGACCTGCTCCTGGTAAACCGTAATTCCATAGGTTTCTTCCAGATGCTCCTTCATGTCCAACAGGTCATAACTTACCTCCTCCCGACCATGTTTACGGGAAATAAATTTGGGGATGTATTCAATTGGGCCAGGACGATAAAGCGCGTTCATGGCAATCAAATCCTCAAATTTATCTGGCCTCAGATCACGAAGGTACATTTGCATACCATCACTCTCAAACTGGAAAGTTCCATTGGTATCACCACGCTGATAAAGTTCAAAAGTCTTTTGGTCTTCGAGTGAGATATAATCAATATCTATGTCAACATTATGATTTTGCTTGATTAAACGGAGGGCATCCTTGATGATTGTCAAGGTTTTGAGTCCCAAAAAGTCCATCTTAATTACACCCGCATCTTCAATAACCCGCCCATCAAACTGGGTAACCAGCAAGTCAGATTCTTTGGAAGTTGCCACAGGAATAATATCAGTAAGATCGTATGGAGCAATAATGATACCCGCTGCATGAACACCCACGTTTCGCACCGACCCTTCTAGGATCATTGCCTCTTTCAAAACATCCGCCTGAAGTGATTTACCATCTTCTAGAATCTTGCGAAGCGTTTTAATATTCTCAAAATCTTCGGGGTTCTGCTCCTTTTTAACTGTATCAATTGGAGCGGTCATTACCTGCACTAAATTAGTACCAGGTTTGTCGGGAACCAGCTTTGCCAGCATATTGGACTCGGCAAGAGGAAGATCTAATACACGGGCAACATCTTTAATACTTGATTTTGCGGCCATAGAGCCATAGGTAATAATCTGGGCTACCTGATTTTTACCATATTTATCCACTACATAATCAATCACTTTCTGGCGGCCGGCATCATCAAAGTCTGTATCGATATCGGGCATCGACTTACGGTCTGGATTCAGGAAACGCTCAAACAGTAGATTGTATTTAATGGGATCGATATTAGTAATCCCAATGCAATAGGCCACTACAGAACCTGCAGCAGAACCACGCCCTGGGCCAATGAACACACCCAAATCGCGACCCGCACGTATAAAATCAGCTACTATCAGAAAATAACCTGCAAAACCCATCGTACGGATGGTAAAGAGCTCGAAATTGAGACGCTCTTCAACCTCCGCACTGATATCCACGTATCGGTTTTTGGCACCTTTAAATGCCAAATCTTTCAGGTATTCCCACTGATTCATGTTCTCAGATTCAGGACCTTGATGGATTTTAAACTCATCAGGAATCGGAAAATTTGGGAGCATGATGTCTCGCTTCAATTGAAGAATATCAACTTTATCTACTATCTCATTCGTATTGTCGAGCGATTCGGGTAGGTCATGAAAAATTGCGCCCATCTCTTGCTGACTCTTAAAAAAGAACTGATCATTTGGGAATCCAAATCGAAAACCCTTGCCGCTCTCTTCATCAGTTGCAATCGGCGTACTTTTCATATCGCCGGTATTCACGCATAACAGAATATCATGCGCATTGGCATCCTGCTGATCCACATAATGCGAATCGTTTGAGCATATTACCTTAACATTATATTTCTTAGCAAATTTTAGCAGTACAGCATTAACCGTTTCCTGCTCGGGGATATTATGACGTTGAAGTTCGATGTAATAATCCTCACCAAAGAGGTCTAACCACCATTTAAATTCAATCTCAGCTTCTTCCTCGCCTTTTTTCAAAATAGTTTGCGGTACTGAGGCGCCCAGGCAACAGGTTGTGGCAATAAGCCCCTTATGATATTTCAGGATCAGTTCCTTATCAATGCGAGGCCATTTACTATATAAGCCTTCGATATACCCCAAAGAGCATAGCTTTACCAGATTTTTATACCCTTCAGCATTTTTAGCAAGTAATAGTTGATGAAAACGCTGATCACGCTTTTCTTTGGTGAACTGCTTAATATGACGGTTCTCTACTACATAAAACTCACAACCTACGATGGGTTTCACATTATGCTTTCCGGCTTCGGCTACAAATTTAAACACCCCAAACATATTTCCATGATCGGTAATGGCCATGGCTTTCATACCATCGGCTTGAGCCTTTTTGAAGAGCCGCGAAATATCTGCCGCACCATCCAACAGTGAAAATTGCGTATGTACGTGCAGGTGCGAAAAATCAGGCATAAAAATAATTTTGGGATAAAATCAAATTTACAAATCTTTTAGAGTGTGAAGAAGGGTGTTGAAAAGTAAAAAAGAAATGTTTTCGCATAATCACAAAGACGCTAAATTCATTCCCTGGAAATATATCCCAGAGCAATCTTTATCACTCTAATTTCAGCATACTTATGAATAAAAATTAAAAAACGTTCAATAAGAATTGATAAGAAAAAAAAGACGGGGTTTCAACGCGTGTGAACGTAGAAGCAGCCGGTTTGATTTAGAAACAAAAAACTTACACAACAGGTATTAATAATTTCATAAAAAAGATTGAATTATCTATCTTCGTTTCAGCAAATCAAAATAACCGTTAAAGACGGTTTAAAACAATAAAAAGGCAGATTTTAAATAAAAATCTCTAACAAATTCGATCTCAAATTTAAATTAATCATAAAATGAAAATTACAGTTGTAGGAGCCGGTGCCGTAGGAGCAACCTGTGCTGATAACATCGCCAGAAAAGAATTAGCTGAAGAACTTATTTTGTTAGACATCCGAGAAGGTTTTGCTGAAGGCAAAGCGATTGACATGATGCAAACTTCTGCCCTGCTTGGTTTTGATACTAAAATCAAAGGTGTTACCAATGATTATGCAGCTACTGCAGATTCAGAAGTTGTTGTTATTACTTCCGGCTTACCGCGTAAACCGGGTATGACCCGTGAAGAGTTAATAGGCACCAATGCAAACATTGTAAAAAGCGTTACCGAGAATATCCTTAAACACTCTCCTAACACCATAATTATCGTGGTTTCAAATCCAATGGATACCATGAATTACCTTACCTTAAAAACTTCAGGCCTTCCTAAGAACAAGATTCTGGGCATGGGTGGAGCATTAGATTCAGCAAGATTTAAATATTATCTAAGTGTTGAGCTTGGCTGTTCTCCTGCTGATCTTAATGCAGTAGTTATTGGAGGACACGGTGATACCACCATGATCCCGCTTATTCATCATGCTACCTGGAATAGTATTCCGGTTACCCAACTTCTATCCAAAGAGCAGCAAGAACGTGTAGTTTCATCAACAATGGTAGGTGGGGCAACATTAACTAAATTAATTGGAACCTCTGCTTGGTACGCTCCCGGAGCAGGTACTGCCGCAATGGTTGAAAGCATTGTTCGCGATGAAAAGAAATTGATTTCTTGTGGAGTTGCACTAGATGGCGAATATGGCCAAAAAGATATCTCATTAGTTGTTCCAGTAATTATCGGGAAAAACGGTTGGGAAAAAATCCTTGATTTTAAATTATCTGATTCTGAACAGGCTGAATTTAACAAAAGCGCCGATGCAGTACGAGCTATGAATGAGGTGTTAAAAGAGTCTAATCACATCTAAAAAACTGCTTTTATAGCATGGCAAATACCTTAGTTCCGTTAGAACTAATCAATTTAAATGACGACGGCTTCCACCTATTGGTGGAAGTTGTTGTTTTTGGACAATCCTTTCATGCAGTACTTGATACTGGGGCTTCAAAAACAGTTTTTGATAAAGGAACAGTTGAGAAACACAAAATGGATGGTGAATTAAGGGCTTCAGACAAACTTTCTACTGGCCTGGGTACAAATACCATGGAAAGCCATACCATTATTCTTCCCATTTTAAAGATTGGGAAGCTCAAATTAAAACACTTTGAAGTGGCT
Organism: Daejeonella sp.; assembly: GCF_044348475.1. Classification (GTDB taxonomy): domain Bacteria; phylum Bacteroidota; class Bacteroidia; order Sphingobacteriales; family Sphingobacteriaceae; genus Daejeonella. The sequence goes on along the minus strand of NZ_JBIKSU010000002.1, from coordinate 39,501 downwards.
GTACTTGATCTTTCTACTATTAATCAGGCATATTCTGCACTTAACCTTCCACCCATCATCGGAGTTTTGGGTGGCGATATTTTATACCAGCACAAGGCAATTATAAGTTATAAAAAGTTGCGTCTTAAACTATTCAAATAAAGATCAATGCTAGCATTTAAATCAGTAAATTGATTTAAATTATCCTATATGAAATGGCTATCCTGCATTTTACTATCCTTACTTGTAAGCAATGTTTTTTCACAAGAAATTAGTGGGAAGTGGTACGGTAAATTAACACAAGGCCCAGGAGGTTATAACAATCTATATGATTTAGAGCTTAATCTTAATCAGAAAAAAAATATTTGGGGCGAATCTTTTGCCTCTTATGGAAATGCAAATAAAGTCAGGGTTGGGCTTTCTGGCCAACTTGCAGGAGATCGTATTCTACTATCTGAAAACATCGAACTTATCCGCGAAGATACAGTTCCTTGGGGCTGGATTGCTTGCATTAAGAAGTTTAACTTGACCTATCGAAAAGAAAATAACCTAGAATATCTTGAAGGAACTTGGACAGGTGTAAGTAAAGATAATCCGAAGGATACGTGTATTCCAGGTCGGGTAATCTTATCGAGATCCTTATCGGGTTTAAATATACTTTTAACAGAACTCAAAGATTCAGTAATCAACACCCAACAAATTGCATATCAAACCAAGGAGCTCCCGGTTATAAATTTTACAGAAAAATTTCAAAATACCATCCCAAAAAAAGTAACTGAAATAAACGTTTATCAACAGGATCTACAAATCATGCTTTTAGATTATATGAAGATTGACAATGACACTGTTTCTGTTTATTTGAATCGAGATATACTATTAAAAAATATCAAAATCACTAAAAGGCCTACCACTATAAATTTGAAATTAGATCCGCGTATCGAACTTCATGAGGTATTACTTTATGCAGAAAATCTAGGATTAGTGCCTCCAAACACATCTGAACTAATTTTAATTGATGGAGAAAACAAACACAGGATTATGATCGTATCAGATAAAGAAAAAACTGCAGCATTATATTTACGGTATAAACCAGGCGTAAAATAAAAGAGGAGCTAGTAAATGATTGATGATGAACTATCTCATTTTCATCAATTATTACTATTATCCATTTCAAATTTTGATTCAATCGAGCAATGATTAAATTCTGCATCAACGATCAAATCGGAAACAAAAAAGCCCTCCAAAATAAATTGAAGGGCTTAATTTTAATGACTAACGCTTGAATTAAATATCAATCCGAGCATATTTTGCATTTTTCTCAATAAATTCACGTCTTGGAGCAACTTCATCACCCATTAACATTGAAAATATATGATCACATTCAGCTGCATTTTCAATGGTCACTTTTCTTAAAGTACGAGTCTCTGGGTTTAAAGTAGTATCCCATAATTGTTCTGCATTCATCTCTCCAAGACCTTTGTAACGCTGAATATTAACACTTTCCTCTTTACCTGCACCTTTCAGTGCTTGTACAGCTGCATCACGCTGTTCATCGTTCCATGCATATTGAAATTCTTTACCTTTTTTAACCATGTAAAGTGGAGGTGCTGCGATATAGATATATCCAAACTCGATCAAAGCCTTCATGTATCTGAAGAAGAACGTTAAAATAAGCGTAGTAATGTGGGAACCATCCACGTCGGCATCGGTCATAATGATGATCCTATGGTAACGTAATTTCTCCATATTAAGAGCCTTTGCATCTTCTGGAGTTCCAATACTCACACCCATTGCAGTGAACATATTCTTGATCTCATCATTTTCATAGATCTTATGCTCCATTGCCTTTTCAACATTCAGAATTTTTCCTTTTAATGGAAGAATTGCCTGAAAATTACGATCTCTGCCTTGTTTTGCAGTTCCACCCGCTGAATCTCCCTCAACTAGGTAAAGTTCACAAGCAGCAGGATCATTGTTTGCACAATCTGCAAGTTTTCCTGGCAAACCAGAACCTCCCATTACAGTTTTACGCTGAACCATTTCACGCGCTTTTCGTGCAGCAGCTCTGGCGGTAGCAGCAAGGATCACCTTATTAACAATCATCCTAGCTTCCTTCGGGTTTTCTTCAAGATAATTACCCAGAATCTCACCTACAGCAATATCTACTGCCCCCATCACCTCATTATTGCCTAATTTGGTCTTGGTTTGTCCTTCAAACTGTGGTTCCTGAACTTTTACTGATATAACAGCTGTAAGTCCTTCCCTGAAATCATCACCTGTAATTTCGATCTTCATGTTTTTCAACATGCCCGATTTTTCAGCATAAGCTTTCAATGTTCGGGTTAAACCTCGACGAAATCCGGCTACATGTGTACCACCCTCATGGGTATTTATATTGTTAACATAAGAATGCACATTTTCAGTATAGGTATCATTATACTGAAGGGCTAGTTCAACTGGGATTCCTTGTTTAATTCCTTCTACGTATATCGGTTCAGGAATTATTGAAGTACGCATTGCGTCAAGGTATTTAACAAATTCTTTCAATCCACCTTCTGAGAAAAACTCTTCGAACAAGAATGATCCCTCATCGGTAGTTTCACGCTCATCTGTTAGCGATAAGCGGATACCTTTATTTAAATAGGCTAACTCACGCAAACGTGCAGCAAGGGTATCAAATTTATAATCAGTGGTCAGTGTAAAAATCTCAGGGTCAGGCTGAAAGGTAACTGTTGTACCAGTTTTATCGCTTTCGCCAATTACTTTAACATCATACTTTGGTTTACCACATGAATATTCCTGAACAAAAAGTTTACCTTCACGCTGAACCTCAACCTTCAAAAGAATTGAAAGGGCATTCACACAACTTACCCCTACACCATGTAAACCACCGGAAACTTTATAGGTATCCTTGTCAAATTTACCGCCGGCATGAAGCACCGTCATTACTACTTCTAGCGCAGACCGTTTTTCTTTGGTGTGCATAGCAGTTGGAATACCACGCCCATTATCAGTGACAGTAATGGAATTGCCCTTGTGAATGATTACTTTAATGTCGGAACAATAACCGGCTAAAGCCTCATCAATTGAATTATCAACTACCTCATATACCAGGTGATGTAATCCTTTAAACCCGGTATCACCAATATACATTGATGGGCGCTTTCTTACCGCTTCCAGGCCTTCAAGGACCTGTATATTATCCGCCGAATAATTAGATCTGTCTTCTGTTTCTTCGCTCATATTTTCTTATAACAACAAGTATCAAAAATAACCATTTACTATGGAATTTGTTGCAATGTGGATAAAATAACACCACATTTATTTACCAATAGTTAGTAGTAAATAAAATGGTTGAGATAATGGTTTGAAAGTTTATATTTGTTAAATTTTTATAAAAAAATATGAAAAAAGTAATCAATACCATAAGTAAAATTGCAGCTATTTTAACTATTGCAGCACTAGTTACCTCATGTAACAAAGAACAATCTAAATCTGCGAACTCTAAAGCAAGCTCATCTGCAAACAATTCTGAAGCTGTAGTATATGTAAATTCAGACTCATTGTTAACTAATTATGACTATTTCAAAGCTGTGCAGCTTACTTTTCAGGAAAAATCTAAAAAAGCACAGGCAGACTTAACTGCAAAAGGAGCTGCGTTTCAACGTGAAGTTGCAGCTTATCAGCAAAATGCTGGTAGTTTAAGTGCAGATCAGCGAGCTTCTACTGAAGAGCGACTAGCTAGAAAACAACAAGAACTTGCAACATATAATCAAAATGCAGGAAATGCACTTTCAAATGAAGAGGCTGTAGAGAATGAGAAATTATACAATAAAGTTTCTGAATTTTTAAAGGTTCATGCTAAAGCAAAGGGATACAAATTTGTATTAACCTATTCAAAATCTAATCCAGCAGTTTTATATGCTGATTTAAGTCTGGATATTACCAAAGAAGTAGTAGAAGGTTTGAATGCTGAGTATAAAAAAGATAAAAAATAAATAGCATTTTAAAAAGTATTTTAAAAAACCTCGGAACCCACCGGGGTTTTTTAGTTTAAATTAAAATTGCATTACTAAATGGTATAATTTGATTAACCCAGAGTTACCTACAGAAATAGAAACAAGGGCTATACCCATACTATTTAGATAAGTGTGTCAAAATACAGGTCTTTAATTTTGAGTGCTCACAGTTAAATAAAAACAGTTTAAGCCTGTAATTTATCTAAAAATACTACTCAAACCAGCCCTCCTGCAAATCATCAATTTCTCTGCGATCTCGTTTTGTAGGCCTTCCAGTACCTCTATCCCTACTCAATGTTGGACTTTGGAACATCGATTTATATGCAGGAGTATCCTCAACAGGAGTCAGATCTTTATAAAAATTTACTGCTGTTTTTGCATCTACTCGTCGATCTAGCAAACCAACAACTTGTATGATCTTTTTATCGCTTCCCTTTTGTAGCGTATAAACCTCGCCTATTTTTACTGCATGAGATGCTTTTAGATTTTGTCCGTTTAATTTTATTCTTCCGGCTTTACATGCTTCGGCAGAAACACTCCTTGTTTTAAAAGCGCGTATTGCCCATAAATATTTATCGATACGCAATTTCTCTAATTCCTGCATTCCCAAAATTACGTAACAATTGATTGATTGATACAAAAATTGACAGAAAATTCCTTTAATTTGTTATAAATTAAACGTATGACTACCGAATTAAAAAAACTGATTGAAACTGCATGGGAGGATCGCAATCTCATCAATTTCAAAGAATACAGAGATGCAATCAACAGTGTGATTTTACATCTAGATAAAGGCGAGATTAGAGTTGCTGAACAAATCGGAAATCGTTGGCATGTAAACGACTGGATCAAAAAGGCAGTTATTCTTTATTTTCCTATCAGAGAAATGAAAGAAATTGAAGTGGGCCCATTTGTGTTCCATGACAAAATGAAATTAAAAACCGACTATAAAGAGAATGGAGTCAGAGTAGTTCCTCATGGAATTGCACGTTATGGAGCATTTCTTGCAAGAGGAGTAATCATGATGCCTTCGTATGTTAATATTGGTGCTTATGTAGACGAAGGCACAATGGTTGATACATGGGCAACGGTTGGATCATGTGCTCAGATAGGAAAGCACGTTCATTTAAGTGGTGGTGTAGGTATTGGCGGAGTTTTAGAACCTATACAGGCCTCTCCTGTAATCATTGAAGATAATTGCTTTATTGGATCAAGAGCCATTGTAGTAGAAGGTGTACACGTTGAAAGAGAAGCAGTGCTTGGAGCAAACGTTGTTCTTACAGCTTCAACTAAAATCATTGATGTAACTGGCGATGAACCCGTTGAATATAAAGGATTTGTACCTGCACGCTCTGTTGTAATACCGGGATCGTATGCAAAGAAATTCCCTGCCGGCGAATACCAGGTGCCTTGTGCATTAATCATCGGACAAAGAAAAGAATCAACAGATAAAAAAACTTCTCTTAATGAAGCATTAAGAGATAATAATGTAGCAGTTTAATGCTAAAATAAGAGCTTTTTTAATTATAAAGGATGAAAGCCATTCATCCTTTATAATTTTATAGCATAAACATGAAAATAGGCTTTGACGGTAAACGCGCAACCCAAAATTTTACTGGTTTAGGCAACTATAGCCGGTATGTGCTTCAAATACTGGGAGAATATTATCCTGGAAATCAATACTCTGTATTTGCTCCAACACCCGCCAAAAAACCTCTCTCTCTTTTGGAATGTCGTTCCATACACTTCCATTATCCAAAAAACCAATTATTCAAAAATTTTTGGAGGAATAGTGGAATTGTTAAAGATCTAAAAAAGGAAAAAATAGACCTCTTTCACGGACTCAGCAATGAAATTCCAATTGGTTTAAAAAAAGCAGGAATCCCTTCTGTTGTGACTATCCATGATTTGATATTTTATCGATACCCTCAATATTACCCCTATTTTGACAGAAAGATTTATGAACTAAAAGTTCGCTATGCTTCAAAACATGCAAATAAGATAATTGCAGTTAGTGAACAAACCAAAGCAGACCTAATCAATTTTTTGAATGTTGAAGAATCCAAGGTTGAAGTAATCTACCAAAATTGTGACCCTATCTTTAGATCAATAGTAACAGAGCAAGAAAAGATCAGAATCAGGAATACTTATAATTTACCAAAAGAATTTCTTCTGAATGTAGGCACTATTGAAACACGAAAAAATTCTCTTCTTATTATACAAGCCCTAAAAAAGCTGAAAGACACTATCCACTTGGTACTTATCGGAAAAGAAACGCCATACGCACAAGTACTTAAAGATTTTATTGCTAACAATAACCTGACAAGCAGGGTGCATTTTCTGAAAAACGTTTCTTTCCAAGACCTGCCTGGAATATATCAACAGGCTAGCCTATTCATTTATCCATCAAAATTCGAAGGGTTTGGGATACCCGTGGTTGAAGCTTTAAGTTCAGGAATACCTGTTATTGCAGCTAAGGGATCCTGCCTTGAAGAAGCAGGTGGCAAAAACAGCATCTATATAGATCCAAATAACAGTGATGAACTTGCAGATCAGATCAACCTGACTATGAACAACACCGAAAAAAGAGAGTTAATGATACGTTCCGGATTTGAACACATTAGTAATTTTTCCAATCAAAAAATTGCAGATAAATTATTCAAACTTTACCAAAACCTAATCTAAATGCTAAGAGATGAAGTAAATAAGGCGTTTGAAGTATTAAAGAATGGAGGCCTGATTCTTTACCCAACCGATACCATTTGGGGTATTGGTTGCGATGCTACAAATATAGAAGCAGTTGAAAAAGTTTTCAAACTTAAAGGAAGATCAGAAGAAAAAAGTTTGATTGTTTTATTAGATAGCTCCAATAAACTTCAAAGCTATGTGAATGAGATTCCAGAAGTAGCTTACGACCTCATTGAATATGCAGAAAATCCAATGACCATTATTTATTCAAATGCAAAGAATCTGGCAAAGAATGCAATTGCCAAAGACGGAAGTATCGGTATTCGGATTGTAAAACATACATTTTGCGAGCAATTACTGCAGCGTTTCAGAAAACCTATCATTTCAACCTCAGCAAATTTGAGTGGACAGCCATCTCCTGCATGCTACAACGAAATCAGTGAAGAGATAAAAGAAGGGGTCGATTATGTAGTCAATTGGGAACAAGATGATACTTCCATAAAGAAAGCATCTACAATAATGAAACTTGAACCAGGAGGATTATTTTCATTCATTAGAAAATAAGAATATAAAAACCATAATTTCAAGGCTAATGTTTTCAATCACTTGAAAAAGTGCAATAATATGTTGTCCTTTGCTGATAAATTATTGCCTGCTCAGATCAGGTTTAATGATCCCCATCTCCTCAAATGAGATCCGATCTGATTTTATATGAAAGAATATTTACAACATCCCATATTTGAAAAATTAAGTAAACTGGCAGATGAATCACAGACAGAAATTTATGTGATTGGCGGATTTGTAAGAGATCTTTTTCTTAATAGGCCATCTAAAGACATCGACATTCTAGTAATTGGAAATGGAATTAAATTTGCAGAAGCGGCAGGTAAACTATTACATACTAAGGTTTCAGTATTTAAGAATTTTGGAACTGCCCAGCTTAAGCATGGGGATCTCGAAATAGAATTTGTAGGAGCAAGAAAAGAATCCTATCGCTCAGAGTCTCGCAAGCCTATTGTTGAGAATGGCAGTCTTGAAGATGATCAGAAACGCCGTGATTTCAATATCAATGCGATGGCTCTGGGATTAAATATTTCAAATTTCGGAACTTTAATAGATCCATTTGACGGGGTAAAAGATCTTGATAACAAGCTTATACGTACGCCTCTCAATCCAACAGAAACATTTTCTGATGATCCTTTAAGAATGTTAAGAGCAATTCGGTTTGCTACTCAACTTAACTTCAAAATTCATGCTGAGGCTATTGACGCAATTAAAAAGAATTGCGAAAGAATCAAAATCGTTTCTCTTGAAAGAATAACCGATGAGTTAAATAAGATCATACTGGCACCCAAGCCATCAATAGGATTCATCCATTTGTTTGATACAGGCCTCCTGCATCTAATTTTCACTCAAATGGCAGATCTGCATGGTGTTGACGTAGTAGAAGGTAAAGGGCATAAAGATAATTTTTACCATACGCTTCAAGTTCTTGATAATTTAGCTGAAAATACGAATGATTTATGGCTAAGATGGGCAGCAATTCTGCATGATATTGCAAAACCTGCAACAAAACGTTTTGAGCCAGGCCATGGATGGACATTTCATGGTCATGAAGACCGCGGGGCACGCATGGTTCCAAAAATATTCGCGCAGCTGAAGCTACCCTTGAATGAAAAAATGAAACTGGTTCAAAAATTGGTACAATTACATCTGAGACCAATAGTGCTTGCTCAAGATATAGTGACCGATTCAGCGGTTAGACGACTATTATTTGAAGCCGGCGAGGAAATAGATAGTCTTATGTTGTTATGTAATGCAGATGTAACTACCAAGAATGAATATAAAGTAAAAAAATATCGCAGAAACTTTGACCTCGTAAAACAAAAACTAAAGGACGTAGAGAAAAGCGATCAACTTAGAAACTGGCAACCACCGATTAGTGGCGAAGATATCATGCAGGCATTTAATTTAAGTGCCGGTAAAAATGTTGGTATTATCAAAAATCAAATCAGAGAGGCTATTCTTGAAGGAGAAATTAAAAATTCTAGAGAAGAAGCGTATGAGTTTATGATACAAAAAGGAAAAACTCTAGGATTGGTTCCAGTTAAACCTAGCTAACAGACAGACAAAAAAAAATAAAAAATGTTAATCAGTCTTTTCAAATAGTATTTTTGTAGAATAATAAAATAATAGAATAAAAATGGCAATTTATAGATTTAAGGTTTCTTTTGAAGATTATGATGATATTGAACGAGATATTGACATAAAATCCAATCAAACATTTGAAGACCTTCATCGTGCTATCCATCAATCAACAGGATACAATGCTGATTTATCCTCCTCTTTTTATGTAAGTAGTGATCAATGGATAAAGAAAGAAGAAATTGCCTACCTACCAAACCAGCGGAAAATCAATAATGGTGTTGCTACAATGGAGAATTCTAAACTGAGCAGTTTCATAGATGATCCACATCAAAAATTTTATTATACCTATAACTTTGACAGACCATTTGACTTCCATGTTGAACTCATTAAAATTATACTTAGTGAGGAAGATGGAAAGATATATCCTTGTGTATCACGTAGTTTGGGCGAAGCACCAAAAATGGCTGGCAGCCTTATTATACCTCCTGTAACAACTGCAGCTTCTGAAGACTTTGATTTTCTAAATGAACTTAACTTCCAGCCTGAAGATGCAGAGGAGCTTGAACAAATGAGCGAAATGGGTATAAATACCGAGCAGGAAACCGAAGAGGAAGAGGAAGAAGAAAAGGATGAGTTCATGGATGAATTTTCAGATAATGATGGTTATGATTCTGATGATATCCAAAAAGATGAATATTAAATTCTAAAACGGGATTGCTAATGAGCAAAACATTGATCATTATCGCAGGCCCAACCGCAATTGGCAAAACAGCATTAGCCATAAGGCTGGCAAAACATTTTAAAACAGAGATCATATCAGCCGATTCCCGACAGTTTTACAGGGAAATGAACATTGGTACCGCCAAGCCATCAGAAGCAGAACTTAAGGAAGTTAAACATCATTTAATCAATAGCCATTCGGTTCTGGATCAATATAATGCTGGTGATTTTGAAAAAGAATCTATTCAAATAATTAACAAATTATTTATTGATCATGAGCAGGTAATAATGGTGGGTGGCTCCGGACTATTTATCAACGCTGTTTGCAATGGATTTGATCAGCTCCCGGTAGCTTCAGAGAAAATTCGTGATCATTTAAATAAATTATTTGCAGAAAAGGGAATAGAATTTCTTCAAGAACGGTTAAAAAAAATAGACCCGGTCTATCATGAAGAGGTTGATATCTTCAATCCGCAACGCATCATAAGAGCCTTAGAAGTATTTGAAAGCACAGGGAAAACTTTTTCATCATTAAGAACTAACCTAAAAAAGCAAAGACCATTTAATATTGTCAAAATAGGGCTTATTACCGATCGCAATATATTGTATGAAAGAATAAACCTTCGCGTTGATCAAATGATTAATGATGGATTGATTGAAGAGGTTGAAAGCCTGAAATCATTCCAACATTTAAACCCTTTAAATACTGTTGGATATTCTGAAATTTTTAATTACCTAGATGGCAAAAGCAACAGAGAAGAAGCTATTGAGAAGATCAAACAAAATACCAGAAGGTTTGCTAAAAGACAAATAACTTGGTTCAAAAAATCAGAAGATATAAATTGGTTTAAGCCTGATGAACTCGAATCAATTATTCAGTACCTGAATCCCGCACTCTAGTAATATCTTGGGATCGGGGTGCAAAAAAATTAAAGAATAAGAAGAGAAAAGAAATAGTGCTCATTACCTGCACAATTACCAAAATTTTTCCGGTCTCATTAATAGGATAAAAATCGCCATAACCAATAGTAGCACCAGTTATAAAACTAAAATATAAAGCGTCTATCCATGTTGAAACTGGTTGATTAAGATAATTTCCGGCAGCATATATAACCCCAAATGACGCTATAACTTCAAAGAAATTGAAAAACAGAAGAATAATCGACCTGTTTGCCAATGCCTTATAATTATGCTCTGGTAAAAATATTTTATTGAAAACGTATAAAAAAGTCTCTATCAGCAGATAAATATTAATTACGTAGAGCCAATAATGATCCCAAAGACCATAAAAAAGTATAATAAATGGTACTAAAGTTTTAAAAATAACATAAAACTCACCATAAATTTTCTTAGAATGTGTAGGCAAATTTCGAGTGAGCAGTTCAATATAGATTACCGGAAAAAAAACCTTTGAACTAACCAAAAACAACCTAAAAAAACGTTCAATTCCAAAATCATGATATTGTGAGCTATTCCACACATTACTGATTTTTGTAAACTGCGACGTAGAAGGCGGAATTTTGAATTTCTCAGGGTCATGACTCCCAAACAGTAATTTACTAAGATGCTTTTTCAATTTAAGCTTGTGCTGTAGGGCCACCAAAATTCATAGGTATCCCTGGCTGTCCTTCATTGATCTTAATACGACCATTCAGCGCTTCAAATTTCTCAACATTTTCTTCAAGAGCAACCAAAAATCGCTTTGCATGCTCTGGAGTTAATACTATTCTTGATTTTACACGGGCTTTAGGCACACCCGGCATAACCCGAATAAAATCTACAACAAACTCAGTGTTTGAATGAGTGATAACCGCTAGGTTGGAGTATATACCTTCTGCAACTTCTTCAGAAAGCTCAATGTTTAATTGATTTTCAATGTTCTGTTCTTCCATACCATAAAGTTATCAATTCTAAAATATTTTTAATGAAATAAAAAAAGTCCTTCTGAAAAGAAGGACTTTTTTTATTTGAAAAATGGTGTGAGTTAAGCCTCCACTTCTTCCTGTTTGGAAGCCATTAATTTATCATATTCATCTTGTGAACCTACGATGATACGTTCGTATTGACGTAATCCTGTTCCTGAAGGAATCAAGTGACCTACGATCACATTTTCTTTCAAACCTAACAGATTATCACGTTTTCCGCTGATCGCTGCCTCATTCAATACCTTAGTAGTTTCCTGGAAAGAAGCTGCAGAGATGAATGATTTAGTTCCTAATGAAGCACGGGTAATACCTTGCAACATTTGACTTGAAGTAGCTGCAATTGCATCACGAGTTTCAACAAGCTTCATATCCTTACGCTTAAGAACAGAATTTTCATCCCTTAATTTACGTACTGAAATGATTTGACCAGATTTCAAATTAACAGATTCTCCTGGATCGGTTACAATTCTCTTATCATATATCTCATCGTTCTCCAATTGGAAATCCCAACGATCAACCAATTCTTTTTCAAGGAAACGGGTATCACCGGCATCTTCGATCATCACTTTTTGCATCATTTGGTGAACGATGGTTTCAAAGTGCTTATCATTGATTTTCACACCTTGCAGACGATATACTTCCTGAATACCATTAACTAGGTATTCCTGAACTGCTGCAGGTCCTTTAATTGATAAGATATCAGCAGGCGAAATTGATCCGTCTGATAAAGGCATTCCAGCTTTCACAAAGTCATTATCTTGAACAAGAATATGTTTAGACAATGGAACAAGGTATTTTTTAACTTGTCCGTCTTTCGACTCGATTGACATTTCACGATTACCACGCTTAACACCACCTAAAGTTACAACACCATCAATTTCAGTTACAACTGCAGGATTTGAAGGATTACGAGCTTCGAATAATTCGGTTACACGAGGTAAACCACCTGTAATATCTCTTGTTTTACCAGTAGAACGAGGTATTTTAGCAATAATCTGTCCGATTTTCACTTTTTCATTCTCTTCAACAGCAATGTGTGCTCCTACAGGAATGTTGTATCCCTTAATACCATTTCCCTTTTTATCCGCTACACGGATAACTGGATTCTTGGTTTTATCACGGGTATCAATAATAACTTTCTCTCTGTGACCGGTTTGCTCATCAGATTCTTCACGGAAGGTAACACCTTCAATGATTGCCTCAAATTCAGCCTTACCTTCAAATTCTGAAATAATAACAGCATTATATGGATCCCAGCTACAAATTTTATCGCCTTTAGAGATCTTAGCACCATCCTTAACATACAGAAATGCACCATAAGGAATGTTGTTAGACATGATCATTTTGTTGGTACCTGCCTCTACGATACGGAATTCACCTGAACGTCCTAAGACAACTTCAAGGCTTCCTTCTGTAGTTTCATGACTAACAGTTCTAACGTTTTCAAACTCAATAATACCATCAAACTTAGCATTGATCTGAGATTCAGCAGCAATGTTCGAAGCAGTACCACCCACGTGGAATGTACGTAATGTTAACTGTGTTCCAGGCTCACCAATTGACTGAGCTGCAATTACACCAACAGCCTCACCCATCTGCACACGTTTACCGGTTGCAAGGTTACGTCCGTAACATAAAGCACAAACACCACGCTTACTTTCGCAAGTAAGAACTGAGCGAATTTCTATTCCCTCTAGCGGCGAGTTTTCAATTTTAACAGCAACATGCTCTTCAATATCCTCACCAGCAGAAACTAATAATTCATTAGTTAATGGATCATATACATCATGCAAACTGGTTCTACCTAAGATACGGTCATATAAAGGCTCAACAACATCTTCATTATCTTTCAATGCAGTTGTATAAATTCCTCTTAATGTACCACAATCGGTCTCACCAACAATCATATCTTGAGCAACATCATGCAAACGACGAGTTAGGTAACCAGCATCTGCAGTCTTTAATGCTGTATCAGCCAAACCTTTACGAGCACCGTGAGTTGATATGAAATACTCTAATACCGATAATCCTTCTTTAAAGTTAGAAAGAATTGGATTTTCAATGATCTCTCCACCTGAACCTGATTTCTGAGGCTTAGCCATCAAACCACGCATACCGCAAAGCTGACGAATTTGCTCTTTTGAACCACGAGCTCCTGAATCAAGCATCATATATACCGAATTAAAGCCTTGATTATCGCTCGAAAGCTGATTCATCACATTGGCCGTCAAACGGTTATTGATACGAGTCCAGATATCGATGATCTGGTTGTAACGTTCGTTGTTGGTAATGAAACCCATATTATAGTTATTCATTACTTCTTCAACTTCCTTACTTGCCTGATCAATCAAATGAGCCTTTTCTGCAGGAATGTTAAGATCCTGAAGATTAAAGGAAAGACCACCCTGGAATGCCATCTGGAAACCTAATTCCTTGATATCATCAAGAAACTGTGCTGCACGAGCCATACCAGTGTTTTTCACCACATCACCAATGATATCACGAAGTGATTTCTTGGTCAGAAGTTCATTGATATATCCAACCTCTACCGGAACTCTCTGGTTAAAGAGAACACGTCCGACAGTTGTTTCAATAATTTTATTAACGATGCTTCCATCTTTTTCTTTCACAAAGGCCTTAACCTTAATGAATGCATGAAGATCTATTTTACGCTCATTGTAAGCGATGATAACTTCTTCAGGAGAATAGAACGTTTGATCCTGTCCTAATACAACTCGACCTTCGTCGGTTCTGCGGCCTTTAGTTATATAATAAAGACCCAAAACCATATCCTGTGAAGGAACTGTAATCGGAGTACCATTTGCAGGATTTAGAATGTTATGCGAAGCAAGCATTAGCATTTGGGCTTCCAAAATTGCAGCATTACCTAATGGTAAGTGTACCGCCATCTGGTCACCATCAAAATCCGCGTTAAATGCAGTACAAACTAATGGATGTAATTGAATTGCCTTACCTTCAACCAATTTTGGCTGGAAAGACTGGATACCTAAACGGTGCAATGTTGGAGCACGGTTTAATAATACCGGGTGACCTTTCAATACATTTTCAAGAATATCCCAAACAATTGGATCTTTACGATCTACGATTTTTTTGGCTGATTTTACTGTTTTTACCACTCCTCTTTCGATCATTTTACGAATGATAAATGGTTTGAACAGCTCGGCTGCCATATCTTTAGGTAAACCGCATTCATGCAATTTCAGATTCGGTCCTACAACAATTACTGAACGAGCTGAATAATCTACACGTTTTCCAAGTAAGTTTTGACGGAAACGACCCTGCTTGCCTTTCAAAATATCTGAAAGTGATTTTAAAGCACGATTACCTTCTGTTTTAACTGCATTAACTTTACGAGAGTTATCAAATAATGAATCAACAGACTCCTGAAGCATACGCTTCTCGTTACGTAAAATTACTTCTGGAGCTTTGATCTCGATCAAACGCTTCAAACGATTGTTACGAATAATTACACGACGGTAAAGATCATTCAAATCGGAAGTTGCAAAACGACCACCTTCTAAAGGAACCAAAGGACGTAATTCAGGTGGAATAACCGGTACAATCTTAACGATCATCCATTCTGGATTATTTTCAATACGGGTATTTGCGCCACGGAAAGCTTCTACAACCTGAAGACGTTTCAAAGCTTCAGTTTTACGCTGCTGCGAAGTTTCAGTTGCTGCCTGATGACGAAGGTCATAAGACTGCTGATCCAGATCCAAACGACCTAAAAGATCTTGAAGAGCCTCAGCACCCATCTTTGCGATGAATTTCTCAGGGTCTTTATCATCAAGATATTGATTTTCTTTTGGTAAGGTATCTAGGATATCTAAATATTCTTCTTCTGTTAAGAAGTCCATTTTTAGAATACCGTCTGCCTCCTTTAATCCTGGCTGAATAACAACATAACGCTCATAATAAATGATTAAATCTAGTTTTTTGGTAGGTAAACCTAACAAATAACCGATTTTGTTTGGCAATGAACGGAAATACCAGATGTGTGCAACAGGAACCACAAGGTTGATGTGTCCCATACGCTCACGACGTACTTTCTTTTCAGTTACTTCAACACCACAACGGTCGCAGACAATACCTTTATAACGGATACGCTTATATTTACCGCAATGACATTCGTAATCCTTTACGGGACCGAAAATACGCTCGCAGAATAAGCCATCACGCTCAGGTTTGTAAGTCCGGTAGTTGATAGTTTCCGGCTTTAACACCTCGCCGCTTGAACGCTCCAGGATTGATTCAGGAGAAGCCAAACTAATGGTTATCGAGGTGAAATTACTTTTGATTTTATTATCTTTCTTGTAAGACATAGCTTTTTTTTAGTTGTAAGTCTTGAGTTGTAAGTTGTAAGTAAATGGGTCAAAACTTATTACTTACAACTTATAACTTTTAACTTAATCCAATGTGATATCCAAACCTAAACCTCTTAATTCATGAACCAATACATTGAATGATTCTGGAACTGATGGAGTTGGAAGGTTTTCACCTTTAACAATCGCTTCGTAGGTTTTTGCACGTCCTACCACATCATCAGACTTAACAGTAAGTATTTCCTGAAGGATGTTGGCAGCACCAAATGCTTCGAGAGCCCAAACCTCCATCTCACCGAAACGTTGACCACCAAACTGAGCTTTACCACCCAATGGTTGTTGTGTAATCAATGAATATGGTCCGATTGAACGGGCGTGCATTTTATCATCAACCATGTGACCCAGTTTCAGCATATAAATAATACCCACTGTAGTCTGCTGATCAAAACGATCTCCCGTTAAACCATTGTATAGGTAGGTTCTTCCTGACTTAGGAATTCCAGCTTTATCAACCCATTCTTCAACTTCATCATGAGATGCTCCATCAAAGATTGGTGTAGCGAACTTCATTCCAAGTTCTTTACCAGCCCATCCTAAAACGGTCTCATAGATTTGTCCAAGGTTCATACGTGATGGTACACCCAGTGGATTAAGTACTATATCCACAGGAGTTCCGTCTTCAAGGAAAGGCATGTCTTCATCGCGAACGATTCTTGCAACAATACCCTTATTTCCGTGACGGCCCGCCATTTTATCCCCTACTTTCAGCTTACGTTTTTTAGCAACATAAACTTTAGCCATTTGTACAATTCCTGATGGAAGCTCATCACCAACACTGATCGCAAACTTATCACGCTTGTAAGCGCCAAGTTCTTCGTTCAGCTTAATGTTATAGTTGTGAAGAGTTTGTTTGATTAGCTCATTCTTATCCTCATCAGTTGTCCATTTAGTTGGGTTCACGTTTGCATATTCAAGTTCAGTTAGTATTTTCTGGGTGAATTTTACACCTTTAGCTACTAGCAGCTCTTTATACACATTAAATACACCTTGTGATGTTTTACCATTCACAATAACGAACAATTTCTCAATTAAGGTTTCTTTCAATTCCTTAACTGCTTTATTGTGCTTCGTGTCTAACTTCTCAATAAGAGCTTTCTCTTCTTGTTTGGTAGTTTTCTTAGCACGTGAGAATAATTTAGTATCAATAACTACACCATGAATAGACGGTGGAGTTTTCAACGAGGCATCCTTCACATCACCTGCTTTGTCGCCAAAGATTGCGCGTAAAAGTTTTTCTTCAGGTGAAGGATCAGATTCTCCTTTAGGAGTGATCTTACCAATCAGAATATCACCTTCTTTAATCTCAGCTCCAACACGGATAATTCCGTTTTCGTCAAGATCTTTAGTAGCTTCTTCTGAAACGTTAGGAATATCTGGAGTTAATTCTTCTTCACCACGTTTTGTATCACGAACTTCTAATTCAAATTCTTCAATATGTAAAGAAGTAAAAATATCTTGTGAAACAACACGCTCTGAAATAACAATCGCATCCTCAAAGTTAAATCCTTGCCAAGGCATGAATGCAACTTTAAGATTTCTTCCTAATGCTAATTCTCCATCCTGAGTTGCATAACCTTCACAAAGAACCTGACCTTTTTCAACTTTCTGACCTTTTCTTACGATAGGCTTTAAGTTGATACACGTACTCTGGTTGGTTTTCTTGAACTTAATCAGGCGATATGATTTAACTTCGCCCTCAAAAGATACAAGAACATCGTCCTCATTTCTTTCATAACGAATACGAATTTCATTGGCATCAACATATTCAACAACACCAGTACCTTCAGCATTGATAAGTGTACGTGAATCACGAGCTACACGGCCTTCAAGACCAGTACCAACAATTGGAGCTTCAGGACGTAATAAAGGTACGGCCTGACGTTGCATGTTGGATCCCATCAACGCACGGTTAGCATCATCATGCTCCAAGAAAGGAATCAATGATGCAGCAATAGAAGTGATTTGATTTGGCGCAATGTCCATTAAATCTAACTTCTTAGGCTCAATTATAGGGAAGTCACCTTCATAACGTGCCTTTACATGCGGAGTTTCAAAATTACCTTTATCATCGTATACTGCATTTGCCTGACCAATAGTTTTTCCTTCTTCATCTTCTGCAGAAAGGTAAATTACAGGTTCTTCAACTACAACACGACCATCTTCAACCTTACGGTAAGGAGTTTCGATAAAACCAAGATTATTGATCTTAGCATGAACACAAAGAGAAGATATCAAACCAATATTCGGACCCTCAGGAGTTTCAATAGTACATAAACGACCATAATGGGTATAATGTACGTCACGAACCTCAAACCCTGCACGCTCACGAGAAAGACCACCTGGGCCTAAGGCTGAAAGACGACGCTTGTGCGTGATCTCTGCAAGAGGATTGGTTTGGTCCATGAACTGTGACAACTGATTCGTTCCGAAAAACGAGTTGATTACTGAGGATAATGTACGTGCATTGATCAAGTCAGTTGGTGTGAATACTTCGTTATCACGAATATTCATTCGTTCACGAATGGTACGAGCCATACGGGCTAGACCAACACCAAACTGTGCATAAAGTTGTTCACCAACAGTACGTACACGACGGTTTGACAAGTGATCAATATCATCCACCTCTGCTTTTGAGTTGATCAATTTGATCAGATACTTAACAATGGCAATGATATCCTGCTTAGTTAAAACTTTAGTTTCAACAGGAGTACTTAATTTCAATTTACGATTGATGCGGTAACGACCTACATCACCAAGATCATATCTCTTATCAGAGAAGAATAAACGATCAATGATACCACGAGCTGTTTCTTCATCAGGTGGTTCAGCGTTACGTAATTGACGATAGATATGCTCTACCGCTTCCTTCTCAGAATTTGAAGTATCTTTTTGTAAAGTATTGTATATAATGGTATAATCACCGCTGTTCACAGCATCCTCTTTAGTAAGGATAATTGTTTTAACACCAGCTTCGATGATCATATCGATATGCTCGTCTTCTAAAACGGTTTCACGTTCCATGATGATCTCATTACGATCAATTGAAACAACTTCACCGGTATCTTCATCCACAAAATCTTCGACCCATTTCTTGAGCACTCTTGCTGCAAGTTTACGGCCTACGGCTTTTTTCAAGCCAGATTTGCTAACTTTTACTTCATCCGCTAATTCGAATAATTCAAGAATATCCTTGTCAGAATCATAACCGATTGCACGCAATAAGGTGGTAACCGGGAATTTTTTCTTACGATCGATGTATGCGTACATGACATTATTAACGTCAGTTGCAAACTCGATCCAAGAACCTTTGAAAGGAATTACACGGGCTGAATACAATTTGGTTCCGTTTGTATGACGGCTTTGGCCGAAAAATACTCCCGGAGAGCGGTGTAATTGAGAAACGATTACGCGCTCTGCGCCATTTATCACAAAAGTTCCTTTTGGAGTCATGTATGGGATCGTTCCCAAATAAACATCCTGAACTATTGTTTCAAAATCTTCGTGTTCTGCATCATTACAAGATAAGCGAAGCTTAGCCTTTAAAGGAACACTATACGTTAAACCACGCTCAATACATTCATGTATGTCATAACGCGGGGGATCAATGAAATAATCAAGAAATTCTAAAACGAATATATTTCTTGAATCAGAGATCGGAAAATTTTCGGAGAAAACTTTAAACAAACCTTCTTGATGGCGGTTGTCTGAAGTGGTTTCAAGCTGAAAAAATTCCTTGAAAGATTGTAACTGAACATCCAGAAAATCAGGATAGTCCATTACATGCTTACTGGTAGCAAAATTTACTCTTTCGTTGTGCTTAATTTTGTTTGCCAAGGGATTGAGAATTTAGTTTAGTAAATAAACTGCGACCTGTTATGCCAATATTACGGCGATGTAGATCATACATACAATGGGTATTATACAAATGGCAATAGACCCCGACGAAAATCGGGGTCTAAACCATAATTTATGAGTTAAGAATTACTTAATCTCAACAGTAGCACCAGCTTCTTCTAATGCTTTTTTCAATGACTCAGCTTCTGCTTTATCAACACCAGTTTTAACTTCTTTTGGTGCTCCATCAACTAAATCCTTAGCTTCTTTCAAACCTAAACCGGTAAGGTCTTTTACAAGTTTTACAACTCCTAATTTAGCACCACCCGCTTCTTTCAATATTACATCGAAAGATGTTTGTTCTGCTGCTGCTGCTGGTGCATCACCACCACCACCAACTGCTGCCACTGCTACTGCTGCTGCAGCAGGCTCTATACCATACTCATCTTTAAGGATTTGAGCTAATTCATTAACTTCTTTTACTGTTAAGTTTACTAATTGCTCAGCAAACGATTTTAAATCTGCCATTTTATTTTAATTTTAAAATTTCTGTACTTGAATAATTTAATCGAACTTCTAGGTGCCCGTTAACCTCTTTCTTGTAATGTTTTAACAATTCCTGCAAGTTTATTACCACCAGACTGTAAGCCTGAAATAACATTTTTAGCTGGAGATTGAAGCAATGCAATGATGTCAGCCACTAATTCTTCCTTAGATTTAAGGTTTATTAGGGCATCTAACTGATTATCGCCAATGAAAATTGATGAATCAATATATGCAGCTTTTAGTACCGGTTTATCACCTGTTCTTCTCAATTGTTTGATCAACTTTGCCGGAGCATTAGCTGACTTTGAAAATAAAATAGAGGATGATCCTTTAAGTACTTCAAACATTTCACTAAAATCACCTCCAGATGCCTCCATGGCCTTTCTGATCAGTTTATTTTTAGCTACCTGCATTTTGATACCGTTCTCGAAACATTTGCGGCGAATATCATTTACTTTTGCTACAGACAGGTTTGCGGTGTCGGTAATATAAAAATTACCATACTCAGCAATCGTCTCTGTTAAAGCAAGAACAACTTCGTGTTTTTCTTCTTTTCTCATGATTAGATTCCCGCTACTGATTTAGTTTCAATTTCGATTCCCGGACTCATTGTCGAAGAGATATGAATGCTCTTGAAATAAGTTCCTTTTGCTGCCGATGGTTTCAATTTAGAAATCGTTTGAATTACTTCTAACGCATTTTCATAGATTTTATCAGCATCAAATGATACTTTTCCGATCGAAGTATGAATGATTCCTGTTTTGTCAACTTTGAAATCGATCTTACCACCTTTAACATCACTAACAGCTTTACCCACATCTGTGGTAACTGTTCCTGATTTAGGGTTTGGCATAAGGTTACGCGGACCTAAAACACGGCCGAGTTTACCTACTTTAGCCATAACGCTAGGCATGGTAATAATGATATCAACGTCAGTCCATCCACCTTCTATTTTGGCAATATATTCATCCAAACCTACGAAATCTGCGCCTGCTGCTGTAGCCTCTGCTTCCTTATCAGGAGTACAAAGTACCAATACACGGACAGTTTTACCGGTTCCATGAGGAAGTGTTGCGATACCTCTTACCATTTGATTCGCTTTACGAGGATCAACGCCTAAGCGTACGTCCAGGTCAACCGATGCATCAAACTTGGTAGTGGTAATATCTTTAACTAATGCCGCAGCCTGAGTTAAAGTATATGCTTTACCTTCCTCAATTTTTGAATGTGCCTGTTTTTGATTTTTTGTTAATCTAGCCACTTCTTAAACTGATTTTATAAAATTAATTGTTCCAGGGTGCATCACCGCTAACGGTAATTCCCATACTGCGTGCTGTACCTGCAACCATTTTCATGGCTGATTCGACAGTAAATGCATTCAAATCGGTCATTTTATCTTTAGCAATGCTTTCAACCTGATCCCAGTTTACACTAGAAACTTTTTTACGGTTAGGCTCTGCTGAACCACTCTTTAAACCTGTTGCATCCAATAATTGGATTGCTACAGGAGGAGTTTTAATGATAAAATCAAATGACTTGTCTACATATACAGTGATTACAACCGGTAAAACTTTACCAGGCTTATCTTGGGTACGCGCATTAAATTGCTTGCAAAACTCCATGATGTTTACACCTTTTGCTCCCAATGCGGGACCAACTGGTGGAGATGGATTTGCAGCGCCGCCTTTGATCTGTAACTTTATTAAAGCACCGACTTCTTTTGCCATTTTTATTTATTTGTTTTTAACTCAATGTTAGTAGTGGAAGCTATGTAACATTTAAGACCTTTAAGTTGAAAGTTATAGGTTATACGTTATAAGTTATAAGTCCTAGGTTATAAGTTTCGCGACTTACAACTTACAACTTACTACTTACTACTTACTACTCCTTCTCAACTTGCATATAATTCAACTCAAGTGGTGTTCTTCTTCCGAAGATCTTAACCATAACCTTAAGTTTCTTTTTCTCTTCATTTACCTCTTCAATCACACCGGTAAACCCATTAAATGGACCATCCATTACTTTGACATTTTCACCAACGTAATAAGGAACATTCATTGCTTCACCTTGTTCAGCCATTTCATCAACCTTACCAAGGATCCGGTTAACTTCTGCAGCTCTCATTGGAACGGCATTTCCACCTTTATCTCCAAGAAAACCAATAACACTATTAATACCTTTAATTACGTGTTCTAACTCACCATCTAAAGCAGCTTCGATTAGTACATAACCAGGGTAAAAATTACGTTCTTTAGCAATCTTTTTACCATCTTTCATCTGGTAGTATTTCTCCATGGGGATTAATACCTGAGGTAATAGATGTGAAATACCAAGACGGTTAACTTCAGCCTCTAAGTATTGCTTTACTTTCTTCTCTTTGCCACTTACAGCCCGTACAACATACCATTTTAATTGATCGCTCATTTGCTTTAATTATGCCAGAGATTTATAAAACATCTTCAATGCATTACCAGCAGTTTCATCCATAGCTAAAATCACAAGTGAAATAATTATGGATGCTACTAATACCAATACAGCTGAATTTTGCAATTCTCCCCATGTAGGCCAAGAAACCTTTTGGGTCATTTCTGTATATGATTCTTTAAAAAATTCTACTACGTTAGCCATTTTACATTTAGCGTAAGCACGGGAACAAGGATTCGAACCCTGATCAAAGGTTTTGGAGACCTCTATTCTACCATTGAACTATTCCCGTTTAATAAATAACTAGGTTCACAAAATTAATTGTAAACTAAGCCCGTGTATTATAAGAAAACATAAGTCCACATTGGACTTATGTTATCGAATTAACCTTTATAAGAAATTGCTTATTTTACAATCTCAGTAACTTGTCCGGCACCTACAGTTCTACCACCTTCACGGATCGCAAAACGAAGACCTTTTTCCATAGCGATTGCGTTGATCAGCTTTACACTGATTGTAACGTTATCACCTGGCATAACCATTTCTACACCATCTGCAAGAGTGATCTCACCAGTAACATCTGTTGTACGGAAATAGAATTGTGGACGATATTTGTTAAAGAATGGAGTGTGACGTCCACCTTCTGCTTTTGACAATACATAGATCTCAGCTTTGAAATCAGTATGCGGAGTTACAGAACCTGGCTTACAGATAACCATACCACGACGGATATCAGTTTTCTCAATACCACGTAATAATAATCCTACGTTATCTCCAGCTTCACCTCTATCTAATATTTTACGGAACATCTCAACACCAGTAACAACTGATTTTAAGTTTTCAGCACCCATACCTAAGATATCAACTGCTTCACCTGAGTTTATAACTCCTCTTTCGATACGTCCTGTTGCTACAGTACCACGACCAGTGATCGAGAATACATCTTCAACTGGCATTAAGAAAGGAAGTTCAGTCAAACGCGGAGGAATTGGAATGTAGCTATCTACAGCATCCATTAACTCCATGATTTTACCAACCCATTTTGCATCACCATTAAGACCTCCCAAAGCAGAACCCTGAATAACAGGAATATCATCACCAGGGAATTCATAGAAGCTTAAAAGTTCACGAATTTCCATCTCTACTAATTCAAGTAATTCTGGATCGTCAACCATATCAACTTTGTTCATAAAAACAACCAATGAAGGAACACCTACCTGACGTGCAAGAAGGATGTGTTCACGAGTTTGTGGCATAGGACCATCAGTAGCAGCAACTACTATAATAGCTCCATCCATTTGAGCAGCACCAGTTACCATGTTCTTCACATAATCCGCGTGACCTGGACAGTCAACGTGAGCATAGTGACGAGTAGCAGTTGAATACTCCACGTGTGCAGTATTAATAGTGATACCTCTTTCTTTTTCTTCTGGAGCAGAGTCAATTGAATCAAATGAACGTGCTTCAGAAAAGCCTGCATCTGATAACACTTTTGTTATAGCTGCTGTCAGTGTAGTTTTACCGTGGTCAACGTGACCTATAGTACCGATATTTAAATGCGGCTTACTGCGGTCAAATTTTTCTTTTGCCATTTTGTTTTATACTAATTGTTAGGTTAATTTTATTATTGTTTTAATCTTAAATTCTTTACTGAGCCAACGATGGGACTTGAACCCATGACCTCTTCCTTACCAAGGAAGTGCTCTACCGCTGAGCTACGTCGGCTTTTAATTTGCTCTAAGCTTGCTACCCAAAGTTCTTTTATAAACTTTTGAATGACAAACAAACCCTTGAGCGGAAGACGAGGTTCGAACTCGCGACCTATAGCTTGGAAGGCTATCGCTCTACCAACTGAGCTACTTCCGCAAATCAATTCGATAATTAGCAAATGAGCAAATTAGCAAATTGGTAAATTAGTTATCAAAAATCTCAGCTGTTCAAATGAACTACTGATTCAATTTGCAAATTTGGTGGTGGGGGGGGAAGGATTCGAACCTTCGAAACCGAAGTAACGGATTTACAGTCCGTCCCATTTGACCGCTCTGGAACCCCCCCAACATTTTCGAGCCTCCTATCGGGATCGAACCAATGACCTACTGATTACAAGTCAGTTGCTCTACCAGCTGAGCTAAGGAGGCAAAATGTTTTAAACCTATTCTTAAGATAAAAAAGAACAACCTTTCAATGATTGATAACCTTTAATGGCAACCCCTCTCTGAAACGGACTGCAAATCTACGAAAATTTGGAGTTAGACAAAATTTTTTATAAAAAAAATTCGACAGTCATTTAGACTGCCGAAAAAGCAAATAATAATAGGTTGCTATGATTGAAAAAAAAATGAGTTTTGAGCCAATAGGCTTAGTAGCTAAAGATTACTGACATGGGAACGCAATTTTTCTTTACGTTTATCAAGCTGACGTTTGAGTGACTCCACAGCCTTGTCAGTTGCTTCTTCAAAAGTTTTACATTGCTCTTTTGCAAAAAGATCATTCCCAGGGATCAATAATTTAATTTCTGTTATCTTATTTTCTTCAACATCCGTATTTTCTAATTTAAGGTAAACTTCTCCACTAATAATCTGATCAAAAAACAGATCAAGCTTGTCTGCTTTCTTCTGAATAAAATCCAACAACTTAACGTCAGCTGTAAAATGGATTGATTGTACTCTGATTTTCATATTGCCTCCCTTTTTTTAATTAATGTAATCATTGATGAAATCGTAGCTTATTGAGTAGTAATAGCACAATACCCTAAGCACCTTTCAATAGTATTAAGCTTTAGGATGAGCCTGTTTATAAATTGATTTTAGTTTTTCTACTGAATTGTGAGTATAAACCTGTGTTGCTGCCAAACTTGAATGACCTAATAACTCTTTGATTGCATTCAAGTCTGCTCCTCTGTTTAATAATGACGTTGCGAAACTATGCCTCAAAATATGTGGACTTTTTTTATCGTGGGTTGAAATAAATGATAAAACTAGATTAACTGTTCGATAAATAAACTTTGCATAGACCTTATTACCTTGATTAGTAACGATCAAAGCAGCTGATTTGTTGTTGAAATTTTGATTTAATTTTTGAAGTTGATAATCGCTTATCAATTTTGTTAACGAGTTACTGATTGGAATGATCCTTTCCTTATTTCGCTTACCTAAAACCTTAATTTGTTGCTCATATACATTTATGTCATAGTCAGACAGGTTTACAAGCTCAGAAAGACGCATTCCGGTTCCATATAAGAGCTCTACTATCAAACGATCACGCATTCCCTGAAAATCATTACTAAATACATCCTGAGCATCTAGAAGAATATCCATCTTCTGTTCAGTGATAACTATAGGTAGTCGTTTAGGTATCTTAGGAGCCCTAACATAGATCATTGGACTATTTCCAATCAGATTTTCACGTTGAAGAAATTTGTAAAACGAACGGAGGCTTGAAATTTTACGATTGATTGTTCGAGCTTCAATTCCATCATCCATCAATGATACTATCCATGTTCGCACATGCTGATGAGTAACATTTAATAATTCAGATTGAAATGAAACTATATATTGAGAAAACTGATCGAGATCATTTTTATAGGCAGTTACGGTATGGGGAGAAAACCGTTTTTCGAATTGCAGGTATCGTATAAATTGCTCAATAAACATCAAAAACTATTTGCACATCCAATAGTTTGAATATACAAATAGTTTTAGAAATTATATGCTAAAATGAAATTAAACAGTTTCTATGTTTAATCCCTGCTTGTAAATAGCTTTTTTAACTTGCGTACGACGGGTGATAGATTTTTTCTCGTAGGCCTGACGGCTGCGAAGTTCTCTCAATACACCGGTTTTTTCGAATTTCTTTTTAAAGCGCTTAAGTGCTTTATCCAATGATTCGCCGTCTTTTACATTAATTATGATCATAATATACAGATACCCCCTTTCGGTTTTGGATTGCAAATGTACAATAAAATTTAATTCCAATGATATAGGAACAAAAAAATAGTGTGCCCAAGATTAGATTTAAACAGATTCCACTAAATAACTAGCTTTAAAAAGCAATGATTTTATTCATTAAACATCTAATCATGAATTTCAGAGCTGAAATTTAATTGAGATTATTTATGCAAGTATCAAAATATTAGTCATTTATAAGATACTAGAGAAATAATATTAGGAGTTACTTTTTTGAGTTTATCATTGGCATTCAAAAAATCAAGACTTATTACAAATGCATAACCAGCTACAAGCCCATCAAGCTTTTGCACAAGTCGGGTGGCAGCACTAACGGTACCGCCAGTAGCCAAAAGATCATCATGAATCAATACCCGTTGACCAGGTGTAATAGCATCTTCATGCAGTTCAAGAATAGCTGAGCCATATTCTAATTCACAAGGCTCTTCAACTGTCTTAAATGGCAATTTTCCCTTTTTGCGAATAGGCACAAATGGTATTTTCAATCTGTTCGCAAGCATTAAACCAAATAAAAATCCTCGGCTCTCAATTCCGGCAACCACATCTATTTCGACACCATTCAGTTGCCTAACAAACTCGTCGATTACGGATGTACATAATTTAGCGTCTTTTAATATAGGAGTTATATCCTTAAATAATATTCCAGGTTTTGGAAAATCGGCTATATCCCGAATAGCAAAATCAAGTTCCTTACTGATCATGGGGTAAAAATGCAAAGTATGGCTCAATTTTACGGATTATTTCTTTATTCAGGATAGCTACCTTATTTAAATCTTCAATTGATTGGAAATAACCATGCTGCTGTCGATATTGAATGATCGCATTCATTTGTTTATAGGTTAAGTAGGGATGTTTTTTAAGCTGGTCAAAGCCCGCTGTATTAAGGTTTATTTTTTGAATAAGCGCGGCGTCAATAGAAAACTGACCTTGAATCTGAGAATATTTAAGGGAGTCTATGCCATAAACTTCTTTCAGTTGCTCCTTGGTATAAAACCCTCCCAAGCGATCTCTATAGCGAATAATTCTGGAAGCGAAGGCTGGGCCAATACCCCTTACGGTTAATAGCGATAATGAATCAGCCAAATTTAGCTCAATAAGTGATCTAGGAATTTGATTATTGGATCTTGCAGCCTTTTCATCCTTCGCAAATTTATTAGCAGTATATGTTGCAACAATACGAATATAAGGTTCCAGCAAAGCATATTGAGCTTCTGAAATTGAATAAATTCTTTTCAGATCTTCTTTCTTGTAGAATTTGCCTCCTTTAGCTATATAATTATTGATAACCCTGATCTGCTTTATAGAAAAACCCAATTTCAGCCATTCCTTTTCGCCAATACTATTCGGATCAAATTCAAAATACACTGCCTTTACAGCTTCTTTTTTATTAGATGAATGGTAAACCCTAAGCTCTGAATTTTTAAAATTAGCTGCCTCAAGTTTAAATTTTTCAAGATCATAAACCTGCAGTTTGCTAAGCTTACGATAAAACCAGGGGCTTACCAGAATGACAAGAATAAGCAGAAATAGAAAGAATATACCATTCAACTCTTTTTTAGAAAAATTAAAAAATGATCGTAAAGAACTCAAATAATGTCGCATTGTTTTGAATGAGTAGTAAACAATAAAAACAGCTGTTCTTTGGAATACCGCGATGGAAATAACGGCACTGGGGGAATCTTTATAGAGACAGATTTAACATAAAGATAATATTAAAATATCCAATTTTGAAACACAATTAAATTAAAATCATGAAGATCATAACCAAAGCAGAATTTGAAAAGGCAAGCAAAATTGACAAATTGTATATGCCCGGCTTGGCTTCATTACTAATGGAGATCATGAGAATAAATGAATTGAATCAAGTATTTAAAAAAGCAGAGCATTTACAAGGTGAAGCATTTATAGATAAAATATTGCAAATTATCGGAATTGCCATTGATTTTGATGAGTCTGAATTAAAAAATTTTCCGAAAAATGGTGCTTTTCTAGCCATTGCGAACCATCCATATGGAGGAATTGAAGGATTGATACTCTTAAAAATCATGTGCCGTGTTAGGCCAGATTCAAAACTAATGGCCAATTTCTTACTTAAAAAGATTCCAAATCTTTCTGACTACTTAATTGGTGTCAATCCTTTTGAAAACATAGAAAACTCTTCGAGTATCAGCGGAATCAAAAGTACGCTCTTACAGCTCAATTCTGGTATTCCAATTGGTATATTCCCTGCCGGCGAGGTTTCAACTTATAAAACAAAGATTCAGAAAATAACAGACAGAACCTGGCATCCTGTAGTTGGTAAACTAATTAAAAAAGCTAATGTTCCTGTAGTTCCTATCTATTTTCATGGCAATAATGGAATCCTATTTAACCTACTGAGCTTTATTCACCCTACTTTAAGAACAGCAAAACTACCATCCGAACTTTTCAATAAAAAAGGGCATATCATCAGACTAAGAATTGGCAAACCTATCAAACCTTCTGAACTTCCAATTTATGATAATCCGAACAAACTGCTAGATTATCTTAGAGCTAAAACTTATGCATTAGGTGCCGGACTTGAAAATGAGAAAATAATATTCAATCCTCGTACTATTTTTAAAATCAAGAAAAAATCTCAGGAAATTGTAGCACCAATGTCAGTTAAAGATCTAGATAGCGAAATTGCTAATCTTACCGAATACCTAGTTTGCACCGAGAGAAATTATGAAGTCTATATTTGCTCTTCAACAGCAATTCCAACTATATTGAAAGAAATTGGCCGATTGAGGGAGATCACTTTTCGTGAAATTGGCGAAGGGACAAATAAACAGACTGATCTTGATGGATACGATATCAATTATTACCATTTATTTATTTGGGATAAGGAATCAAAAATGATTGTTGGCGCTTATCGAATTGGGAAAGGATCCGAGATATTCCATAGCATGGGAAAAAGGGGATTCTACCTGAATGAATTATTTAAAATTAAAAAACAATTTTATCCGGTACTCATGAAAAGTTTGGAGCTTGGACGATCCTGGATAAGAAAGGAATACCAGCAAAAGCCACTTCCCCTATTCTTACTATGGAAGGGAATAGTACAATTCCTTTCAAAAAATTCAGAATATCGTTACCTAATTGGACCTGTAAGTATCAGCAATTGGTTTACAAAACTATCAAAATCATTAATTGTAGAATTTATCAGAAATAATAATTTCGATCATGAACTTGCCCAGTTTGTTAAACCAAGAAAAAAATTCAAAGTTGATTTTTCGAAAATAGATAAAGATATGCTCACAGAAGGCAGCAAGACATTAAAGGATCTTGATTCACTAATTTCAGATATTGAGATCACTAACATGAGGATACCAGTATTACTGAAGCAGTATCTGGCACTAAACGCCAAGATAATCAGCTTTAACATTGATCCTAAATTCTCAGATAGTTTGGATGGATTTCTGATACTTGATATTCACACAATCCCAAATGAAATACTTAAAAAATTAGGAAAAAATATCCAGGATTGATTTATTAATGTTACCTTAACATAATTTTAATGTTAATTTAATGTTAAGTAATTAAAAATTGAGGCCTCAGATAGCTATTTTAAGCATAAAATTGTCAATGATAATCACATTTTGTTTATCAACTGCCAATGTATTTGCCGACAATTTCAGCATTGAATTTTATAATGGAACCTTCAATTTTGAGTTAAACGAAACCTCCAAAATTTCTTTTACTAAAGAACTTACACCTGAATCAATCTCAAATTTTTACAATAAACTAAACCAAAGTGATTATCAACCACTGCTATCTTCGCTTTTAGCCTACAAAGAAACACACCAATTAAATGATTGGATATACTATCAATTGATACGCAAAACTGCCGAGCAGATAAGCCCTAAAGTAGAAAATTACCATCGTTACACCTTGTATAAATGGTTTTTACTTAGTAAATCAGGATATGATGCGCGATTATCTATCGGGAATAATCGATTGATCTTTTATGTTAAGAATGATGAAAACATCAATGACATACCCTTTTTCAATATAGAAGGCAATAAATATATGTGTTTAAACTACCATGACTATGGTAAGGTAGATTTCGAAAAAGACAAAGTTTATCCTGTTCATGTGATTATCCCCGAGGCTGTGCATGCATTCTCTTATAAAGTTACCCGAATGCCCGATTTTAAGCCTGAATCTTATAGCGAAAAAGAAATTCAGTTCAACTACCGACAAAAGGCTTACCACTTCCAGATCAAATTAAACTCAGAAGTGGAAAATATCTTCAAAAATTATCCCGGAGTTGATTTTGAGTCTTATTTTAACATTCCGCTAAGTCATGAAACATACCACTCATTAATTCCGATGCTGAAAAAGAATGTTTCAGGCATGGCACAGAAAAAAGGGATTGATTATTTAATGCGGTTTACGCGCTATGCTTTTTTATATCAGAGTGATGAAAATAATTTCGGGAAAGAAAAACGTTTATCACCTGAACAAACCTTATTTTCAAAATACAGCGACTGCGACGACCGTGCAGCATTGTTTTTCTACTTGGTTAAGGAAATATATAACCTACCGATGATTGCTTTGCTCTACCCTACTCATATTAGTATGGCGGTACAGTTCGACAAAGCACAAGGACAGTCTATTATTTATAAGGGACAAAAATATTCAGTGTGTGAGCCAACACCACAAGAACAAGATCTCAGAATAGGTCAAATAGCAGAAAACCTTCAGAAGGTTAATTATGAGGTAGTTTACCAATATAGCCCAGTGGCTAAATAGGTTTGTAAAATTTAACAGAATCAAAATCAAATCAAAAAAAATACCCGCAATTGCGGGTATTTTTATAAAGGTTAATCTTAAAAAGGTTTAATATCCATTTGCGCCTTTAGTGAAGTTGAAACTAGTCCAGCCAGCCATCCAGTCTGTTGTTCCGAATGCACCGCGGTAGGTAGTTGCAGTGAAGTGACTATTAGTCAAATCGCCGGCAAATGCAGCACCTGTTAATGCAGGTGAACCTGCAGCAGGAAGCAAGTTAGGGGCTTTTAAATTAAATGGATCATTAATTTTTACTTCAGCAGTAGTGGCTAAGGTTAATGTAGCACTTGCCTCAGCCTTAGTTTTTACAGCATCACCAGTTGCTCCTGCAACAGTTACAGAACCAATTCTATATTGTGCTGTATTTGCATGTAATAAATTGTTCTTAAATTCAGAAGTTGTAGTGGTACCCACTAAACTATTGTAAGTTCCATCCGACTCTAAAGATAATCCACCTTTCATCCATCCCATTAAAACAGAATTGTTTAAAACAAAATTAGTAGACCTTCTGAAACGATTCGCGAAATTGTGGTTCTTTGAAGCGGTATTGTCAACGTTCGGACCTATGAAAGTGAAGTTAGAAAGTACCGGACGGGTAAGTGGTGTTGCCGTAGTACCTGTAGCGTCATTATCACACTCTATACCATTACCAGCATCACCAGCATCAATAAATGAAGGGTCTCTTAGGGCAACTCCAAACTGAATTCTACCGGTATATCCAAAATCGAAATCGAAATCATCATCAGCTGTTGCAAATGCTACTAAGTATTTTGCATTAACCGTTCCACCAAATATTTCGAAGGCATCATCATTACCATAAATAACCTGAACATATTCAATAGTTGTACCTGAACCAACTCCGCCTAAAGTCAAACCATTAATCTCAGAATTTGGCTGTGCAGCGATACCTGCAAATTCAATTCTAACGTACTTCAAAGTACCTGAATTATCGGCAGCAACAGTACCACCATAATTTTTACCAACACCACCCTCAATTGTTGGTTCTGTAGTACGGTTAGTAGTAGATTTACCAAGGATAACTACACCACCCCAGTCGCCCGGATTACGCTCACCAACGGGTTTTCCAGATGTAAATACAATTGGTTTTGCAGCAGTTCCTATGGCATTAATTTTTGCACCTCTTTCGATAATTAATGCTCCTTTATCTGCAACATCACTTT
Organism: Daejeonella sp.; assembly: GCF_044348475.1. Lineage (GTDB taxonomy): Bacteria > Bacteroidota > Bacteroidia > Sphingobacteriales > Sphingobacteriaceae > Daejeonella. Next base: position 6,854 of record NZ_JBIKSU010000002.1, on the reverse strand, counting down.
TAATAATTGCACCTGCAGCAATATTAATTTCACTGCCATCTTCAAAGTAGACATATCCTTTAAGTGTAAAAGTTCCTTCAGGAACATTTAAGACAGTGTTTTTATAAACACCTGTAATAATTTCACCATTTTTTAAGGTTACGATTTTTTTTGCGTTTGGATCGATCACCACCTCAGGTTCAGAATTCTTTTTACAAGAAGCAACTAGAACAACTAGCGCCAGAATTAAAGTTTTAAATTTCAATGATTTCATATTATTTTTTTTTATTTATTTAAAGATAGCTTGTGTAGGTTAGCTCAATTTTAAGCCAATATTAACTTTTCATACAAAAATTACTTTTTATTATTCCCAAGGCCTAAGTTATATGAAAATGACAGCGACACATTTGACCCAAGCTTTAATGAATTGATCATCCTGTCTATTCCAGCTCCTTCATAGGCCCTCTTCGTATTTCCGGCATTATTCTGATAAAATACCGTGCTTTGATTTAGGATATCACCAACATTAAGTTTAACCTCAGCTTGAGATTTAAGAATTTTCTTACTTACTTGAAAATCAAATACATCACGCGCATTTTCATAGATATCTGGGTATCCCTGATATCCTACAAGAAATATTCTTTGCCCAATACGGTTATAAACTGATGTGAATGTAAGAGCAGTTTTGGGTGAGAAATACTGCAAACCTGCATTGATCAAATAAGGGGATTGCCCTTGAAGTGGTCGGTCAATGCCCTCACCCTGAACTTGCGAATGGATGTAAGTAGCATTGGCGAAAGCAGTTAAATTATTTAACCATTCTTTATCGCCCATAAAGCTTAGCTTTTTACGAATATCAAGCTCAATACCTAAAGATGTTGCCTGATCTGCATTCAGGTAATTTATACCCCTAACCACAGGTGTTGAGTTTGAATTTACACGTTGCTCAATTGGATTATTAAAATTTTTATAAAAAGCTGAAACAGTAAAAGTTTCACCTGCAGAAGGATATAACTCATATCTTAAATCGCCATTGAAAATCTTAGCACGTTTTAAAGCAGGATTACCAGTTATCGAAGTCTGAGTAATGAAATCGTAATAATTAAATAAAGCTAATTCCCTGAATTCTGGCCTCGAAACTGTTTGAGATCCTGATAAACGAATGTTTGAGCGAGAATTTAAACTATATGAAAAATTAGCCGATGGAAGAACATCAAAATTATCCTGTTGTGCTGCAATTTTCTGTCCCGAAAAATCAATAGCATTTAAGGTTTGAGCAAATTGCTCAAAACGTGCACCATAAGAAAGTCTTATTTTTTCACCTAATTTATTATCCATTAATAAAAACCCGGCATTCAGATCAGAATTAGCATCATAACTATCCGTGTTATTTGAAAAATCGGTAAGGATATATCCATTAGTGCCGATATTGGCCGGTGCAAAAATTTGTTCTTTGGGCAAACCACTGATTGATGGCTCAAATGCTGATGGTCCTACAAAAAGATAATTGAAGATTCTGGCGCCAAAATTACGCTGCTTATATTGTTTCAAAAATCCAACTTTAAAGGTTGATGGCTGGTCAAACAATTTTACTGGAATTGCCAAAGCTGCCTGTGCGCCATAAGTATCTTCCTCTAGATTAGAGAATAATCTTCTGGTGTTTCTGTCAATTAAGCGGAAGGGCTCTTTTGATCCTAATGAACGGCGATAATCCAAAGAACGCTGATCAGGCTGATCACGCTCTACTCTAGAATAGTTCAAATTCCAAGTAAGTTTAACCTGCTTTTTTCCTAACTGACTTTCACCTTCCAATTGCGAATTCAAAAGACTTTTTGTGGTCAGGTCTGAAACATTCAAGCGAACATCCTGAATATTATCATTGGTAAAACCGGTTCTTGCAGTATAATTATCTTCAAACGAACGATTGTATATATTTTTGAATGCAATCTTATTGCCACCTTTGATGTAAGCAAAATTAGCTAGAGCTCCTAAATTGGTACTGTATTTAGAGATATTTTCGGAATACTCATAAAATGGACTGCCTGAAAACTCGTAATCAATTCTTTCTGCAAAAGCTGTATTTTGAGAATTTCTATAACTCAATGAAACTACACTTCCGAATGATCCGCTATTCTTTAAATCTTTTCTCTTTCCCCAGGTTAACTGATGATTTTGAGTAGGAATTGCCATGGGAGTAGATTCAGCATAAGCATTTTTGAGCTGCGCAGTATATTTTGCCTTTTCGGCATTTGACAAAGGATTATAAGATTGGAATGATCCAGGAAAACCTGCAGGAAGGTTACGACTACCATCGTCGAAACCAAGAAAATCATATTTATTTCTGTTATTCGAAGTAAAATCCTTAAAAGTAGATTGATTGTTATACCCAAAGCTAGCCGAAGCATTCAAAAAATTCTCTTCAGGAACATCGCGCGTAATCACTTGAATGATTCCTCCTGCAAAATCTCCGGGAAGATCTGCAGATGCTGTTTTATTAACAACTATACGGTCAATTAAATTAGATGGAATGATATCGAATGAAAAAGCCTTTCTATCCGGTTCAGATGAGGGTAACACTGCATTATTCAAAATGGATGAATTATACCTGTCGGCAAGACCTCTAATAATCACAAATTTGTTTTCCTGAATACTTGCTCCGCTGACGCGTCTCAATACTTCTGACGTATTTCTATCTGGCGTTTTTTTGATCAGCTCGGAGGTAATACCACTTGAAATACTGATGCTGTTCTTTTGCTGAGCATATAAAGCACTAATGCTTTCTTGTCTTACAGTTGCTGTGATCACTACTTCTTCTAAGGCGACTGAAGTAGCTTCTTCCATAATCACATCAAGATTTGTAGTTTTTCCGGCAAGAACCTCAATTTCTGTAATATTCTTACTTTGATAACCAACATATGAAAAAGTCAAATTATATTTTCCGGGATTTAGATTACCTAACGTATATCTACCCTCAATATCAGTTGAAGCACCCAATGCTGCTCCAGTAATTTTAACGGTAAGTCCTATTAAAGTTTCGCCTGATTTAGAATCAGTTACTTTACCTGAAATTTTACCGTTAAGCTGACTGTAGCCTACCTGAGTGCCTAGAATTAACAGGAATAAAAAGCTTAAAAATCGGAGAATACTTTTGTGTTTCACGTTGTTTGATTTTAATTTATACAAAAGTATTACCACAATATTAACACAACGTAGTATTAAGGTTATGTATAAATCACCAATCTGTTAAGCCTATGTTAAATATGTTAAGATAGTATTAACAAATAGGACGATTAATCTAAGAATGAGTACTAGAATTTACAATAAGATGATTCTTTGAAGCATTTCAAGGAGGAAATAGGGCAAATTTAATCTAGTTTAGAGAACAAATAAACTAGCTTAAATTTATACGAATTAAGAAAAAAATACTTTAGATGAAAAAGACCACCGTGGAGATAAAAACCGCTAATAAAAAATTCTGATATTAGGAATGTCAGCGAGGTCTTGAAATTTTGCAACAAATCTTTTTACTAGATTGTGAGAATGTTTAGTACTTGATCTTTGCCTTTTTCAGAATGAAATGAAGTAACCAGATTGGCCCAATTAAGAGAAATTTAATATCGTCTAGAAAGGAAGGTTTTTTTCCTTCAATCTTATGCCCAATAAACTGTCCAATCCAGGAAATAATAAAAATACCAAGGCATATCTGCCACATCTGGGGCCAGCCTGCGGTATTATGCATTTTCTCAAGAGAGACAATCCCTGCAGAAAAAAACATCATCAGCAAAAGCATGAGATAAGACAGTACTGGTGATAATTTATAATAATAATAAATTGCAAAAGCGATTAAAAAAGAAGCCCAATTGACATAGCCATTATATTTCCCTAGAAACTCCAAATATGGAAAGGGAATAGCCCAAACTAAACCAAACAAACTAAACACGATAGCCGGAACGCATATCCAGTGAATAAGTTCATTGGTATGGTTCTGATGACTTTCAGAATATTTATCAAAGTAAACATCAACTAGGCGCGATTCTGCTTGTTTTTGCATATCTAAGGGAGTTGTAAGTTATAGGTTGTAGGTTGTAGGTTATAGGTTATAGGTTTTAGGTTTAAATACGCTTAAAATTCAAATCCAATTATTAAAGGATTAATGATATACTTATAACTTATAACTTATAACTTATTACTTATTACTTATTACTTATTACTTATTACTTACAACTTACAACTTATTACTTCTAACTTAATACTACTTCGCGTAAGCAACAGACCTTGTTTCGCGTATCACGGTAACTTTTATCTGTCCAGGATAAGTCATTTCTGTTTGAATACGGTTAGAGATATCAGCAGCAAGGATCTCTGCAGCAGCATCGGTGATTCTTTCACTTTCTACAACCACTCGCAATTCTCTACCTGCTTGTATCGCAAAAGTTTTTTCAACTCCCGGATATGATAAGGCAAGTGACTCAAGTTCTTTAAGACGTCTGATATAACTTTCTACTACTTCTCTTCTTGCTCCCGGCCTTGCGCCTGAAATTGCATCACAAGCCTGAATAATTGGAGATATCATGGAAGTCATCTCAACTTCATCGTGGTGAGCACCAATTGCATTACATACTTCAGGATGTTCCTTGTATTTTTCTGCAAGTTGCATACCTAAAATTGCATGTGGCAATTCCGGATTATCATCTGGCACTTTACCAATATCATGTAAAAGTCCGGCGCGTTTAGCCATTTTAACATTCAATCCAAGTTCTGCGGCCATGGTTGCACAGAAATTAGCTACTTCACGGGAGTGTTGTAAAAGATTTTGTCCATAAGATGAACGATAACGCATTCTTCCAACCATCCTGATCAGTTCAGGATGTAGCCCGTGGATTCCAAGATCAATTACGGTACGCTCACCAATCTCAACAATCTCATCTTCAATTTGCTTTTTAGTTTTTGCAACTACCTCTTCAATTCTTGCAGGATGTATACGTCCATCTGTTACTAAACGGTGTAAAGCCAAACGGGCAATCTCACGTCTTACGGGATCAAACCCTGAAAGAATGATCGCCTCTGGTGTGTCATCAACAATAATCTCAATTCCGGTAGCAGCCTCAAGTGCACGGATATTTCGCCCTTCACGCCCAATTACTCTTCCTTTGATTTCATCATTTTCAATATTAAAAATCGAAACGGTATTTTCAATTGCACTTTCAGTAGCGGTGCGCTGAATAGTCTGAATTACAACTTTTTTAGCTTCCTTACTTGCTGTTAATTTAGCCTCGTCAACAATATCCTTAATCTGGATCATTGCTTGTGTACGAGCATCCTCACGCAATGAATCAATTAATTGATTTTTAGCATCTTCTGCAGATAAGCCAGCAATTGCTTCCATTTGCTGAATATGTTGATTCTTTAAAGCATCTACATCTTCCTGCTTCTTTTTGGTGAGTTCAATCTGTTTTTCCAGGTTAGATTTAACAGTGGTTAATTCTTCTTCCTTACGTGTCAGATTTTCGAGTTTCTGGTTAATTGACTGCTCTTTTTGCTTGATTGAATTTTCTCGCTGATTGATGGTATTATTCTTCGTATTAATTTCCTGCTCATGATCAGCTTTCATTTGCAAAAACTTTTCTCTTGCTTCAAGAAGTTTATCTTTTCTAAGAATCTCGGCATTGGTTTCAGCATCTTTTAGAATCTTTTTAGCCTTATTCTGAGCTCCTATTTCCTGGTTACGGAATAGTTGGCTAAGTAAAAACCGCCCAAGTACTACCCCTGCAGCAAGTCCAATTAAAATGTAAAGTGCTATCTGTAATATGTCCATAATTATTTTAAATAAAAAAACCGCAAAAATTTAAGTTTCATGTACTGTAAAAGCTTGATACATTAGCATGCTAACATATTAAGCTTTAACTAGTGAAACTCAAAAATTTAACTGCGGTTAAATCTTGAATGCTCTTAAATATTGAAAACGATACTACTTTGAAAAAAAATCTGTCAACAGCTGATCCAATTGATAAACCTTTTCTGTAACATCTGTGTCTTCATGCATTACTTTCTTTTCAGCTTTTAATGTAGCTGTAGCATAATGTAAAACACACATGGATAACAAATCCTGTTTATCCCGAACCGCATAATTTTCTTGATATTCTTTTATGCGATCATTAATTATTTTAGCTGCCCGTCTAATCACTTCCTCTTCTTCCATGTTTACCTTTAACGGGTAAACTCGATCGGCAATATTTATTTTTATGGAGATTTCTCCCATTTGAGCTTAGTTCACTAAGTATTACTTTTTTAGCAACACAATACACTTATCTATTTCGCGTACAAATTCGGTAATTTTTTGCTTTATGTCAAGAGTTTTTTCACTAAGGTTCAAATCAGCAGAAGAATTACCCTCTAATGAACGAGCTAAGGTTAAAACTCTTAACTTTTCTTCAAGATCTGTTTTCAATAAATTTCGGCTATCAACAGCCTGTTTTAATGAAAGATTCTCCTGTTTCAATAAGTCATTTTCCTCCTGCAAAGCCGTACAAAGCTCTATTAACCTGCCTGTTTTATCTATTACTTTACTAAGCTGATCTGCGACTGTCATTTAAGTAGTAAGTTTTAAGTAGTAAGTTTTAAGTGGTAAGTAGTAAGTATTAAGTAATAAGTATTATTTCAGTCCTTTAATAATTGAATTTTAAGAGATAATTAAACCTATAACTTACAACCTATAACCTATAACTTATAACTTACAACCTATAACTTATAACCTATAACTTACAACCTACTTCCTTATCTCTGCTCCTGCCTGCTTTTCGAAATTAAGTATTAATTTCTGCATAAGCGCCTCAATTTGCTTATCCGTCAAAGTTTTCTCTTCATCTTGAATCAGA
>NZ_JBIKSU010000030.1:0-24213 GCF_044348475.1 Daejeonella sp. | reverse complement strand
GAAAACTAAGCGCATATGATTTCTTGCCCTCAGGAAGCTTATCACCAATATAAACATCAAAGACATTTACTTCTTTCAAAAGACTTTTATCCGTTTTCTGAGCTATCTGTTTAAGTTGTTCGAACGTGACCTCTTTATTGAGCAACATAGACAAATCTCGTCTTACAGATGGGAATTTAGAAACCTCTGTGTAACTGATCTTATTGTTTCTAACCGATTTGACAATCAAATCCCAATCAAAATCAGCATAAAACACATCAGAAGTAATATCCAATTTTTTTAACGATTTTTTTGAAACTATTCCAAAGTCAACCAAAACCTTTTCACCTTTGCTATAACTAATGCCAGAAGAAAGATTCGAATTTGTAGTTTCAGCAGAAATCAAACCCTTAATATTTAACCTATTAATAATCAGATCCACTGCAGACTTTAAATTATAAAAACCAGCATCACTAGATCTTGAATTCCAGTTTTCAGCTTGTTTAGCTCCAGTAATAAATACCGAAAGACGTTGATTTTCCTTGTAATTTTCATTTTCAAGGCTATATACCTTACCAAACTCATATAACTTAAGGTCTGGTTTGCGACGATTCTGATTATGAACTATAGCTTCTAAGCCTGAAAACAATAAATTTTGACGCATTACGTCTAAATCACTACTTAAAGGATTAAGGATCTTAACTGCTAGATCTGGCTGTGATGAATAACTAATCTTTGTTAAAGAATTACACAACATCTCATAAAATCCGTTTGCTGTTAGTAAATCTGCTATTTGATTTTGTAATACCTCTTTATCCGGTTTTTGGGCATAATTCAGGGATGCACGTATCTGATTGGGGATCTCAATATGGTCGTAACCATGTATTCTCAAAACCTCTTCAATAATATCCACTTCACGGGTTACATCAACCTTGTAAGCAGGCACTTCAAGCTTCATTCCCTCCATATCCTGGGATATAATTTTTATACCCAGTCCGCTTAAAGTTGAATATATCTCTTCTGTTGCAATTTCCTTACCGATCAAACGAGTAACATTTCTAAATGAGATGTTCACATCAAATGGCTTTGCCGGCGAAGGGTAAATATCAGATATTTCAGAAGAAATATGGCCTCCGGCAAGCTCCTGAATAAGTAATGCCGCACGTTTCAGGGCAATAACAGTCATTTCAGGATCAGTGCCACGTTCAAACCTAAATGAAGCATCTGTTTTTAATCCATGACGCTTAGAAGTTTTACGTACCGAAACCGCATCAAACCAGGCACTCTCTAAAAATATTTTGCTTGTTGAGGGCTTTACTCCAGATGATTGTCCACCAAAAACACCAGCTATACACATCGGCTCATTCGCATTACAAATCATCAAATCATCTGCAGATAATTTGCGTTCGGCATCATCTAGTGTATAAAAAATAGTTCCTTCTGCACATTTTTTAACGATCACTTGGTTACCTGAAATGGCATCGGCATCGAATGCATGCAAGGGCTGACCAAGTTCATGAAGCACGAAATTAGTGACATCAACCACATTATTGATGGGTCTGATACCAATGGCGTTTAGTTTTTCCTTGAGCCAATCAGGAGAATCAGTAATTGTTACCCCACTAATACTTAATGAAGAATACCTGCGACAGGCCTCCATATCTACAAGCTCAACAGGAATATTCAATTCTTGACTCTGAACCTTAAACCCAGAAATATCTGGCATCGTTAGTTGCAATTTCAGGTAAGCTGCTAAATCACGAGCAACACCCAAATGCGAAGCCGCATCGGCACGGTTTGGGGTCAAACCAATCTCAAAAACAGAATCATCCTCCAAATTAAAATAGACACTTGCTGGCGAACCAATACGTGCATCAGCATCTAATTCGATTATCCCCGCATGATCATGGCCTAAACCAATCTCATCTTCAGCACAAATCATTCCTTCTGAAACTTCACCTCTGATCTTTGATTTAGATATTTTGAAAGGCTCTCCTACTGTTGGATAAATTGTTGTATTGACAGTGGCAACCACAACTTTCTGTCCTACAGCTACATTATTGGCCCCACAAACAATTTGAAGATCTTCTGCTAAGCCAACATCTACTTTAGTAACCTTGAGGCGATCTGCATTGGGATGCGGTGCACATTCTTTAACATAGCCAATAACCAAACCTGCAAGCCCCCCGGGAATAGTCTGCACCGTATCAATGCTTTCAACCTCCAATCCGATGTTAGTGAGAATTAAGGATAATTCTTCGGGAGTTTTATCCGTGTTAATGAATTGCTGCAGCCACCTATAAGAGATCTTCATGTTCTAAAAATGATAAACGACAAAGATAGAAAGAGATATGAGATTTGAGAAAGGAAATTAGAACTGTTGAGGGTTAAAAAAAATGAATCGGAATATCGGTTATGCAAACGGTAGTATTTAAGCTTTCATACATTAATCTAGGATTCCTTCATCAGCAAAACTCAGAAAACCTTGATCCGAAATGATCAGATGATCCAATACAGGAATATCTAAAAGCTTTCCTGCAGACCTCATTTTTTGGGTTAATTCAATGTCGGCATGACTAGGTTTCAAATTACCTGAAGGATGATTATGCGCCAGAATCAATGATGCAGCATGATTTTCAAGAGCTATATTAAAGATGATCTTAGGATCAGCAATTGTACCTGCCTGACCACCTTTACTTACCAAATGACTCGATGTGATCTTATTTGCTCGGTTGAGTACAACAATCCAGAATTCTTCATGATTTAGATCTTTAAACCTAGACAAAATAGCCTCATAAACATCAATACTGGTACTTACCTGAACCCGATTGGGGCTAATTGTTTCTTTTCTTCGCCTACCTAATTCAAACGCTGCAATGATGCTGATCGCTTTTGCCTCGCCAATTCCTTTAAATCTTGACAAATCAGAAACGCTAAACCTAGCTAGCTGGTTGAGGTCATTTTGACAAGAAAAAAGAATTCGCTTACTTAATTCAACAGCGCTTTCAGTTCGATTACCTGATCCAATCAAGATGGCTATGAGTTCTGTATCACTCAAACTTCTTCTTCCCTGATTTGATAATTTTTCTCTGGGGCGATCTTCTTCGGCCCACGCTTTAATGGTTATTTTATGTTCATATAGGCTCATAAAATAAACATCGAAAAAAACTTACTATAAAAAAAGGGGTTCCGAATAAACGGAACCCCTTTTTTAGTAAACGGTCTTTTCAGATTATTTCAAAGCGTTAACAAATTTTGTCAATTTTGACTTATTGTTAGCTGCTTTGTTCTTGTGTATGATATTCTTTTTTGCTAAACGATCTAACATAGAGATCACTTTACTTAAAAGCGGTGTAGCTTCTGATTTATCAGTAGTAATACGTAATCTTTTGATTGCGGATCTTGTGGTTTTCGCCTGATAGCGATTACGTAAACGCTTAGCTGCGTTTGATCTAATTCTTTTTATCGATGATTTATGATTTGCCATTTCTTAAGCTTATTATTCCGTCCTTCTTTTAAGGACTGCAAATATATGCCGATTATTTTAATATTCAAAGCATAATTTAAAAAAAGCATAAATGCTGATTTGTATCCCATTCAAAGTTTCAATCTTCGATTAATCTGCATGTTAATAGACTGAATTTAATGACTAAACTGCTTTATTACCTAAGTTATTTCCGTTTAATCAGGAATCAGACCTTTGAATAAATTTATTGAACTTTTAAAAAACGGTAGGTTAAATTGACTATAAATCGAAGCATCAAACTAAGCACAATCAAAAATTAGATTTAATTTAAATGGCAGAAAGCTATCCAAAGAAATATTTACAGAGGGTTTTTACTGTGAAAAGAAATAGAAATCTATTTCTGATTTCTATTCTAATTTTATCTTTTTTTTGCTCATCCTGGGGGTTTTTTGCACATCAAAAGATCAACAAACTTGCTGTATTCATATTGCCAAGCGATATGATTGGATTTTACAAAAACAACATTGTCTTCATTACTGATCATGCTGTGGATGCTGACAAACGCCGTTATTCAGATACTGCAGAAGCTCCTCGTCATTTTATTGATGCAGACCGATATGGCGAAAACCCCTTTGACAGCATACCCGAAAAATGGAAAGATGCTGAGGCCAAGTTCAGCAAAGCTATTCTTCAGGAAAACGGAATCGTTCCCTGGCAAATTGAGAGAACCTATTATTCATTAGTAAAAGCCTTTCAAATACGTGATTCAATCAGTATTCTGAGATTATCAGCCGACCTTGGTCATTATGTTTCGGATGCACATGTACCGCTTCATACTACAGAAAATTACAACGGACAACAAAGTGGACAAATAGGGATACATGGTTTTTGGGAGAGCAGATTACCCGAATTATTTGCAACTGAATATGACTTTATTGTAGGCCGTGCAATCTATATTGATAACCCGCTAAAATCTGCTTGGAGTATAGTTAGAAATTCTCATAGCTATGTAGATTCTGTGCTGCTAATTGAATCTAGGCTTAGCAAACAAATTGCCTCAGACCGTAAATTCAACTTTAGCAAGCGAAATGGCCGGGTTGATCGACAATATTCAGAAGAATTCTCAACAGCTTACCATCAGGCATTGAATAAAATGGTTGAAAAACAAATGCGGGCCTCCATATTAATGATTGGAAGTTATTGGTATTCTGCCTGGATTGATGCTGGTCAACCCAGGTTGAAAAATTTTATACCCAAAGAATTAAGTGACCAAGAAAAGAATATTCTGAAAAAAGAATCGGAACTATTTAAAAAGGGAGAAATTATTGGCAGAAAAGAGAACTAAGCCTTTCCACCAATAATACCTTTAGTTTTCAATGCAGTAAAAACAGCTGGCAATAAGGTGAGGATTATAATCACCACCATCACGTAAGTGAAATTATTTTTGACAATTGGAATATTTCCAAATATGAAACCTATACCGAGAAAACTTATGATCCACATAACACCGCCAACAACATTATAATATGTAAAATGAGCAAAATTCATTTTACCAATTCCTGCCACAAAAGGTGCAAAAGTTCTAAAAATTGGCATAAAACGACTAATGATTAACATATTGCCACCTTTTTTGTTGAAATAGTCTCTAGTTTTAGTGTAATACTCTATTTTTAAAATTCTATTTCCGGGCTTAAAAACCTTAGGGCCCAAGAAATTTCCAAGGAAATAATTTACAGTATTCCCGCTAATGGCAGCTGCTATCAGTATTATGCCCATTAAATAAATATTCAAACCAGTATCTCCCTTTGCAATGAGGGCACCAACGGCGAATAACAGGGAATCTCCCGGAAGAAATGGTGTGATTACAAATCCTGTTTCTGCAAAAATAATTATGAAAATCAAGAAATAAGTCCAGGTTCTGTATTCAGCAAGGATCTTAACCAGGTATTTATCTATATGAAGAATAGAATCGAGAATATTACTTAAAACTTCCAAAGTTGATTATTAAAAAAATGAAAAATTATTGATTCATCTTAAATGAAGATGAAAAAAAGAAATAGTAGAGGGAGACTTACTAATCTTAGGGATTTACTTTATTCTTTTCCCGAATTAATTCAATTACAGGAGGGAGAATAGAAAGGATAATTATGCCGAAAATGACATAGGTGAAATTATCCTTAATGACTGGCAGGCCACCAAAAAAATAGCCTATAAATAGAAATGAAGTAACCCATAATACTCCACCAGTAATATTAAATGTTGCAAATTTGAGATAGCTCATTGTACCAATACCCGCAACAAAAGGCGCAAAAGTTCTTATTATAGGAACAAAACGGGCATAAATAATGGTCTTACCTCCATGTTTTTCATAAAATGCTTGCGTTTTATCCAGATACTCTTTTTTTAGTAATTTATACTTACCACTAAATGCTAAAGGACCAATAAAATTTCCAATATGATAGTTCACCCAATCGCCCAAAATGGCTGCAACGATCAGTAAAATACACATCATAAAGATATTTAAGCCACTATCAGGATTGGCAATTATAGCCCCCGCAGCAAAGAGAAGTGAGTCGCCAGGCAAAAATGGAGTGATAACAAAGCCAGTTTCTGCAAAAATTATCAAGAAGAGAATCAGGTAAGTCCAGGTTTGATATTCCTGCACAATTTCTATTAAATGCTTATCTATATGAAGGATGAAATCGAGAAGTTGCTGTATAAGTTCCAAGTCTTGCGCTGATTAAGCAACAAAAATAGAAAACTAAGAACAAAACAACTGACATTTCTATTTAAATTGCTTTTTTATGATGAAATAACCATTAAAATTTGCTTCCGGCCATGAGTAATTCTTTTCTATTCTTCAAATTGGATGAAACCAGATTAACTACAAACTGAATTCTATTCAGAATTCAGTTAAACAAAATAGCCCTGCAAATTGCCGGGCTATTTTTGAATTAATCATTTAAAGAAAAGGATCAGGCATAGGTATTAAGCATCACAGGCATAACCAGCATCAGCACATCTTCTGCATCATCATGGGTTTGTGGCATTAATAATCCGGCACGGTTAGGACTGCTCATTTCAAGCAATACTTCTTCTCCGGTAAGATTACTCAACATCTCAATCAGGAATTTAGCATTAAAGCCAATTTCCATGTCATCGCCTTCATACTGGCATGAAAGGCGCTCATGCGCTTCATTCGCAAAATCAATATCTTCTGAAGATATATTCAATTCGCTACCTGTAATTTTCAAACGCACTTGATGGGTAGTTTTATTTGCAAAAATTACTACACGTCGAAGACAGTTTAGGAATAATGCCCTATCAATGATCAGTTTATTTGGGTTATTTGTTGGAATTACAGCGTCATAATCAGGATAACGCTCATCAATCAATCTACAAATCAGATTGATATTGCCAAATCTGAAGAACGCACTCGTATTATTATATTCAACTGCTACACTCACATCATCAGATGGAAGCGATGCCTTTAGTAAGGTTAAAGCCTTTTTTGGCAGAATAAAACTGGCGGGAGCATCTGACTTTGTATCCAAACGACGATATCTTACCAGTTTGTGCGCATCTGTTGCAACGAATGTTATGTGCTGTGGGCTTAACTGACAGTAAACACCAGTCATAGCGGGGCGCAATTCATCGCCACTAACTGCAAATAAGGTTTTGTTGATGGCTTCTGCTAAAACAGAAGCAGGCATTGCCACAGACGAAGGATTATCAACTACTGGAATCTTTGGAAAATCTTCTCCATTTTCACCGCTCAATTTATATTTTCCATCTCCAGCGTTTATCTCAATAGCAAATGTTTTATCATCTACAGAAAATGAGATTGGCTGATCAGGCAATGTTTTCAATGTTTCAAGAAGAATTTTAGATGGAATAGCCACCTTACCATCTTCTTTTGATTCGACAGCCAGCGAAGTTGTCATACTGGTCTGAAGATCAGTAGCAGAAACTGTGAGCACCCCTTCCTTGATCTCAAATAAGAAATTTTCAAGAATTGGCAATACTGTGCTGCTACTTGAAGCACCGTTTACAGCCTGAAGCTGTTTTAATAATGTAGAAGTTGAAACTATAAATCTCATATTCAAATATCTGAAAAACAATAATAGTAAAGCTTTTTGGTAGTTCCTAATCAGCTAATATCCACTCGCATTAATTTTATAAAGTTGAATTTGTAATTGCCAAAAATATACAATTTAACGTGTATACTTTCTAATACGGTAGTAATGTTGAAAAATACCGCAAACTATTAACAATAATATGGGCAAACCTATATTTATAAGCTGCCAAAATGTTTTTTCCTGTCTGATTTTTGCGCGGTCAAGTAATCTTAATTTTATTTCCTTGTTTCGAAGACCAATAATTCCTGAATCATCGCTTAAATAATCGACCGCATTAAGAAGTAAGCTTTTGTTAGCATATTGTTGCTGTGTATAGCGATCAAAGCCAAGTGGATATGGCGATCCATCTGAGGAATTAATCTGATTTTTAAACAGATCCCCATCTGAAAAAACAAACATTTTTGCGGGCTTGCTAATTTCAGGAATATTAATTTTTTTATCGATTCCCTGTGGAATAGGTCTGTTTTTGAAGTTTGAAGAGAAATTTCCTTCCAATAATACACCTGCTGGCATTGGAGTACTTTGAAACAAACTTGGATCTGGTTCTTGTTCAACCATTCGCAAAGATAACATGGTAGGAATTTCCAGCTTACGGCTATAGGGTGATGACGATAAAATCACCTCTGAACGTACATTTTTTACAGCAATCAAATCGATAGTTCCAGGAAATTCAGATTTAATCCCATCGAGGTTTTTAACCACTGGGTGTGTAGCAATTGGTACAAAAACTGGATAAAACAACCATGGTAAAAGCTGAATTTGTGACTGCCCACCAACATCCCCAACATTCAATGGAATTTGAGCTGCATTCATATCCGCAATAAGATCATAATTAAGCCGCACACCATATTTAAAAAGAATATCATCAAGATCTAGCTTTTTAGGAAAAGCTAATTGCTCCTCTGAACCGCGTAAACTATCGAGTTCGGCATTTACTTGGTCAATTGACCAAATCAAGCTTCCTCCATGCATCACAAAATAATCGATTTTGTATTTATCTTCTTCAGAAAAGGGCTTTACGGGCTTGGCAATAATCAGCACCTTTAAACGATCAAGCCCATCAAAAGGGATCGTAGCCAAATTTACGCGCCCAACTTCGTAAGAATCGCCCAATGACTTCATTGCATCACTAAGCTGCAGGTCATTCAGCTCTCCATGCCCTTCAGTAAAACCAATCCGAACAGACCCACCGATGGTCACTTTTTTTATTGCACTGGCAAATGCATATTCCAAATTCTGAATAGAGTTATTCAATACTTCTTCCGGACTGATTCCTGCTCTGGTTTGAATTAATTTTACAGGAATCTGAATGCCTTTATAGGTAATTAATGCAGCAGGGAAAATTATTTTTTGCGACATCCCATCTTCAGTTTTCACGCTCAGATTAGTAGGCTCAATACCCAATTCTATGAGTCGCTGGTAGGATTCTTCCTGAGATTTCTGATCATCGCTTGTTGGATTTACAAAATCAAACTGCAATTTACCGCCTGCATACGAATCGAAATCGCGCAAAAGATCATTCGTAGCGTTTCTCAATCGCTTAAATCCAGCCGGAAAATCTCCTTCCAGATAAACCGTTATTTGAACCTGGTCTTGCAAGCCAGCAAGAATATTTTTAGTAATCGGCGAAAGCGTGTATCGCTTTTCAGCTGTAAAATCAAAGCGAGTAAAAAAATTGGATGCTACAAAATTGACCAATAGAATACCGACAAGTAGAATAGCCAGTCTGGTCAAATCTTTCTTCTTACTATTCACCATTTTCTAGCCCCCAGTATTGTTTTGGATAAAAACAAAAATAATGCTGTGAAACTCAGAAAATAGATCAAATCACGTGTATCAAGAACACCCTTACTAACTGATTGATAATGCTCATTAATTCCTAATTCAGTCAAAAAACTTGCAATTCCTTGCAAAGAAATAATGGAGCTGATTGAGTCAAATCCACTAAATGAAAAGAAACATAGGAATACGGCAACTGTAAATGCGATAATCTGATTATTGCCTAAGGAGGAGGTAAATAGGCCAATGGAAGTAAATGCAGACCCTAGTAAAACTAAACCAATATATGAACCAATCACTGCTCCTGTATCTATATTACCCCTAGTAATTCCTAATTGATATAGGCTGAAATAATAAATCAGCGTTGGCAAAAGGGTTAGCAAAACAATTGCCAAACAGGCAAGGAATTTGCCAAATAAAATATCCCAGTCGCTGAGGGGGCGGGTTGCCAAAAGTTCAAATGTTCCATCTTTTTTCTCCTCTGCAATTGCGCGCATAGTTATAGCAGGAACCAGGAAAATAAATAAATAAGGAGCGATATTGAAAAAACTGTCTAAACCAGCATATCCGTAATCCAGTATACTAGAATCGGGAAACACCCATAGAAAAAGACCTGTTACTAGCATAAATGCAGCCATGATCAAATAGGCAACCCATGAAGTAAAAAACCCAGAAATTTCTTTAAAAAGGATACTAATCACTTAGCTTAATTTGATTTATAATACGCTGAACAATTTTAATTAAATAATTTGAGCTTGGTGAACATGCGAACCAGTAAGTTCAATAAAAATATTCTCCAAACTTTTAGTGTTATGCTTTGTTCTGAGACCGGTTAATGTGTCGTCGGCAACTATTTTACCCTTGTTGATAATAATCACATTTTCACAAATTGCATCTACCTCCTGCATAATGTGCGTAGAAAGTACAACTGTTTTTGTTTTGGAAAGATCTTTGATCAAGGCTCGGATAGCAATTACCTGATTCGGATCAAGTCCGGATGTAGGTTCATCCAAAATCAGAACTTTTGGATCAGCAAGAATGGCCTGAGCTAGTCCTACTCGTTGGCGATATCCTTTTGATAGGGTTCCAAGCTTCTTGTTCTGCTCATCACCCAAGCCGCATCGTTCAATTACATCATTGATCCGTTTTTCAGTTTGATCAATTTTTTGAATAGCTCCAATAAAAGCAAGAGCTTCCCTTACATACATATCCAAATAAAGCGGATTATGTTCAGGTAGGTATCCGATATGCCGTCTAACTTCTATTGACTCTGTTTGCGCATCAAACCCACAAATATGGGCAGTTCCTGATGTCTGAGGAATAAAGCAAGTCAAAATTTTCATTGTAGTAGATTTTCCGGCACCATTAGGACCTAAAAATCCAAGAACGCTACCTGGAAGAGCCTTAAATGAAATTCCATCAATTGCTTTTTGATTTCCATAGGTTTTACACAGATCTGCTACTTCAATGCTCATGCTACAAAGTTAGTATTTAGAATGCGTAAATTAGAAAATGAGCAAATTAGTGAATGAGTAAATGATAAACCCCTTATTTCAAATTAAAGCATTCAATCAAAATTTACGAGATTTAACTGCATTTGATATGGATTTAATAATAAAACTTAAAACGTATCACTAAACAGAGGAAAATTAATTTCCAATACTATCTTTGCAATGTTATGAGCAAAAACAACGAAGAACTTTTTAAGAATGTAGTTTCTCACACCAAGGAATATGGTTTTGTATTTCCTTCTAGTGAAATATATGATGGTTTAAGTGCCGTATATGATTACGGGCAACTTGGATCTGAATTAAAGAATAACATTAAGACCTACTGGTGGAAAAGTATGGTGCAGCTGAATGAGAATATTGTGGGTATCGATTCAGCTATTTTCATGCATCCAAAAATCTGGAAAGCAAGCGGCCATGTCGATGGCTTTGCTGATCCGATGATTGATAATAAGGATTCCAAAAAACGTTACCGTGCAGACAATCTTATTGAAGATAAAATAGCACGTTATATTAAGGACGGCAAATCAGAAAAAGCAAATCAATTACAAGCCGATATGGATGCAGCATTGGCTGCAGATGATCTAAGTCAATTAAAAGAGCTGATTGAACAGCATGAAATTGTTTGCCCGGTATCAGGAACAAGAAATTGGACCGATGTGAGGCAGTTTAATCTGATGTTTTCAACCCAAATGGGTGCAATGGCTGAAGGATCTGACGAAGTATATCTACGACCAGAAACTGCCCAGGGCATATTTGTAAACTTTCTTAATGTTCAAAAATCAGGTCGTATGCGTATTCCATTTGGAATAGCACAGATAGGTAAAGCCTTCAGGAACGAAGTAATAGCTAGGCAATTTATCATGCGTATGCGTGAATTTGAACAAATGGAGATGCAATTTTTTGTGAAGCCAGGTACAGAAATGGAATGGTATGCACATTGGAAAGAATCAAGACTTAAATGGCACCTAGCAGTTGGTACACCGGCAGAAAAATATCGTTTTCACGACCATGTAAAGCTTGCACATTATGCAAATGCCGCTGTAGACATAGAATTTGAATTCCCATTTGGATTTAAAGAGGTTGAAGGAATTCACAGTCGCACAGATTTTGATCTGAGCCAGCATGAAAAATTTTCTGGAAAAAAACTTCAATATTTTGATACCGTTGAAAACAAGAATTATGTTCCATATGTAATTGAAACCTCAATAGGTTTAGATAGAATGTTTCTACTCACCCTTTGCAATGCTTACCAAGAACAAGATCTGAGCAATGAAGAAAAGCAAGATTCAAGAACGGTATTGCATCTGCACCCATGTCTTGCTCCTGTAAAGGCTGCTGTGTTCCCGCTAACCAAAAAAGACGGATTACCAGAAAAAGCACGTGAGATTATGGACCTTTTGAAACTGGATTTCAATTTACAGTATGATGAAAAAGATTCAATCGGAAAAAGATATCGCAGACAAGATGCCATTGGAACACCTGTTTGTATTACGGTAGATCATCAGACACTAGAAGATAATACCGTTACCATTAGGCATAGAGATAGTATGGATCAGGAACGGGTGAATGCCAACGATCTAGATTCTATTCTGGGTAAACTGGTAAGCTGGAAGAATTTATTGTCTTGATCCTGACTTTTGTAAGGAGGACTATGTTATTTTAAGCCAGAAGGCTTTATTCGACTTTAAATTAAAAGACCTGCTGAGATTTTTAGCAGGTCTTTTTACTAAAAAATATCATCTATAAAAAAGGTGTATTTATTTCTAATACCTTCATTACCAGCATTTAAATTCGACATTGATTGACACATACTGGTTCTGAAGATTGTATCTTTGTAAATAGATAACAACTAATTCATTCCTTTCAAAACCGACTATTTAAAGTAATAATTCACTAATCAAGGCGTTAGTTAACCTGTACCTATTAATCGAATTTATGAAGAAACTATCTATCTGGTCAATTGCAGTTTTACTAGTAACCTTTACAATCCCTGCAATTGGATGGGTTTCAACAACTAATTCAGACTTAGATTTTTTTGATTTACCAACAGAATCTAACACGAGCAAAACAGCAGGAAAGACCTCTAAAAATAAAGAACTTTTCAGTCAGTATATATCTTCTGTTTATGTTCAGGCAAAGCTTTCTGAAAGCGGATTAGATGAAAGTGTATTTGAAAAAGCATTGATTGGTTATTATAACCTTAAAAAAAAACAAGTACTGTCTAAAGAAAAAGCAATAATTACGATAATCGATTTTAGCAAAAGAAGCAGTTTGAAACGACTTTGGATCGTTGATATTGATCAAAACAAACTTTTATTCAATACCCTTGTTGCTCATGGTCAAGGTAGCGGACTAGATATGGCAACAAATTTTTCAAATAAGCCTAATTCACATCAGAGTAGTCTTGGTTTTTATGTTACCAGTGAAACTTATCTTGGTAAACACGGACTCTCAATGAAGCTTGATGGAATGGATACAGGTTTCAATACCAATGCCAGAGACCGTGCAGTGGTTGTTCATGGTGCCAAATATGTAAGCCAGTCATTTGTTAATCAAACAGGACGCTTAGGAAGAAGTCATGGATGCCCCGCTATACCCATTGAATTTACAAAAACAATAATTAATACCATTAAGGGTCAAACCTGTTTGTTTATTAATGGACCAGAAGCAGCCTATACCTCAAATTTTTTAGATCAGGATCTTGCCATTGCAAATTTCATGGCCACGCCAGGTGTAGTTCAGGCTAGTATATACTAAGACGGTTAACATTGATAAGAGTGATTTGATATTCAAATCTCTCTTTTGCTTTTATATCTTTGCTATCAATGATTCAAAAACTGGAAAATTTTCTGATCAAGTACCCTGGACAAACATTCTTTGTGCTTATCGTATTATCAATCCCTCCTTTTTTAATCAATCTCGGACTCCTACCACTTTTTGCTGATGAACCAACACGGGCTAATGTGGCTCTTGAAATGATCATCAGCAAGAATTATTCAGTACCCACGGTGGGTGCAGAATATTATTACAACAAACCACCACTTTACAACTGGATCCTTGCAGGATTTTATCTTTTAACGGGCAACTTTTCAGAATTTACAACTCGCCTCCCTGCCATCATTCCGATGTTTTTATATGCGATTAGCATCTATTTAGCTGTCAATTATTTTCTAAAAGACAAGAGAATTGCCACACTAAGCGGGATGCTTTTTCTGGTGAATGGCCGTATGCTGATTTATGACTCCATGCTGGGTCATATTGATATTTTCTATTCCTGGCTAACCTTTACCTCCTTTATGCTGATCTATTTCTTCCTTCAACGAAAGAACTGGTTCCTGCTATTCCTAACTTCATATGTAATCACGGCAATAACATTTCTTTCGAAAGGATTTCCATCTATCGTGTTTCAGGGCTTTACACTGATCGCTGTACTTACCTACACTAAAAACTTTAAAAAATTATTCAGTTGGCAGCATATTACCTGCGGATTGGTTTCTGTATTGATCATTGGCTCTTATTTTTATAACTATTATCAGTTTAACCCTAACCTTGAAGGTTATTTTAGTACCATCTGGGATCAAAGCAGCAAAAGAACAGCCGCAGAATTTGGCCTTGATCAAAGTTTAATACATATGGTCCAGTTCCCATTTGAACATATTGGACACTTGTTTCCGGCAAGCCTTTTAATTTTATTCTGTTTCCATAAGGGTTTTATACATGGAGTAAAACAAAATCCTTTTTTAACCTTTATTTCTGTGGTTTTCTTAGCCAATATTTGGGTATACTGGCTATCACCAATAACACGACCACGGTATTTAATGATGCTGTACCCGCTATTGTTTATTTTATGGAGCCATGCCTATTATACCTACCGAGAACAACTTCCAGTTATCAGTAAACTAGTTGATCGAATTCTGCTAATTCTTGCTCTGGCCGTTTGTTTAGGTATACCTGCTGCATACTTTTTTGAGCTGCAGAGCTTTGTAACCTATCTAAATACCAAGATTGTTTTTCTGTTATTGATCAGCATTGGGATTACTTTTATGATCTGGCGGCTCAAAACAAGTAAGATAATTCCATTTATATTATTATTAGTAGTAGTAAGATTGGCTTTTAGCTGGTTTATACTTCCGCATAGGCTAGAACATATGGAGGATAAGTTTTTTCGTGAAGCTGCCGTAGAAGTGGGTACTATAACCCGGGGCCAAGCACTTTATTTTTATCAATATCATCCTGCTGAGACTGATATCCCCTTTCATGATAAATTAATTTTT
Source organism: Daejeonella sp. (assembly GCF_044348475.1). Classification (GTDB taxonomy): domain Bacteria; phylum Bacteroidota; class Bacteroidia; order Sphingobacteriales; family Sphingobacteriaceae; genus Daejeonella. Next base: position 9,065 of record NZ_JBIKSU010000030.1, on the reverse strand, counting down.
TACCTGCAAAAAACTCGGATGAAACAGGTCAAATTTACCGAGGACGATGTCAAGCCAGGTTATTATTTTACCTTTGATCGGGATTTGAAAAATCGGGATGCACTCGTGATAAAATCGTATAAAAACCTCAAACTGTTCCAAATAAAATGAGAGAACTTTCTGTTGTGATAACCGTTCTCAATGAACGAGATAATATTACCCCGCTTATTGGAGCCATACATGAGGCTCTGAAAGACCTAGATTATGAAGTGATTTTTGTAGATGATGGTTCTGATGATGGCACCCAAAAACAAATTCGCGACCAAGCGAATTACCGCATCACGCTGGTAGAATTACGAAAAAATTACGGCCAAAGTACAGCTATGACAGCGGGTATTGACCATGCTACAGGTACCTATATTGCCCTAATTGATGGTGATCTTCAAAATGATCCTTCAGATATCCCCTTCATGCTTCAAAAGATGAAAGATGAAGACTGGGATGTGGTGGCAGGAAACCGTGCTAACCGACAGGATGGAATGTTTTTAAGAAAAATCCCTTCAAAAATAGCTAATGCCATAATCAGAAGAATGACAGGTGTTTACATCAAAGATTATGGTTGCACGCTTAAGGTGTTTAAACGTGAGATTGCCGAAGATCTCGGTATTTATGGCGAGCTACATCGCTTTATCCCTGTACTTGCTAAGCTTCAGGGAGCCAGCATCACACAGGTTGATGTAAAACATCATGCACGCATTCACGGAAACTCTAAATATGGCCTAAACCGAACATTCAAAGTCATGGCCGACCTCATCACCATGGTTTTTTTCCGGAAATATATACAGAAGCCAATGCATTTATTTGGAAGCCTTGGTTTTATTTCATTTGGACTTGGCATTTTGATCAATACTTATTTACTTATCCTCAAATTAATGGGACAAGATATCTGGGGAAAACCGATCCTGATTCTAGGTCTTATATTTTTATTGGGAGGAATACAATTGATCACCTTTGGAATTTTAGCTGAAATTAATGTACGCACCTATTTTGAAGGCACAAACAGAAAAACTTACCAGGTAAGAAGAATTTTTAATGGAAAAAAAGAAGATCTGGAACATCGTTAAGCTCCTGTTAAAAATTTCAATAACAGGATTATCCTTATATCTGGTTTCAAAAAAGGTCGAGCTTAATGATCTTAAAGATGCCTTTAGTAAGTCTAATCCGCTATTCCTGTTTTTAGCTTTTATAGCTTTCGTAATTTCGCAACTATTTTCATCTTCCCGATTGAATACCTTTTTCAAAGGGATGGGCTTAAAAATTTCGGAGGTCTTTAATTTCAAAATCTACCTATTGGGAATGTTCTATAATCTTTTTTTACCAGGGGGCATAGGAGGAGATGGCTATAAAATTTTTATGCTGCGTAAAAAATTCAAGATTAAAGGTCGCAGATTATTCCAGGCTATCTTTTTTGACCGCCTAAGTGGATTATGGGCATTAGGCCTAATTATTTCGGCACTGGTTATTTTCATTCCTCACCTTGGGATTCCAAATTGGGCTCCGGTTTTAGTGGTTACAATTGGCACCATAGCCTATTATGCGGTAATGAGAAAGTTTTTTAAAGATTACAGCAATAATTTTGTTATAACCCATACCAAGGCTTTATTGGTTCAATCGATGCAACTAGTTTCGGTTATTCTCTTACTTTACGCCTTAAACTTTGATGGCAAATTCTCACCTTATCTCTTCATGTTTTTGGTATCATCACTAGTGGCTATATTTCCATTTACCGTTGGCGGTTTAGGCGCAAGAGAGTTGGTATTTGTTTATGGTGCTCAGTACTTTGAGTTGGATCAACATTTGGCCGTAATCATTAGCCTTTTATTTTACTGCATATCGGCCCTATTATCATTCAGTGGCATTTATTTTGTTTTTAACCCAAAAGAGATCGGTATAAATAAATTGGATATGAAGCAGGATCTTGATACTGAATAAACAATAATTAAACCTTTATGATTTAATTATTAGGCATTAAAACGTGTAAATGCTAAAATTATACTATTATTTTAATTGCAAAATAGATAGAATCAGCAATCAAAAGGGTAATTGTATGATTGGCTCTTTTAAACTGATTTCTGATTATCCAAATACCACTCATAAAATTTGAGCAAACCGGTTTCAAGTTTAGTTTCAGGGTGGTAGTTTAATAATTTCTGAGCTTTACTAATATCTGCATAGGTTTGGGGCACATCGCCAGCTTGCTCGGGCTGACGATCAATAATGGCCTTTTTTCCGCAGATATTTTCTATTGCCAAAATTAATTCGCTTAATGTAACTGTTTGGTGGTTCCCAAGGTTAATGATTTCAAAATCAGATTTGTCATAACCTATTGCTGACTTAATACCCTGCACCGTGTCATCCACAAAAGTATAGTCTCTGCTGGTTGACCCATCTCCAAATACAGGGATTGCCTGCCCTTTAGAAATAGAACTGAAAAATTTATGAATAGCCAAGTCGGGACGCTGTGCAGGTCCGTAAACTGTAAAAAAACGAAGTGCTAAAAAACGGATTCCATATAAATGATGGTAAACATGGCCCAGCATCTCGCAAGATAATTTAGTTGAAGCATAAGGGCTAATCGGCATCAGTTTTTCTTCTTCATGCCAGGGCACATTTTGATTAATCCCATAAACACTACTAGATGATGCAAATACAAACTGTTTGATATTTCTTTGGCGGGCCAATTCTAAAAGGTTTTGGGTACCGGATACATTCACATCCTGAAAAAGAATAGGATTTTTAATACTTGTTCTTACCCCTGCTTTTGCGGCAAGGTGAACAATCACATCAATTTCTGACAAGGCTAAAAGATCATTCATATTCCTGATATCACCTTCAATAAAGCTGAAGTTTGAATTGGAAATGAAAGCCGACATATTCTTTTCTTTCTGCTCCCGGCTATAAAAATCATCGAAATTATCCAGGCCAATTACCTGAACATTGTCGCTTTGTAACAAACTGTTAATCAGGTTACTTCCAATAAACCCAGCTGCACCTGTTATCAGAATTCGCTTTTTCTTATTCATATCTGTCTCAAAAATACAAAATTACCGCTTTGCTTTTGACAAAATATAGACCTTCATAAAACCCAGCAGCCAAAAAATTTGGTAACTTTATTTAGCAATTCTTGCAAAACCAATTAATAATGAATGCATGTAGCGATTTTAATAATCTATGGGTTAAAAATCTAAAGAGCATTTTATCTAATTGTTAATGTGCAGGAACAATAAATAAAGAATTTATTATGAATATTATACTAAGCGGTGCAAGCAGTGGCGTTGGATTCGAGGCAGTTATCGAGCTGATAGGAAATCAGCATCATCAAATCATAGCCCTAGCCAGATCAGAAGAAAAACTAAATAAATTACAGGAAATTGCATTTGCCTTAAATCCGGGATGTAAATTACATGTACTCAAATTTGACATTGCTCATGATGACTATGAAAATACACTCATTCCTTACGTAAAAGAACGATTAGGCACTGTAGATGTATTGATCAATAATGCAGGATCACTGATCAACAAAAGTTTCATGCAAACTACGCAGCTTGATTTTGTAGAAATGCTTCAGAATAACCTTTTAGGACACATCAATATGATCCAGCATTTGGCTCCATTAATGCCTCCAAAGAGCCATATTTTAAATATAGGAAGCATGGGTGGCTTTCAGGGAAGTGTGAAATTTCCTGGACTTGCAGCCTATTCTGCCAGTAAGGCAGCACTTCATACCTTAACCGAATGCCTAGCCATAGAGTTTGCTGATAAACAGATTGCCGTAAACTGTCTGGCATTGGGTTCAGCCCAAACCGAAATGCTTGAAAAAGCATTCCCTGATTATCAATCGCCAGTTTTAGCCTTTGAAATGGGTAAATATATAGCTGATTTTGCGCTAAGCGGACATAAATTTTTTAATGGTAAAATCATTCCGGTTGCTCATACTACACCCTAAAATAAACACATGAAAAAAGAACGCTATTTAGTGCTACTAATTCCAATTTTCATAATCGGGTCTTGTGTTACCGATTCAACAAAAGTTACTGATAAAAATACAAGCACAAAGTCTGCTGCGCTCAAAGATTTAGGTAAAACGCTGATTGTTCCGTGGAGTGTAGAACTAAATGACAGTACTCAGTTAATGGAAATCAAAAAAAACCCAGAGGCTGATATGTTCAATCTGGAGCCAGTTGACATGGTGGATGCCATCAATTTTAAATACCCACAAATAAAACTTGAATGGCTGAAGCAAGAAGGAAAACGCGCTTTTGTAAAAATTGAAGATGCCGCCTACCTAACTAGAGAATCGGGAACAGAAGGCGCAATGGCCTATTTAGCGGAAGTTACCTTTTCACTGACTGAATTTAAGGGTATTGAGGAAGTAGATATTGCTTTTCAAGAAGGAGACCATGCTCGCCCAGGATTATACACTAGAGAGAACTTTAAGAATTTCAACTAATAAAATTGATAGTTTATTAAAATTAATGGTTTATTAAAACAATGTTTAAATGTTTGTCTCAAAAAATAACATTAACATCATTGACTACAATTGATCTAGGCTATTTAGGCGAGAGCAAAAAAACAAAAAACAGAAAACAAAAAACAGAAAAAGAAAAGACAAGCGATCAAAATATCTTGCAGAACCGACATCTAAACACTAGCGTGTTGCAAACGCGATTCCGCAAGATTAAGAAATCCACTCAAGACTTGTCTTAGAAAAAACAAGACCATAGCTATTAAAACAGTATTGGCCGCTTTCTTAAACGGACAATACTTAGCTTTGAGATTTCTTACTTTGCATCTGTAAGTCAGACACCACAATTTCAGTGACATAACGCTTCACCCCTTCTTTATCGGTATAAGAACGACTCGTTAATTTACCTTCTACCGTTATTTCTGAACCCTTGTGCAGATAAGATTCTGCCAGGCTAGCCAAACGATCCCACAACACTAGGTTATGCCACTGAGTTTCTTCCACTTTCTCACCTTTATCATTCCGATACGAATCATTTGTGGCAATTGATACATTAGCCACCTTCTTTTTTTCACTAATGGTTTTTACCTCCGGATCATTTCCTAAAAATCCCATTAAGCGCACACTGTTTCTAAGATTACTCATCTTCTTACGTTTTTAATTAATTATAAAAATCAAACCACCTGGTTATGACAATTCGAAGGTGAGAAGATTGATAAAAATTAACCGCACACTAAACGGATACATACGTTTATAACCGATTTACCTGACTAATGGTACATTCATGCTAATAGATCAAAGGAATATGGAAAGAGCATGTTTAGACTGCAGCAATACGCTGAGAGGCCGCAGCGATAAAAAATTCTGCGATGACCAATGCCGCAGCAATTTTAATAACCGTATGAAAGCAGGGCAACACGGTTGTATAGGCCCTATTAACAGTATTCTAAGAAAGAACCATACAGTACTTTCACGGATTTGCATTGGCGAAAAAGTGCGCACCAGCAAAGATAAGCTCTTAATCAATGGCTTTAACCCTGATTACCATACCCATCTACTCCAAACCCAAAATGGAAATACCTATTATTTCTGTTATGATTATGGTTTTCTATTCTTAAATAAAGATGAAATACTGATCGTGAAAAAAATGGAAAAGATATGAGTTCTATAAAATGGCAAGCCAAGCTGATTAAGCATGATCGTGTTGAGAGAATTGCGGTATATTTTGAAAATAGCCAAGAATTAATTAGCCGAATAAGAAAAATTGAAGGTGCACAATGGAGTCAGCAAAACAAAGTTTGGCACATCCCCGATACTGAAGAAAACAGAAAGCGATTTAAAATAGCCCCTAGCTCCAATTACCTACCGTCTGAAGAAGGAATTGTTCAAATAGAGAAATTCAAGCAATGGCTACGATCAAAACGCTACAGCGAAAGTACCCTTAAAACTTATAGTGAAGCTTTAAAATCATTTTTGATTTTTTGTAATACAAAAGCAATTAAAGACATTACTCATGATGACGTTATAAGATACAATAACGAATATATTTTAAAAAATAATCTTTCTTCGTCATACCAAAACCAATTAGTGAATGCTATTAAATTATTTTTTAAAATTATAAAAGATGCCACCATTGAAATAGATAAAATACACAGACCAAAACGCGAAAAAGTATTGCCTAACGTGTTAAGCAAGGAAGAAGTAAAAGCTATTTTAGAAGCTCATAGAAATCTTAAGCACAAAACAATGCTTTCACTGATCTACAGTTGTGGGTTACGCTGTGGCGAATTATTAGATTTAAAGCCTGTTCACATAGATTCAAAAAGAAACATTGTACTACTAAAAAACGCAAAAGGTAAAAAAGATAGGATTGTACCCTTGAGCCCCAAAATATTAGAAATGTTGAGAGAATATTATAAAATATACAAACCACAAATCTATTTATTTGAGGGACAAACAATGGGTATGCCTTATGATGCCCGAAGCTTACAATTAATTCTAAAACAAGCCTTAAAAAAAACCGGTATTACAAAACCAGCCACCTTGCACTGGCTAAGACATAGCTATGCTACTCATCTTTTAGAAAGCGGTACCGATTTGCGCTACATACAAGAGTTATTGGGACACAATAGCAGCAAAACGACCGAAATATATACCCATGTTAGTACAAAAAGCTTACAACAAATTAAGAGTCCATTTGATGATTTGTAAGAATAAAAACAATATATTGAGGTTTACTATAAACGAAACAAAATTTCGCCATTGCCGCTGCAATTGGGTGTATAAGCGAAGGTTTGTTTCGGGTATAAGGGAGTTAGGTGCAAGCGTAAAGGAACATCGCGCTGATCTCGAAACAAACGACTTTTGACAATCTGCCAAACCTCAGAAATAAGATTTTTTCTTGCCGACTGTGATTTTTTTGACCCTTGTGCGAATAATTGGGTGTATTGGTTAAAAACCTGTTAAAATAAATGAACGAGAAGGAACAAAGACAACATTTTCTAAATATCATTGAGCAACACAAAGGTATTTTATACACGGTTGCCCGTGCATACTGCCCAAACGCAGATGACCGACAAGACCTCATACAGGAAATGATGATTCAGATTTGGCAGTCTATTCACAAATACGATGACCAGTTTAAAATTTCAACTTGGTTGTATCGTATTTCACTGAATGTCGCTATCTCATTTTATCGTAAAAGTTCAACAAGATCAAAGAAATATACCGAGCTGACTGAGCAATTGATAGAAACCCCAGTCGAAGACAAATCGGAAAATGAAAGACAGTTGTATTTATTGGACCAATTTATCAGCGAACTAAAAGAGATAGACAAAGCCCTGATGATACTGTACTTGGAAGACAAAAGCCACACTGAAATTGCTGAGATATTAGGAATTTCGGTAAGCAATGTAGGAACGAAAATAGGACGTATCAAAAACAAATTAAAGACACGATTTTCTCAATTAAAATCTTAAAGCAATGGACGAATTAGAAATAAAAAAACTTTGGCAAACTACCAATGATAAATTGGAAAAGAGCTTTGTAATCGACAAGAAAAACACCGAAGAGATAGCCCGTATAAAGATTTATAGCATTTTAGGCTCAATGAAACCAATTAAAGTTTTTGCTCTATTTGTTGGTATTTTATGGGTTGGTATTGGGGGAATTGCTTTGAGCTCAATTTATTTAAACTCATTTAATGAAGCGAATAAGTTCTTTCTATTTTCGGCTTCAATACAAGTAGGGCTGACCGCCATTTCATTATATATTTACCTTTATCAGCTTATCACTATTTACCAAATAGATATAACAGAACCGATTATTAAGACACAAGAGAAATTGTCAAGCCTAAAAATATCAACGCTTTGGGTAACTCGTCTTCTATTTCTTCAACTTCCTGTTTGGACAACTTTTTGGTGGAACGAAACTATGCTAACAGATTGGGGTATTTTACAATGGATAATGACTTTGTTTTTTACACTTTCATTTACTGTGATTGCTATTTGGCTATTCTTCAACATTAAATATGAGAACAGAAATAAGAAATGGTTTCAACTTATTTTTAGTGGAAAAGAATGGACACCATTAATGAAATCTATGGAACTGTTGGAGCAGGTGGAAGAATATAAAGACCAGAACGCCAGCACCTAACAGCGTGTATGAGAAATAGCGGGTGAAGTGGTAAATCGAAGGTCTGTGCTTTTATTTATCTTTGTGCAAAACCGAAAGTGAAGTGCTTTTCAATCCGCTACTTCTCATACACGCAAACCGTTAGCGGTCAGGCAAAAACCGAACTCAAAAAACATCAATTTAATAAATTATAAATGGGACAATACAAAGCAAACTCAACAAATTCTCAAAATTTCAGCTTAACATTTGAAAATCAAACAATAGGAGAATTAATTTACAAAAAATGGTATTCTTTCAATGCCGAAATTCTGTTATCTGACGGTGCAAAATATCAACTAGAACCAAAAGGATTTTGGGATTCTGAAATTGAATTGAAAGACGAAACAAAAACTTTATTAGAGTTTAAAATGGGTTGGAAAGGAATAATTATCAAAACTTTTTTCGAAAATAAGGAAGACACTTATCTTTTGAAATTAAATGGTCTTTTGAGTAGTAAGTTTGTTCTAATTGACACCGACAAAAACGAGTTAATAGTTGCTGAAACTGATTTTAAGTGGAATAAACTTAATTATGACTATAATATTGAAACAACTCGAAATTTTGACAATTTTGATAAAAAGGAATTATTATTGCTTACAATTTTACACTGCATAAATTACTATATGACAATTATTGCATCAGGAGGATAAATGAAAAAACAACCAAAAGAAAAATGCCCGAACCGCTAACAGCCGTTTTGCAAAAGCGGGGGTTTCGTGCTTCTATGATAGTGAAGTGCTAAATTTAAGCTTTGTGCATCTAATGAAATTTAGTGCTGAAAATCCCCGCCTTCGCCAAGCCGCAAAACGTTATGTGCAACCCTATGACGACCAACATAGCTATATAAACCGACAGAAAACGAAAGACAAAATGCCAACGCTTCGCAAAA
>NZ_JBIKSU010000097.1:0-5926 GCF_044348475.1 Daejeonella sp. | reverse complement strand
CATATTTTCGGAACCAATAAAAATTGCAGATCGCTGGTGTAGAGAGTCAACATCTTTATCAAGTATTCTTGAAAAACCATCTGTGGCACGCCCACCTGCCTGCTCAATAATAAATGCCATCGGATTACATTCATAAACAAGCCTAAGTTTACCATTTGGGGCACTCGAAGTTGTTGGATAGATGAAGATGCCACCTTTTATCATGTTTCTATGAATATCTGCCACCATTGATCCAATGTATCGAGATATATAAGGTCTTGAAGTATTTACATCTTCAATTTGGCAGTATTTTAAATATTTTTTGACCCCTTCAGGAAAATGGACGTAATTTCCTTCATTAATAGAATAAATTTTGCCATGATCAGGAATTTTCATTTGGGGATGAGAAAGACAAAATTCACCAATTGAAGGATCAAGTGTAAAGCCATTCACTCCTTTTCCAGTTGTGTAAACGAGCATGGTTGATGAACCATAAATAACATACCCCGCTGCAACCTGTTCGGTACCCTTTTGAAGCACATCGGCAATAGTAGCTTTTCCATCTGCAGATTTTCGTCTATAAATAGAAAAAATAGTTCCTACTGCCACGTTCACATCTATATTTGAAGAACCATCAAGAGGATCGATTGCAACTATATATTTTGCATTTTTTGAAACCTCTCCATCAATATAAACAAATTCATCATTTTCTTCAGAAGCTACAATACAACACTCTCCACCACTTTGTAAGGCTGATATAAACTGCTCATTAGCAAACATATCTAACTTCTTTTGTGATTCACCTTGTATATTGATAGAACCGGCATCACCTAGAATATCCAATAAGCCAGCCTTGTTAACTTCACGGTTTACAATTTTTGAGGCAATTCCGATATCACGGAGAAGTCGGGATAGTTCACCTTTAGCATATGGAAAATCATTCTGCTTTTCTATTATAAACTGCCCCAATGTTAATACTGCCTGCATATACTTCGTGTAATTTGTACGTTATCTATTTGCTAATTCTACCACTTCTAAGTTATAGATTTTTTGTTCAGAAATAGAAAATCGAAGCAATGTGCGAACTTTATGCCAACCATGCTTTCCTGCAGCACCTGGATTCAGGTGTAAAAAATTTGCTTTTTTATCAGACATTACTTTCAAGATATGTGAATGCCCAGAGATAAATAATCCGGGAGGATTGTTTTGTATTTCTTCCTGGATTCGGGGATCATACTTACCTGGGTAACCACCAATATGTGTCATCAGAACCGTAATGCCTTGGCAAACAAATCTATTCTTTTCGGGATAAACCGAACGAATATCCCTTCCATCTATATTGCCATAAACACCTCGCAATGGCTTAAATGAATTTAACTTATCGGCAAGCTCAATGGTTCCAAAATCACCTGCATGCCAAATCTCATCACATTGATCAAAATGTTTAAAAACTGCATCATCAAGATAACCATGCGTATCTGAAATTAAACCAATCCTCATTATTCTAAAATAAATTAAAAAATTGTTAAAAAATCTTTTAACAACGTTCGGTATTCTGTGGTGTAAATACCAGCCTTTTCATAGATAACAAAATTCTTAACGGTTGGTTCAGAAATATTGAAACCAATCTGTAATATCTTTCTATGCGGCTTTGATTCTGCAAAAGAATGCACCAAAATCTCATTAATAATCTTTAATTCGGATACTTAAGCCATTAACTTTTCAATCAATTTCGATGTTTCAATTGGCAAAATAAGATATAAAAAGCCTTTTTTACTTAATTTATTTGCTGATTCCTTTAGTAAATTTTCAAAAAAAGAGTAATCGGTATGTCTGGCTATACCCTTAACCGGATCCTCAGATTTTAAAGAATTAATGAAAAATGGAGGGTTTGAAACTATCAAATCATACTGCTCATCATCATTCAATAAATAATGTTCCATTGAAGAATGAAATAAACTAAGCCTGTTAAAAAAAGGAGATGCAAAAAAATTCTTTTTTGCAGTTCTTGCTGCGTTTTCATCAATTTCTACAGCATCAATTATAGCAGATGGAAATCTTTGAGCAAGCATTAGTGCAATCAAGCCTGTGCCTGTACCTATATCAAGTATTTTAGTGGGTGCAACAGTATCTAAAATTGCAGCTAGAAGAACACCGTCTGTATTAACTTTCATTGCGCAATCAGTTTGATCAATACAAAACTGCTTGAAATGGAATAAACTTGCCATTAGCTTTCGTAAAGCTCTATTGGAAGCCCGTCAGGATCGCTAAAAAAAACAAACCTTTTCCGGCTGTACTCATCAATTCTAATTTCTTTTGTCCGAATTCCATTTTTAGTAAGTTCGGCAACTGATACAGACAAATTATCTACCTCAAAAGCAATATGTCTTAAACCTTTTCCTTCTGGATGCGATAGCCTTTCAGGAGGATCTGGAAATGAAAATAATTCAATCTGATACACTCCATTCACTGCAAGATCAAGTTTATATGAATTACGTTCTGCCCTAAATACCTCTTGTAAAATCTTTAACCCTAGTATTTCGGTATAAAAATGCTTAGACAAGGTGTAATTAGAACAAATAATTGCAACATGATGTACGCCTTTCAAGTTGAGCATATGATTTTATAATTTCTTGGTAAAGTGCTAATTAGGATATAAAAAATGAATTAATTGCTTTTCTGAAAGCCATCTCAAAAGTAAAGAAACCTATGAAAATTATACGAATATTGGATACATTATTCTAATGGATAAGAGGTTTGACTAAACTTCAATACTTTGTTCAAAATAATTGATATACACTAAACTATTTTGCTTTTAAGTATAATAGACAAATAAAAAGGAACAAATTATTGTCTATTTATGAATTAATTGGTATTATTTCTTGAATTTGCAATCAAAATTTGAATATCTTCTAAAGTTTTATCAAATAATTTAATTTTTATTGATTTTTTTATTGATTTTTATGATGAAACGATTATTTTTATGAAAAATTAATTAAAACCCAGCCATACAATGTCATCTTTAAGATTCCAAGCACTAAATGCAGTACTTTCAAGGACAATTCCTGAAGTAAAAATGCCTTCATCAAAACTTTCCGATTTTTATGGAAGTAATGTCTTCGATCAGAAGAAAATGAAAGATAGTTTATCTAAAGAAGCCTTTAATAGTATTATCGAATCAATCAATTCGGGAACACCAATTGACAGAGGTATTTCAGAACAAGTTGCATCTTCTATGAAATCTTGGGCAATGGCCAGAGGAGCATCACATTATACCCACTGGTTCCAGCCATTAACAGGAACCACAGCAGAAAAGCATGATTCATTCTTTGAGCCCGGTTCAGATGGTCAAGGTTTAGAAAAATTCTCTGGCGAAGCCTTATCACAACAAGAACCGGATGCATCAAGTTTTCCAAACGGAGGAATAAGAAGTACTTTTGAAGCACGTGGTTATACTGCATGGGATCCATCATCGCCAGCCTTTATCATTGGAACTACCTTATGTATACCAACAGTATTTGTTTCTTATACTGGTGAAGCTTTAGATTATAAGGCTCCCTTATTAAAAGCTATCAGTTTAATGGATAAAGCAGCTGTTGCAGTTGCACAATACTTTGATAAAAGCATTGAAAAAATTAATAGTTCATTAGGTATAGAACAAGAGTATTTCCTTGTTGATCTTGCCTTATTTAATGCAAGACCTGACCTTTATCTAACCGGAAGAGCATTATTCGGACATATGTCTGCTAAAAATCAGCAATTAGATGACCATTATTTTGGATCAATTCCTGAACGTGTTCTTGCCTATATGCAGGATTTTGAAACAGAAGCCATCAAATTAGGTATACCTTTGAAAACCCGTCATAATGAAGTTGCTCCTTCTCAATTTGAGTGTGCACCATTATACGAAGAAATGAATCTTGCCATTGACCACAATTCTTTGTTAATGGATTTGATGGATAAAGTTGCTCGCAGACATAATTTCAAAGTTCTGTTGCATGAAAAACCTTATGCAGGTATAAATGGTTCAGGTAAGCACAATAACTGGTCATTAATTACAAATACAGGCAAAAACCTGCTATCTCCTGGAAAGACTCCAAAAAACAATTTGATGTTCCTTACATTCTTTGTAAATACAATCAGAGCAGTTTTTGAATATTCAGATCTTTTGAGAGCATCTATTGCATCTGTCAATAATGACCACCGTTTAGGTGCTAATGAAGCTCCACCAGCAATCATCTCTATGTTCCTTGGAAGTCAGCTAAATGACCTGCTAGATGAAATTGAATCATCAAGAGTAACCAACAAAATGAAGCAGGAACCATCATTATGGACTAATATTCCAAAAATACCACAGATCTTATTAGATAACACGGATCGTAATCGTACTTCACCATTAGCTTTTACAGGTAATAAATTTGAATTGCGTGCAGTTGGTTCATCAGCTAACTCTGCCAATCCAATGACAATACTTAATACGATTGTTGCAGATCAGTTAAATAAGTTCAAGGCAGAAGTTGATAAACTGATCAAAAAGGGTGAGAAAAAAGATGTTGCGATCATGACAGTGATCAAACGTTACATCAAAGAATCTAAAGCTATCCGTTTTGAAGGCAATGGTTATAGTGACGAGTGGGCTGAAGAAGCTAAAAAAAGAGGATTGTCAAATATCAAAACTACACCAAAAGCACTTGATGTTTTATTAGATCCTAAAACAGATAAATTATTTCAAGATACCGGAGTATTCAGCAAACGCGAATCGCATGCACGTCATGAAATACTTTTAGAAAGCTATTTCAAAAAACTTCAAATTGAAGCTAGAGTAATGGGTGACTTGGTTGACAATGTAATTATTCCAACAGCGATCAATTACCAAACAACTCTTATCGATAATGTGAAGGGGCTAAAAGATCTTGGTCTTGGTGAAGATACCTATGCAGCTCAGCTTGATATTATTAAGAAGATATCAGGGCATGTTAACTTTATTAGAACAGCAAACCTTGAAATGGTTAATGAGCGTAAAAAAGCGAATAACATCGAAGATATACGAGATAAATCTATTGCATACGATGAGAAAGTTAAATCATTCTTTGATCCAATCCGCTACCATGTTGATAAACTTGAGCAATTAGTGGATGATTCAAAATGGCCTTTGCCTAAATTCAGAGAATTATTGTTCCTGAAATAGTATTGAGTATTGAGTACTGAGTATTGAGTATTGAGTATTGAAACACAAAGTTCTGCTTCGGCAGAACTTTGTTGTTTACAGCCACATCTCATACTTCATACCTCACATCTCCAATCTCATATCTCAAATCTCAAATCTAAGTGCTATTTTTGCATTCATGTCAGACCTAAAATATAACCAGCGCGGCGTTTCAGCTGATAAAGAAGATGTGCATAATGCCATCAAAAATATAGATAGGGGAATTTTTCCAAAGGCCTTTTGCAAGATCATTCCTGATATTTTGGGATCTGATAATGCATATTTTAATATCATGCATGCCGATGGCGCAGGAACGAAATCTTCATTAGCTTATGTATACTGGAAAGAAACAGGTGACATTTCTGTATGGAAGGGAATTGCCCAGGATGCTATCATTATGAATCTTGACGATCTATTATGTGTAGGCGCTACTGATAATATATTGCTTTCATCAACCATTGGTCGAAACAAAAATTTGGTAACAGGCGAAGTGATTGCCGAACTAATTAATGGCACAGAAGAAATTCTATCTGAATTACGTGATCTTGGAATTGGGATCTTCTCTACTGGAGGCGAAACTGCAGATGTTGGAGATATTGTTAGGACCCTAATTGTCGATTCTACTGTAACCTGCCGGATGAAACGCTCAGACATCCTATCGAATGATCAAATTCGTCCAGGAGATGTAATTGTTGGGCTTTCATCTTATGGAAAAGCTATTTATGAAACGGAATACAATGG
>NZ_JBIKSU010000027.1:0-25313 GCF_044348475.1 Daejeonella sp. | reverse complement strand
CAAGGCAGATAGACTACTACTTGTAGTAGCTAAATATATTGTTGTTTTCTTATTCAAGTACTTTTTTCCGGTATGTTAAGATATTATGAGTGAAGTGATAAGTCATAAGTAATAAGTTATAAGTCTCAGGACGGAAAACTTAAAACTTATAACCTAGAACCTACAACTCAAAAGTCTTTAGGTGCCTATATCGGCGGTGTCCACCTCTTCCCATTCCGAACAGAGAAGTTAAGCCCGCCAGAGCCAATGGTACTGCCGTAAAAGGTGGGAGAGTAGGTCGGTGCCCAATTTTATAGAAAGCCTCGCAGGAAACTGTTGAGGCTTTTTTGTTTACTGACCATTGATGATAGAAAAAACAATTTTTTTACGAGTATTGAATACCGCAGCGTATATTTATTCGTTATATTGAGCTTAAAATTATTTTATTTAGAGTAACATGAATCGTATTGGTAAATTAGTATACACAGCATCTCTGCTTTCACTTCCATTTTTAACTTTTGCCCAAAACAGTAAGGATGAAAAACCAAAAGATAATTGGCAAAATCTTGACTTGAAATCTGATGGTGTTTTCGGAATTAGTACTGAAAAAGCATACAAAGAACTATTGAAAGGAAAAAATTCTAGTCCTGTAATTGTCTCTATTATTGATGGCGGTATAGATGAAGAGCATGAAGATCTTAAGAAAATTATGTGGGTTAACTCCAAAGAGATCCCCGGTAATGGAATTGATGATGATAAGAATGGGTATATAGATGATATTAATGGCTGGAATTTTATAGGTTCTGCAAAAGTCAATATACATCATGATAACATGGAGCTGATTCGTTTGATCAATAAATATCAGCCTAAATATGCCTCTGCTTTGAATTCTACTCCTTTTAATGAAAAGGAACGAAAGGAATTTCAGTTGTATCAAAAATTGGTTACTGATTATATGGCTAAGTTACAATCAGCTCAAATGGGATTGCAGAATACGACGATGATTAAAAAATACCTCGATGAAATTACATCCAGTATGAATAATCAAAATCCTACTTTAGATGACCTCAACGATTTTAAACCATCTAATGATATGCAGAGTCAGGTTATTAAATTTATTAAGCCTGAAATTAAAAAGTCTGATTTCAAGAAATTCTATGAAGAACTTTTGGATGGTATAAAATATTATGGTACGGAAGTTAAGTATCATCTAAATGTTGATTTTGACCCACGAAAAGATTCTGTTGGTGATGATTATTCGAATAGTAATGAGCGAATTTATGGTAATAATGATATTACTGGTCCGGATGCCGAACATGGCACTCATGTTGCTGGAATTGTTTCAGCAATACGTTCTAATGATATTGGGATTAAGGGGGTTGCAAACAATGTCAGAATCATGGGAGTTCGTACCGTGCCTGATGGTGATGAGCGGGATAAAGATGTAGCTAACGCCATTCGTTATTCTGTTGACAATGGTGCTAAGATATTGAATATGAGTTTTGGTAAATCTTATACATGGGATAAAAAAGTTGTTGATGAGGCTATTAAATATGCTGTCTCTAAAGGCGCTTTACTTGTTCATGCTGCAGGAAATGACTCCAAGAATACCGAAAAGGAAGACAATTTCCCCACGCGTTTGTTCACTGACAGTACCGGAGTTACGATGGGAACTGCTGATGCCTGGATTGAAGTAGGAGCTACTGGCTGGACAAATGATGAAGATCTTGTTGCAACTTTCTCCAATTTTGGGGGTAAGACTGTTGACGTATTTGCTCCAGGAGTGAAAATAAACTCAACAATGCCAGGCTCTAAGTATAAGGAAAATGATGGAACCAGTATGGCGGCTCCTGTAGTTTCAGGATTAGCTGCATTGATATGGTCTCACTATCCGAAATTGACTGCTATTCAAGTAAAGGATATCATTATGAAATCTGTAACACTAGTTGAACAAAAGGTTAAAATCAAAGAAGATGGCGACAATAAAAGAGTTTTGCTAAGTGAAATATCTGTTTCAGGAGGTGTTGTTAATGCCTATAATGCTTTATTATTGGCCGAAAAGACAAACTTATCGGCGAATTCTAAATCTAAATAGAAATTATTCTTAATAATAGGACCGCTGATCTGGTTTTCTCAATAAAAAATCCGCTATCCATTTAGGTACAGCGGATTTTTTGTGGTTATCCTTTAGTAAAATAAATCTTGCTCTGAAAATACTTGACAATTATGTAAATTGAGCTACCCGGAACACTTTTGTTATAGCTTGTTAATGAAGGTATTTATTTCCAGCATTATCTGGGATGATTTATTTAGATTTCGAATTCAATATGATGAACAATCGCAGAAATTTTATCAAGCTTGCTGGAATGGCAGGTTTGGGTTTCACCGGAGTGAATGTCTTGCCCGCTCAAGCAGAAATTACTGGTACTGAAAGCAATAGTTTACCAGAAGAAGTGCTTAAGCCGTTCAATCGTTCTCCCAGAATGATGCAAGACCATTTTGAAAAAAAAATTGGTGCTCTTCAAGGGAATTCTGCCAGAATACGTGCTTCTCTTAATACAAAACAGGATGCTGAGAATTATATTCTTGATGTACAATCTAAAATTGCTCAATGTTTTGGCCCCTGGCCAGATAAAACACCATTAAATGCACGAATCACTGGAATTATTGAAAGAGATACGTATAAAATAGAGAAAATTATTTTTGACAGCAGGCCTGGTTTTCCGGTAACAGCTAATTTATATGTACCTAAGGGTAGAAGTTTTCCGCTGCCTGGGGTGATCGGAACGTGTGGCCATGGTGATCCTGCAAAGGCAACACCAATTTATCAATCATTTGCGCAGGGCTTGGCCCGTCAGGGCTATGTAGTGTTGATTTTTGATCCGATAGGTCAAGGGGAGCGGGTGCAACTACTGAGTAAAGATTTAAAACCGCTCCATGGAATTGGGGTGCCCGAACATAATTACACCGGCAAACAAATGATGCTGAACGGTGAATATTTAAGCTCTTGGTTTACTTGGGACTGTATTCGAAGTGTTGATTATTTATTAAGCAGACCTGAAGTTGATCCCAAACATATCGGGGTAACCGGAAATTCGGGTGGTGGTACTCAAGCAACCTGGCTCTGCGGAGTTGAGCCGCGTCTTACCATGGCAGCACCTAGCTGTTTTGTAGTTGGATTTGAAACCAATCTAAAGAATGAGTTGCCGGCCGACATAGAGCAATGCCCTCCTGGAGCAATAAGTCTCGGATTAGATCATCTTGATTTTATCGCCGCTATGGCTCCAAAGCCTGTGATACTTTTAAGTCAGGAAAAGGATTTCTTTGACGTTCGCGGCGCACGAAATTCATTTAATGAGCTCAAAAAGCTCTATAAATTACTGGGTGCAGAAGATAAGATTCAATTTTTTGCCGGTCCAGAATACCATGGTTTTTCAAAGCATAACCGGGAGGCCATGTATTCCTGGTTCAATAAAACTACTGGAATATCTGATGCGAAATCAGAACCTGAACTAAAATTGGAAGATATTGAATTGCTCTGGTGTACACCTCATGGACAGGTTGGAGAGGCTGGTCCGAGAACGCTTGCAACCTTCACTAAAGAAACCTCTCAGGAATTAAAAGTAAAAAGAGGTTCACCCAAAGGAGATTCTTTGAAAAAGCTTATTGTTTCTACTTTGAAGCTTCCAACACGTGTTGGTACTCCTGATTATCGAATCTTAAGGACAGATTCAGGTCGATTGTATCCCAAAAAGCATGTTACTACTTATGCTGTAGAGACGGAATCGGGGATTGCCTTGCCGGTTTATCGCTTATCTGACACCGAATTGATTTCTAGGCCAACTGCAGGTATCAGGCGGGCAATTCTGTATGTTTCTCATCTTTCGGCTGATCATGAATTACGTGGGGAATCATTTTTGAAAGACCTTATACTTTCAGAGCCAAACTCAGCAGTTTATGCTTTTGATGTACGTGGAATCGGAGAATCAAGGCCTAATACCTGTGCTGATGATTTTTTTGGGGCCTATGGCAATGATTATTTTTATGCAGCACATAGTATCATGCTAAATTATCCGTATACCGGACAAAAAACTTTCGATTTGCTTCGAATAATTGATTGGCTTATTTCTTGTGGCCATGAAGAAATCTACCTAGCTGCAAAAGGTTGGGGCACAATTCCTGCAACATTTGCTGCGGTACTTTCAGAACAGGTTAAACATGTCATTTTGAAAAATGCATTAAGCAGTTTTACCACCATTGCTGAAAATACAGAGTTTAACTGGCCATTATCAACCCTGGTTCCTGGAGTTTTGAAGCATTTTGATCTTCCGGATTGTTATCGGGACTTAGCATTGAAAAAACTGATTCAACTAGACCCTTTAGGCGCTGAAGGTTTGTAAGTAGAATATGAATGAGCTAAGAAAATAATTTTATCGTGTTATGAATCATTCAGTCGGATTATTTATTAAGTGTTAAATGGCATGCTATAAGAAATAGAAGCAAATTAATTATCTTGAATGCAGTCTAAGTATGAAATAATCTAGAAAATAAATAAAATAGTACCCCGATATTTATATATTCCTCTAAAATTGTAATAGGGGTTTTGAAATACTGGAAATAATCATCTAAATTGAATAATTAACCTATTAAATCTATCTAAAATGAAAAAATGTTGTGTTCAAATGGAAAGCTTGAGAAAAAAAATCTTTTTTAATGGTCGATTATTTCAAAACTTAATTGGGGGAATTATTATCATACTTTTTTTATTCCCACATTTTTTACAAGCTCAAGACAAGGTTAAAGGGAAAAATTTCATTATTGAACCACCAACACTTGAAAATTTAGGATTCGAATGGTATATCGATGGTGATGTAAACCGCAATGCAACGGTAAAGGTTGAATATCGAATAGCAGAATCTGCTAAGGAATGGAAAAAGGGAATGCCTTTGCTTAGGATTGGTGGCGAGCATCTCGAAAGAGCGGGAATCAATTACACAACTCCTCATATGTTTGCTGGCAGTATTTTGGATCTTACTTCAAACACAAAGTATGAGGCCCGATTTACATTAGAAGATCCCGATGGGGTTGAAGGTGAATTAGTTAAGGTAGTTAATGTTTCTACACGCGCTGAGCCTAAGGCTGCCAGTGGAGGAAGAGTAAGGCATGTATATTCCCAATATTATACGGGTGTGAAAGAAGAACCTAATTATCCGGGTTTAGTTTCTGCATATAACGGTTCGAAAGAAACTAAGGGTGATTGGTATGTGGTGAGTGAAGATAAAGTTCAACCTGGAGATATTATTAAAATACATGGCGGACTTTATCAAGGGGTACTTCTTAACTATCCTGATTGGAATAATATTCCATTCGATGGAACATATTTTTTTACAGCTAAAGGTACTGCGGAGCGCCCTATTGTTATTGAGGCAGCGGGTGATGGCGAGGTTATCTTTGATGGAGCGGGAGCCGCTAACTTATTTAATGTGATGGCAACCGACCATCATATTTTTCAGGGGCTTACGTTTAGGAATGTAGGCAGAGTTTTTGACGCAGGTCGAAAACATTTGGCGGGTGCCAGCAATCTGACCATACGGAATTGTCGTTTTGAGGATGTTGGCGAGGGTATTCGGACAGAATTTGCGGGTTCAAAGAATTTTCTAATTCAGGATAATGTTATAATTGGCCGCGATGATCGTTACAGGATGTACGGTTGGGCCGCTCATCGTGAGGGTTTGATTCCTTACGGAACGCATCTAATGGATTCTTACTATGGGATCATGATTTATGGCCCCGGGCATGTAATTGCGAATAATTCCATTGCCTTCTTCCACGATGCAATTGGTGTCTCAACCTATGGTACCCCAGAAAAGGAACAAGACTTAAAAGCAGTTTCGATTGATATTTATAATAACGATTTACACCTGATGGTCGATGATTTTATTGAAGCAGATGGCGGTGTGCACAATATTCGTATCATGCGAAATCGCGGAATTAATGCTGCAGAAAGTGGAATAAGTGCACAACCTGTGTTTGGGGGCCCCGCCTACTACATCAGAAATGTAATGTATAATATTGGACAGGGTGGTGCACTTAAAATACATGGAGGGGTACCGGGGCTTATGGTCTACCATAACACCTTTATCACAGAGAACAATTCTGGAGGTGGACATCCAAATTCTAACTACCGAAATAATTTATTTCTTGGTGCGGATGGGCCAACAATTGTTGCGGCATTTCCTTATACAACTCCATATTCTATAGCTGATTATAATGGGTATAGGCCAAATCGTGGTACTGAAAGTCCCGAAAATCAATATGTATGGTTGTCTCCAAAAGGGCAGCGAGAAGGATTTAAAACTTTACAGAGTTTAACTAACGCTAGTGGTCTTGAAACTCATGGTATAACACTAGATTATGATGTTTTTGAAAATCTTCAGAAGCCGATTCAAGCTGCTAAATCAGATAAGCCTAGTCCTGTTTATTTCGGAGTAGATCTTAATTTTAAACTTAATCCTAAGGGAAAGGCTGTGGATGCCGGTGTTATTATTCCAAACGTCAATGATTATTTTCGCCAAAAAGCGCCTGATTTGGGTGCTCTTGAAGTTGGAAGTCCGGCAATAATTTATGGAGTGCGTGGGCTTAAGCAGGATCAGGAGTTCTGGCGATGATTAGGGATATTATGGGTTTCTCTATGTCAATAGCTTAATTAGAATTTTACTCCGCCTGAAATGTAAACAATCCGGCCATCAGCAGGTAAAATACCCGGGCCTGGGTAACCTCCTGAGCGGCGGGTAAAA
Source organism: Daejeonella sp. (assembly GCF_044348475.1). Classification (GTDB taxonomy): domain Bacteria; phylum Bacteroidota; class Bacteroidia; order Sphingobacteriales; family Sphingobacteriaceae; genus Daejeonella. The sequence goes on along the minus strand of NZ_JBIKSU010000027.1, from coordinate 18,537 downwards.
TAGTGCTCATTCGTGAGGTTGTTTACGCCGGCTTTTAGATTATAGTTTTTAAGAAACTTAAGGCTAGCTGATAAATCCTGTACTTGATATGAAGGGATTAGCCCTGTGGTAGCAGCTGTATTTGAAATTCGATTATTTGCAGCATCGGCGAAAGTCTCACCCACAGAACTTAGTTGCCAGGTGATAGAAAATCCTTTTTTAGCAAAGGTTGCTCCAAAACGATTTATTTGGGCAGGTGCATTTTCTACACGGTTTCCGGCAAGGTTACCTGTTATAATTTGCCCGTTGTTAATGGTGGTGGTTTTAAAATCTTTGTAAGTGGCATCTATAAATGCCAATGATGCAAAAATACTTAGATTTCCTGCTTTTGGACTGGTCATGAAAGCTGAAACTGGGTCAAATTCAACATAGGCCTCAAAGCCTTTACTCACCGATCTGCCTAAATTAGTCCGAAACTGATAGCTTTGACCATTGCTTATTTGGGTAATAGTTCCTATTCGATTATTATATTGGAGGTTAAAATAATTTATATCGAAATTTAGGAAATTGCTCATTTTTCCGCGGTATCCAATATCGAAGTTATAGCCTTTGGCATCTTTTAATGTTTGGTCAATAACATCGGTAGTTGCGGGTGGAGTAAGGTCAGAAATCAAAACAGGACGGTATGCCTCTGAAAAATTCGAATAAATTTCAGAGCGGGGTATGATGTGGTATTCTGCACCTGCACCCAAGAGCAAGAAATTACGCTGCCGTGTGGCAGGACTTAGGTTAATGTCTTGTCCATTAACGATATTGAACCGCCCCTCCATTTGTGAATTGATGTTTTCAACCCTCAATCCTGCTGTAAACAATAATTTTTTATTGATGCGAAAAATATTTTCGGCGAATGCCGCTCTGTTAATGTTTCTATAATCTAAATCGCGAGGATACAAACCCTCTGCCAGGTCGTAATTCATCTCACTTCCAGTATCACCTTTCCCTAACTGTTTACGATCAATTTGGCCTTTAAAATATCTTAAGCCAGTTGCTAAAGTGTTGTTTAATCCGAATAATTTATAATCTGTAAGAATTCTTAATTCTGTACCGTAGGTTTTGTAATAATCTCTATCTACCTGCCTATTACTTGAGTCGTCGGGAATGTTGATTGCTTTAACGAAACCAACGCTATTTCTTTCGGCAAAGGTGCCAAAGGTTTTCCAACTCAGTTTAGTTTTATCATTGAGAATGTAATCTGCGCTGATGGATGGAATAAGCCAGGGAGTATTGAACCAGTTTCGGCTTCGCAAACTTTGTCTGGGATTTTGATGAAACTGAGTATCTCCTAAACCGCCAGCTTGTTGACTTTTAGTTGTCATGTAGGTAATTTCAGTACTCAACTTGAATTTTTTCGTAAGCGCATAGCTCCATTCAAGATGAGCATGATCGGTATTGAAATAACCATTGTCTCTCCAACCATTGCCCACACGTTTCTGATAGTATGCGGTATAGCTTAATCTGCCTTCTGTACCGCCTATGTAGTTAAATGTACTGAAAAGTCCGTTACTTCCTACCGTATTTTGGGATTCAAAAGTGAGGCGGGTTGAAATATCTGGCTTACGAAGAATGAAATTCATAAGGCCCCCAAACTGCGGGCCATATTGGAGTGAAGAAGCACCACGTACAATTTCAATCCGGTCAACAACCTCCATAGGTGGAGTATAATATGCTTCCGGATAACCCATTGGATCAGGTGTAATATCATAGCCATTCATTCGAACATTGAACTCCCATGAACGATTAGGACTTAATCCTCTAGATGCTACACCAAGTTGGATACCTGATCCGTCGTTTTCCCAAACGGAAATGCCGGGTGTTCTTCCAAAAATCTGCCTACTGTTATTCATTGCCAGATTGGCATTGATATTATCCAGTTTAATTACTTCGTTTTTTTTTCCGGCATAAATACTGAAGTCTTTTGTTTCGGTAAGAGTTTCATTGCCCCTAATTCCTCTTGAGGTTAAAAAAGTAACTTCACCTAGAGTTAAGCCATACTCTTCTAACTGAAAGTTATTAGTAGAATTTTGATTTTCAGCTAATTCAATAGTAAAAGATTTAGTTTTGAAACCGAGGTAGCTTACTTCAATCGTATAATTTCCCGATGCAAGCCCTTTTAGGAGATACTCACCTTTAGAGTTGGTTTGAACTCCGCGTACAGTACCCTTTAAAATGACATTTGCCCCAATAGCCGGCTCATTTTTTGTAGTGTTAACCTGACCTTTTATACTTGCTTTTTGTCCAAACGCCTGACCCACAATTCCTATCCAGATGCTCAGGCATATAATGTATGTATTCTTCAAAGTCAAATTGGAATGATTCTAATTAAGGCCAAATCTAAAATTTATTTAGACTTGTTCCAAATAATAATTTAAAAATTAGCTGCAAATAGTTTGAACAGATTTGTTCTGCAAAAGCATGGTGTGCTTATTTACTATATTTTAAGAGACGGAATATTAATGAGTTGAAAAAATTTGATTTGAAAAATTGCTGGGCTAGGTTTTCATACCTCAATACTATATTGTTACTACTATTTGATACTGATAAAGGAATTAATTAAGAACACAGAAAAAGCCATTTAATTGGTCAGTTTTTTAGTAAGATAAATGCATATTTCTAGTTGAAGCATTTCAGGAATTGATCAGGATTTGTTTTTACTAGGGTAGTATCAAACATCAGGAATGATTCACGACTTCTATTCGTTAAAGAATTTATGATTTTTTGAAAATAGTATGGTATTCAAATACAACACATAGTTGTTTTTTGAAAATATGTGTTTAAATTTATTTGTCCTGAAGAATTTTCGGAAAAAGTATATGTTCTAATTTATAAAAGCTCAGTCATGTTAAAAATTCACACTACGATTATTATTTTTTTCTTATTTACGTTCAGTTTAAAAGCTCAGTTTATTCAAAATATATCTGATCTGAAGGGTAAGCCATTAGTTGAAAGTTTAAGTTCTGATATTTCAGGATCACCGTATTTATTGGATGATTGGTCAAAGGGAATAGTAGAGCAGGGTAACAAGGTTTCTTACAAGGATGTAGATTTGAAGTATAACCTTTATAAGGATGAGCTTTTTTTTAAAAACCCCAAAGATGGATCAATGCTAGGCTTTGCTTTTCCAGTTGCCGGATTTTCATTGGCGTTAAAAGATAAAATTCAGATTTACAGAAATGGTTTTCCGGAGATTGATAATTTTAACAAGAAATCTTATTACCAAGTTTTATTTGATGGAGGAATTAAACTATTGTTTAAGAACCACAGAACATTGCTAGAAGTTAAGCCTTATAATTCGACGACAATAGAGAAAAAATTCATTGATAATGCCATTTATTATGTATTTCAGGATAATGTTATGACGAAATTTAAGCCTTCCAAGAAAGATTTTTTGGAGTTGTTTAAATCAAAATCTGCTGAAATTGCCGATTTTATTAAAAATGAAAAAATTGATTTGAAGCAACATGATGACTTAGTACGGGTTTTTGTGTTTTATAGTACACTATAGTATCAATAGCTTTTAGTAGCGTGGGGCAGTCTCGAAAGCTATCGCTAGAACTGAACCGAGAATAATCGGGAGCCGACCTCAGCGTTATAATTCATTTTATAAAAAAAAGCCCACATTTCTGTGAGCTATGTTGTAGCGGGGAGCAGGATCGAAAGCCGACCTCAGGATTATGAATAGCGCTATCTAAACATAAATAACTGATTTTCAATAAGTTAATTTTATAAAATTGACAATTTTGAGTCAAAACATACCTAAAGGTGTCGCGGAAAGGTGACGCAAGTAGTCTTCAAATTATTGGGAAATCAGGGAGATAATTTTTTCATTAACAAATAGTTCCATAAATCTATTTTTCATATAAACATTAAAAAAATAAGTATTTTTCATGGATGATAAGTATTTTTCATGTATTTTTGAATAGTCGTATTTCACAATATATTATGGATAATAAGCGTTTTTCATTTGAAATAAGTATTTTTCACGGAATTCAAGCGCCTGAGGAAGGCTTATTAGTGGGCTATGGAGCAATAATAGAAGCATATGGTTTGGCTGTGCCTATACCTAACATGTTAGCACTAATCAGCACTAAAAACAGAAAATACAGAACAAGCCGATGGCAAGTACTTACACCTCGACATGAACCGAAAGATACGCTATATGACCAATTGGTGTTTGCTTTAAAATATGAAGGTGTAAATCTGTTGTTTTTCAAAAAACTGTTTGAACAAATTCAGGAGGATGAAATAACAAGACTCGTTCAAATAGAGCCACAAGGGCAATACAGCCGTAGAATATGGTTTTTATACGAATGGTTGATGAAAAAAAGATTAACCATTCCTGATTTAGATAAAGGCAATTTTGTCATGCTAATTGATGAAGAGTTACAGTATGCTTCAACCTTGGCAATCAATTCCACTCGACACCGTATAAAAAATAATATTGCAGGAACGGTAGACTTTTGCCCATTAATAAACAAAACCGAAAAAATAGAACTATATATTGCCAAGAATACAATTGAAAATATCAATGCGGCCATTAAAGGTATACACAAAGATGTATTATTGAGAACATCTTCCTTTTTGTTGTTGAAGGATTCCAAAGCATCCTTCAGTATAGAAGGTGAAAATCCAACACAAAATAGAGCTCTTCGTTGGGGGAAGGCAATAGGCCAAGCGGGAAGCAAACCATTAAGTAAAGAAGAATTATATCGACTACAACAAATTGTTATTGAAAATAGCAGGTTTGTGTCTATGGGATATCGTACCGAGTGTGGATTTGTAGGCGAACATGACCGAACCACTGGCGAACCAATCCCAGAACATATTTCATCCAAACAAGCGGATGTTGAAAAACTGATGAGCGGATTACTAGAGGCCTCTAAGCATATGGAAAGCACAGGATTTCATCCCTTATTAACCGCCACAGCAATCGCTTTTGGATTTGTGTTTATACACCCCTTTGTTGATGGAAACGGCAGAATTCATCGCTACATCATCCACCATTTATTGTCCGCAATGAAATATAGTCCACAAGGGATAATCTTCCCTGTATCGGCTGCTATTTTAGAACGAATAGAAGATTATAGAAAAGTACTGGAAAGCTACTCACATCCATTGTTAGACTTTATAGAATGGGAGAAAACTAAAGATAATAACGTAAACGTACTGAACGACACCATAGATTACTACCGTTATTTCGACGCTACTGCACAAGCGGAGTTCTTATGTGAATGTGTAGATAATACCATTCACAAAATAATCCCACAGGAAGTGACCTATTTGCAAAAATACGATGCTATGAAATTATGGCTCGACAATAACTATCAAATGCCTGATAAGATGGTGGCTTTACTCATTCGCTTTTTAGAACAAAACGATGGTTCTTTGTCTAAAAGAGCAAAAGAAAAAGAATTTGCTTTGCTCACAGATGAAGAAGTAAAAGAAATCGAAGAGAATTATCAAGTGTATTTTAGCTAAAGGCGAAAACCCTCTAACTAACCACAGGGTGACGCACCAGGGTGACAAAAGAGGGTGACACAATCAAAAAAACCATCCACGATTTAACGTAAATGGTCGTTTAAATTGTAGCGGGGAGCAGGATCGAACTGCCGACCTCAGGGTTATGAATCCTGCGCTCTAACCATCTGAGCTACCCCGCCGAATTTGTCTTGTTTGTTGTTGGTTAATGATTTATCTTAGGGCGAATCCGGAAATTATTCTAGATATTTTTGCCTTTAACTAATTCAAACAACACTGCCTTTAAAAACAGAGTTGCAAATATAGAGGAAATTACTTTTCTTTAGAAACTAATGAGAAAAAAAAGTCGCCAAGCGATGTAAATAAATAAAGGAATGGCAGAAAAGATAAAGTTCAATGTAGAATATGAGGTAAAATCATCTCCTAAAATATTGTTTGGCTTTTTAAATGAGCCCAATGGTTTGGCTCAATGGTTTGCAGATGATGTAACCTACAGAGATCAAGTTTATACATTTACCTGGGATGGTGATCAGCAAAAAGCAAAATTACTGTCAATCAAAGAAAATAAACTGGTGAAATTTAAATGGTTGGACGATGAGCCCCATTGCTATTTTGAAATGGAAATTGTTCAAGACGAATTAACCAATGATGTTGCTCTTGCAATAACTGATTTTGCACCTGAAGATGCAATAACTGACCGTAAGCTTATATGGGATAATCAGATTCAATATTTGATTAGCGTATTAGGGGCATAGAGATAAATTTTCTCTATTTTTATACCTGTGAAGAAAGTACACTTATTGGTATTTAAGGCCTTTTTAAAGCCTTTTATTGTTACCTTTTTCATTGTCATGTTCATTTTGTTGATGTTATTTTTGTTTAAATACATCGATGATCTGATTGGTAAGGGCTTTGAGTGGTATGTAATTCTTGAGTTGCTGATGTATGCATCTGCGACAAATGTTGCTATGGCACTTCCTCTAGCCATACTCCTATCTTCCATTATGACCTTTGGCAGCCTCGGCGAAAATTACGAACTCGTAGCTATTAAGTCTGCCGGTATCTCCCTTCAAAAAGCCATGATGCCTTTAATCATTGGAGTGAGTATGCTCAGTGTTGCTGCCTTTCTTTTCTCTGATTATATGCTACCAGTTGCCAATCTGAAAATGGGTTCTTTATTATATGATGTTCGAAATCAAAAGGCAGCCTTCTTAATTAAAGAAGGAATTTTCAATAATAGTATTCCTGGTTATTCAATTCGTGTTAAGAAAAAGGATCCCGATCAAACGCTCCACGACGTTCTTATTTATGAGCGAAATACAACCAGTGGCAATGTCAATGTGCTGATGGCTAAAGAAGGGCAGATGTTCATTACTGATGATAATCAGCTTTTGGTCTTAAAGCTTAAGAATGGAAAGCGTTATGAGGAGACTCCTGGATCTACAGGTACATATAATCCAAGGCAAAGGCTTATGCGGACAGAATTTAAGGAAACTGAGCAAAAATTTGATTTATCGGGTTTCCAGCTAAAACGAACTGACGAAGAACTGTTCAAGTCTAATTATGCCATGCTCAATTTGAGACAGCTTAATTTTTACAGAGATTCATTTGAGCTTAAAGCGGATAGCAATCTTCGCTCAACGTATAGAGATCTTACGCTCCTTGCACGCACCTATCGTACCGACTCATTGAGCCCAAAAGGACCAGTAAAAATCATTGAAAAGTATAAAGATGTCTTGGAGATTGTTCCTAAAAATAAAAGAATTCAATCTGTCCAGACAGCTAAAGATCAGATTAGATCTATAAAAGATGTTTTAAGTCGAAAAGAATTGTTTATTGATGATAATAATTTGCGCATGCGGGGTTTTTCAATCGAATTAAATAGAAAATTTACGCTAGCTTTCTCTTGTCTTGTACTTTTCTTTATCGGTGCACCATTAGGAGCAATTATTAGAAAGGGGGGCCTGGGCTTACCCGTAGTGGTGTCAGTATTGTTTTTTCTACTCTATCATATTATCTCAACCATTGGAGAGAAATCTGTTAAGGAAGGCACACTTTCGCCTTTTATTGGGATGTGGATCGCGATCTTTACCTTGACTCCATTGGGGATATTTCTTACCTATAAAGCAACAGTTGATTCGGCACTTTTTGATCTTGATTTTTATAAGCGATGGTTTAAACGACTCTTTGCTAAGAACCTGGAAAATAGGTTCTAATTTATATTGCAAAGCATTGACGGATTTAAATGGATATGAAATCGTAGCTGCAAAAAAATACTTAAATTTACAGTCTAATTACGTCGGTTGCATTGCACAGGTAATTTTTTATTATCCAATTTGAAACCGCTCGCCAAACAATCCAAAAGATATGTTCAATACAATTGAAGAAGCAATAAACGATATTAAAGAAGGTAAGGTTATTATTGTTGTTGATGATGAGGATAGAGAGAATGAGGGTGATTTCTTAACAGCAGCCTCCAATGCAACACCTGAAATAATAAACTTTATGGCTACTCATGGACGTGGATTGATTTGTGCTCCATTAACTGAAGAGCGCTGTAAGGAATTGAGACTTGATTTGATGGTTGGAAATAATACTGCAGCTTATGAAACTAATTTTACAGTTTCTGTGGATCTTATTGGGCATGGATGTACAACAGGAATCTCTGCTTCGGATCGTTCAAAAACAATTTTAGCACTTATTGACCCTAAAACTACTCCTGAAGAATTGGGCCGTCCAGGTCATATATTTCCATTAATAGCTAAGCATGGTGGTGTTTTACGAAGAGCTGGCCATACAGAAGCTGCGGTTGATCTTGCTAGCATGGCGGGGCTTGAACCTGCCGGTGTGTTGGTTGAAATATTGAAGGAGGATGGAGAAATGGCTAGATTGCCTGATCTTTTGATCATTGCCAAGCAATTTGATCTAAAAATAATCAGTATAAAGGATCTGATTTCTTACCGGTTAATTACAGAATCTTTGATAAAAAAAGAGGTTTCTGTTAAATTACCTACGCAGTGGGGTGATTTTGAAATGGTTGCTTATTCACAAATAACTACTGGCGATCAGCATCTTGCTCTGATAAAAGGTAGTTGGGATGAAGGCGAGCCAGTTCTTGTACGAGTTCATAGTTCATGTATTACTGGTGATATTTTTGGCTCATGCCGTTGCGATTGCGGCGCTCAGTTGCATAAAGCAATGGAAATGATCGAGAAAGAAGGTAAAGGAGTAATCATTTACATGAATCAGGAGGGTCGTGGTATCGGGCTGATCAATAAGTTGCATGCTTACAATCTTCAGGAAAACGGTTTGGATACAGTAGATGCAAATTTACAGTTGGGCTTCCCAATGGATCAGCGTGATTATGGTATTGGTGCCCAGATATTAAGAAGCCTTGGCATTAAGAAAATGAGGCTGATGTCAAATAACCCAACCAAACGTTCTGGCTTAATTGGATATGGTTTAGAGGTTGTAACTAATATTCCTATTGAAATTAAATCCAATATTCATAACGAACTATACCTGAAAACAAAACGTGATAAGATGGGTCATTCCATCATGAAGAATAGTTAATTTTTTTTTAATCTTTTTTAGGCTCCAATTCTTCTGGTTTTATTGCATTCATATCCTGTACAGGTTTTTGATTACTTTTTTCGCGTTCTTCTTTTCTTTTGTTTCCAATAAGGATGCCAAGTAGCTCCTTGAAGCTATCGAAATCTCTACGATACACCAAACCTATTGCACTTACATAATCATCATTGGATAGGTTGCTTAGAAAGCTATTATTATTCAATTTGTTTGATGCTCGGAGAACAAGATCTCCATTCTTTTTGATTAGATATAATGCCTCTACATCATGGGCAACCAGCGACCCGCCTCCAATAACTGAAAAATCTGAAAATGAACGTGTATTGTTAGTTCTATCTGTTACACCACCAGTAAGTATCAAACGGTCATTTAAAAATCGGAGAGATGCACTAGCTTCATTAAATGACCTAATATTCAGGTCTACAAAATTCAGATTCAATGATTGAGTTAGGATAGTATTTAGCTGATTGAAGAATAATTCTGATCCTGCACTGATGAATGTTGAAGTTGCGATACCTCGAATTCCGTTGCTCTGGTCGGCACTTCCGGCAAATGACCTTCTTACAATTAAACTCAATGCCTGTTGATTGGTATTATTTACATCACTCAGATAGGACTGTAATTCATCTTTGATAGATGCATTAGCTGGGAAATTGATGTCAAACGCAATATTGGGGGTAAGTAATGGCCCACTTAAATTCATGACTGCCTCAGCAGCTACTTTTTGATTGTTTTGTGGTGGGCGCCCAGCCGCTAAATACAGCTGATCAATACCAGCGCGAACTTCATATAACGCTTTCAGGTTTATAGCAGCCTCCATAGGATTGCCTGTCCAGCGGATTGAACCACCCTCGCTAATTTTAAAGAGTTTGTTAATGAAGTCTTGTGCGGTAAATTGGAATTTTCCACTGCTGATCAGATAATCGCCATACATTTCAAAGTCTCCAAGCGTGGTAATATTTAAACTGAACAGTGATTTGCCCCGTCCGGATAATCTTCCCAGATCTGTGAATATGTTAACTTCTGTATTTTCATCAACCTGAAGATCAAAGTCCATGGTAAGACCTTTAAAGGAAGTTAATTTGGGTTTGTTTAAGGATGAATCTTTGGCTACAAAAGTGATGAAATCATTTTTACTCACTGTAGCAGATGAGTTTAGCGGTATGTTAAAAATTGTTCCAGGCTCTGTTTTTGCATTAATAATAATCTTCATATCATTTGATGGACCATTAAAGCTAAAGGCTCCGGTACCAAATGCTACACCATAATAAAGAGGATTATCTTTGGATGTAGTATTCAAAGCCATAAAATTAGTAGCCTGAATATCTAAATGGATTTCTGGATTATTGGGATTAGACATATCAACGGTTCCATTAGCGATGGCTTCATTGTTTTTAATGTCTTTTAATTTGAGGTTTGTTAGTTTGATAACGCTATTTTCAACGCCAACTTTATCTGTAATTTTATAAGGAGTTTTCAGATAATTTATGGTCATTCCTGCTTCATTTAAGGAAAGATTGCCATTAATTTGTGGGTTATTAAGTTTTCCACTTATGGTAAGTTCAGCAGATACCTTTCCATACATTTTTGAAACCAGGTTTTTGAGTAATGGCTGAAAAAGTGCCACCTCATTGTCTTTCATCAAGACATTCATGTCTAGCCTATTCTGATCACTATTGGCATTGTACGTTCCTTCTATATCAAGAGTGGTTTTACCCTTGTCTACAATATCCATTTTGACATTGATGAGCTTTGATGAATTATCAAGCCCTGCACTCATTTTTAGGTTTCCAAGACTTATTTTGTTTAAATTGAGACTATCAATCTTAATTGCAGCTTCTAAATTGGGAGTTCCGCCCAGTCCAGAAAGAGTAGCCTCTCCATTTAGTGTCCCATTTAATGTTATACCTTTTGGTTTAGTAAGAGAATTGAATGTGGTTAGTTTAAAGGTATTGAAACCTATGAGTAACTTGTCTTCTGGATTTTTTGAGATAATTCCATCAATAGTGACCATTTGATTATCCTTGAAAAGCTCGAAGCCGGAAATTTTTGTTCGCCTGAATAAGCTAAATGCCTGATCTTTTGCTCTTCCTTCATCAAAGCTGAAACTGACTTTTTCCTGAATTTTCCAAATCTCTTTGTTTATAATTACATCAGATGGCAAAACACTTAAGCGAATTCTTTCCTCGCCTTCTGTTTTAAATTCTACCAGTGAGTTTAAATCCAGTTGGTTGATTGCATTTTTATCTGAAAGTTTAATATTCAGACTTAAGCTATCATTTTTAAGGATATTCGCAATATTGACATTTTTAATATAGAGGCTGTCAGAAAGGTCAACTCGGTCGGAGGTAATAAACAAATTCATTGCCTTATCTGAAGTGCTCTCATCTATAATCAGGTCATTTATTTTAATTTTTTTGTATTGTATCAACTTAATAAATCCATTTAAATTGGCAATGTTTTGTGATGAAACAAACTTGCCATTGAAGTTTGCTTGCTCCGGAACTTTCAGGTCTGGAATCAATAGCATACTGATTGGATCAAAATATTTGATTTTTAAACTGAATTCGAAATTCTGTTTGCCTGGTGTTGCAAATTTCAAACCTAGTGAAGGAATATACTTGCTTGCTACCGATTTGAAATAGGAAGGCAATGCTTTTAATTCATATTGCCCTTTGATGCTGGCATCAAGTATATCTGAACCTATATTTAGTGAGCGTTGCGATCCAGTTCCGATTGCTTTCAAATTGACAGAATCAACAATGAAAGAATTTTTGGGGTTAGTTAATTGAATTTTGCTTAATGCAACAAAGCCTTCGATATTTTCAAGATTAGAGCCTGAAAAATTTGTATTTAATTCTGCATCAAATTGAATGGTATCTTTCACGAAATTCAGTTTGTGCAAATTTGCACCTCTGATCATTGCATGAAAATTATAGATCGGTTTTTGTGGATTCAGATTAATATTGCCATCAAAATCAAGTTCTAGATTGCTGTCGTTTACTTTGATCTGCCCATTGAAGATTTTATTGAAAAAGTTGCCATCAACCTTAATATTACTATACTTATACCCATTGTATTCAACATATTTTATGTCTGATTTGATTTTTTCTTGCAGACTTTTGATTTTGAATCCTGTGCCAGAAATGATGGCAGAGAGCGTAGTTCTTCCAAGATCACTCCTATCCAATACTTCGCCGATGTTGAAGTCAAATGCCTTTAATGTTCCACTATAAGTGGGTACAGAATTTTTACCCATCTTCATGTTGAAATCAGTTACCAAACGGCCGGCCTTGGTTTTAAACTCGCCTAAAGATTTGAAATCATTGATATACCCAGTAAATCGACCTTTGAAGTTAATGGTGCCTAATTTGTTTGTAATTTCGGGGAGGATAGATTTTTTTGAACCTGTAGCACGAGCTAGGATAAAATCAATATCCTGCTTATTAGTAGAAACCTGTTCAAAATTCAGGTCCATAACTGTTTTTTTGAGCGATGGAAGGCCTTTTACTGAAAAATCTCCTTTTATGTAACTAGCCTGTCCACTTTGAATGGTCAGGCCCTTTGCTTTCAAGTTATTTACATATCCCGATACTTTTCCGTTGAGTTGAAAAATGACTGATGATTTAGCCAAATTCGGTGAAAAATAGGCAATGTCAGAACTGTTTAATTTAGTATTCATTAAATCTGATTTCAGATACACTTTGCTGATGAATTTTCTGAAATCTTTAAATTTTGAATACTTGAAAAGCAAGTAATTTCTTATTTTACTGTTCTGTGTTTCAAGAAGAAGATTCCTGAACTCCATTTGATTGGTATCGATTGTGGCATCAGTAGTCAGGTTTTTTAAATAAAATCCGCTTTTCTCTTTAAATGTCATGTTTTTCAGCCCAAAACTAACGAGGTGATTCTTAGTATCTAGATCAAGGATCGTACTGCTGAAATTTTTTAAAGAGATGTCGTTGAAGTTTATTCCATTAACAGGCTTGATATTGTTTAAGTTTTTGTATTTGAACGCAATATTGTTTAGAACAATTTTAGTAAGAATAAAGTCAAAGGGTTTGCTCGTTTTCTTTTTAGCTGTTTTTTTACCGGTATCGAAATAGTTTATGATAAAGGCCAGATTTGTAGTTTTATCCTTGTATTTTTTCAAATAGATTTTCCCATTATCCATTTGGACGCTATTCACTGATAATGTTCTGCGTTTTAAATTAATGGAATTTAAATCAACTGTAAATTTTGGGGAGAAGAGCAAGGTATCTTTTTCACGATCTTCAACATACAAGGTGTCGAGAACCAGTGATTTGAATGGTTTAATGTGCAAACCTCCAACATAGACCTTTGTATTAAGCTCATTGGATAGGTATTTCGCTGTTTTTTTTGCAATATAAGTTTGTACCGGCTTATATTGCAGCGAGAAAAAAAGTACAATGAGCAGCAATAAAAATGTTGCCAGTATCCAAAGGGTTATTTTTAGTGCTTTTTTGATAAATTTGTTTTTTATATGATCTATAACAATTTAACTCTATAATTTTGGCAATCATCCTGGGCATTGAATCTTCTTGTGACGATACTTCTGCAGCAATTTGTGTGGATGGCAAAATTCGCTCCAACATTATTGCCAGCCAGGTTGTCCATCAAAATTATGGTGGTGTAATTCCTGAGTTGGCCTCCAGGGTTCATCAGCAAAATATTATTCCCGCCGTTCATCAAGCTATATCTGATGCAAAAATACATAAAAATGAGATTGATGCGGTAGCATTTACTCGTGGTCCGGGATTATTAGGTTCACTTTTAGTGGGTACGTCTTTCGCAAAGGCTTTTGCACTCGCAAATGGCCTTCCACTAATCGAGGTAAACCACATGCAAGCACATATTCTTGCTCATTTTATTGCCGATGAAAAGCCTTCTTTCCCATTCTTATGTCTGACCGTTTCTGGAGGGCATACACAAATAGTGCTTGTAAGGGATCATTTTGACATGGAAATTGTAGGTCAGACTACTGATGATGCTGCCGGAGAGGCATTTGATAAAACAGCAAAACTACTAGGTTTGCCCTATCCCGGCGGGCCGCTAATCGATAAGTATGCACAACAAGGGAATAAGTTTGCATTTAAATTTCCTGAACCTCAGATCCAGGGATTGGATTTTAGCTTTAGTGGGTTAAAGACTTCGATTATGTATTTTGTGCGCGATAGGTTAAAAGAAGATCAGGATTTCTTAAAAAATAATCTTTTTGATATCTGCGCTTCAGTTCAAGAAAGAATCATTTCTATATTATTGAATAAGCTTAAAAAGGCGTCTGAACAATATAATATACAAAGCATTGCAATTGCCGGTGGAGTTTCAGCTAATTCTGGTTTAAGAGCTGCTTTAAATGACTCGGCGCCAGACCTAAACTGGAAGGTTTATATTCCTAAATTTGAATATTGTACTGATAATGCGGCCATGATCGCAATTGCGGGACATTATAAATTTCTTAAGCAGGATTTTGTGGGTCAGGATATTGCTCCAATGGCCCGAATGCAGTTTTAATTTTATCGTTTCTAGTTATTCAATATAAAACACCAAATTTACTACCTAAATAAATTATGAGCGCAGCAAGTATTATTTTCTTTTTAGTCTTTTTAATACCATTAACTGGATTGTTAATCTGGGTTATGCGTCAGGACAAACGCAAAGGTAAAATTGGTTTGTATGTCCTTGGTTTAATTGTGGTGGTTGGAGTCTGGTTCATGTACTTTATGACTAAGGGTAAATAGTATTCCTTCAAGGTATATAATCCGTTATTTTTTACTTCATATTTCAAACTCCGTTTAACTTTGAGGCTTTTTTTGAATGCTTTATTTCATGTATAGCCTGAAAATAAATTTGTTTTAAACGCTATTATTGACGAATTTGAATGCATTAATTAGTTATTCATCAGGAAATTGGAGAATAAGGCAAAGTCCAGATATTGATATTCCATTTGTATAAAAACAAAAAACAATGAAAAATATAAAATCGTTTTTGATAATTTTTCTACTATTTACTGCTATGCTGAGGGGTTTTTCCCAGCCAGTAGAACAGAATGTGAAGGTTATTGTGGCACCCGATCATACTGATTGGCACTATAAAACAGGCGAGAAAGTTAAGTTTAATGTTTCTGTTTTGCAGTATGGCAATCCTTTAAAGAACGTAAAGCTTAAATATGAACTTGGTCCTGAAAGAATGGCACCAGAGATGAAAGATTCTATGCAATTGGCCGGTGGCCTGCATATTATTAATGGAGGCACAATGAAATCTCCTGGCTTTTATCGGTGCATAGTTACAGCTGAAGTAAATGGTAAGAAATATAGGGGCTTGGCTACTGTTGGTTTTGATGCAAACCAAATTAAGCCTGCAGCAGCTAGCAGCCCGGCCGACTTTGTTCAATTTTGGGATAATGCAAAGGCCGATTTGGCTAAAATACCATTAGATGCCCGCATGACCTTATTGCCTGAACGTTCAACTGAAAAGGTAAATGTGTATCATATTAATCTTCAGAATTTTCGGGTTGGAAGTAGGTTATATGGAATATTATGCGTTCCTAAAAAAGAAGGTAAATATCCTGCATTACTTAGGGTTCCTGGTGCTGGAGTAAGGCCATATAATGGAGATGTTACCACTGCTGAGAAAGGAGTAATAACTTTGGAAATTGGAATTCATGGAGTTCCTGTAATTATGGACCCGGCGGTCTATACCAATTTGGCGGCTGGAGCATTATCTGGTTATCAGGCTTCAAATCTAGAAGATCGGGAGCGTTACTATTATAAGAGGGTGTATATGGGGTGTATCAGAGCAAATGATTTTTTAACATCTCTGCCTCAGTTTGATGGCTCGAACCTTGGTGTAACAGGGGGTAGCCAAGGGGGAGCATTGTCTATTGTAACAGCAGCTTTAGATTCAAGAGTGAAGTTTTTGGGAGCCTATTACCCAGCGCTTAGTGACCTTACAGGATTTATGTTGGGTCGTGCAGGTGGATGGCCGCATTTATTTAATAAGGACAATGTGAATACTGGAAGCGCTCCTGACAAGATAAAAACCACAGGCTATTATGATGTTGTGAATTTTGCGAAACTTATTAAAGTGCCGGGTATGTATAGCTGGGGGTTCAATGATGAAACTTGTCCGCCAACTTCTATGTATGCTGCATATAATGTGATTACAGCGCCTAAGTCTTTATTTTTGGCCTTAGAAACTGGCCATTGGATGTATCCCGAACAAAAAGAAAATATGGATAATTGGTTGCAAAAACAGCTTAAGGTTAATTAGACCATTCATTTAAAAATACTGCATAAAAAAACCCGCTTGTGTAAAGCGGGTTTTTTTATGTTTAAGCTTTTTCTTCGAGTTTATCAGCAGTAACTGTTTCTTTTATTTTAGCTTCCAATTCATCCATCAGATCAGGATTGTCAAGTAATAGTTGTTTAACCCCATCACGACCCTGGCCAAGTTTAGTATCACCGTAACTAAACCATGATCCTGCTTTTTTAATGATCTCAAAATCAACACCAAGATCGATGATTTCACCTGCTTTGGAAATCCCCTCTCCGAACATTACGTCAAACTCAGCTATTCGGAATGGAGGAGCCAATTTGTTTTTGACCACTTTCACCTTCACTCTGTTTCCAGAAACTTCATCTGTGTCCTTAATTTGTGATATGCGGCGAATGTCTAAACGTACAGAGGCATAAAATTTAAGTGCATTACCTCCTGTAGTTGTTTCCGGGCTGCCAAACATAACTCCGATCTTATCACGAAGCTGATTTATAAAAATACAGCAACATCCTGTTTTTGAGATTGTTCCGGTTAATTTACGTAAGGCTTGCGACATTAAACGCGCATGAAGCCCCATTTTTGAATCCCCCATTTCGCCTTCGATCTCAGCTTTTGGTACTAAGGCGGCAACAGAGTCAATTACAATTATATCAATAGCTCCTGAACGGATTAAGTTATCAGCAATTTCTAAAGCTTGTTCTCCATTGTCAGGTTGTGAGATCAATAGGTTTTCAATATCAACACCAAGTTTGCTAGCATAAAATTTATCAAAAGCATGTTCAGCATCAATGAAAGCAGCAATGCCTCCTTTTTTCTGTGCTTCAGCAATTGCATGAATAGCAAGGGTAGTTTTACCAGAAGATTCAGGACCATAGATTTCAATGACCCTGCCCTTAGGTAATCCACCAATTCCTAATGCAATATCAAGGCTTATTGAACCAGTAGATATAGATTCAATGGCTTCAACTGCATTATCTCCTAGTTTCATAACGGTTCCTTTACCGTATGATTTTTCAAGTTTATCTAGCGTTAGCTGTAAAGCTTTTAATTTATCTGCGTTGCTCATTATTTTAGTTTTATGTCTTCAAAAGTATAATTAATTTTTGAAAATACTAAAAATATTATCAAAAATAATTTTTTTAAATCTTCTTTCTTTTGGAATATATAAATTAATTAGTGCATTTGACGATAGTATAGGCTTATTTTATCTCATTTTTTTTAATTTATCTGCAATTTTTTTAGCCTGTTGTTTCTTTTTTAGCTCACGCGATTTTTTAAGTTGACTATTTTCTGCTTTTCGTAGGGCTCCTTCTGTTTGGCTTTGTGCATAATATTTACAAATATGTGCTAGTGGGCATATTGTGCATTTTGGACTTCTAGCCAGACAAACATATCTTCCATGTAAAATGAGCCAATGATGCGCGATATGAATTTTTTCTTTTGGAAGGAAATTTACTAGTTGTTTTTCTACAGCTAAAGGTGTTTTTGCATTTCTTGTAAGTCCAATTCGATTAGATACTCTGAATACATGCGTATCTACTGCCATTGCCGGTGCATTGAAAATTACGGAAGCTATCACATTTGCAGTTTTTCTGCCAACTCCAGGCATTGTTTGAAGATCTTCTATAGAAGACGGTACTATACCATTAAAATTATCAACTAATTTTTTAGCCATCCCAACCAGATGCTTTGCCTTATTATTGGGATAACTTACGCTTCGTATATACTCAAAGACATGCTCTGAACTTGACTGTGCCAGACTTTCTGGAGTAGGAAAATGTTCAAATAACTTAGGAGTAACCTGATTGATTCGTTTATCGGTGCATTGTGCAGATAAAATTACTGCAACCAATAGCTGGTATGGGTTTTCGTATTTCAATTCTGTTTCCGCTTCAGGCTGATGGGAAGAGAAATAGTCTACAAAATCTTTATATCTGTCTTTTCTTAGCACCCTACAAATATATGTTTCAATAAAACAATTTTCTTTGTTTAAAGCTCAAAAAAACAAGACCGAAGAATCGATTTTATTTTAAATTGATTTTGAATAATTTACAAGATTGTTAATGGTATCCTGGCTTGGATTTATTGCAATTGCATTCAAACAGGGTTTAATAGCAGTATAAAACAATTGATCTT
>NZ_JBIKSU010000006.1:0-75941 GCF_044348475.1 Daejeonella sp. | reverse complement strand
GAATAGGACCTGGGTATCTAAAAATATTTTCATCGACAAACTTTTCAGGAAAATTCTTTAAAAAAGACTGATAAAAATAATCAACCCTCGTATTTCCATGGTGAGTTCGAATAAAGTCAATGATCATTTCAGGAATATTATTCTTTTTGGCAATTTCAACGCCCTTATGTACGTGTTGAATAATAATCTGGGCGCTTTGCTCATACGAAATGGTATCGTGTGGATTGCTTCCTCTGTTTTGGTTTTCAATGAAATACTGTGTATTAACAGTCTTGCCAATATCGTGATATAAGGCTCCAGCCCGTACAAGCAAGCTATTGCCTCCAATTTTGAAAATTGCTGCCTCAGCAAGATTTGCTACCTGTAAAGAATGATGAAAGGTTCCAGGTGCTTTTAATGCAAGATCTCGAAGTAATTTAGAATTGGTATTAGTAAGCTCCATTAAGGTAACATCCGAGGTAATACCAAACATTTTTTCAAATGCATAAATGAGGGGATATGCAAGTAATGAAAACAATACACTAAAAATAAAAGGCACAAAATTTTGCCATTCAATATCGGTTAAAGAGCCATCTCTGATCAACGAAATGCCTAAAAAAGCAATAAAATAGTTTAGTAAAATCAACAGTGCTGAAATTAGAAACTGTTCCCTCTTTATAAAATTCTTTATACTATAGATAGCAACCATACCTGCTGATATTTGCAAAAAAGCAAATTCAAAGCTATTTGGCACAAAAAAACCAGCAATCAAAACTACCAGCAAGTGTATATTTAAAGCTAATCGTGTATCAAATAATATCCTAATAATAATAGGCACTATACAGAATGGTATATAATAAACACTTGGAATGTTAATCCGTATTGCCCATGATAATGCAACAAGCATCCCCGTAATTACCAAAAGAATAAGTGCCAATTGCCTATTATCTGCATAAATATCCTTTCTGAAAAGAAATAGAAATACCATTAATAAAGCAATAATTAATCCTACCAGTAAAAATTGTCCAAATAATATCAGGTTACGATTACCAACAACCTTGGCATCTTCTTCATATGCAGTTCTTAATGATTCAAGCTTTTGATAAATTACAGAATTGACCATGGTCCCTTTAGCAACTATAAGCTCACCTTTCTGTACCATACCCCTGGTTATTGAAAGGCTGTTCAAAGCATTTTCTTCTAATTTATCAGTTAAAACCTCGTCAAAAACATAATTTACCTTTAAATGATTAGCTATTATTTTAATAAGCCATTCACGATTATCAATAGTACCATAGGTTTTTATTTTCTGCTTGATTAATTGAATAGAATCGGATATAAAGAATGCATCTGTAGTGTTAAGCTGCGTAGATACATTATTGAGAACTAAATTGAAATTGTAATTCGGACCGTCGCGTTGATACTTTTTAACGGGATTCATTAGCCCTCGGGCATACATATTTTTCAGGATAGAATTTCCAGCGTCAAAATATATTTCTTTTCTATTTTCAGAAATTCCTGAACTTTTCCATTTGGTTTGAAATTCTGAACTAAATGCATCAATTGCATTATCTACAACCTGAATATCATTCTGGTAAATAGGGAATACAGATTTCAGAATTTCATCTCTATCTTTTTTAATTTCTTCATTGGTTTTTTGAATAGAAAAACTATTTGGAGAATAAAGATCTTTTTGCATCCAAGTTTTACCTTTTTCATATTCAAATCTGAAACGGGCTTGCTTTGGCAAAGAAAGAGTAACGAAAAGTACACATAATGCCATCATGACAAATTTCAGGTTTGAGCTGTATTTGCGAAAGATGACCAGATGTAATTGCTTGTTGAGTTTTGCCAATGTGGTATTGTTTACTTCAAAAACAGTAATTTCTATGAGATACATCGACATTATTAGCCCTACTTGCCAAGCTGAACTACAGGCAGATGTGTACCATTAATACATTTATGTTTAATATTATTGATAAAAAGTGTTCTTTAATTTGAGTTTTTGTGATGTTTTTATACTTTTGTCGCAGAATGCGCCCATAGCTCAGCTGGATAGAGCAACGGTTTTCTAAACCGTAGGTCTTAGGTTCGAATCCTAATGGGCGTACAAATCCGGATCATACAATCTATAATTGTGATCCGGATTTTTTTTACACGAGTATGCTGTTATTTTTTTCTAGAGCATTATCTATTTTTTTTTCATAACTCAAATTTTATTGTAGTTTTATCTTAAACAATTAGTTTAATCATAAATCGATGATCAACAATCAATTAAGAACTATTTTTTTATTAATTATAGTTTCTCTTCCCGCTCTTTCTCAAACAAAGCCAATCATTGGTGTTGCTGGTATTGCACATGAATCTAATAGCTTCAACGTAATAAAAACTGAGCTGTCAGATTTTCATGTAAAATTAGGTGAAAGTCAACAGGAGAGGGGTAAGCATTTTTTTGCAGGTTCAACAGCCAAAACAACAAGTGCGGGATATATCGAAGGAGCTAAACAATTCGGACTTGAATTATATCCAACGTTGATAACTTCTGCAACACCAAGAGGTCCAGTTACAGATCAGGCATTTAATACGATAATGAATGAAATAATTACAGGATTAAAAGCCGGACCTAAACTTCAGGGAATTCTTTTAAATCTGCATGGTGCTATGGTGGTTGAAAGTTATCCAAGTGGAGATGAAGAAGTTGTTAGAAGAGTTCGAAATGCGTTTGGACCCGCAATACCAATAGTGGTTACCCATGATTTTCATGCGAATATTACCCCTAAAATGGTTGAATTATGTAATGTGCTCATCACTTTTAAGGAAAATCCACATTTAGATACCTATGATCGTGGATTTCAGGCTGCAGATATCATGGCTAAAATTGTAAGTGGAAAGGTAAAGCCTGTGCAAAGTATCGTGAAAGCACCTATGATTTACAATATTGCATTTCAAAATACTTATGCCAAACCATTGCTTCCAATCACTTTAGAAAGTAAAAATGTAGAAAAATTTCCAGGTGTTTTGGCAGTTAGTGTTTCAGGAGGGTATCAGTATGCCGATGTTCCTTGGATGGGCCCCTCAGTTGTAGTAGTTACTGATAATAATAAGGCATTGGCTGATAAAGAAGCTAATAGATTATCTCAAATGCTTTGGGATACACGAGAAAGTACCCGAATAAATAATCCAAAACCTGCTGAGGCTGTGAAAATGGCTATGGCACATGAAGGTCGTCCAGTGGTTCTTATTGACATGGGTGATAATATTGGTGGTGGATCAACAGGCGATAGTTCATTCATGCTTGAAGAATTGGTTAAGCAGGGAGCTAAGGGATGGGCAATGGTAGTTTATGACCCTGAGGGCTATAAAACTGCAGAAAAGGCTGGTGTTGGAAAATCATTTGATTTTTCTGTTGGTGGTAAATCTGATACTATGCATGGAAAACCAGTCAGAATAAAAGGAGAGGTTCGTTCCTTAAATGTTGGACGTTACCTGGAAACAGAAATACGTCATGGTGGCGGACGTTACTGGAATATGGGTAATACGGCTGTTATACAGGTTGAAGGATCTACATTAGATGAACCCAATTTATTGCTGATCACCACTGAACGTGCTAGTCCTAATAGTGCTCATATCTTTATCTCTAACGGAGTTTATGTTGAAAGACAGAAGATCTTAGTGGTTAAAGGTGCCATTGCACCTCGCGCAGCTTATGAGCCTTTTGCTTCAAAACTAATTTCAGTAGATAGTCCTGGAGCAACTGCTATAAACCCAACTTGGTTTAAATATTATACTATACGTGAAGGTTTGTTTGGAATAGAAAAATCTAAAAGGTAATTCAGAACAAGTTAATTAATTGTAGATCAGTGCTCTATACAAGCTCTGATCTTTTTTATGCCGTAGCTGAATCTATTTTTTCTGCCTGAATCACTTCCTCAGCACTCATATCATCAACAGGGTTTTTTCTCCACCAGTTTGCCAGGAAGGAGCCAGATATATCCATCCAGGTTCCAAAAATTGCAGGATAAAGCCCCATAGTAGAGGCTCTTCCAAGTTCAAATGCAATTCCTGCAGCCATACCTCCATTTTGAAGCCCAACTTCAATTGCAATAGTACGACTGTCACGTTTATTTAATTTAAATAATCTTCCACCCCAATAGCCCAGTAAATAACCTGCTCCATTATGAATTGCTGCAGCAAGGAATAATAGCAATCCTATATTTAAAAGACTATCTCTACCTGCTGCAACTATTACAGCTATAATTATAACATTGGCGGTCATTGCAAGTAAAGGCATTGCCGAGTTTAGCCAACTGCTTCGCTTTCCAAATATTCTGTTAAATACAATTCCTAAAATCAATGGAAGGAATATCATTTTACTAATACTAAGCATCATTCCAGGAATATCAATCGGAATAAATTGTCCTGCAAGTTTTTGCATCAAAACAGGCGTGATAAAAGGTGCCATTATTGTTGCAAAAGAAGTTAATGTAATGGATAATGCCAGATTGCCCTTCGATAAAAAATTTAAAATATTCGAAGAAACGCCGCAGGGTACACATCCAATCAGAATAACGCCTGCCGCAATTTCAGGTGGGAAATCCATCATTAAAGTTAAACTTAGTGCCAGTAAAGGCATAATCGTAAATTGTAAAAATAGTCCTATGAACACTCCTTTTGGCATTTTCAGCACTCCAATAAAGTCTTTTAAACCCATGGCAGTACCCATTCCAAACATAATAAGTTGTATTAAAGGTACAATCAGAACTTCCGTATTAAAACCGCCTACTTCAACAATGTATTGAGGAAAAATCATACTGATAGTTGCTGCTGCAATTACCCATATGGTAAATGAGAATCCCTTTAAAAATTCATTACCATTAATTCCTACCAAAAGAAAAATAAAGAAAATAACGGTCATTGCCTTTGCTTCCATTTCATAACCGAGTTGAACTAGTAGAGTAACACCTAATAAAGTAACTAAAGAAAGCCAAAGTAATGCCTGTAAAAGTTTTTGTATTTTCATGTTTTTCAAGGTTGATTTCCAGTCAATTATGTTATTGATTTATAAATATTAACTATTCTATTTCTTAAAAGTATAAACTTTTTTGAAAGATTGTTTTTTTTGAATGTATTTTACCTTATGTATTTTATTCTCAACCCATGGATTATCAGGTTTTATAATTAATTACTAAAAATTGATCCAATTTATGGGCTTTGATTTATTCAAAAATTGAGAAACAATAAAAAGAATAGTTAGATTTAACTAATTTACAATTGGTTTTCCAGATAGATTAATGGTGATTAACTAACACAAATTAGAAGTATATACAATCAATGAATCGTTTATTTCGAGCACTTTTCTTTCTTTCATTTTTGTTAGGAATTTTTCATGTGGTATCCTGCTCGCCTGAATTACCCAATGATGTTGCTGAAGCTTATGCAACTCTTCCCGATAAAATGGATTACAATCTTCATGTAAAACCTATATTATCTGATAAATGTTTTTCCTGCCATGGTCCAGATATGGCTAAACAAAAAGCAGGGCTTAGGCTTGACATGCCAACAGCAGCTTTTGCTGATCTTCCTGAAAGTCCTGGAAAAGTTGCAATTGATCCAGGCAATTTAAATGGAAGTGAATTATTTCATCGGATTTTATCAGATGTACCTGAATACAAAATGCCTTCGCAAAAATCAAATCTTAGTCTTTCAGCTAATGAAAAAGCGATATTAATCAAATGGATCAAGCAGGGAGCTGAATATAAAACGCATTGGGCATTTGTTAAACCAGAAAAATCAGACGTTCCATCTGTAAAATTAAAAGATTGGGTCATTAATCCTATTGATAATTTTATTGTCAAGAAGTTAGAAATCGAGAACCTTCAGCCATCTAATGAAGCAAAAAAAGAGCTTTTACTAAGAAGACTTTCTTTAGATCTCACTGGTCTTCCACCAACTCTATCAGAAATTTCTGCATTTGTGAATGACCAATCTCCTGAAGCCTACGAAAAGCAGGTTGACCGTTTACTCAAATCACCACATTACGGTGAGAAAATGGCAGTTAACTGGCTTGATCTAGCTCGTTTTGCCGATTCTCATGGATATACTGTTGATCGGCTCATTGACATGTCGCCCTATCGTGATTGGGTTATTCAAGCCTACAATAAGAATATGCCCTATAATCAATTTGTTCAATGGCAGTTGGCCGGCGATTTGATGCCAAAGCCCAACAAAGAAATGATGATTGCTACTGCTTTTAACAGACTTCATCAGCAAAATATGGAAGGTGGCATTATTGAAGAAGAATTTCAGACTGAATATGTAATTGACAGGGTTAATACTACTGGAATTGCTGTTATGGGACTTCCAATTGGATGTGCCAGATGTCATGACCATAAATATGATCCTATTTCGCAAAAAAACTATTACGAAATGTTTAGCTTTTTTAATCGGGTAAAAGAAGCTGGCCAAATTTCATGGGATGATGCAAGCCCATCACCAACAATCTTACTTCCATCAAAAGAGCAAGAAAAGATCATTAAATACCTGAATTCTAGTATTCATAAGCAAGAAAATAGAGTATCTCAATATAAAAAAGGTTCAATAGCTGGTTTTAAAAATTGGATAAATAGCAATGCGTATAAGAAATTAGAGAATGAGAAGATTCCTGTAAAGGGATTGCAAGCGCATTATACTTTTTCAAATGGATCATTAAAGAATAATGTAACGGCAGCAAAAAAATCGTTCCTAAAAGCATCTAATACGGATAAACCGATATTTGAAAAGAGAGATAATGGTAATGCATTGGTTTTAAATGGAGATCAATGGTTTGACCTGCAAAAAGATGGTGTTTTCAGTAAATCAGAACCTTTTACTATTAATATTAGTGTTTTTATACCCAATGAATTAAAAGAAGGAGTCATATTTCATAAATGTGTTTCTGAACGCTTGTACAATTTTCGTGGTTATCATTTGTATCTAAAAGATAACAAATTAACGGTGAATATGTCTCATGCAGCACCTTCAAATGCACTTTCAAGAATTACTCAGAAAGCGGTACCACGTAACCAGTGGGTGCAACTTACAATGACTTATGATGGTTCTTCAAAAGCAAAAGGTTTGAAGTTGTTTCAAAATGGTTCTGAACTTAAGCTCGTAACTACTATGGATCAGCTAACTAAGGATATTTTAATGAATTCAAAAG
This sequence comes from Daejeonella sp., assembly GCF_044348475.1. Taxonomy (GTDB): domain Bacteria; phylum Bacteroidota; class Bacteroidia; order Sphingobacteriales; family Sphingobacteriaceae; genus Daejeonella. The sequence continues at coordinate 68,764 of NZ_JBIKSU010000006.1, read as the reverse complement.
AGCAACCCGGACTACAAATAGGAGCCTGGGACCGTGGGCTGGGTTTTAAAGGCGGAAAGGTTGATGACATCATGGTATACAATCGGGAATTAACCGATTATGAAATAAAAGTATTAGCTGGAAAAGCATCATGGGCAGCTCTTGTTAAAAAAAGTGCTTCTGAGTTATCAGCTTCTGAATTGAATTTATTGAACACCTTTTACACCACTGTGATCGATCCAGGTGTACAAAACGAACAGAAAAAATTAAAAGAGATTAGAACCTCTCTGTCTAATTCTACTGAAGGAATACAGGAGCTCATGGTTATGCAAGATTCGCCACAACCCAAAAAGACATTCCTATTAAAAAGAGGTAATTATGATAGTTTTGGTGAAGAGGTATTTCCAAATACTCCTGAATCAATACTTCCATTTTCTAAAAACTTACCTAAAAACCGCTTAGGTTTAGCCCAATGGCTTACTGATGAAAATCATCCGCTCACTGCAAGAGTTGCAGTAAATAGGTACTGGCAGAATTTTTTCGGAACCGGACTTGTTAAAACTTCAGAAGATTTTGGTAATCAGGGTGAATTACCAAGTCATCCTGAATTATTAGATTGGTTAGCCGTTAATTATAGAGAATCAGGTTGGGACAATAAAAAATTATGCAAGCTAATAGTCATGTCGGCAACGTATAAACAAGATTCCAAGGCTATTGCCTCTGCAAAAATGAAAGATCCTGAGAATAGATTTTTATCACATGGCCCGGCACAGCGCTTGTCTGCAGAAATGATTCGCGATAATGCCCTAATGGCTAGTGGTTTATTGAATAAAAAAATTGGTGGTAAAAGTGTGAAGCCTTATCAGCCTGATGGATTATGGGAAATCAATAATACTAGCTATAAAGTCGATTCTGGTGATGCAGTTTACAGACGAAGCCTATATATTTTAGTGAAACGCTCTGTACCTAATCCAACGTTAAATACATTTGATGCCACAACACGTAGCTATTGCGTGGTGCGCAGACAGAGTACTAATACGCCACTTCAATCACTTGTTTTATTGAATGATCCCACATTTGTAGAAGCTTCAAAAGTGATGGGGCAAGACATAACATCTTCCAAAGACACATCTAAAGCCATTTCCGATTTATATAGTAGATTAACTGGTATAAGACCAAGCAAAGCTGAATTGGATTTACTAAAAGCACTGCAAGCTAAAGAATTACAAAAATTTAGGGTCGATATAAAAAAGGCAAAAGGTTGGTTGACAGCAGGTCAGTTTAAAGTTAATAAGGCTTTAGAACCTGCCATGGTTGCTGCCAATTCTGTGGTGGCCAGTGTTATTTTAAATTCAGACGCAACTCTTACAAAAAGATAAACAATGAGTGATCACCATAAAGAACCCTTCAAATTGCATTCACCTGAATTTGATCATTTAAATAAAGGTTGGGATAGGCGTAATTTTTTAACAAAAACTTCATTAGGAATTGGAGCTATAGCTTTAAGTTCTTTGATTGGGAAATCAGTATTGGGCAATCTGGCAGGTAAATTGGCTACTGATAGCCCTTCTGCTTCACTTGAGCAGGAAATTCTTCGCGCTTTACCTCACTTTGCCCCAAAGGCCAAACGGGTGGTTTATCTTTTTATGAGTGGAGGCCCATCTCAATTTGAAACATTCGATTATAAGCCCAAATTAGTTGATCTGTTTGGACAGGAGCTACCTTCATCTGTGCGGCAAGGTCAAAGGCTTACCGGAATGAGTGGTAGTCAAAGCACCTTACCAATTGTTCCATCAGCGTTCAAATTCAATCAGCATGGTAATTCTAGAACATGGATTAGCGAACTTTTACCGCATACTGCTCAAGTGGTAGATGATCTTTGCATCATTAAATCTATTCATTCTGAAGCGATCAATCATGATCCTGCACTAACATTTTTCCAAACTGGTAATCAATTACCGGGTAGAGCTTCTATTGGATCCTGGTTAAGTTATGGTTTAGGTTCTGATAATCAGAATCTACCAACCTTTATTGTTCTAGTTTCAAAAAATGCTGCAAAAGATCAACCACTTTATTCACGGTTATGGGGCAATGGTTTTTTACCATCTGAGCATCAAGGAGTACAATTCAGGGCAGGTAAGGATCCTGTTCTATTTCTCGATGATCCGGATGGATATGAAGGTAAAGACCGCAAGGAAATGCTGGATTATCTTTCAAAACTAAATCGTCTTCAAAATGATACCTATGGCGATCCAGAAGTTGAAGCTAGGATTGCACAATATGAAATGGCATATCGTATGCAAACCTCTATACCGGAGGTAATGTCAACTGCTGATGAAACTGATGAAGTTTTTGATATGTATGGCCCAGATAGCAGAGATCCAGGTACTTATGCAGCCAATTGTATTCTAGCAAGAAAATTACTTGAAAAAGATGTCAAATTTGTTCAGTTATATCACCAAGGTTGGGACCATCATGGAGGTTTACCTGGCAATATGATTAAGCAATGCAAAGATACAGATCAGCCAACAGCAGCCTTTTTAAAAGATTTGAAAAGAAGAGGATTACTAGAAGATACCTTAGTTATTTGGGGTGGTGAGTTTGGTCGTACAGTGTATTCTCAAGGAAAACTTTCTGCAGATAATTATGGTCGTGATCATCATCCTCGTTGTTTTACCATGTGGATGGCAGGTGCCGGTGTTAAACCTGGGATAAGTTACGGTGAAACGGATGACTTCAGTTATAATATTGTTAAGGATCCGGTACACGTGCATGACTTCCATGCTACTTTAATGCATATCATGGGTGTAGATCATGAAAGGCTCACGTATAAATTTCAAGGCAGACGTTTTCGCTTAACAGATGTTGAAGGAAAAGTGGTAAAGGCCATTTTAAGTTAAAATTATAATTTTCATTAAAAAGATTAAACCTTATACTATTCTATAACTTATGATTTCAAGAAGAAATTTTCTCAAAAATTCATCCATGGCAACCGCACTAACACTAGCTGGAACAAGTACTGGTTTTTCAAATGAATCTATAGGTTTGTTAGCTGATGACATCATCATTGGACACGGTGAGTTTAAATATAAAGTTGATAAAGCCTGGGCAAAAATAAGTGTGAATAGCAATCCGCTTTTCAATTGCCATGAAATGGTGCAGGACAGTAAGGGCAGACTGATCATGTTAGGAGATCATACGCACAATAATATATTAATATTTGACAAGTCTGGTAAACTTCTAGATAATTGGGGCACAGCATGGCCAGGTGGGCATGGTTTATCAATCAGCAAGGAGGGAGGCGAAGACTTTTTACTGATTGTAGATTGCGGATGGTATCAAAACAAAACCGGAAACTGGAATCCACAGGCCGGTCAGGTAATAAAAACAGATTTAAACGGACGGATAATTTTCTCTATTGGCCATCCAAAAACAATCGGTATTTATAAAGACAATGAAAAATTTATGCCTACTGAAACTGCTATCGGTCCCAATGGAGATATTTATGTAGCTGATGGCTATGGCTCGGATTATATCATTCAATATAATAGTAATGGCCAATACATTAGGCATTTTGGTGGAAGAAATAATTCAAACCCTGATTTGAATCTAAAGTGCGCTCATGGGGTAGCTATAGATTATAGAAATAAAAATAACCCCACATTAATCTGTACTTCTAGAGAAGAAAATTGCTTTAAAGTGTTCACTTTGGATGGTAAATTTCTGCATCGTATCGATATGCCGGGTATGCATGTGTGCAGGCCTGTAATGGATGGCGATAATCTGTATGCCGGCGTTTGCTGGTCGAATGACGCAGCTGGAAAAATGATTGGAGGCAATAGTGGGTTTGTAACTATTTTAGATGCCTCTAACAAGGTTATTTCCAATCCAGGAGGAAATGCACCAGTTTATAAGAACAACCTATTGCAGGCTACTTTGCAAGCTCCTGGTCAACTATTCCAACATTGCCACGATGTTTGTATAGATGAAGATAAAAATATATACGTCTGTCAATGGAATGCCAATAATACATCTCCGGTCAAATTAACAAGAGTATAAATGGTGTTGTTGGATATAGCTGCTTTCTCGGGTCAATTACATCCACTAATTGTTCATTTACCAATTGGATTTTTAATCCTTGCTGTACTATTTGAACTAGTTTCATATTCTAAAAAATATGAATTTCTAAAATCTGCTGTATTTAGTATTCTCTTTCTTGGCTTTATTGCAGCCGTATTTGCCTGTATTTTTGGTTATATTCTATCCTTAAGTGGTGATTATGACTATAATGAATTAAATGATCATAAAGTAGCGGGAATTGCACTTGCTTTAGGAACTGGTTTACTACTTGTGTTAGGCACCAATACTGTCAATAGGTTTATAAAGTTAAAAAGATCTGTTTTTTCAGGTTTATGCGTTTTAATTTTGGCTTTGGTAAGCTATACCGGGCATCAAGGAGGAAAATTAACACATGGATCAGAATACCTCTCTGTTAAAGTTCTATTAGAACAACCCAGAGAAAAACCAGCTAGCGTGGAGCAAGCCATGATCTTTGAAGATGTAGTTCATCCCATATTAATACAGCGCTGTTCACCATGCCATAGAGATGGAAAAAAGAAGGGAGAATTTTCAGTTCAAACCTTAGCCAATCTATTAAAAGGTGGAAAAACAGGTGCAGCAATTGTTGCTGGAGATTTGAATAAAAGTGAATTGTTTGCCCGCATTATGCTTGACCCTACCAATGAAAAATTCATGCCAACAGATGGAAAAACTCCCTTAACTAAAACAGAAACGGAGATCATTCAATGGTGGATAGAAAACGGAAAAGCTGTAGAGGGTAAAAGAATATCGGAATTAAAAAACACGCAACTCATTACAGCAAAAATATCAGCTTATTTAAAACTGGGTGCTAGCTCAGAAAGCAATGATTTTACAGGTACAATAACTGATGATGTTAATCAAGATATCCCCGCATTTTCAAATTATGCATTGATTGACACAATGCGATCTAAAGGATTAAATATTAGAGTGATGCAACATAAGCCTCTAATGCTTGACATTACTTTGCCAGAAGGTAAAGCTGATCTATTAAATTTAGTTAATAATGATTTAAAATCAATTGCAAAAAACATTATTTGGCTCAACTTATCTGATAATAATTTGAAAGATCAAGACATTGAATCTTTAAGCCTGATGAGCAATCTTGAAAAACTCCGATTAGAAAATAATCCAATTACGGATAAGATCATTCCAATAATACTCAGCTTAAAGCATTTAGAATCAATCAATTTGAATGAAACTGAACTTAGTGAAGCAGGAATAGAACGTTTAAAACAAAATCGTTCATTGAAAAGAATATATCAATGGAATTTGGTTTCAAGATAGTAACGGGCTTCTGATTGCCTTGTTTTTCATTGCTTAAAACAGATATAAAAAACTCCTCTTAAAATGATGTAAATAGCACCTTGCATGGCCAAGAGCTAGGGGTTAGCTGCGCTGTTCCCATTGGGGGGAGGCTACAGACAATATGCTGTCGCTAACGCTCTGCCATTTTTTATTTTTGCGCTCACAGGAATGAATTCCTGTCGCTACAAAACAAAAAATAACTATTTACTGTTTTAGATAAATTTTAATCAGCGAAGAGCTAGGGATTAGCTGCGCTGATCCCGTTTGGGGGTGGCTACAGACAATATGCTGTCGCTAACGCTCTGCCATTTTTTATTTTTGCGCTCACAGGAATGAATTCCTGTCGCTACAAAACAAAAAATGCCATCCGCCTATGGCGGACAGCATATTGTCTGGCGGAGAGCTAGGGATTCGAACCCCAGGAACCTATAACAGTTCAACAGTTTTCAAGACTGCCGCAATCGACCACTCTGCCAGCTCTCCGCTGCAAAAGTACAAACTCCAGCTTAATCTACAAATCAAATGGTATAATTTTTGAATTATCAGACCTAACTAACAGAAAGTGAACGAGAAAGAGTTATAAATAATTTAAAATCACAGCTTTATTCCTGCTTTTTCTCTATTGGAGCAGACTTAAAACTGTTGAATTTTGGCTTAACAATCTTGATGCTTCTTTTAGATAGGTCAATACTCGCATTTAATTCAAAACCAACCAGAATTATTAAAGAATTTAGATAAAGCCATATCATCAAAACGATGAGGGTACCAATTGAACCGTAAATTTTGTTATAATTTCCAAAGTTGTTGATGTAATAAGAAAACCCCCAGAAGGTTAAAACCGCAAGAATGGTTGCCATCCACGAGCCTGCGCTAAAGAATTTCCATTTTTTTGCTTTTGCAGGTCCATATCGATATAATAAGGCGATAGTAACAAAATAAACTGTGATAAGAATTACCCATCTGCCAAGGTTCAGAACATGCAACCAGAAAGAATCCTGAAATTGAAGTTCAGTTTTTAAAATATCAAAAATATATTCACCAATAGTCATAATCACTAAACCGAATATCAAAGCAAAAGAAATTAATACCGTTAGGTATATTGCCACTAGTCTTTGTTTTACCCATGAACGGGTTTCTGTAATCAAAGATGACTTATTAAAAGCTACCATAAGAGTATGTACACCATTGGTAGCAAAAATCAAAGCAAACACAAAACCAAAAGATAATAATTTTGAATTCTGATTCTTCACGATATCCAATAATGTTGTATTGACAGCTGCATAGGCCTCTGCTGGTAAAATCAACGCAATCAGATTCATTAATTGATCCTGGAAGTTAGCTATCGGAACATAGGGTATTAGGGTAAACAAAAAGATAATAGCAGGAAAGATTGCCAGCATGAAGTTATAAGAAAGTGATGAAGCTTTATTTATCAACTCATCTTTTCCAATTTCCTTAAAGAAAAAAGAGGCTACTGTAAAAAGGGGTAGAGGGCTAAATCCTGGTAACATCACTACTTTTGTCCATTCAATGAACAAAAAATAAGGCTTGAATTTTAAAAGTGTTTTATGAAGCCAATCCATTTATTGCTTTTAATTAAAGTAAGGCTTTAGCTTTTCAAGAAAATCTTCTGCTGGTAAACAAGGTTTGTTTTTGATTTTATCTACAAATACCAAAGTAGTTTCACCGATATGGATTAATTCTTCTTTTTCATTAAAAAGCTCATATCTAAAATGAATTCTTATTGAGGGCATGGTTTCAATAATTACCTTCACAGTGATTTCTTCATCGTACAATGCAGGTTTTATGTATTTACATTTCATTTCAGCAACAGGCATAATGATACCTGATTCTTCCATTGATTTATAGGTCATTCCCAAACTTCTGAGCATCTCAACTCTGCCAACCTCAAAAAATGCGGCATAATTGCCATAATACATATATCCCATTTGATCGGTTTCAGCATATCGCACTCGTATTTTTGTGGTATTACTAAACATTATTTTTTAATATTTCGTTCGTTTAAAGCTTGCTGAAATTTTTTGGCATTAATTAAATGTTGCGATAGTGTAGAAGCGTAATTATGGTAACCTGAGAAATCCTCTTTAGCACACATATAAATATAATCATGCTTCTCATAACTGAGCACTGCATCAATTGCATGAATGCTTGGCATTGAAATAGGACCAGGAGGAAGCCCGGAATTTAAATACGTATTATATGGTGAATTAATTCTTAAATGTTTGTTCAATACTCTTCTTATCGTGAAATCATTCGCTGCAAAAATAACTGTAGGATCAGCCTCAAGTCGTATTCCTTTTAATAATCTGTTCATATACAAACCTGCAATTCTTGGCATTTCTTTGTCATTCAAAGCTTCACCATCAACTATAGAAGCAAGAACACTAACTTCTATTGGTGATAGATTAATACTGCTAGCCTTAGATTTTCTATCTGCAGTCCAAAATTTAACGTACTCTTCATGCATTCGGTTAAAGAATCTCTCTGCATCTGTATTCCAATAAATTTCATATGAATTTGGGATGAACATGGTATATACATTATCTGTAGTGAATCCATATTTTTCGACAAATGCTGCAGAATCAAGTAATGTAGAAATAGAGGCTGAATCAGATTCGATCTTTTTTGAAACCATTCCCGCCAAAGTATGCTTTAGTCGAACATTTTGAAATGATATTTTAACAGGTTCCTGATTGCCTGCTTTTAACATGTTTATAAATGCACGATTACTCATTCCTTTTGTTAAACGATATCTACCTGCTTTTACCTTCCCTACATACTGCATGTTTTGTGCTGCATTATAAAAAGCAATAGTATCATGTACAATACCATCTGATTTAATGCTTAAATAAACATCATCAAAGTCAGAACCAGTGTTGATATAGAGATATTCAATATTTCCGTTAACATTAGGCTTGAAATAGTTTAGGTAATAACTGATTCCTGTGACGGTAAGAATTACAAGTAAAATAGCACCAAGTGCTAATAGCATTTTAGCTTTAAAACTTATTTTTTTTGTCTTTTTTGTAAGCATTATCTAATTAAGGGTATTGTTTATTTATAAATCTAATTTTCTGATTGCCAGTAATCCACCAGCTAAGTTTCTAACCTTATTAAAACCAATATTTGTTAATGTTCTACGGGCAGTTTCACTTCTAAGTCCATGTTGACAAATAACAATAATCTCTACTTCTTTATCATATTCAAGATCATCAGCTTCAGTTAGCAACTTTCCCAAAGGTATATTATCGCCTCCAACGTTAAACGTTTGATATTCTAACTCTTCCCTAACATCTATAATTTGAAATGGAACAGGTGCTATATTTCGTTTTTTAAATTCAGCAGCAGAGATAACAGTCAAATTAATTCCCCCCTTTAAGTACTATATCAATTGGTGTACCGATACTAACCTTATTTAAGGTGTCGCTAATTGCCGGAAATTGTCTTATAATTTTTGAATTGACTGTATCTATAGATCCTTCAAAACTAATATTCCCCAAAATCAATGAAGATCCTAATAAGGCCATTCTGGCTTCATTTAAGTTCAACCCAAATAAATTGGGAATATCAACCTCACTTGCACCCAATCCATCACCAAGAACAAGATCTATGCTAGAGCCTTTCGGAATTTGCTGACCTTTTTTAATGATATTACCGCCCAATACAGCCTCTAGAATTACATCTCTAGCAACATCTGATCTATAGGTGGTATCACCAACCTTTAATTGGTAATTATTAAGTATAGAACGCACTTCTAAAAATGTTCTACCCTCAATGTCTGGAAATTTAATATTAGGTGCATCTCTGGTTACAATCAGATAAATAGTTCTGTTAGCTTTTACATTGGTATTTGGATCAGGATCTTGTTCAACAATTACACCTGGCGGTTGATCTATTAGATAAATTGAATCATTAATCTGATATCTAAGGCCTTGTTCTTCAAGTAATTGAATAGCCTTTGAAATTGGTAAGCCTTTGAGTTTTGGCACAGGCATTCCTTCGCCATGATGGGTATAAAATCCTAAACTGTAAAAAATGAATAGTAGAAAAGCAAAAACAGATCCGATTGCGATAAAGAAGTTTTTACGAAAGGTCTTTGTGCGTAAGTATTCAATTAATTTATTCATTATTTGCAGGTTTTTATTTCAAAGGTTAATGGAAAAATTAATTAGAAATAAGGTTAATAATCATTTTGGCACTTACCTCTTTAGGCTTTTATGCCTCAAAAATAATCCAAATTAACTAATATCGAAGATAAATATTAGCAGGCTTTATTGTTCAATAGTTTTAAAATTTATCTTTGAGCCTATGAAAAGTAACATAGCATTAGTAACTGGTGGATTTACAGGAGAATCCGTTGTTTCATTCAAGAGCGCTGATTTTGTTGAATCTCAAATAGATAGCAATAAATACACTATTTATAAGATCGTTATTTTAAAAGAAGGATGGTATTTCCAGGATGCAGATTCTGTGAAGCATTCGGTTGATAAAAATGATTTTTCTATTTTAATAAATAATAAAAAAATAAATTTTGACGCAGCCTTCATTATGCTACATGGCTCGCCAGGCGAAGATGGAAAGCTACAAGGTTATTTTGACTTACTCGATATTCCATATACAAGCTGTGATGCACTTACATCATCCTTGACTATGAATAAGGGCTATTCAAAGGCAATTGTAAACGGAATTAAAGATCTTTACATAGCTCGTTCAATTCAATTGTTTGAAAATTCTGTTACTGCAGAGAAAGATTTATTGGCAAATCTGGAGTTTCCTTTATTTATTAAACCTAATAATGGTGGAAGCAGCATTGGAATGAGTAAGGTAAAAACTTCATTTGAACTTCCATCAGCATTGCAAAAAGCGTTCAATGAAGATAATCAAGTGCTTGTTGAAGAATTTGTTCAGGGTCGTGAATTTTCTATAGGCGTATACAAGAATACTAAGGGTATACAAGTATTGCCAGCTACTGAAGTGATACCATCCAATGATTTTTTCGATTTTGAAGCAAAGTATACTCCAGGGGCCACTGAAGAAATTACACCAGGAAGAATGACTGATGCCGAAAAATCACGAGTAGAGCAAATTGTAACTGATATTTATCTCAAATTAAACTGCAAAGGAATGGTCAGGATAGATTATTTTCTTCAGAACCAGACATCAAACTTTTATTTTATTGAGATTAATACAATTCCTGGTCAAACAGCACAAAGTTTTATACCTCAGCAAGTTCGCGCTGCAGGAATGAATATAGCTGAATTTTATGGAGACCTTATTGAAATGGCCCTTAATACTAAGAAATAGCTTAATTAGATTGAATATTTAAGAATCATTTCATCAGAAACTTTAACACTCCTGCCAGTACTGATGTCAATCATGATGTAATCAAACCAACCATCACAAGCTACCTTATCCGTTTTGAGAATTTTGATCTCAAATTTCACCCTGCATCCTTTAGAGTTTATGCTTTCTATTCCGGTTTGTACAGAAAAACGATCGCCAAGACCTAATGGTCGTTTATAATCAACAAAAGCAGATCGTACAACCCAACCAAAGCCCTGACTTAGGAATTCTTCCATTGGCATTTTGTAGAAAATTTCCATTTGCTCATATCGTGCAGCTAATACATAGTCAAAATAAGTACTATTATGAACATGATTAAACATATCGATATCATCAGGCCTGACCTTGAATTCGCTTATAAATTGGCTGAATTTTGATTCGTTTTCCATTTCCACAAAAATGGATCTAAAAATTGAGAATAGGAAATGGATAGTTATCAGTTGTCAGTTGTCAGATATCCGTTATCTGTTGTCTGTTGTCTGTTGTCAGACATCTGTTATCAGTTGTCTGTTATCAGTTATCTGTTGTCTGTTGTCTGAGATATGAAGTCTGAGGTATGAAAAAAGCAGAAAATTTCAATTAGCACTAAACAGTCTTTGTTCCTGGTTCCATTTTCAGTTGTCAGTTATCTGTTGTCTGTTATCTGTTATCTGAGGTCAGAAGTAATGCCACTAATAAGCCAAATCGGCTTAGGGATAGTAGCGAAAATCCTTTTGCAAAGCAAAAGATTGTAGCGCATAGCCCAGCCAGGCTGCCGCCTGGCAAGCCCCAAAACAAAAAAATCAACAGATATTCACACTAATGATTAAAAAATACCCAATACTAAATGAATTAAAAAATATCCAATACTAAATTCACCCTTTGAAATTTCCTAATAAACTTCTATCTTTGCAAACAATTGTTTAATTATTAACCGCTTTAATATTATTCACGTAATGTATTTAAGTACAGAGTACAAGGCAGAAATTTTTGCCAAGCACGGAAAAGGTGCAACAGACACCGGTTCTGCAGAAGGACAGGTAGCATTATTTACCGCACGAATTGCTCATTTAACAGGGCATTTGAAAAAAAACAAGAAGGATTTTTCTACACAATTATCTCTTCAGAAACTTGTAGGTAAACGCCGCGCCTTATTAGCTTATCTTTTCAAAAAAGATATTAACAGGTATCGTGCTATTATCAAAGCATTAGAGTTAAGAGATATTATAAAATAATCTTAGCAAAACTTTGCGAAGCCATCCTCACTATGCGGGATGGCTTTTTTAATTAAAAAAATAAAAATCAACATAAAAGAAGATGTGCTCTAAAGAGGAAAAGTACATCGCAAACAAAACAAATGAGTTATAACGCAATTAAAAAAACATTTGATCTGGGCGATGGCCGTATGATCGAGATCGAAACTGGAAAATTAGCCAAGCAGGCTGATGGTTCAGTTGTAGTTAAAATGGGAGACACCATGCTTCTTGCCACTGTGGTATCAAGTATTGGTGCAAAACCAGGAACTGATTTTTTACCATTATCAGTTGATTATCAGGAAAAATATGCAGCTACCGGGCGTATCCCTGGTGGATTTCTACGCCGCGAAGCAAGGCTTTCTGATTATGAAGTATTAATCTCTCGTTTAGTTGACCGTGCTTTACGCCCAATGTTTCCAGAAGATTATCACGCAGATGTACAGGTTATGATTTCTTTGATATCAGCCGATAAAAACATTATGCCTGATTGTTTGGCAGGTTTAGCTGCATCAGCTGCGATTGCAGTTTCAGACATACCTTTTAATGGTCCAATTTCTGAAGTTCGCGTTGCTAAAATTGATGGTAAATTAATCATAAACCCTTACTTGAGTGATCTGGCAAGAGCTACTATGGATTTACTGGTTGCCGGAACAGAGAACGATATCGTAATGGTTGAGGGTGAGGGTGATGAAATTTCTGAAGAAGAAATGGTTGAAGCAATTGAGTTTGCACACAAAGCAATCATTATTCAGGTTCAGGCTCAAAAAGAATTGGCTCTGTTAGTTGGTAAAACTGAAAAGCGTGTTTATAGCCATGAAACACATGATACTGATCTTAAAGCTAAAGTTTTTACGGCTACTTACGATAAAGTTTATGCAATTGCTAAGTCAAAATCTGCAAAACATGATCGCTCAGACAAGTTTGCTGAAGTACTTTCAGAATTCATTGCTGAACTAGGTGAAGGTGTTGATGATACAACTACCTACTTATCTAAGAAATATTTCCATGATGTTCAGTATGATGCAATCCGTAACTTAATTCTAGATGAAGGAATTCGTCTTGATGGTCGTGATTCACGTACAGTTCGTCCTATCTGGTCTGAAATAGGCTATCTTCCAACAGCACACGGTTCGGCTATTTTCACACGTGGTGAAACCCAATCATTAACAACTGTTACCTTAGGTGCTAAATCTGATGAACAGTTAATTGACGGTGCTTTCTTCAATGGATACCAGAAATTCTTACTTCATTACAATTTTCCACCATTTTCAACAGGTGAGGCTCGCCCAAATCGTGGTACTGGTCGTCGTGAAATTGGTCATGGTAATTTAGCTATGCGTTCATTAAGAAAGGTTTTACCTGGTGATGAAAATCCATATACAATTCGTGTTGTTTCTGATATTCTTGAATCAAATGGTTCTTCTTCAATGGCAACCGTTTGTGCTGGAACACTTGCATTAATGGATGCTGGTATCAAATTAAAAGCTCCTGTTTCAGGGATTGCCATGGGATTGATATCTGATGAAAAAACCGGTAAATATGCTATTTTAAGTGATATTCTTGGTGATGAAGATCATTTAGGCGATATGGACTTTAAAGTTACTGGAACAGAAAAAGGTATTGTTGCCTGCCAGATGGACTTAAAAATTAATGGTTTAAAGTGGGAAGTGTTAACTGCAGCTTTAAAGCAGGCTAACGAAGCCCGCCTTCATATATTAAATGAAATGAAGAAAACCATTGCCGAACCTCGCGAAGACTACAAACCACATGCACCTAGAATTGTTACACTTAAAATCGATAAAGAATTTATTGGTGCAGTTATAGGCCCTGGTGGAAAGATCATCCAGGAAATGCAACGTGAAACAGGTGCAACAATAGCCATCGAAGAAAAAGATAATTTAGGTATTATTCAAATCTTTGCAGACAATAAAGAAGCTATTGATAAAGCTGTAAGTCGTATTAAAGCAATTGCTTCAAAACCAGAAGTTGGTGAAGTTTACGAAGGAAAAGTTAAAACAATTATGCCTTTTGGTGCTTTTGTTGAGATTATGCCTGGTAAAGACGGATTACTTCATATTTCAGAAATTGACTGGCAGCGTTATGAGTCTATGGATGGAGTGTTAAATGTAGGAGATATCGTAAAAGTGAAACTACTAGAAGTGGATAAGCAAGGTAAATTAAAACTATCTCGTAAAGCTTTATTACCACGTCCTCCAAGGCCTGAAGACACAAAAACAGCAGAAGAATAGTACAAAACACTTCATATTTTAACCTGTCTGTTACTAACAGACAGGTTTTCTTTTTTTATAGCCAATGCTACAATCCATCCTTTGACTGATTCTAAGAATCATTTGATTAAAAACAGGATAATACAATCAAAATTGTAATTTTACAAAATGAAACATCTTATTGCACCATCCGTTTTGTCTGCTGATTTTGCTAATCTGCAGAAAGATATAGAAATGATCAATCGCAGTGATGCAGACTGGTTTCATATCGATATAATGGATGGCGTATTTGTACCCAATATTTCTTTTGGATTTCCTGTGTTGAAAGCAATTCAAAAATATGCTAAAAAACCACTAGATGTACACCTGATGATTGTTGATCCTGATCGTTATCTACAGGATTTTAAGCTTGCTGGAGCAGAAAATATTACTGTGCATATCGAAGCTTGTACTCATCTTAACAGAACAATGCATGCAATAAAAGATCTTGGCTGTAAAGCTGGGGTTGCAGTTAATCCTCATACCCCAATAAGTTTAATGGAAGATAGTATCGAAGATATTGATATAGTTTGTTTGATGTCTGTAAATCCAGGTTTTGGTGGTCAGAAATTCATTGATAACACCTACAAAAAGATAAAAGAACTTAGGCTGATGGCCTCAGGAAGGAATAACGATCTATTAATTGAAATAGATGGAGGTGTATCCCATCAGAATGCATTAAAATTATTACAGGCAGGTGCAAATGTGCTTGTTGCAGGTAATTCAGTGTTTTCGGCTATTGATCCTGTTATGGAAATAGCTGCATTAAAAAATATAAACCCAGATTTAATAGGGGGCTAACACTATTTTAATGTGAATCAAAAACAAAGATTAATCGCAGGTTTTCACTCCATGAAGGCGAATATTGGGCGATTAGTCAATGTACCTCACTTTTTCATTATTCTGTTTTTAGTTTTATGTTCAACTAATCTTTACTCACAAGAACTTACTGTATTAAAAGGAGTAATTACTTCTGACAAAGGCGAGCTATTGAGTGGCGTTACTGTACAGGTCAAAAACACTCAATTAATTACTCAAACTAACAAAGAAGGTGAGTATTTATTAAGCAAAGTTCCAGTCAATATTAGTTTACTTTTTAGCAGATTAGGATATAGGGATCTAATCCTAGATTTAAAGCTTATTTCGGATAAAGAAAACACTCAAAATATTATATTAATTACTGATATACAGTCACTTGATGAAGTTAATATAACTGAAAAGTTTAATTCTAGCCATTTAATTAACTTGGAGTCTGCTAAGTTCTCAGCCTTCCCACAAACCTCAGGAAGCTTCGAAAGTTACATAAAGAATATGCCTGGAGTTTCTGGAAATAACGAGCTTAGTTCACAGTATTCAGTCAGGGGTGGTAATTTTGATGAAAATCTAGTTTATTTAAATGATGTAGAAATATACAGACCAATGCTGATTAGATCTGGTCAGCAGGAGGGACTTGGTTTTATCAATCCTGATCTAGCAAGCAGTGCCTTATTTTCTGCAGGTGGTTTTGAAGCAAGATATGGCGATAAATTATCATCTATTCTAGATATTCGCTATGGTAAACCAGATAGTTTATCACTTGAATTGCAAGCAGGTTTTATTTATACTTCTGCAGCTTTGAAATTGCCGTTAAAAAATGGTTTTTTTTTAGCAGGTATAAGAAACAAAAAAAATCAAAGCTATTTAGGGCGTCAAAATTTAATTGGTAATTATCAATCTGGATTTTCAGACTATCAATTCCTTTATAGGCAAAATCTAAGCTCAAAACTCAATTTATCTTTTTTTGGATTATATAATGCTGGAGGAATTAAAATAAATCCAGATAAGAGAATAACTGAATTTGGCACCTCTGATGATGTATTAAGGTTATTTGTTAATTATGATGGCGAAGAGAGTAGCCATTATAAAGCCTTAAATAGTGCATTGACACTTTCCTATAATGTTAATAATACCTTGAACTTTAAATGGATAAATTCAGTGGCTTCTATCAATGAGGACGAACAGGCAAACTTACTGGGTTGGTATTCTTTTAATGAAAAGCAGGGTGGAGGTTTGAGTATCAAAAACGGTGGAAGTTTGCTAGGAATGGGCTCCAATCAAACTTTTTTTAATAATTATTTAAAATCGTTGATTTACAACACTGAATTACGAATGCATAAGCAAGTAAAAAGCTCTTTTATAGAAATGGGTATGCGCTTTCAATCAGATCAAATTAATGATCGTTTAGATGAATATACAGCATTAGATACCAGTGGGTACTCATTTCCTGCTCAGGGAAATTGGACATATTCAGGTCTTATTAATCAACAAAATTTGGTTAATATTCAGCGATTTAGCGGTTTTATTCAAAATACATTCAATTTATTGCCCAACTTAATGATGGCCGCAGGGGCACGATTTAATTATAACACGTATTCTCAAGAAAACATGATCAGTCCGAGGGTATCTTGGATGTTTAAACCAGGATACAGCGAACAATTACTCTTGCGATTTTCTGCAGGTACTTACAATCAAGCTCCATTTTATAGAGAAATCAAAAATTACAATGGAATCCTAAATGCTGCTGCAAGAGCGCAAAAATCAGTTCATTTTATTACTGGCACTGATTATAAATTTAAGGGTCTAGGTACCAGTTTAAAATTCAGTTCTGAAATTTATTATAAAGTATTAAGTAGAATTACACCTTATAAAATTGAAGACCTAAAAATCAGATATCTTTCAGACAAAATTGCTAAGGGTTATGCTGCTGGTGCAGATTTAAGTATTAGCGGTAATTTTGCAAGGGATCTAGAATCTACTTTCCGTATTTCGATTATGAAAACTGAAGAAGATATTCAGGATGACTTTTATTTTGCAAAGAATTTATCAGGAAATCAAATTATAGTTAAACCGGGATATTTAAAAAGACCAACAGATCAATTATTCAATGTGGGAATGATGTTCCAGGATCGATTAATACAAAATCCAACCTATAAAGTACACTTAAACTTAATTTACTCTTCCGCATTACCTATTGGTCCACCTGGACCTGCCCGCCATACCGATGTGTTTAAAATTCCAGCTTATAAACGCGCTGACATAGGTTTCTCAAAAGATTTGGCTGATCCTGAAGCAAAAAAATCATCGATTTTTATTAAAAAATATTTTCAGACCTTAAGCATCCATGCAGAACTTTTTAATTTGCTAAATTTCAAAAATACCGTCTCATATTTATGGTTAAATGATAAAATGTCGCACCAATATGCGGTACCAAACTATCTCACTTCAAGGATGTTTAACTTTCGGGTAATCGCAAAGTTAAAAAGCAGGTAATTTATTTGTCATCTAATCTCAATAAGCACTAAAAACCTATCAGGTGTGAAATTATTCTGTTATTTTTGCTTCATAAATTTAAGAATATGACACACAATTTTGGTGCAGGCCCCTGCATTTTGCCTCAAGAAGTTTTCAAGCAAGCCTCACAGGCTGTTCTTGAATTTAATGGTACAGGTTTATCTATTCTTGAGATATCACACCGTACTCCTGAATTTGAAGCTGTAGTAGATGAAACAATTCTTTTGGTAAAGGAATTATTAAATGTTCCTGAAGGATATTCAGTAGTTTTATTACAGGGAGGAGCAAGTTTGCAATTTTCTATGGCTCCAATGAATTTATTAGCTGATGAACAAACAGCCGCTTATCTTAATACAGGAGTTTGGGCAACTAAAGCTTTAAAAGAAGCCAAAATATTTGGAAATGTAAATGTTGTTGCCTCGTCAAAAGATGATAATTTTTCATTCATTCCTAAAAATTTTGATATACCAGCTGATTCTGCATATTTTCATTACACCTCAAATAATACTATTTATGGAACTGAATTAATGACTGTTCCTTCAACTTCAGTTCCTGTTGTTTGTGATATGTCTTCAGATATATTCAGTAGGGTTATTGATATTTCCCAATTTGGTTTAATATATGCTGGTGCTCAAAAAAATATGGGTCCAGCTGGCTTAACTCTTGTTATTGTAAAAGATGAAATATTAGGTAAGATTGATCGAAAAATTCCGTCAATGCTAGATTATCGAGTTCAGATTGAAGGTGGATCAATGTATAATACACCTCCAGTATTTTCCATTTATGTTTCAATGTTAAATCTTCGTTGGTTAAAATCCAAAGGAGGTGTATCCGAAATTGAAAAAGAAAATATAGCTAAATCTGAAGCACTTTATAAAGAAATTGATCGTAACCCTTTGTTTAAAGGTACTTGTAGCATCGAAGACCGTTCCAGAATGAATATTTGTTTCATTATGGAGAATCCTGAATTGGAAAAGCCATTTTTAAAGTTTGCTGAGGATAGGGATATAATTGGAATCAAAGGGCATAGAAGTGTAGGTGGTTTCAGAGCATCTATGTATAATGCTTTACCAATAACTAGCGTACATGCCCTAATCGATGCAATGCAAGAATTTGCAGAAAAGTATCGTTAAAAATTGATTGATCTTATGCTGATGGGCAGTATAATTCATTTCTGTTGATTTAAAAATATTAATAATTATAGCATCAATAAATTCAATAATTTATGTTTCGTATACTCGCCAACGATGGTATTGATCCAATCGGCAAAGATTTACTAGAGAAAGCAGGTTTTCAGGTTGATACTAATCATATCCCTCAAGCAGAACTTACAGAAGGTTTAAAAAACTATGATGCCATTACAGTGCGTAGTGCAACTAAAGTTAGAAAAGAACTGATAGATGCATGTCCGAATATAAAATTGATCGGTCGTGGTGGTGTAGGTATGGACAATATTGATGTGGATTATGCCCGAGAAAATGGCTTGGCGGTTGTAAATACTCCAGCTGCATCCTCTCTTTCAGTTGCCGAATTAGTTTTTGCACATCTCTTTACCGGTATCCGCTTTTTGCAAGACTCTAACCGCAAAATGCCTGTTGAAGGCAATACCAAATTTAATGACCTAAAGAAAGCATATGCTAAAGGTATAGAGCTTCGTGGTAAGAAAATGGGTATAATAGGTTTCGGTCGTATTGGACGCGAAACAGCAAAAGTTGCCCTTGGCCTCGGAATGGATGTTCTTGCTTATGATCTTTTTCAAATTCCTTCTGAACTTGAACTGGTTCTAAGCGGTAATACTCGTGTTAATTGCCCTATAAACGCAGTTAGTTTAGATCAATTAATCAAAGAGTCTGACTTTATCAGTCTTCATGTTCCATTTTCAGAAAAACCTGTTCTTGGAAAAGATGAGTTTTCAATAATGAAAGATGGGGTTGGAGTAGTTAACTGTTCAAGAGGTGGAACAATTGATGAAGATGCTCTTTTAGAAGCCTTAAAGTCTGGCAAAGTAGGTTTTGCAGGTCTTGATGTTTTTGATAATGAGCCAACTCCACGTCAAGATCTGTTAGCTCATCCCAATGTTTCATTAACTCCGCATATTGGAGCCTCCACAAATGAAGCTCAAGAAAGAATAGGTACCGAGTTAGCCAATTTGATTATCGACTTTTTTAAAAACAGCAAGGCCTAACTCTGAATAATTAGGCAGCTTTGGTACTTGTATAATTAAAATAAATTAAATGCCAAAGATCAAACCTTTTAGAGGAATTCATCCTAGTCAGTTTAAGGCTGTTGAGGTTGTAACTAATCTAGAGAATTTAAGTATAGCTGATGCAAAGGTTATCCGACAAGGAAATCCATATTCATTTGTGAATATGCTGGTTCCTAAATTGGATAACCTTTTTTTAATGGGCTCAAAAAATGAACTTGCCTTTAAAAAAATTAACGAAAATTTCGAAGATTTCTTAGAAAAGGGCATATTTATCAGAGATTCCGAACCATCCATATATGTATATCAGGTAAAGCGCTCTGGGCTTACTCAAACTGGGATATGGACCATCACATCAATTGATGATTACCTAAATAATGTAGTTAAAAAACATGAACTAACCAGTACTGATCGCGAACAATCTTTGATTGATTACCTACAACAAACAGGTATCGATGCAAATCCAGTATTAATCACGTATACAGCTGTAGATCGTATTGATGAGATTATTCATCAAACTACCCTTAAACCGACTGAAATTAATTTTAAAAAAGAAGGTACCGAACATAGCTTATGGAAAATTGATGATGAGCCCACAATAAATAGTTTGATGAATGAGTTTTCAAAACTTTCATCTACCTACATAGCAGATGGGCATCATCGAGCTGCGGCAGCTTCTTTATTAGGAATACAGCGCCGTAAGATTAATTTAAAACATAAAGGTAACGAAGAATACAATTTCTTTACTTCTGTTTACATGAGCACTAATCAGCTCAGAATCTATGGATTTAACAGGTTAATAAAAGATTTGAACGGTTTAACTTCAGTTGAAGTTTTAAAATCTCTTAGAAAAAACTTTCAGATAATTGAATCAGCGCAAGCTGTAAATCCAGAAAAAATACATGATTTTGGCATGTATCTTAATGGCAAATGGTATCTTATAAAGGCTAAAGCTAAAATTTTTGAGCTCAACAATCCACTTGCTAAATTAGATGTTACTATTCTGCAAGATTATATATTATCTGCTATATTTAATATTTCTGATCCCCGTAATGATTCGAAAATCAGTTATAGAGGAGGAAAATTACCTCTTACTGAATTAGTGAGCGAAGTTAATTCTGGTAAATTTGCTGTTGCTTTTATTCTATATCCAACTGCAATTGAACAACTCTTTGAAGTTGCCGATGAGGGTGAAGTAATGCCACCCAAATCTACCTGGTTTGAACCTAAATTTGATGTAGGATTATTAATTCATCAAATAAACTAATATTAATCAAGTTGATAGCTGAGCCCTTTCTTGGCAATTTCAACTTGATAATTTTCTTCAATTAAAGAATTACCGAGGCTTTCCATTGAATTTAGTTCTCCATGAACTAGAAATACCTTTTTTAATTTTGTTGGATGCTGCTGCTTAACAAAATTCACCAGATCATTATGATCGCCATGTCCACTAAACAGATCCGTTTGCTTAATTGTTGCAAAAACCGACAACTCCCTATGTCTTAAATTAATAACAGGATCTCCACGAAGTAAGCGATGTCCTAAAGTTCCTTTTGCACAATATCCAATAAATAGAATGGTACAATAGTAATTTGAAATATTGTAATACAGATGATCTTGTATCCGCCCTCCTTCAAGCATTCCAGCAGACGAAATAATGATGCAAGGTTCATAATAGTTAGAAATAGCCTTACTTGCATTCATATCCTGAATATAATCAAGATTATCAAACTCAAACTCATCACCTGAACTCCTGTAAAAATCCTGAGCTTCCTGATTGACTAAATGATGGTGTTTTCTAAAGATATCAGTAGCATAGCTAGCCATAGGACTATCTACAAATACTTTAATTTTAGGCAGTAATCCTTGACTAAATATCTTATTAAGTGAATAAACTAATGCTTGGGTACGACCTACGCTGAATGCTGGAATGATCAATCTACCTGGAGATTTCACACAGGTCTCATTCACAGTTTCAGTTAATAATTCCTCAACGCTTTGTATTGATTTATGCATTCTGCCGCCATAAGTAGACTCACAAACAAGATAATCAACTTCAGGAAGTGGTTCAGGATCTTGTAAGACAGGATAATTTTTTCTGCCAATATCCCCACTAAATGCTATTTTTTTCTTTACACCATGCTCTTCAATAGTCAAAACCACAGCTGCAGCACCTAAAAGATGACCTACTGGAATAAATGTCAGGCTGATCTGTCCATTAATTCGAAATTCCTTATTAAAAGAAATTGCAACAAAACGATCAACGGTTTCCATTACATGCTTTTGAAGATATAAAGGTTTAGGCCCCGTTGAAAATCCTTTTTTCCCTTTACGAGTTTTTCTTTGTCTATTAAGAAAAATATTCACAGAATCAAGAAGAAGTAACTCTGTTAGGTCAGCAGTAGGAGCGGTACACAAAATCTGCCCTTCAAAACCTAAACGAACTAGGGTTGGTAAATTTCCGGAATGATCAATATGGGCATGTGTAAGAATTACCAGATCGATCTCAGCCGGTGAAAATGGAAATTGCTCATTCTCTTCAACCCATGTATCTTTCTCATAATCCAGGCCACAATCAATTAATATACTATAGTTCTCAGTTTCTAGTAAATGCATACTGCCAGTAACTTGTCTGGCAGCGCCCCAAATGGTTAACTTCATAGATTATTCTTTTAGGACAACTAATTATTTAAAAATAGATGTTCCTTATTCAGACTTAATTTCTTGGCTTTCAAGTTGTAACTGACTAAGATAACGGTATAAGCCTTCTTTGTTTTTCATTAAGTCTGAATGATTGCCACTTTCAACTACTTTACCTTGTTCCAAAACAATGATTTTATCAGCTTCACGAATGGTTGAAAGCCGGTGCGCAATAATAATTGATGTTCTGTTTTTCATGAGTTCTTCTAGTGCCTCTTGTACTAAACGCTCTGATTCTGAATCAAGCGACGAGGTTGCTTCATCTAAAATCAACAAAACAGGATCCTTTAAAAGAGCCCTTGCTATAGCAATTCGTTGTCGTTGTCCACCAGAAAGTTTAACCCCTCTTTCACCAACTAAAGTATCATAAGCTTCAGGAAAACCAGCAATAAAATCATGCGCATTGGCTCGTTTAGCAGCAATAACTATATCTTCTTCACTAGCATTTAATCGACCATAGGCTATATTTTCACGAATTGTACCTCCAAATAATAAAACATCCTGTGGAACAATAGCTACCTGATTCCTTATATCAGTTAATGAAAAATCAGTAGATGGCTTTCCGTCAAATAATAATTGTCCACCTTGTGTTTCATAAAACCGAAGTATTAAACTGGCAATAGTTGATTTTCCGGCACCACTGGGTCCAATTATGGCAACCTTTTCACCTTTTTTGGCTTCAAAGGAAACACCATTCAGAACAGTTATTTCCTTTCTAGAAGGATAAGCGAAAACTACATCTTTGAATTCTAGATTACCATGAATATGATTAACAATACTGTTCTTTTCAATATCCATAGAAATGGGTTCATTCTCTTCAGCAAGAATTTCTAAAACCCTTTCACTAGCTCCAACTGCTTTTTGCATAGTTGCATAAAGTTCAGGAAAGCTACCCATTGCTGCACCTACAAACGTAGAAAGTAGGATAAAAGTAAACATACTGGCTATGCTTATCTCGCCAGCCTGAACCAAATGAGAACCATACCAAACAACAGAAACAATGGTACCAAATAAACAAAAAACAATAAATGATGCAAACACACCACGAAACTTTGCACCTCGCATAGCGATCTTTACAACTTCCCGAATACTTTTATTATAACGACCAACTTCAAAAGCTTCATTCACAAATGCTTTTACATTAGAGATACCTTGTAGTGTTTCTTCAACAATCGTATTTGATACCGCAAGTTGATCCTGAGCCTGTCTACTTATTTTCCTGATGAAACGTCCAAAAACCACCGCTACAGCTACTAAAATAGGTAGAACTGCGAGCAACATTAATGTTAATTTTCCAGAAACTAATACTAGAAAAATAATTCCTCCTGTAAATATGATAACCTGCCTGATCATTTCGGCTAGGGTAGTGGTAATAGCATCTTGAATCTGAGAAAGATCTGCAGATAGCCTGCTATTTAATTCTCCAACTCTTCGTTGAGAGAAAAAATTCATCGGAAGAGTGATTAATTTATGATAAGTATCTCTTCTGATATCTGCAAGACCTTTTTCTGCAACTTCTACAAACCAATTAATTCTATAAAAAGAAAAAATTGCCTGAATAAATAAAACCCCAAGCAAAGTAAGAGCAACCGTATTTAGGTCAGTTGGAAAAATATCAAGGATTTCATTAGGTACCATTTTTCCACCTTGCGAAGCCTGAGCTCCAGTTCCAATCAAGCGGCCCATAAGCAATGGAAACAAAAAGGAACTAGCACTTGAAAAAATAAGACATGCAAGACCAAGAAAAAACTTGGTACGATAAGGTTTTAAGTACAGCAACAATCTCATTACTTGCTTTAAACTTTCCTTATTTATTTTTGCTTTAGGAAGTTCTTCCGCTTGAGCATTACCACTATTTAATCTTGAACGTGCCATTTATATTTTGAGAAATTTATTGCTAAACTATTATTCTGAGCAAAGAGTTAAGCTACTGTTACAAGGAAAATTTAATTAATTGATACTAATAATTTATGCTCATGCTAATTTAAATGATCTGTGCGTAAGCTCCATGCAAGTGCTCTTTCAGAGAACAATGGTTTTACCTTTGACCAAGTAACTTTAAAAAGATTGGAATCTCTGTAAGAATTGAGTTGATCTTCACTTTGCCAATAACTAATAGTGAAAAAAGTACACTCGTTATTTACATCTTTCATAAGTTCTAAGCGAATACAACCATCAAATGCACTGATTAGTTTTTGATTGTCATAAAATATCTCTTTGAAACAATCAATATTCTGATGCATAAATGTCATTTTAACGATTCTAGTAATCATGATTTAAACTCAATTCTTACAATATCACCTAAATGAAGTCCAAGTAATCCACTGGCATTACCTTTATTAATAGCTATTTCAAGATGATTACTTATTCCAAATAGACAAAGTTTTTCGCCCTCAGGTACTTCATTATAGTGCCAGCTTAAAAGAGAAATAGACTCATTTCTCTTAAAAAAGAGAGTGAAATCACGGTTCTTTTGAACAGTTGTAAATATTTCTTTGGTGATGTTGGTGATAATGTTCTGAAATGAATCAATATAAATAACACTTCCTCTAATGATATCACGTTCAATTACTGGCTGAATGGTCATTTTTTCTTCAATTCCAGAAACTGATAATCCAATATCAGTCAGTTTTCCGCCTTTTGCTAGGTGAGTTACTGCTTTTGGAAATATATCTGATAATGGAAAGTGTAGATATTTCAAATCCTGCATAATATTTAGCTCCACGATCTCAGTAGGTTTCTCGTCAAAAAGAAGTGAAAAAATACCATTATCTGAGCCCACAAAATAATGACCTCTGTAACTTAAACCTAAGTACCGTGTCTTTTCATTGAATACAGAATCAATTCCAATTAAATGTACTGTGCCCTTAGGGAAATAATAAAACGCGTTCTTTAAGATAAATGCTGCCTGAGGAATATTAAATGCAGAAACATCATGACTAATATCCACAATATTGGCATTAGGTAGCTGGCTCAAGATACTTCCTTTCAGAGCAGCCTGATAAAAATCTTTATGTCCAAGATCAGTCGTTAAAGTTATTATTGACATTTAAAATGTGAATATTTATTGTTATTCTTGTTATAAATATTGTTGTTGCAAATATTCAATTTTAATCTCAAATAAATAGCTCTCCACTAAAAATAAGCACAACTTGAACGAACTTATTATAACGATCGAAAATGTAAACCCGGTAGTACTATGGGGTTCAAATAATGAATATTTTGAGATAATAAAACGAAATTTTCCTAAAATTAAAGTTGTAGCCCGAGGCAATAATGTAAAAATACTGGGGGATGAGGCAGAAATCAATTTTTTTAAACTCAAATTCGATGAATTAATCAAACATATTGAAAAATTCCAATCACTCAATAACAATGATTTAGAACAAATTTTAGGTACAACTATTCCTGAAAATACTAACCTAGAAAGTCAATCTTCAAATACTGGCGGTACTGAACCTATAGTTTTCGGACCTAATGGCCTTGTAATAAAGGCAAGAACTTCCAATCAACGAAAAATGGTGGATAGTATCATTAAAAATGATATAATTTTTGCCATTGGTCCTGCTGGTACAGGTAAAACGTATACCGCTGTGGCTTTAGCAGTTAGAGCGTTGAAAAACAAGGAGATAAAACGAATTATATTAACTAGACCTGCAGTTGAAGCTGGCGAAAATTTGGGTTTTTTACCTGGTGATTTAAAAGAAAAAATAGATCCATATCTCAGGCCTTTATACGATGCCTTGGATGATATGATACCTGCAGATAAACTAAAAATTTTTCTTGAAAATAGAACAATTGAGATTGCTCCCTTAGCATTTATGAGAGGCAGAACTCTTGATAATTGTTTTGTAATTCTTGATGAAGCCCAAAATGCAACTGATCTTCAATTAAAAATGTTTTTAACCAGAATGGGGCCTACTGCAAAATTCATTGTTACTGGTGATGTTACACAGATTGATTTACCAAGAAAACAACAATCAGGCTTAAATACCGCTCTAAAGATACTTGGAGAAATTAAGGGTATTGATATCATTTATTTAAATGGAGATGATGTAGTTAGGCATAAACTGGTTAAGAACATCCTAAGAGCATATGGTGATATTCAGTAATTAATTTCACTTGTAACTATTTTTTACTGAATTTTATAGTCAAACTCCAAAAAGCAATTTAAATGACTGCAATTAAAGAAACACACTTCAATTTACCAGGGCAAAGTAACTTTTATAAAGGCAAAGTTCGTGATGTATACACGATAGGAAATACGTTCCTTGTTATGGTAGTAACGGATAGAATATCTGCATTTGATGTAGTTTTACCTGAACCCATCCCATATAAAGGGCAAGTTTTAAATCAAATAGCCGCCAAATTTCTTCAGGCAACACTTGATATTGTTCCTAATTGGGTAATTGATATTCCTGATCCCAATGTTACTATTGGGAAGATATGTGAGCCGTTTAAGGTTGAAATGGTTATTAGAGGATACCTTGCAGGGCATGCATGGCGTGAATATCAAGCCGGAAAGCGTTCAGTATGCGGAGTAGCTTTACCTGAAGGTTTAAAAGAAAATGATAAATTACCTGAACCCATCATAACACCAACTACAAAAGCATCTGTTGGCCACGATGAAGATATCTCTCGAGAAGAAATCATCAGTAGGAATATTGTTGCTGAAAAAGATTATCTCTTACTAGAAAAGTACACCAAAGCCTTATATCAACGCGGTACTGAAATGGTTGCTGATCTGGGATTAATACTGGTAGACACCAAATATGAGTTTGGAATGGCTGATGGACGTATTCATCTTATTGATGAAATTCATACACCTGATTCTTCACGTTATTTCTATAAAGATGGATATGAAGAACGTCAAAATAATAATGAACAACAAAGACAGCTATCAAAAGAATTTGTGCGTAAATGGCTAATTGATAATGGATTTCAAGGTAAAGAAGATCAAATAATTCCAGAGATGACTCCAGAATTTGTAAATTCCATTTCCGAAAGATATATTGAATTATATGAACATATAACAGGTGATAAGTTCATGAAAAATAATCATTCAGATGCAGTAAAGAGGGTAGAACACCATATTAATGAAGCTTTGGTTAGGCTTGTCTAATTTGTTTATTTAATTAAGATTTGTTTAATTATATTAGATATCATGAAATTTACAGTAGATAAACACGAGAAATATGTCTTGATTAAACTAAATGAAAGTAAGTTAAATAGCTTAATTTCACCACAGTTAAAATCTGAACTCATCCTTTTTAATTCAGAGGGACAAAGAAATATTATACTTGATCTTTCTAATGTAAACTATTCCGATTCATCAGGATTAAGTAGCTTACTTGTTGGGCATCGGATTTGTAAAAAAGCCGAAGGAACATTTATTGTGACAAGAATCAATGAAAATATTGCAAGATTAATCGCTATTTCTCAGTTGGATAACATTCTCAACATGGTAGGAACCGTAGATGAAGCTATTGATCTTATTTTCATGGAAGAAATAGAAAAAGAATTAAGAAGAGAATTGGAATAAATTTATACTTATAAACTGCACATGAAATTTGAGGTTACTATTTTAGGTAGCAGTTCTTCAACCCCTATATTCAACAGAAATCCATCCGCTCAGCTTCTAAACGTGAATGAGAAGTATATGCTCATTGATTGTGGTGAAGCTACTCAAAATCAATTGTTACATTTTGGCCTTAAGGCGAATAGGATAGACCAGATATTTATCAGTCATTTGCATGGCGATCATTATCTAGGGCTCGTAGGTCTTCTTTCATCCTTACATTTAACAGGTCGTACAAAACCGATAGATATTTTCGGTCCTGCCGATTTATTAGAAATTATAGATCTTCAATTCAAACTTTCTCAAACAGTTCTTAAGTATCCAATAAATTTTCAGGCCACCAATTCTGAGAAACATGAAATGATTTTTGAAAGTTGGGATGTACATGTTGAAACATTTCCTCTTGATCACAGAATTCCATGCACAGGCTTTAAGTTTACTGAAAAACAACGATTAAGAAAAATTAACAAGGATAAGATCGTTGAATTATCTATACCTACTGAGATGTTGCCTCTTATTAAAAAGGGACAGAGTTATACTGATAAAAATGGGATAGTTTACTCTGCCGAAGAATTAACAACAGAAGCGGATAAGCCAAAAATATATGTTTATTGCTCAGATACTGTATGCAGCTGGAAATATATTGACCATATTTCTAATGCTGATTTACTTTACCATGAGGCAACCTTCATGAATGATATGATTAATAGGGCAGAAGAAACTTTTCATACCACGGCATTACAAGCAGGTCAGATCGCATTAAAAGCTAAAGCAAAGAAATTGTTAATCGGACACTTTTCTGCTCGATACAGAGACCTGGAACCTCTTCTAGAAGAATCAAGAAGCATATTTCCTGAAACATCTTTGGCTATTGAAGGGAAAACTTTTTTTATCTAATGATTTCAACTATTTCTAGCATAATTCAAGTTCAAATTTCTTGAAAAACTTTAAGATCAATTAAATCCAAGCTCATTATTTATTTTTTCCTCCAAAAACAGAGAAATTAACATATCGTTTAGGATTAACTTTAAGATCGATCATTAATTTATCAAGGTTTTCAGCAGCATTATTCAAATTGTTGTACATTTTTTCATCATTTATTAGTTGACTTAAAGTACCGTTTCCAGAATTAACCTTGTTTAAAATGGCCTGAAGATCAGCCACTGCTTTATTTGCTTCTGTAATAGTTTGAGCAAAATTAGCTTTTGCCACATCATCCGAAACCTTTTCAAAATTATTAATGATGTTATTGATCTTACTATTATTATTCTTAAAATTAGATGAAATTGACTCAAGATTGGTCATTATATCAGCTATTTTAGAACTTTGAATAGTTACAACTCCATCAACTGTTTTAGTCGTTTTTTCAAGAGTTTCAAGGGTCCTGGCTATGCTTGCAAAACTTCGATCAAAGTTTCTTTGAAACTCGGGGCTGAGTGTATTATTTACTGAAGTAAGTACAGAATCCAATCGAGCAATTATTTGTTCTGCTTTTTTCTGTACGGGCTCAACTTGATCCAATAAATCTAATTGTCTATTTGCGTTCAACGTATCCCCATCTTCAGCAAAATCGCTACCGCTTCCTAATTCAAAAACTATAGCTTTTCCACCTAACAAATCTGTACTTTCTAAACGTGCAATTGTATTCTTTGGAATTGCGTACTCTGGATCTATTTTAAATTGAGCTAAAATTTGTCCACTAGGTAATAAGGTAAGTTTAGATACTCGACCTATTTGATAACCATTTACCATTACAGGTTTTGAAATAGCTAAACCATCAACCCGGTCATATTTAGCATAAAATTCATTCTCATTTGAAAATACATCATTACCCTTTAAAAAACTATACCCAATTATCAGGATTGCAATGGCTACAGCGGCTAATACACCAACTTTGGTTTCATTTGTAATTTTCATCACTATTATTAAATTTTATTGTTTTGATCTAAGATTATATTGTTTAATTCAGTATTTAAAAATAGAAATACTGAATTTTATTCCATCTCAGCCTGTTTTTTATAAGTCTGTATTGCTTTTAACAAATTTGCAACAATCTCGTTTTGACCTAGTTCAGAGTTCATGTATTCTTCTTCCTCCGGATTAGATACAAATCCAATTTCAGTTAATACAGCAGGCATACCTGCTTTAGCCAAAACTGCTAAACTTTGCTCCTTCACACCGCGGTCAATTCTGCCACTCTGAATATATTCTTCTTGTATAAAGGATGCCAGTTTAATACTCTGCTCTCTAAATGCATTTTTCATTAAAGAAAGAAGTATGATACTTTCAGGATCTTTTGGATCATACCCTTCATAATTGTCCTTGTAATCTTTTTCTAAAAGAATGGATTCATTTTCACGCATCACTACATCCTGTTCATCCAATCTGCCAAAACCTGACACAAAGGTCTCTGTTCC
The DNA here is from genome assembly GCF_044348475.1 of Daejeonella sp. Classification (GTDB taxonomy): domain Bacteria; phylum Bacteroidota; class Bacteroidia; order Sphingobacteriales; family Sphingobacteriaceae; genus Daejeonella. The sequence continues at coordinate 38,285 of NZ_JBIKSU010000006.1, read as the reverse complement.
ACGAGTAGATGTGCTTTGAACAGTTTTATAAATTGGAATTTTTCGACCTCTACTATCCTTACGGTATCCGTTTACAATTTTCTTAAAAGGCATCGAATTGCAGTGAATAGAAATAAAAATATCTGCTTTTGCTCGATTAGCGATTCCAATTCGCTCATACAATGGAATAAAAACATCAGTTGTTCTGGTATAAACAACTTTTACATCTTTCAAATTTTCTTCAATTGCTTTTCCTAAACGTAAAGCAACCTGAAGAGCTATGTCCTTTTCTCGTGAAAATACCCCCTTTGTTGCGCCGTCTGTTCCTCCATGACCGGCATCTACCACAATTGTTTTTATCTTATACGGTGTATTATCAAGATTATTTGCATGGGTAAATACAGATATAAAAAGTAAGAAAGTTAGTAATACGTATTTGTATCTGTTCAATGGTATATTTTTCATTAATTTTGAGGACATATTATTATCTATTATTACAAAAATAGTATTCATCAGCGAATTTGAAATTTATTAGATCCATTTTTATTGTTATTTCTTTAGTTACTTTGATAACTATCGCCATAGATGGTTCTGTGCATGCTCAACAACCTGTTTTAAGACCTAATAACGCAGTAAGAACATCATCATTGTTAGCAGATACTATAAAACTAGATACTGTAACAAAAAAAACAACTGCATCAGGTACTTTTACATCAAAAGTAACGTACTCGGCCGAGGATTCAATAAAAGCAGATATTACTAACAATATAGTGTTTTTGTATGGAAAGGCTCGTGTTAAGTATGAAGATTTTGAATTAGAAGCAGATTATATCAGGCTTGACCAAAAGAATAATAGCTTATTTGCCAGTGGAATTATAAATCCAAAAACAAAACTTTATACAGGTAAACCTTTGGTTACACAAGGAGCTGAACCTCCACTCTCTACAGATTCTCTTTTCTTTAATTATAAAACTAAAAAGGGTAAATCATATGGTGTCTTTACCGATGTAGAAGGTGGTTTCCTGCAAGCAGCACAATTTAAGAAGAATCAATATGATGAAGGTTTCTTTAAAAGAGGTATTTATAGTACCTGTAATTTACCACATCCGCATTTTGGAATTCATATAACTAGGGGTATTGCCACTGATAAACAGATTATCACCGGACCTGCCTTTCTGGTAATTGAAGATATACCCTTACCCTTAGGTTTGCCTTTTGGGTTTTTCCCTAAGCCCAACCGCCGATCTGGCGGATTACTCTTTCCAACTTTTGGCGAAGATACACGAGGTTTCTTTATGCGGGATCTTGGATATTACCTCGGTTTGAATGATTATTGGGATCTTTCAACCCGTGGAACTTTATATTCAAAAGGATCTTATGAAATAGGTACAGCAGCACGATACCGAAAGAATTATAAATATGATGGAGGCTTGAATTTCAGGTTTGCATCAACAAAGAATGGGGTAGAAGGTACTCCAACTTATAAAACACCAAATAAGGATTTCAACCTTACCTGGACTCATTCACAAAGTCCTTTGGCTAATCCTGGAACTACCTTTAGCGCTTCAGTGAATGCCGGAACCGGTTCATATTTTTCTAATACAGGAGCTGCAGGATCTTATAATCCAACAGAAATGGCTAGAAATACGCTTTCATCTAGTATCAGTTATGGAAAGGTATTTGCTAATGGTCTGTTTAATTTTTCATCGAGTCTTTCACATAGTCAGGATATTGAACAACAAACCGTGTTCCTCGATTTGCCTCGTTTTAGTTTAAACATGACCACAATTAACCCTTTTGATTCAAAAGATCGTGCTGGGGAACAAAAATGGTATCAGAGACTTAGTTTAGGTTATAGTATGCAAGGAAGTAATTCTATAAATACCAAAGAATATGACCTTTTTAAAAAAGAATCGCTAAAAGATTTCAGAAATGGAATTCAGCATGATATTCCAATTAGTCTTTCACTTAACCTTTTAAAATATTTTCAATTCAATTCTGGAATGCAATACAGTGAAAAATGGTATCTACAAACTATTCGCAAACGATTAGATCCTGTAGCTTCAGGTTTTAAACAAGTTACAGACACAGTACAGGGTTTTAGTAGGGTATACGATTATAGTTTAAATACCGGTCTTTCCACCAAATTGTATGGTAAATTCAGTTTTAAGAAAGGAAATTTAATGGCATTGAGACACATTATGACCCCTTCTGTCAATTTTAATTATCGTCCTGATTTTGGAACAAGCAGTTTTGGCTATTTTCAAAATATTCAGGGCGATACTTCTAAAATTAATGCCCGTTATTCCATTTATGAAAATGCAGTTTTTGGTTCACCATCTGCAGGCAGAGTAGCTGGAATTGGTTTTAGTATGGATAATAATATCGAGGCTAAAGTTCGATCAGATGCTGATTCTACAAAAAATTCAATAAATATTCCTATTCTTCAAAGTCTTTCCTTTTCAGGTAATTACAATTTCGCAGCAGAGAATTTTAAACTTTCAACTATTGGGTTTTCAGGACGCACGGCATTTTTCAAGGAAAAAATTGGAATAAACTTCTTTGGAACATTAGATCCTTATAAATTAGATGACCTTGGTAACCGTATCGATAAATATACCATTGAATCAGGAAAACTTGCCAGGTTAACTAATATTGGCTTTTCTACTGATTTTAGTTTTAATTCAAAGGCAGCTAAGAGTAGGAATGAGAATCTAACTGAGATTGATAAGGCTAAACAAAATTTAACACAGCAGCAGCAAGAAGAATTAAATGCAATTAGTCGTGACCCAAACGCTTTTGTTGACTTTAATGTGCCATGGAACGTAAGTGCAGCCTATAGTTTTAACTATTCAAAGAGCGGTCTTCAATCTAATATTTCAAATACATTGAATATTTTTGGAGATTTTAATGTAACACCTAAATGGAAGGTTCAATATACTTCAGGATATGATTTTCAGGCTAATAGACTTAGCTTGACCCAATTTTCCATTTACCGCGACCTTCATTGCTGGGACCTTTCATTCAGATGGTCGCCAGTAGGAACCTATAAATTTTACAGTGTTGATTTAAGAGTTAAGGCCTCGATACTACAAGACCTTAAACTTAGCAAACGCCGTGATGCATACAATAACTTCTAATATGATAGCTGAAATTATAACTATTGGTGATGAAATACTAATCGGTCAAATCGTAGATACGAACTCTGCCTGGATGGCTCAAAAACTAAATCTTGCTGGTATCAGAGTTAAACAAATAACGTCAGTATCTGATGATCGTCAGCATATTCTGGATACTTTATACCAAGCTTCTGAACGGGCCGACTTGATATTAATTACCGGTGGTTTAGGTCCTACAAAAGATGACATCACCAAAAAGACCTTAGCAGATTACTTTCAAACAGGATTTAGAATTGATCGTGATGCTTTGAAAAATGTAGAACGAATTTTTGCCCGGTATCATGTTCCGGTATCTGATATTAACAAAAAACAGGCTGAAGTTCTTGAAAATTGTACTACGCTACTGAATTTAAACGGAACAGCTCCAGGAATGTGGATTGAAAATAATAATAAGATTTATATTTCAATGCCCGGAGTTCCTTTTGAGATGATGTATATGATGGAAGAGTTGGTGATTCCAAAAATAAAGGAAACATTTAAGCTTCCTAATATTTTCCATTATACTATTCTAACAGCAGGTATTGGTGAATCTATTCTTGCAGAAAAGATATCAGCTGTAGAAGATTCATTACCTGAGCATATTAAATTAGCCTATCTACCTAAATTAGGTATGGTTAGATTACGTTTAAGTGGAAGCGGTTCGGATGCTGAAAAATTAAAGTTAGAAATACGTTCATTTTCAACAAAAATTAGTGACTTGATCGGTGAATATATTGTCGTAGAAAGTGATATAGCTCTTGAAAAAGTAATTCTTGATTTGATGGAACATAAAGGATTAAAGTTAGCTACAGCAGAAAGTTGTACAGGTGGCTATATTTCTCATCTTATCACACAACAATCTGGAAGTAGTAAGGTATTTGTTGGAGGAGCTGTTTGTTATTCTAATGAATTGAAAATGGATATGCTTGGTGTTTCTGAACAAACACTTAGTGATTTTGGAGCTGTAAGTGAACAAACTGTAATAGAAATGGCTAATGGTGCCAAACGTGAATATAGATCTGATTATGCAATATCAGTGAGTGGAATAGCCGGACCTGATGGAGGTAGTGTAGAAAAACCAGTAGGGACAGTCTGGATTGCAGTATCCGGAAAAACAAAAACAATTAGCAAAAAATTCAGTTTTGGAAATAAAAGGATCCAAAATATTGAAAGATCTGCTATCAGTGCCCTGACTCTACTTTTTAAATTACTAAAAGAGGAGCAGGCTTAAGTTTAATTTTTAATTTTGCGCTGAGTTTACCAATTCTTAAAATAATCGACAATGGCTTTATATGAATTAGTACTTCCAAAAATGGGTGAAAGTGTTGCTGAGGCTACCATTATAAAATGGGTAAAGCAAGCTGGCGATCTGATCGAGATTGATGAATCTGTTTTGGAAATAGCTACAGATAAGGTTGATTCAGAAGTACCCTCGCCAGTAGCAGGAAAGCTTATCAAACTTCTTTATAAAGAAGAAGATGTAGTTCAAGTTGGTGCTGTTATTGCAGTAATTGAAACTCAAATTGATACTGAGGCACAAGTTGAAATTTCTATACAAGAACCTGATCAAATAATGGTTGAGGAAATTATTCCAGTTGAAATATCAATAGAAAACATCAATATTCATGAAGTAAAAGATGAAATTAACCTAGAAAAAACTAAACCCATCGAATTTAATACTACTGATCGTTTTTATTCGCCATTGGTAAAAAGTATGGCTGCTGAAGAGGGTATATCGCTTTCAGAATTAAATTCCATTAATGGAACTGGCTCTGAAGGTCGCGTAACAAAACAGGATATCTTAAGTTATATCAACATAAATAAAACACAAGATGATTATATACTTCCGGTTCAAAAAAGTATATCAGAGCCAGTAGAACCTATACTATCCAAACTTTCAACCTCCGTTTCTGGAGCAGATGAAATCATAGAGATGGATCGCATGCGTAAAATGATTGCAGATCACATGCTGATGAGCATTCAAACATCTGCACATGTTTCATCATTTGTTGAAGCTGATGTGACCAATATGGTAAAATGGAGGGAACGTGTTAAGAGTGGATTTGAAAAGAGAGAAGGTGAAAAAATTACTTTCACCCCAATTTTTATTGAAGCAGTTGCAAAAGCCATCAAAGATTATCCAATGATCAATATTTCAGTTAATGGAACTCAGATTATAAAAAAACAGGATATTAATATTGGTATGGCAGCAGCTCTTCCAAGTGGAAACTTGATTGTGCCAGTAATTAAGAATGCAGATCAATTGAATCTACTTGGATTAACAAAAACAGTAAATGATCTTGCCAGTCGATCTCGTCAGTCAAAATTGAAACCTGATGAAACTCAGGGCGGAACATTCACTCTGACCAATATTGGAACTTTTGGTAATGTTATGGGAACTCCAATTATCAATCAACCGCAAGTAGCTATACTAGCTATAGGAGCTATAAAAAAGAAACCAGCAGTAATTGAAACTGAATATGGTGATGTTATTGCCATCAGGCATATGATGTTCCTATCTCTTTCTTATGACCATCGCGTAGTTGACGGTTCTTTAGGTGGGTTATTCGTTCGCAAAGTTGCTGATTACCTTGAAGCTTGGGATATTAATAGAGAAATATAATTCAACACTTTCCTTATAACTAATTTATAAATGAAAAGGATATATGTATTAATGCTGGTTTTATTTTTGGTGCCGGTGTTTAACAACATGGTATTAGCCCAAACCAATCCTCCTTTTTTCAATGATATAAAGGCTTTTAAGAAGATGGATCAAAGTAATCCTCCAGAAAAGGGTGCAATTTTATTCGTTGGCAGTTCTTCATTTACCATGTGGAAAGACCTGCAAAATTACTTCCCTGAATATGCTATTATTAATCGTGGATTTGGTGGTTCAAGTTTGCCAGATGTAATCTATTATGCTTCAGATATAATCTATCCTTATAAACCCTCTCAAGTTGTTATTTATTGTGGAGAAAATGATTTTGCAGCGTCATCAAATACCAATGCAGATACTGTCCTAAATCGTTTCAGTAAACTTTTCGGTATGATCAGAAAAGAAATACCAACTGCTCATATTTTATTTATCTCCATAAAACCAAGTCCGAGTCGCGCTAAGTATATGCCTGAAATGGTAAGAGCAAATGAATTAATAAAAAGATATCTTAAAAGAAGGCCAAGAACCGGTTTTGTGGATGTTTACAATAAAATGCTATTGGATGATGGTAGCCCAATGCCTGAAATTTTTTTAAGTGATAAACTTCACATGAATAAAAATGGCTACCTAATATGGCAAAAAGCGATCTATCCATATTTAAGAAAGAAAGGATAATTACCACAAGATTTAAAATAATTTGGTAATTACCCTTTTTAAGTTTTTAATTGGAATAAATTTAGTCAAACCTTATAACCTAAGCTCTTTGAGTTCTTAAAATTTTTCGGTCAGTGCACCAGCTTGGGCTAAAAAAGCACCATCATTTAATATATTTTGTTTCTTTAAAATCAATTCACTGATCTTAATTCCTCCAAGAATATAGTTTAAATCTATACTTTTATGCTGTTCAGCTATAAATTCAAAGTGAATAGTGTTAATTAGATCTTCATTATTGTACCGGATGTATACAGGAATAACATGATCATTTTGAAGCTTCAATTTTGAATCATGATTAAATTTCTTGTATTCATAACGATAATCATAACGTAATGCTGCCACATCCGAAAGCACAGCAGAACCAGTAGGATGGCCTCCGGCACCTTTTCCATAAAATAATTGTTGATCTGCAAAAGCTGCCTTCACAGACACTGCATTGTATTCATTCTCAACATTATAAAGAAAATCACTTTTCGGGACAAGTTTAGGAATAACATACATGGCTAGCTCCTTATCATTCAGTTTTTTAGCTGTAGGAACGAGCTTTATTTTCAGTTGATGTTCTTGTGCAAACTTTAGATCTGCAGTTGAAAAATTCTGAATACCGATATTTAAAACGTCTGCAGGATTTACAAAAACACCATATGCATGCGCTGCGGCAATAATCAGTTTATACTTGGGGTCATAGCCTCCTACATCTAGAATTGGATCCTTTTCTGCAAATCCCAAATCCTGAGCTTGCTTTAAGGCTTCTGCATATTCTAAACCTTCATTTGCGATCTTGGACAGAATAAAATTTGATGAACCATTAAATATTCCACTAATAGAGTGCAGCAGTTCGTTATCATAATATTCTTCCAGATTTCTGATAATTGGAATACTACCGCAAACCGATCCTTCGTACAATAAGGAAGAACCATACTTCTGTTGTAATTCAACTAATTCATCTAAATGTTCAGCGATCATTTTTTTATTAGCAGAAACTACATTCTTGCCACTTTTTAGAGCCCTGGTAACAATTTCATAAGCTGCATCAGCATCATTAATGAGTTCTATAATGGTATTTATCTGTGGGTCATTTAATATGACATTGCCATCAGTTGTAAATAATGTTTCAGGTAGGCTACGTACTTTGTCAGGATTCTTTATGGCAATCTTTCTGATCTCTATGTTAAGATCTTTAGTGCTAATAATATCATGTAAACCTTGGCCCACAACACCAAAGCCAAATAAACCGATGGTTAATCTCTTACTCATTCTATGCTATTTTATGCAGACTGATCACTGTATTATCAGAATCTGCGCTTTTTATAAAATTTCCAATCTCTTGTGTTAATATCTCTGTATCGATCAAAAAACCGTCATGACCATAAAAGGATTTAAGTTCTTTAAAATGGGCTTTAGGTATATTTTTAGCTAAAAATTGTTGTTCTTCTATTGGAAAAAGAACGTCATTAGTAATTCCGATCACCAAAGTTTTAGCCTGAATTTGTTTTAAAGCATCTTCAACTGATGGTCTTTTTCTACCCACATGATGGCTGTCCATTGCTTTAGTCAGAAACCAATAACTGTATGCATTGAAGCGATTTACCAGTTTCTCACCCTGATAATTCTGGTAAGAAGCAGCCTTAAAGTTATTTACCTTATCGTTATTTACCTCTAGCTGCGTTGCAGCATAGGTTTCATAGGTTCTGTAAGACAACAATGCAATACTTCTGGCAACCTTTAATCCTTTACTACCTCCAGACGGTGTCTGAGCATAAAATGTACGGTCAGCAGTGATTGCAAGTCGCTGACTTTCATTAAATGCTATTCCCCAGGCTGAATGCTGTGCATTTGTAGCTATAAGAACCATTTTTTTAATTCTTTTAGGCTCCAAAATAGCCCATTCCATAGCCTGCTGTCCTCCTAATGATCCACCAATCACTAATCCAATTTGAGTCAAACCTAAATGATCTGCTAGTATTTGATGTGATTTTGCAAGATCGCGAACAGTAAATTCAGGAAAGGAAAGAAAATAGGGTAGGCCTGTAGCTTTATTTACACTTAAAGGATTGGTAGTTCCATAATTAGAACCTAATATATTGGCACAAACAATAAAATGTTCTTTAGGATTAAACAGGCAATTATCTCCAAAAAGACCTTTCCACCAATCGAATACATCCGAATTTGCTGTAAGGGCATGACAAACCCATACAACATTATCTTTTTTTGAGTTTAAGGTACCATAAGTGTGATAAGTTATCTCAAAATCTGCAATCTTTTTACCATTCTCCAGGCAAAAAGGCTTTTTATGCTTATATATAGTTACAGTATTCATGGTATATATAAATCCTTCTGGAATAGATATTCCAGAAGGATAAATCGATAAATTAATTATTTTACAGAAGCAAATGCTTGTTCAAGATCTGCCTTAATATCATCAATATGCTCTATACCAACCGATACTCTTAAAGATGATGGATTAACACCTGCTGCAATTTGTTCTGCATCACTTAATTGCTGATGAGTAGTAGCACTTGGCTGAATAATTAATGTTTTAGTATCGCCAACGTTTGCCAAGTGACTGATAAGTTTCAAATTATCAACAAACTTAATTGCTGCCTCTTTCCCGCCTTTAATTTCAAAAGATAGTACAGCTCCAAAGCCATTTTTCAAATATTTCTTGGCCAAAGCATGATTAGGACTACTGCTTAATCCTGGATACACAACCTTATCAACCTGAGGATGACTTTCAAGCCACTTTGCAAGTTCTAAAGCATTATCCACATGACGCTGAACTCGAAGCGATAAGGTTTCTATTCCTTGTAACAAAAGGAATGAATTGAATGGCGACTGAGAAGGTCCAAAATCACGTAATCCTTCAACGCGTGCACGAATGATGAACTGAATATTTCCAAAAGGACCACCAATTCCAAAGACACTATTGAAAACCAATCCATGATAACCTTCAGATGGCTCGGTAAATTGAGAAAACTTACCATTCCCCCAATTATAATTTCCACCATCAACAATCACACCACCAATACTAGTTCCATGTCCACCAATCCACTTTGTAGCAGATTGAACTACAACATTTGCACCATGTTCTAAAGGACGGAACAGATAACCTGCCGCACCAAAGGTATTATCAACAATCAGAGGCAAGTCATGCTTTTTGGCAACTTCTGAGATTTTCTCAAAATCTGGAATACTAAAGCTTGGGTTACCAATTGTTTCAACATATATGGCTTTCGTTTTTTCATTGATCAATGACTCTATACTTTGCGAATCGTCACCTTTTGCAAAACGAGCCTCAATACCAAGGCGCTTAAATGCTACTTTGAATTGATTGTATGAACCTCCATACAAATAAGATGAAGTCACAAAATTATCACCAGCCTGCAAAATATTATTTAAAGCAATAAATTGAGCAGCCTGTCCTGATGAAACCGCCAAAGCAGCAACACCTCCTTCAAGAGCAGCTATACGTTTTTCAAATACATCTGTTGTTGGATTCATTAAACGTGTGTAAATATTACCGAACTCTTTCAGAGCAAAAAGGTTAGCTCCATGCTCAGAACTTTTAAATACGTACGAGGTGGTTTGATAAATAGGTACGGCTCTAGAACCTGTTGTAGGATCTACTTCTTGTCCGGCATGTAATTGTAATGTTTCAAATTTTAAGTTTTGTGTTGACATAATAATACGTTGTTAGATATTTTTAGTAATAATGTTTAAAAGAATAGAAATTGAGAGCAAGTCATCAGGGCATTGTTTAAAATGGATTCAAGAATTATCTTGAATTAACATTTTAACAACAATAACAACAAGGCATACACATACAATTGAATGTAGATGATGACCAAGAAAGATTTTGGGATTTGATTTTTATTTCCGCTTGCGGAAATACAGAAACTGCAGATTTTTGTTTTTTCATTTCAATATGTATTTATAGTTTCCCTTTTGGGACAGGAATTGGCACCTTCCCCGAAACCGATCGGGGGGTTGTCAGTGGGTCATAGAGCCTGATCTCTCGCCACTTCTGTATAAATCAATAAAGCAATTTTATTGAAGACAGATTGGTATTGCTACCAAATATTATTTCAAATATATAGGGACATTAGCAATGAAACCAAATTAAATTTTTATTGAAAATGTAATCTACTGATTTACAGCTAATTAAATTTTATTTATTTTAATAATGCCTGATTTAAATCATCAATAAGATCCTCCGAATTCTCTAAACCAACAGAAACCCGAATTAAATTTTGAGGTGTTTTAGTATCTGGTCCTTCAACAGAGGCTCTATGCTCAATTAAACTTTCAACGCCACCTAAACTTGTTGCCTGAATAAATACTTTAACAGAGTTAACCACTTTACGGGCTTCATCAGATCCACCCTTTACCAGAAAAGATAACATCGCACCAAATGCCTTCATTTGTTTTTTTGCAATCTCATGACCAGGGTGATTCATTAATCCAGGATAGTATACCTTTTCAACCAGCTCATGTGATTCAAGAAAATTTGCCAAAATAACAGCATTCTCATTATGAGCTTTCATTCTATAAGGCAAGGTTTTAATTCCTCTAACAGTCATATAGCAATCAAATGGAGCAGGAACAGCGCCTGAAAGAACCTGTACACTTTTAATCTTTTTCCAGAAATCATTGTTTTCTTTCGTGGCTAAAGCACCACCGATCACGTCGCTATGACCACCAAGATATTTAGTCGTAGAATGCATTACTAAATCACACCCTAATTCCAGAGGTCGTTGAATCATTGGAGTACTAAAGGTATTATCGCAAACCACCATAATACCCTGATGTTTTGCAAGGCCAGTAATCGCTTCAATATCACAAATCTTTAACAAAGGGTTTGAAGGTGTTTCAATCCAGATTAACTTGGTTTTAGGTTTAATTGCATTTTTTATTGCTGTTAAATTTGATAGATCAACAAAATCTACATCAATAATTCCAGAAAATACCTGCAATAGTTGATTACGAAGTCCGTGATACATATCATCAGGAGCAATTATATGCACATCAGGTCCTAAAGCCTGAAATACAGCACAACCTGCAGCGTTTCCAGATGAAAAAGCTGCAGCTTCATCAGCGCCTTCTAATTTTGCAATTACATTTTCCAGAGATTTTCTATTGGGATTATCAGCTCTTGAGTAAACAAATCCTCCGGGATATCCACCATCCTCACCACGTTCAAAAGTAGTTGACAAAGTAATAGGCTGGATTGCAGCTTTGTTATGCTCATCTTTTGTATTACCAGCGTGTATAGCGATAGTCTCAATCTTCATAATCAATCAATTTTAAAAGAATTTTCTCTTTGATGGTACCAAGTTAAATAAAGAATAAAAAAGGTATGCTCATTTTATCAATATATTACAAATGAATGTATCTCTTGTATAAAATATGTTTAAAAATATGCTTTTACAAGCAAATGATATTGAATGATCTACAATATTGTACTTTTGTATAAATATTATAATGAAAGCTGAGACAAACCTAGACCTGCTAATACAGGATTCAAATCTTTCTGCAGAACTCAAAAATATTGCAGAAAAGGTTAGATCAAATCAACGTATTTCTTTTGATGAAGGCATCATACTTTATGAAAATGCCGAATTAGGCTATTTGGGCGTACTCGCAAATTTTATTCGGGAAAAGCGACACGGCGACATTACTTATTTTAATAGAAATTTTCATATTGAGCCTACCAATTTATGTATCTACGATTGTAAATTTTGCTCGTATTCTGTCCTTATTAAGGAAAAATCTCAAGGCTGGGAGTACACAATGGAGGAAATGCTTGAGATCGTTAAAAAATACGACGGGCAGCCTGTAACAGAGGTACACCTTGTGGGGGGAGTGTTACCTCAGTATGATTTGAAATTTTACTCAGAACTCTTCACTGCTATTCATCAACACAGACCTGAACTTCATGTAAAAGCCTTAACACCTGTTGAATATCATTATATATTTAAAAAAGCTAAAATTGATTATGCAACAGGAATGAAATTGATGAAAGAAGCAGGTCTGAACTCTATACCTGGTGGTGGAGCCGAGATATTTGCTCCTGAAATTAGAGAAATTATTGCAAAAGATAAATGTACTGGAGAGCAATGGCTTCAAATACATGAAGAATGGCATAAATTAGGTATGCGATCAAATGCTACTATGCTATATGGACATATTGAAGAATTTAAACATCGCGTTGATCATCTAGATCAATTAAGGACACTACAAGATAGAACAGGTGGTTTTCAAACATTTATTCCCCTAAAATTCAGAAACCAAGACAATCAAATGTCACATATACCTGAAGTTTCTGTAATCGAAGATTTGAGGAATTATGCAATTTCTAGAATATACCTAGATAATTTTGACCATATCAAAGCCTATTGGGCAATGATTAGTCGAAGCACAGCACAATTATCACTAAATTTTGGGGTTGATGACATTGATGGCACATTAGATGATACTACAAAGATCTATTCAATGGCTGGAGCTGAAGAACAACATCCTGCAATGAGTACTCAGGAATTAGTGGAACTAATTAAACAAATTGGCAGACATCCGGTTGAGCGCGACACAATGTATACTACAATTACTGATTACAATGATTATCAATTTCCAGAAGTGGAAAAGCCTAAATATTATCAATTACCCGTGATCAATTGAAGAAAATAATCTATATAATCAGGCATGGTGAAACAGAACTGAACAAGCTCGGCATTGTTCAGGGTCGTGGAGTTGATTCTGAGTTAAATGATAAAGGTAGAGATCAGGCCGATGCATTTTACAGAAGCTACAAACATATTCCATTCGATCAAATCTATACTTCTAGTTTAAAAAGAACACATCAAACAGTTCAAAAATTTATTGAAAGCACTATTCCATGGACCCAATATCCTGGTTTAGATGAATTAGGGTGGGGTATACATGAAGGTCAAGAAAGTACTGAGCAAATTAGATCAGATTTCGAAAATATCACACTCAACTGGAGAGCTGGTCAACTTCATCACAAATTTGAGCATGGCGAAAGCCCCTTAGAGGTTAAAGAACGTATATTGATCGTTCTTGAGAAATTAACTGAAGAAAACAATGACAAAAATATATTGATCTGTATGCATGGTCGTGCTTTGCGTTTATTTCTTTGTCTATTGACCAATCAGCCACTCACCGAAATGGATACTTTTCCTCACTCAAACACAACACTTTATAAAATTGGATTTGATGGAAAAGAATTTCATATCCTTGATTTTAACAATACTAACCATTTAGAATACCCATTAGATCAGTTTTGAATAAGATAAAAGTATCTGCCGTTTCCTATACCAATTCCAAGCCATTTGTTTATGGATTAATGCATTCTGGTATTCTGGATCAAATTGAATTAAGCTTAGATATTCCTTCAGATTGTGCCATTAAACTAATTGAAAATAAAGTAGATATAGGTCTTGTTCCTGTTGCCGCATTGCTGCATGTTAAAGATTATCAAATTATTTCTAATTATTGTATAGGAGCAAATGGCGCTGTAGATTCTGTTTTTATTTTCAGTAATAAACCAATTAGAGAGATTAAAACACTTCAATTGGATCCACAATCGCGAACCTCTAATAATCTTGCTCAAGTACTGCTCAAGAATTTTTGGAAAATTAATCCTGAATTAGTAAATCATGATCAAGCTGATGCATTCGTGCAAATTGGCGACAGAACATTTGGAAAAAAAGAACAATTTCCATATTCGTATGATCTTGCCCAAGAATGGTTCAATTTTACTGGATTACCTTTTGCATTTGCAGTTTGGGCATCTAATAAACCTATCTCCGAAACCTTTAAAATATCATTTAATGAGGCTTTAAAACTAGGTCTTGATCATAAAGAAGAGGTTTTAAAAAATCTAGATAAAGTAGAAAATTTTGATCTAGATAATTATCTGATGAAAAAAGTTGATTTTATTCTGGATGCTGAAAAATTAAAAGCTATCGATAAATTTCATCAGTTGATCAAAGCGTTATAAAAACTAGTTTTTATAACCTAGATAATACCAATTGAATTGCTTGGTCAATTACTTTAGCTGGATTAGAAGAAAATTCATACTTAACTCTACTTGCTAATATCGCATTAATAGATATCGCTTTATGACCTAAAGCTTTTGATAAAGCATATATTCCGGCAGTTTCCATCTCCAAATTTGTAATTCTTTGTTCTTTAAAAGAGAATGAACGAAAAAGCTTTAATAGATCAGGAAATGAAGTTTTTGCACGTACTTCTCTACCTTGAGGTGAATAAAATCCTGGAGCTGTAAGGGTAATACCCCTTATAAGATCTTTACCAATTGTTTTTAATAAACCAGGATCAGCTGATGAAATATAGGGCGAAACACCTTTTAAACCATGGAAATGAGCACTTACAGCATTCTGCAATAAACATTCATCACTAGAAAGCTCATGAATATAATATTGCATCAAGGAATCTAGTCCTAAACCATATTCAGACACTAGAATACTATCTATTGGTAGATCTTCTTGAACAGCACCTGAAGTACCAATACGTATAATATCCAAGCTTTTTAACTCATTATTAAGCTTTCTAGTGTTAAAATCAATATTAACAAGTGCATCAAGTTCATTCAGTACGATATCAATATTATCTGTTCCAATGCCTGTTGAAAGCACAGTTAATCGTTTTAATCCAAGGTAACCCGTATGTGTAATGAATTCACGTTTACCCTTTTTAAGTTCAATACGATCAAAATACTGACTTATTTCAGATACACGATCAGGATCTCCAACGAGTATTACTGTATCAGCAATATCTTCTGGCAATAAATTAAGATGATAAATACTAGCATCTTGATTTAAAATTAAATCGGTATTCGATATCTGATTCATCCGTTATGGAATTGATTTATTTCAAATTTAGCGTTATAGTAGTTCTAGCAAAGCAGATTAAAAATAGCCTAAGCTTTCCATTTTAATCCATCAATTTTTTCAAGTCTATTGATAACATTATTGACTTGAGATTGCCTTATTTCGAGGCTAAAAGTACAACTGAGATCAAAACATTGATTAAAAATTTTTATATTTTCTTCCTTGACCACTTTCATAACTTCATTCATTACTGAATGGCTGAACTCAATTTTAAATACTAAATCTACAGTTTTTACAATAACCTCAGAGGCTTGAATAGCTTCAATAGTTGCTGTTTTATAGGCATTTATCAATCCTGGAATTCCTAATAAAGTACCTCCAAAATACCTAACTACTACCGCAAGAACATTGGTAAGGTCAAATGATAATAAGGTATTCAAAATTGGCCTTCCTGCTGTTCCAGAAGGTTCACCATCGTCATTAAGGCGGAATATTGAACGATCTAGACTTAAGCGTATGGCCCAGCAATGATGGCTTGCCTTAGGATGAATGGACTTTAATTCGGCAATAATATCTTTGATCTCAGCTTCTGATTGAATTGGATACAAATAGGCAAAAAATCGACTTCCTTTATCTTTGAACATTCCTTCAGATGGCTTGGAAATCGTTTTAAAGGTATCATCAAACAACATAATTTTTATTGAGCATAATACAAGAATAAGATAGCGATCAAAGCCAATAAAATTCCGAAATAATTCAGGCGATTAAGTTTCTCACGAAATATAAAAACTCCAACAGCTGATCCTAAGAGAATAACACCAATATTCATTGTAGAAAATACCAGGGATGGTTGTTTGGCCAAATCCTGATGTGCTTTCATGTAAAAAAGGATATTTCCAAAATTGGCGATTCCCAATATCCATCCACAGACCATATTAATTAAAGTAAACTTCATTTTCTTGAATAGATACAGGTAGAGCAAATAAGAAAATGATAATACAAACGCAATAATGAAAACAACCAACAGCGAAGAGGTAAATGGAATAGTCGTTATTTTAGCTATTTGCTTGAATAAAGTGTCAATTATTCCCATCCCAATAAAAACAAGAACTGGATAAATCCAAAAGCTTTTTTTAGCATTAGTCTCTTTTTTCCAAGTGATTGAAAAAATAATAGCCAGAAATGCTATGGCAATACCAATAATCTTTCGTGTTGACTGTTCTTCGTCAAATAGTACAAACGAAGCAATAACCGGAATAAATAGTGATAACCTTTGTGCAATATCTGTTTTAACTATTCCAGTATATCTAATTGACAAAGCAAGAATTACAAAAAGTGAGGGTAGTAAAAATCCCAAAATAAAATAGATAGGAAAGATAGGTTCACTCATTGAAGGCATTTCTGGTCTGTAGATCAACCAGGTTAGCAATCCTGCAATGCTGTAATTCCAGGCAATTGCCTGTCTATTATCTATATCGTATCGCTTAGCTAATTTTAGCAACACAGAAACAAAAACACTAAAACAAACACTTATAAGTATAAATATCATTTCAGGGTGTGTTATGCCAAATTTTTAAAATATCAGGACCTACTTTTTGTACTTCATCCGGATTTGCCTTCAATTCAGGAGCAAAGATACCATTATCCCAGTTTTCAGGAGATATAAACACTCTGGCTTCATCCCATAAACCTGATTCTAAGAATAAATTGAGTGTTTTGCATCCGCCTTCAACTATAATTGATTGAATATCCATCAAATACAATTGATACGCGATAAGTTGAGGAAGTAAATTATCGAAATTTTCAAGCTCCAAGTATTTAACTCGACCATCAATTTCTGTTTTAATAGAATTAAAAATGATGGTATCCTGAGTTTGGTCGAAAATATTCAGGGTTTTAGATAATTCGAGTGTACGATCAATAACAATTCTTACAGGATCTTTGCCAAACCATTCGCGAACATTCAAAATCGGATCATCTGCAAGAGCTGTATTTTTTCCAACCAACACAGCATCTTCTTCAGATCTCATACGATGAACCATTTGTTTAGCCTCATTAGAGCTGATCCATTTTTTAGATCCATCTAGAGGAGCAAAGTATCCATTGCTTGTTTGTGCCCATTTTAAGATAATGTATGGTCTTTGCTTTTGTATTCGCGTAAAAAAGCGTTTATTCAATTCAATACACTTATCTGTTAAAATATGTTCTATGATTTCAATTCCTGCGTTCTTTAACTTTTCAATTCCCTTTCCGTTTATTTGATCAAAGGGATCACGACAACCGATAACAACTGTTGGAATTTCATTTGAAATTATCAGATCGGCACAGGGAGGTGTTTTTCCGAAATGTGAACAAGGCTCTAAATTTACATAGATGGTTGATCGTTTGAGAAGTTCCTTGGCATTGGTATTATTTTCAAATACATTCTTAATGGCGTTAACCTCAGCATGTGCATGCCCATAAGCCATATGGTATCCTTCACCAATAATCCGATCATCACAAACTATCACAGCACCTACCATCGGATTAGGACTCACTGAGCCTGCACCCAGTCTGGCCAATTCAATACATCGATCTAAATAAAGTTGGTGTTGAACCATACAACAAAAATAGCTATCAATAGTTCAAATATGTCTTGCTTTTCAATTATTTATTCAATGAATAGAAATTTTTAAACTTAAGGTATTTTCAAGCTAATTGGTTTACTTTGCCTGATGACTTTCATTGAAGCAGAAAGAAAATTTATTGATGGTTTATCCACTATTTATGGAGCTGAAGAGGCAAGAAGCCTTACCTGGCTAAGCATCAGCTTTGTATGCAAGCTAGATAGAGCAAAATATTTAAGTATAAGACAAGAAGAGATCAACCCTGATGATACCGAACACTTGTTTAAAATCCATGAACAATTGATTCAAAGTATACCACTTCAATATATTCTGGGTGAAACGGAATTTTACGACTTGACATTTAAAGTGAATCCAAGTGTCCTAATTCCAAGACCTGAGACAGAAGAATTGGTGGACTGGGCCTTAATCACAAGCAGGATTATAAATGGTGAAACAGAAATTTTAAAACTACTTGATATTGGTACGGGTAGTGGCTGCATTCCAATAGCTATAAAAAAGTATATTCCATTGGCTGATATTACGGCAATAGATATCTCTGAAACAGCCTTAAACACAGCCAGGCAAAATGCAGATTTAAATCAGGTAGTGATAAATTTTATACATGACGATATTTTTAACCCGTCAAATCTTGATTTAATCAACACAAAATATGATTTAATTTTAAGTAACCCGCCCTATGTGACCGAATCTGAGAAAGAGCGAATGCTGGATAATGTGCTTAATCATGAACCTCATAATGCCTTGTTTGTTTCTGATAATGATCCGCTTGTATTTTATCGTGCTATTGCTGATTTTGCCTTAGCTCATTTAAAAATAAACGGCTTTTTATTTCTTGAACTAAATGAAAAATTTGGCCAAAAAACATTAAATCTGTTAAAAGAAAAAGGTTTTAAAGCAATTGAGCTGCGCCAAGATATGGGAGGGAAAGATAGAATGATCAAGGCAGTTTTATCATGATATTCAACAAAATTTAAAATCTAAAAAATTCAATTGCAGTTTAATTATGGTTACATATTTTGAAGCCACCTTAGAACAGGTTTCAGTTCACAGAGTTGGGAACAAAGCCTTAAATGAGTTTTATAATTTATCAGAAAATACCCTTCATATTGAAGATGAAACCTTAAGGCGATTGTTAATGCAGTATTTTTTATCGCCTTTTGAAAAAGCCTATGAAGTATTTCGATTCACACATTCTAGTGATGACCGGAGCTTAAACGAACTATTTCATTTCAGTTCCATGATATTTGATGATCAGTCTGCTTTTCATAGCTTAAGCGGACAAATAACCAAGCACTTGTTTACTATATCCAATCATCCTAAAATTAAGTCTGGGGAGCTTTATATTGCTACATTCAGAGATATACAGCTAGAAGGAGAATTAGTTGATGCCATTGGAATATTTAAATCAGAAACCAAGGAAAGTTATTTAAAGGTAAATCTGGAGGATGGAGGCTTTGCTCTTACCTATGAGGAGGATGCAATTAATATCACTAAGCTTGATAAAGGCTGCCTGATCTTTAATACGGAGAAAGATGAAGGTTATAAAGTGATCGTTATTGATCAAACAAACCGCAACGATGCTGCCTATTGGAAAGATGAATTTCTTCAATTAAAGATCAGAAATGACAATTTTAATAAAACAAGCACTACACTTGGAGTTTGTAAAGATTTTATAACCAACAAAATAGATGAAGACTTTGAAATATCCAAAGCCGATAAAATCGATCTCTTGAATAAATCGCTTAAATATTTCAAAGAAAAGGAAAGTTTTGACTTGAATGAATTTTCGGAAGAAGTTATTGGAAATCCAAAGGCAATAGAATCCTTTAAAAAATTTAGCCGCCAATATAATAATGAGTTCGATGCAGAGCTTGATCAACCCTTTGACATTTCAGGTGCAGCTGTAAAAAAACAGGCCAAGGTTTTTAAAAGCATTTTAAAACTTGATAAAAACTTCCATATCTACATCCACGGCAATAAAGATTTGATAGAAAAGGGATTCGATGAGGGCAAATCAATGAATTACTATAAAGTTTTTTTCAGGGAAGAACAATAAATTAACTTCTGGGATGAAACTGGATAATGGTTTCTCTTAAATAATCACGGTCTAAATGAGTATAAATCTCAGTAGTAGTGATACTTTCATGACCTAGCATTTCCTGAACAGCCCTCAAATCGGCACCGCCTTCAATTAAATGAGTAGCAAATGAATGCCTAAAGGTATGTGGACTAATATTCTTTTTGATCCCAGCCTTTGCTGCTAGATCTTTTATGATTAGAAAAACCATCACTCTAGAAATTGGATTACCTCTTTTATTTAGAAATACAAAATCTTCTTTACCAGGCTTCATTGCTATATGAATCCGAATTTCATTCATGAATAAACGCAGGAATTTAATTGCATCAGAACCAATAGGCACTAAGCGCTCCTTATTCCCCTTTCCCAAAATCTTTATGAAATCTATGTCTAAATAAAGATTAGAAATTTTTAATCCGGTAAGTTCAGAAACCCTTAA
The DNA here is from genome assembly GCF_044348475.1 of Daejeonella sp. GTDB lineage: Bacteria > Bacteroidota > Bacteroidia > Sphingobacteriales > Sphingobacteriaceae > Daejeonella. The sequence continues at coordinate 17,765 of NZ_JBIKSU010000006.1, read as the reverse complement.
CCCACATCCATACAAGATTTCAAGCATGGCTTTATTACGAATTCCTTCTGGCCTTGAAAGATCTATTGCATCGATCATGCTGTTTATCTCCAAAATATTCAAGGTGTCGGGTAATTTTCTACTTGTTTTAGGACTTTCAAGAAGTGCTGAGGGATCAATAGGAATCAAATTTTCAAGAACTAAATACTTAAAAAATGCCTTTAATCCCGATAAAACTCTGGCCTGAGTGGGAGGGAGCATACCTAATTCATTTACCCAAACCAAGAAATCTTTTAAATCATTACTTGTAATAGTTTTTAGTTCCTTTTTTTCAGACCTATTAATAAAAAACTGATGAAGCTTTTCAACATCATGCATATATGCCTCCACAGTATTTGCAGATAATGATCGCTCCAATCTTAAATATGATTTAAAGCCAGTAAGTCCTGATTGCCAATCCAAAATATTTTTTAAGTTTGATTAATCTTTAAGAATAACGATCCATGAAAATACAGATAATAAACGGTCCAAATTTAAACTTACTTGGCGTAAGAGAAAAATCCATTTACGGGGATAGTAGTTTCGAAACATATTTTGAAGAACTAAAATCAAAATATAGCATCATTGAGCTCGAATATTTCCAGAGTAATGTAGAAGGAGAGATCATAAATAAGTTACATGAAGTTGGCTTTTCTTTTGATGGTATAATTTTAAATGCAGGAGCTTATACACATACTTCGGTTGCAATATCAGATGCAATTGCGGGTATTAAAACACCTGTGGTTGAAGTACATATATCTAATATTTACGCCAGAGAAGAATACAGACATGTATCACTTACAGGAAAAAATTGTAAAGGGGTATTAACAGGCTTCGGGCTTAATGGCTATCAACTAGCACTAGAAAGTTTTCTTTAAACTAGTAAAGGTTTTCTTATTGCTGACAAAGTAATCCCAAACTATACTACCAGAATATAATCCATTTTTATTAGTGGTATGTTTAGGAATCAGTCTTGATTTTGCACTATTTCTGACTAGATTTTGAATAAAATAAACATGAGCCTTACTGATTGCCAAAGCATTTTTAGGCTTTCCATCCAATAAATATTTGAACACAGAAATAAGATCTAGCCAAAATCTTAAAAAAATAATCACAATTGCCCTCGCAGTAGGAAGGTTCTTCTGAAGTAATACCAGATTGTTTCTAAAATTGAGATACGTTTTAAATGGGCTTTCGGCAGGGAGCGTTCCACCACCTACATGAAAAACTGTTGATTCAGCGCAATACATGATCTTATAATTAGTATTCTTTAATCGCCAGCAAAGATCAATTTCTTCCATATGCGCAAAGAAATCTTCATCTAATCCATTCATTTCTAGCCATTTCGACCTTTTTATAAAAAAAGCCGCACCCGAAGCCCAAAATATTTCTGAACTCGTATCATATTGCCCATTATCAACTTCAACCGAATCAAATATTCTACCTCTACAGAATGGGTAACCAAAAATATCCAGAAAGCCTCCGGTCGCCCCAGCATATTCAAATAGCTTCTTATTTGAATGAGATAATATTTTTGGCTGCGCCGCTGCAATTGAAATATCTTTCTCCATCAATTGAATTACCGGTTCAATCCAACCCGGCTGTACTTCAACATCAGAATTAAGCAAAACATAATAATCATGATCCAGTTCACTCAGTACTCTATTATAGCCCGCAGCAAATCCATAATTCTGATCATTGATGCAAATTTTGATCTGCGGATAATTCTCACGAATAAAGGACACAGAATTATCATTTGAGGCATTATCACCAACAATAATATCTAAATTAGAATAAGTACTAGCGCATACAGATGGCAAAAATCTTCTTAAAAAATCTAGTCCATTCCAATTTAAGATTACTACAGCTACTCTAGGAAGTTCAGTCATGATGAGCTTTTAAATTATCCGGACTAAATTTCCATCTTTTATGTGACCATAACCAATATTCTGGATTTTTTCGAATAATATTTTCAAGTTCTTGGGCATGAATATTCGTTATTTCAAATTCTTTTGTTTGATTAGGAAATTCAACTAAAGGTTTAATTAAACATTCATAATATCCTCTTTTAGTTTTATTTATACTAAAATAAATAACAGGTTTATTTGTTCTAACTGCAATTTTTTCTACTCCAAGAAAAATTGCAGTGGGCTGATTAAGGAAGTTTACAAAATACTGAGATTCTTCTCGAGTTGGAGTTTGATCACCTACAAGAACTAATACGTGAGCTTGTGCATTATATTCTATTATTTTACGGAGAGTATGTTTCATTGGGACCAATATGGCTCCAAACCGGCTTCTCATTTTATTAATTAGATTCTCAAAACGCTTATCGCTTAATGGTTTATAAACAACAAGTACCTTTTCCTTAAGTTCATAAGCTGCAGCTAAAGGGCCCCATTCCCAATTTCCATAGTGTCCAGAAACTGCAATTACTGATTTTCCTTGCTCAAAATACGTTGTTAGCTCGTTTAAATTAGAGAATACAAAACGTTTCTTTAGCGATTCAGGACTAATTGATATGGTCTTAATTGATTCAAATATCAGGTCAGAAAGATGTTTGTAAAACCGTTTTTCAATATCTAATCGCTCAGCCACAGATTTTTCAGGAAATGAATTCTTAAGATTTAGTTCTACAACTTTTCTCCTGTATTTAACTATGTGAAATAATAAAAAATACAAAATGTCTGAAAACAGATAAAGTATCCAGAACGGCAACAATGAAATGAAGTAAAATAAAACTGAAATGATCTTGAAGAAAACTAGATTCATCTGATAATTAAGCTAAATGATTTAACAGGAAAATTTACCAAGAACATTTTTGCTTCATGTGTGTTAAATACTAAATTTCTGCATCTTTACACAAACTTAACTTATACGATGGAAAAAGGCGCAGTATTCCCTTTATTTTATCTTCCACCAATCGAATATTTTAGCAAAATATTGGTTCATAAAGAAAATGTTCTTTTTGAAAATGCTGAAAACTTTCAAAAGCAAAGCTATCGAAACCGTGCAACAATTCATTCTCCAAATGGAAAATTGGATCTGACTGTACCCGTGATAAAAGGTTCTAAATCACATACTAAAGTGAAAGATGTTAGAATAAGTTATGATTTTCAATGGCAGCGTATGCACATAATGAGTTTACAAACATCGTATAGAAGTTCTGCATATTTTGAGTTTTATGAAAATGATTTTACTTTATTTTATGAAAAAAAATGGAATTTTCTGTTTGATTATAATGAAGAACTGACCAGACTATTATTAAAATTACTTAAGATTAATAGTCAAATAAATTATACAGATAGTTTTGAAAAAGACTATCTGAATCTTACAGATTATAGAGATTCTATACATCCTAAGCATAATTCACCAGAACAATTCAAAACTTATTTTCAAGTTTTTGAAGAACGAAATGGCTTTTTTCCTAATTTGAGTATTGTTGATCTACTATTTAATCAAGGGCCTCAAAGTTTAAAATATCTATAGAATGGCTAAAATTAGACGCAACAGGTTAAAAACAAAGAAATACATTCCTGTTTTAGGTACTAGTCCTGGTTCAATTCAATTGTATGAAGATGCCTTAAAGCCTCAGATAACGGTTTATTCTTATAATTCAGATGAATTTTATTCTGAAAAAATAAATGGTCTTGATGAATTGGAAATTGAAATTGATAAGCATAAAGAACATTATAAGTGGATAGAGATTAAGGGTATTGGTGATGTTAGGCTCTTAACCTAACTTGAAAAAAATTTTAATATAAATAAACTCGTAATTGAAGACATTGCCGATTGCAGGCAACGACCTAAATTAGATGAATATGAAGATTATTTATTTACCGTCAGTAGAATGCTCTACGTCGATAAACAGCTTGAAATAGAAAATGAACAAGTTTCATTTATACTTTTTCAAAACACATTAATCAGCTTTCAGGAAACCTATACTGAAAATTTTTTATCGGTTATAAACAGGCTTAGCGGTGGAAAAGGAAATATTAGGAGTGCTGGTTCTTCTTATTTATTGTATGCGCTTACTGACCTTGTTCTGGATAATTATTTCGCACTCATTTATAAACTTGGAGATGAACTAGAAACCATTGAAGAGTTGCTATATCGTAGAGCAAATAAATCACTAATGTTTCAGACTCAGAATATTAAAAGAGAAATGATCAGTATCCGCAGAGCAGCATGGCCAGAACGTGATAAGATCAATGATATCATTAGGAGTGAATCTAAACTCATTAATAATACCTCTAGAACCTATTTCAAAGACACTTATGATCATACCATGCAGATCATTGATCTTATTGAAAACTATAAAGATCTTACCACCAGTCTTATTGACATGAATTTATCGCTAATTAGTCAGCGAATGAATGAAATCATGAAAGTACTTACCATTATTTCTTCCATTTTTATTCCACTTACATTTATTGCTGGAGTTTATGGGATGAATTTCGCCAATAAAGATCCGTTGACAGGTGAAGTATTAAAAAATAATATGCCCGAACTTTATTATGAAAATGGATATCTGTATACAATAGGAGGTATGGTCATTATTGCTATTCTCCAAATGATCTACTTTTGGCGTAAAGGATGGCTTTATAAAAACTGACATTCAATCATTTTTCATAAAACATTTTAGTACAATTAAATAAACAGCAGAAGACAAAAATCAATCATTTCTCATCTCAATTTGCTATTTTTGCCTTATGCAGTCTTTTGAGCTAGATAAATCAGATCTATTAAAGATCAAACGTGCCCTTGAAGAGGATGATTCTACTTTAAAAGCACTTATTTCTGAATATCACCCATCAGAAATTGCAATTCTGTTTGAAAGTTTATCACAAGAATCAAGAGAAAGAATAATCAGCATTTTACCTGCTGAACAGGCATCTGAGGTTATTGCAGAGATGGATTCCGAATTCCATCCAGAGAAGCTACTTGAAAATCTCCTTCCTGAAAGACGCTCTGAAATAGTTGAAGAACTTGATTACGACGATGCTACTGATATAATAAGCCAGTTACCGGAAGAACAACAACAGGAAATTTTAGAGGAACTGGATGAGGAAGATGCTTCCAATATTCGTACACTCTTAAAATACGAGGAAGATAGTGCGGGTGGATTGATGAATACTCAGGTAATTAAAATCAATGAGTATTTAATTAAAAAAGAAGCTTTAGAAGAAATTATCCATCAATCTGAAGAGATGGAGGAATTTTATACCATTAATGTAATTAATGATCAGAATATTCTATTGGGCATAGTATCATTAAAAGATATTATTAAAGCCCGTAATAATGTCAGAATCAAAGAATTAATCAAATCTGATTTTGTTTATGTTAAGGCAGATACTGACCAAGAAGAAGTAGCTAAATTAATTTCCCAATATAATCTTACCAGCATACCAGTAGTTGATGATGAGATGCACTTATTAGGACGAATAACATTTGATGATGTGATCGATGTTATGGAGGAAGAAAATACCGAAGATATATTAAAAATATCAGGTGTATCAGAAGATGAAGAACTAGCTGGAAACTGGAAGGAAGCTGTTAAAAGTCGTTTACCATGGCTAGTTTTAAACCTTGGAACTGCGTTTTTAGCAGCATCTATAATTCGTAATTTTGACAGTACAATTGCAAGTATGGGAGTACTTGCAGGTTATATGGTTATGATTGCCGGTATGGGAGGAAATGCAGCTACACAAGCACTTGCTGTAACAGTAAGGCGTATTTCATTGAACGACCTTTCTGATAATCAAGCATATAGAACAGTATTGAAAGAATTTACAGTAGGATTGATTAATGGTGCAACAATTGGCTGTATCGTATTTTTATTTGCCTTATTTTATGATCAGAACCCAATGCTTGGACTAGTTATTTTTATAGCTATGACCGGCAATCTGATCATTGCAGGGATTGCTGGTTCAGCTATTCCATTGGTTCTAAAAAGGATAGGAATTGACCCTGCAATAGCTTCTTCAATAATTATAACCACGTTTACCGACGTATTTGGATTTTTATTGTTATTAGGTTTAGCAAGTAATCTTATCTTATAATTTATTGAATCTTGATTTTCAGCCTAACTATTTTATTTTAAATTTGCTAATCGTTTTAAATAACGGAATAATTCTATGACCGAAATCAGAAATAACTGGACCAAAGAAGAAATAGCAGAAATATATCATAGTCCATTATTGGATTTGGTTTATCGCGCAGCGACAATCCACAGAGAAAACAAAGATTACTCTGAAGTGCAAATTAGCAGTCTCCTTTCCATAAAAACAGGTGGTTGCCCAGAAGATTGTTCATATTGCCCTCAAGCAGCAAGATATCATACTGATCTAGAAGTTCAGGCTTTAATGTCTGTTGAACAAGTAACCGATGCAGCAAAAAAAGCTAAAAATGCAGGGGCTTCTCGCTTATGTATGGGAGCTGCGTGGCGTGAAGTAAGAGATAACAGAGATTTTGACAAAGTAATTGAAATGGTTAGTTCGGTGAATGCACTTGAAATGGAGGTATGTTGTACCCTTGGCATGCTTACAGAATCGCAGGCACAACGATTAGCTGATGCAGGTCTTTATGCCTATAATCATAATTTAGATACTTCAGAAGAAGATTATAAACGAATAATTACTACGCGGACTTATGATGACCGTTTAAATACTATTGATAACGTACGTAAAGCAAAGCTTACAGTTTGTAGTGGTGGAATTATAGGGTTAGGAGAATCAGTCGAAGATAGAATCTCTATGCTTAAAACATTATCAACGATGTCAAAGCACCCAGAATCCGTTCCTGTTAATGCGCTTGTTCCAGTGAAAGGTACTCCTTTGGCTGATCAACCCAGAGTGTCTGTTTGGGAAATGGTTAGAATGATTGCTACAGCAAGAATTATAATGCCAAAAACTGTGGTGCGTTTATCTGCAGGAAGAACTGAAATGAGCATGACTGATCAGGCCTTTTGTTTTATGGCAGGCGCAAATTCTATATTTGCAGGCGACAAACTACTTACAACGCCCAATCCTTCTTTTAATGAAGATATGCAAATGTTTGAATTACTAGGATTAAAACCCCGTGAAGCATTTAAAAATGGTCGGCCAAACAAAGAGTCAATAGCGGTTTAATGCTATTGTCTAACATGAATAATCTGCTCAAAATTACTTATTAGTACTGTTTTAAAGAATTAAATATATCTATAATTTAATTCTGACTTAATTTTTGAATATCCAAAATTAGCTTGTGAATGAGTTCCAATTGCTCATACAATAAACTAGCCTCATTGGATTGGCTCATTTCTTTTTTAACATCAGCAATCGCAAATTCCAGTTCATTAAAATTAGGTGAATTCATCTTTTTAATTACATCAGATAAAATGTATAAAGACTTACGAATCAATTTAATATGATTAAAATCAATGTCAATAGAATTTGCCTGTTGGAGCGTAGTCATTAATGTGGCAATATAAGATGATAGCATATGGTTTATAACCACAAACTTGTGATATTCCTTTATATTTTGCTGCTTACTTTTAGGTTCAGTCAACATTCGTTGAAATGCACTACCAAGGTTTGCTGAACTTACATACACATTTTTTCGGGCCAGCTTATAAGAAATCACATCAGATTTTTTTCCAGATAGTTCTTCAGCAACATTGTGTAGGTAATGGTAATTCGCTATCAATACCTCGCGCATAAAATTCTTAAACTGAAAATATTCCCAATTTGGCAACACAACATAACTTGAAAAGAAAGCAATAATGGATCCAATTAATGTATCTACCATACGTTCTTTTGCAATATTTAAGTTGTTGGCACCTAAAAAACTAAATAAAATCAAAATATAAGGGGTCATAAAAAGAACGCTTACTGTATAATTTAAGCGTTGAGAACTGTAGGTTCCTACCATAAAAATCAGTAGAAAGACAAACAAAACCGATTGATCTTTCACATAAATTAAAATCAAGGCCCCTGCAATACCTCCTATAAAGGTTCCAACAAGGCGTTCTACATTTCGTTGCCTGGTAAGACTATAGGCAGGTTTTAAGATAACCAGAATGGTTAAAAGTATCCAGTAACTGTGATGTCCAATTGGAAGTAGTTTTGAAACTAAAAATCCAACTAATAACATCAATGAAACCCGTACTGAATGTCTAAAAATAGATGATTTAGGACTTAAGTTTTCTTTAATTTTTTGAAAATCAAAGTCTTCATGAGAAACAAATTTGCTATAATCCACATCATTCTGACCTGAAAGCTGTTTTTGATTGAAATAACTATAAATTTTTTCAACCCGGCTGATCATATTTCTTACATTGATCAGAATTTTTTTAAGTACAAGTGAATTAATTCCAAGATCTTCAACCTGATCAATACTTGATTTTAGATTTTCAAGCTGTGGTTTAAAATCGTGAAGTTTGATAGGTTTTTCATTACTAATAATGTAATAACTAAGATTTTGAAGTTCTTCAGCAAGGTTTATGATTATTTTATTAAACTCTTTAAGAGCTTCAGTTTTTCCGAATGTATTGCGAATAACCTGATAATCATAATGCGTGGCCATGGTTTGCTCAAACAGGTCAACAATATCTACAAAAACAAGGATTAGAAGTCTGCCTTCTTGTGTCGACTCCTTGACCATTAATCTCTTTTTAAAAAGAAGTTCTCTTAAAGAATCTTGATGTTCATGACTTAGTACCTGCTGAGAAATAAGCAATTTATAATTTTGATCAAAATCACTTTCAGTATTATAAAATTCAGCCTTTAGCTTAACATATACAGATACATCCCTGATACATTCACCTAATGCTTGTTGAGTTAGCCGGTAAGGCCATATTTGAGATAAGGAAATACTTAAAAGCATATACCATATTCCACCTGTAAGAATAAATAATGCATGGCCAATGGCACCATTATAGCTAATTACATCTTTATCAATGGTAAGTATCATGATCAACAAAGCAGCAGTACCTATTGATGAAACTCTATTTCCATACACTGAAAACATGGAATAGAAAAAGGATAAAATAAGTATTTCAACTCCAATAAGAATAGGGTAATTATTAATCAGGCCCGTTAGTAGAACGGTCATAAAGACGAAAAGGGTGCAAAAGAGCATTCCATTTCGTTTATGGTTAATTGGCCCCTGGTTATCTGCTATACTTGTGCAAACTGCACCTAATGAAATGGTTAAACCAATTGATAATAGGTCTAGATGATAAAAAATCAAAGAGGGGAGAAGCACCCCAAAAGTGATTCTAAGGCCGTCAGAAAAGTATTGACTGAAAAAAAAGGTCTTTATTTCTCTGGATTGTTTCATTTTACCTTGAATAATATAGATATCCCTTGTAAAAATACTTATTCTGAAATTATGCTGTGTTAAACAAGACTAATTTTAGAATATAAAAACAATAATTAAGGTATACGATGGATTTTTTAGCTGTAAATATTCACAAATAAACTCCAATAACTCTTCAAAAAAGAGAGTACAGTTAAATGGTCAAAAAAATCTGCTCAATGATTATTGTTTAAAGATGAATTGTTTTTAAATAAGAAAAGCATACCATTACGATATGCTTTTCAATAAAGAATGATTTATGTTGATTTATCCAACAACTTTCACATTAACGGCGTTTAGACCTTTTTTACCATTCTCTACTTCGTATTCAACACTGTCGTTCTCACGAATTCGGTCAATTAGACCTGATGAATGAACGAAAATCTCTGAATCACCATTTGAAGGGACGATAAATCCAAACCCTTTTGTTTCGTTAAAAAATTTTACTGTACCTGATTGCATTGCTTTGTTTTTTAATTGTATAATATTTGAAGATACTCAAATAGATTGAATAAGAATATTTTTTTAATTATTATAGATATAGCTATAAACAAGAAAAGCATATCTCACGACATGCTTTTCTTGTTCAATGATTTATGTTGATTTAGTAAACAACTTTCACATTAACAGCGTTAAGGCCTTTTTTGCCACGCTCAACTTCATACTCAACCTTATCGTTTTCACGAATTTGATCAATTAAACCAGATGAATGAACGAATACATCTTCACTACCATCTGCAGGAACGATGAATCCGAACCCTTTAGTTTCATTAAAAAATTTTACTGTACCTTCTGACATTGTTTTATTTTTAAATATATAATTCGCAAATGTACATAATTTGATTGAAAACAAAAATAATTATAATTAATCAATAAAATAGTAACCCAAACATTAAAATGAGCTTGTTATTAACAATAACGTAGTATTTATTACTTTTTCGATAAACTACCATCCATATGTTTCTATCTTTTATATTGTATTATATGAGTTTATTAATTAATAATGCAGGGATAGATCCATGTATTCATATTCTTTCATATATAACAACAGCAATAATGTTGTCTTATAATTAATATTATGTTAAATAGATAATTATAGCTTATACTATCTTAACTAATCTAATCATAATAAAAAAGGCTAAACAGGTATACCCCATTTAGCCTTTCAATACATAAAAGATAATGACTATTGTAATGCTGCAATCTTAGCAGTTAACTCATCTACCTTAGCCTGATTCTTTTTAATTATATAATAGGTTTTTAAATTATCAAGAGCAATACGCGATTTTGGATCTAAAACTGATGCTTTTTCTAAGTAAGGTAATGCTTTCTCAAACTCAACACCAGCACTCTTAATCATAAGATCATATTCTTTTTGTTGATTTTGAGGCAATTTATTTGCATTATTAAATAGATTAATGCCTTTATTCAACATTACTCCACCCACATTGACATAAGCATCTCCAAAGTTAGGATCTACCTGAATAGCTTGAAGGTATGATTCTTCGGCTTTAATATTTTCTCCTAGAGTACTATATGCTATACCCAAATAATAAGGATAAAGTTTATTTGTAGGATTCTTTTTAGCCTGATCGGTAATTTTAGAAATCACTTCTTTTTGTTTACCTGACATTAAACTAAGTTCAATTTCTTGGGTAGCTAATTGGCTGTCATTGTATTTGGAGGCACCTTCAGCAGCAATACTAATTGCTTTAGCCGTATCACCTTCCATTGTATATAACCTGGATAGATCAAGATAAATTTGAATGTTTGCAGAAAAATTAGTCTTGATTAAACTTTCATACTGTTGAATCCCTCCTTTATAGTTTTTAGCATTTATAGCAGATAAACCAGCATAATAGGTAATAGTAGTATCACCTGGACGGAAGGCTAAAGCATTACTAAATGAAGAAAAAGCATCTGCAAAATTGTTAGTCTGATACGCCTTTACACCTTGATTCAATTCATACTGGCTAAATAGTGTACCATTCGCATTATCAAGATTAGCTTTGTTCTCACCTGCTTTATCTAATTCTATAGCCTTTTTATGAGCAACCTTAGCTTCTTCAATCAATGGCCTTGAAGTAGCTGGAATGGAATCCAATAATGCCATTTCACCATAAATCAGAGCTTTATAAGTCCATGCTCCGGGATCTTCCATAGTTTTTGCATGTACTACTGCTTTATCTATAGAGGTTTTTGCCAATTTCAGATTAGGTATTGCTAACAATAATGAATTTGCATCCTTTAATCCAAGAAATTTGTCATAATTGTTTTTAGCGCTTGTCACTTCTCCCTTTTGTGCAAAAGTTATTAATGAAGATGCTGAAAACACAGCTGCTAAAATGAAAGATTTAATTTTCATGTTATTCTAATTTAATTTGAGTTGGTTTATTCTATTATTTATTTTTTGTAATTCTGTTATCTCTCCGGTATGCTTATAAAGTATAGATAAAGAAGTTAATGATTTTAATTCATATGGATCAATTTCATTTGCTTTGGTTAAGTAATATTTTGCAACATACCTAATCCCACTTTGCTTCTTATCTTTCAAATATGAATTTAGATAAAGTAATCCTAACGCATAATTAGCTTCATAATTATTCGGGTTAATATTAATTATGAATTTATAATATTCTTCTGCTTTAATAATATTACCTGACATATCATGAGAAAACCCTGCCAGATAATTCAAATTAATATTATTTTCATCTAATTTAAGTGCTTGACTTGTAAATTTTACAATTTCAGCATATTCACTCCTATTCAACAAAATATTTAAAAGTTTAAATAATATATCTCTATTGCTTGGAAATGCCTTGCTACCAGCACTTAAAATTCGAACTGTATTAGTTTCATCGCTTAATGACTCGTACAAGTTTGCTGCAACCATAAAATATTCTGGCCTTGGTCTGCTTACAATTAATTTTTCATAATAACCTACAGATCTTTGAAAATAACCTAGTTCCTGGCATAGAAGAGCAAGATTGTGCGTTATAGAAATACTTGTCTTATCAATTGAATCTAGAATACTGAAGTACTTTAAGGCATCGGTATATTTTCTGTTTTTGAATGAATTATTGGCTCGATATAAATACGTTTGTGTTAGCTGAGCTTCAATATAGGTAATGCGATCACGTGCTTCCTTTTCAAATTTAGTCCCGTATACATATTTCATTGAATGTAAAACCTCTTCAAGCGGATCTTTCTTATAGGTATATTTAAGTGCAGAATCTACTCGTGCAAGTGTAGAATAAACAAGACTTCTAATCAGATTATTTCTGAATGCTATTGAATCTGCCTTGGTTTTATAGCCATTGTCAATTAGCTTTCTGGCATTTTCAAGCTTTTTTATATCCTTGCTTGATGAATATTGAGCAAAACTATTCATGGCCTCTTTAGTAATAAGAGTCTGAGCCCCTGCCGTAGCAAGGGTCAGAAAAAAACCACAAAAGAGTAATATGAATACCTTATTCATAAAAAATTATTCAGTTTCAGGAGTCTGATCTTCAGTTTCAGTACCTTCTACAGCGCCATCTTCAGTTATTTCCTCATCTTCATCTTCGTGTTCAACTTTAGCGATAGAAGCGATAGAATCATCTCCTTTTAAAGTAATTAACCTTACACCCTGGGTTGCTCTTCCCATAACTCGAAGATCACTCACTCCTATTCTAATCACAATGCCTGATTTATTAATGATCATAAGATCATCATTATCAGTAACATCTTTAATAGCAACAAGTTCACCGGTTTTTTCAGTTACATTAATAGTTTTTACGCCTTTACCACCCCTATTAGTTACACGATAATCTTCGATATCAGTACGCTTACCATAACCATTTTCTGAGACAACCAAAACGGTCACATCCGGATTATTGATAGCGATCATTCCAACTACTTCGTCCTTATCATTAGCTAAGGTTACACCACGAACACCGGTTGCTGTACGTCCCATTGGCCTTACTGTAGACTCATTAAAGCGAATAGCTCTACCAGAGCGTAAAGCCATAACTATTTCACTCTGGCCATTGGTCATACAAGCTTCTAAAAGCTGATCACCTTCATTGATATTAATTGCGTTGATACCATTAGCTCTTGGACGAGAATAAGCCTCTAATGAAGTCTTTTTAATAGTACCTTTTTTGGTACACATAATAATAAAGTTATTCTCAAGGTATTCCTGATCTTTCAGGTTAACTACTTTAATATATGCTTTGATGTTTTCCTCTTTAGGGATATTGATCACGTTTTGTATTGCACGCCCCTTGCTGGTTCTGGTTCCTTCAGGAATTTCAAACACTCTTAACCAGAAACATTTACCTGTTTCAGTGAAGAAAAGCATATAATTATGGTTAGTGGCAATAAGCATATGCTCAATAAAGTCCTTGTCTCTAGACTGCGAACCCATTGAACCTTTTCCACCTCTGCCCTGCTTACGGTATTCTGTCAGTGCGGTACGTTTGATATATCCTTCATGAGAAATAGTAATTACAACCTCTTCATCAACAATAAAATCTTCCATACGCATATCTTCTGCAGAATGCGTAATAGATGTGCGACGTTCATCACCAAATTTGTCTCTTATTTCTATGAGTTCATCCTTTATAATCTGCATACGAAGCACTTCGTCTGCAAGGATTAAATTCAAATAATCGATGGTCTTCATTAATTCAGCATATTCTTCTTTGATCTTATCGCGTTCAAGTCCTGTTAAACGGCGTAATGTCATGTCCAAAATTGCTCTAGCCTGTATATCAGAAAGGCTGAAACTATCCATTAATCCAACACGTGCATCTTCTGGACTATTAGATGCTCGAATTAATTTAATAACCTCGTCTAGGTGATCTAAAGCAATTAATAAACCTTCTAGAATGTGTGCTCTTTTTTCTGCTTCGGCAAGATCAAACTTTGTTCTTCGTATAACCACTTCATGGCGATGATCAACAAAGTGTCTGATAAGATCTTTTAGATTTAACATCATCGGGCGACCATTCACCAGGGCGATATTATTTACGCTGAATGAGGTTTGAAGTGCAGTATATTTAAATAGATTGTTTAAGACTACTGAGGCATTCGCATCACGTTTAATTTCGTAAACAATACGCATACCATCCCGATCTGACTCGTCCCTTATCTCACTAATTCCTTCAATTTTTTTATCATTAACAAGACCGGCTGTTTGTTCGATCATATTAGCCTTATTAACCTGATACGGAATTTCATTTACAATAATCCGTTCACGTTCACCTTTATATAATTCGATCTCAGCTTTAGCACGCATAACAATTCTGCCTCTACCTGTTTCAAATGCTTCCTGTACTCCAGTATAACCATAAATAATACCGCCAGTTGGAAAATCTGGTGCTTTTACATGGTGCATCAAATCAGCGACCGTTACCTCATTATTCTCAATGTAAGCAATGGTTGCATTTACCACTTCAGTCAAATTATGAGGTGGCATATTAGTGGCCATACCTACTGCAATACCGGAAGCTCCATTTACTAGTAAATTTGGAATTCTAGAGGGCAATACGGTTGGTTCTTCTAGAGTATCGTCAAAATTTAATTGAAAATCAACTGTTTCTTTGTTGATATCAGCAAGCATTTCTTCAGCAATTTTTTTCAAACGAGCCTCCGTGTAACGCATTGCTGCCGGTGAATCACCATCAATAGAACCAAAGTTTCCCTGCCCATCAACCATTGGATATCTTAAACTCCAATCCTGAGCCATACGAACCATGGCAAAATAAACTGAGGAATCACCATGTGGATGGTATTTACCTAATACATCACCAACAATACGAGCAGATTTTTTATGAGGTTTGGTACTGGTTACGCCAAGATCTAGCATACCATACAATACTCTCCTGTGTACAGGTTTAAGCCCATCGCGCACATCAGGTAAAGCCCGGGAAACAATTACAGACATCGAATAATCGATGTATGCAGATTTCATTTCCTCTTCAATATTTATTGGAATTATCCTATCGTTCTGTGGTACTAAATTATCGTTTTCTGTATCTTCAGCCATGTTACACTTCAGTTCTGATTAATAATTTAAATTTTTTAACAAGTCAATTACTTGAAAAAATTTAATGGAATTCATTGATTGCGAAGTTAATAATTTTCACGGTTTAAATGGGTTTTTTGGAAAAATAATCGAACCTTAAAAATGGATTAAAACCTAGTGTTATTTTTCAAAAAAAAACTATCCGAAGAAACGCTTTAAACACATTTCGGTTATTCATTAACGGCTTTTTTGTAAACTTCAAGAGCTCTTTTTCTACCAAATTCATGTTCAACTACAGGAAGCAAATAATCAACTCTGAAATCTGTAATCCAAGTTTTGATATAGTTTAATTTAGGGTCAAATTTGAGGGTTTGAGCAGTTGGATTAAAAATTCTAAAATAAGGAGCTGAATCACAACCGCTTCCGGCAGCCCATTGCCAGTTTCCATTGTTCGATGAAAGTTCATAATCTAATAATTTTTGGGCAAAATAGGCTTCACCCCAGCGCCAGTCAATTAAAAGATGCTTGCATAAAAATCCTGCAGTAATCATTCGTACGCGATTATGCATTAGTCCTGTTTCATTTAATTGACGCATACCAGCATCAACTATAGGATAACCAGTTTCGCCCTTACACCAAGCCTCAAATTCCTTTTCATTATTTCTCCACTGTATTTTATCGTACTTCTTTTTAAAACTTTCAGATACCACATTTGGAAATTGAAACAAGATCATCATGAAAAACTCACGCCAAATCAATTCATTTAACCACTGCTCATTCCATTTTAAAGCTAGTTTAACAAGATGCCGTACACTTACAGTTCCAAACCGTAATTGAACGCTAATTTGCGAGGTTCCGTCTACGGATGGAAGGTTTCGGGTTTCCTGATAATTTCTAATTCTTTCTTCTGTTATAATAGGTTCAGGTAAATCTAAGCTTGTATCTTCAAAGCCTATTTCATTTAATGAGGGAATTGCAAATTCATTGTTTTTATAAAATGATGAAAAATGCAATTCAGATGGAAAATTGTTTAGAGTTTGCTGATAAAACTTCTCTTTCCATTTTCTTGAGTAAGGCGTAAAAATAGTATAAGGCGTACCATCAGATTTCATTACTTCCGATTTCTCAAATATCACTTGATCCTTGAATGTCTTAAAAGCAATATTTTTAGCCTCTAATAGCGCTTTAATTGTCAAATCGCGATTAATGGCATACGGTTCATAATCATGATTTACATAAACCTCTTTTACTGAATACTCTTCAGTGAGTTTATCAAAGGCCTTTGTAACCATTTCATGAAGTACATAAATTGATGAACCCGTTGGTTTTAGAATATTATTTAATTGTTCTAAAGTTTGACGTATGAATTCAACTCTTTTGTCTTTTTTATCGGAAAGTTTATCGAGAATATCAGGGTCAAATATGAAGATTGGAAGAACCGGGTATTTACTAGTTAATGCATTAAATAAGGCATTATTATCAAATAATCTTAAATCACGTCTAAACCAAAATATGCTAACTTCTTTTTTCATTAAATATCAAGATAAGAGTAAAATTAATGTGAATAGATCTCTTTTAAAGCTTCATCTAATCCAGCATACCTGAATTTAAAGCCAGAATTAATTAGCTTTTGCGATGTGGTATGATTGCTTATTAAGATCACTTCACTCATTTCTCCTAATACTGCCTTCAATATAAATTCAGGAACTTTTATAGGCCAAACAGGACGAAAAAGAGTTTTTGCTAAAATCTTTGTGAATTCAAGATTAGTTACTGGAATGGGGCTGCAGGCATTATAAGTACCAACCAAGTTTGAATTTTCGATAGCTTTTTCAAATAAAGCAAGAAGGTCTGTAACATGAATCCATGGCATCCATTGTTTTCCAGAGCCCAAAGGTGCTCCTAAAAACAAACTTATTGGAGTTTCAAGTTTAGCTAATGCACCACCTTGCTTTGAAAGAACTAATCCAATTCTAAATTTTACCAATCTTACTCCAAAAGTAAGCCCCTGATCAACGGCCTGCTCCCACTGCTGACAGCATTCAGCTAGAAAACCAGTACCATTTGTACTATTTTCATTTAATATTTCATCTGCTCTATCTCCATAAAACCCTACTGCTGAAGCCGATATAATTGTCTTAATTGGAGCTTTTGTGTCTTCAATTGCCCTATACAATAATCTTGTTGATAAAACTCTACTATCAATTATTAGCTGCTTTCGACTTTTAGTCCATCTTTCATCTGCAATTCCTGCGCCTGCTAAATGAATAATTGTATCCACATCTTTTAATGCTTCATTATCAATGGTTTGCTCTTCCACATTCCATTTAAATGACTTTACCCCCTTTAATTTTTCAGGATTTCTAGAAAGAACAGAAACAAAATATCCTTTATCTTG
>NZ_JBIKSU010000081.1:0-7273 GCF_044348475.1 Daejeonella sp. | reverse complement strand
GCAGGGAAGGTAAAACCATCTGCTGGTAAGCTTGCAGGAGCGTTCATGTAAGCGTCACCATCATGACCCCAAAAAAAGTGAACGTGAATATCAATCAAACCTGGAGTAACATGCATTCCTTTAGCATTTACTACCTGTGTACCTTTAGAGGCATCAATATTCTTGGCAATCAATGCAATTTTTCCATTAGTTATAGCAACATCCATTAACGTGTTGATATTGTTCTTAGGATCTATCACATGACCACCTTTTATGACAATATTGTATGGCTTTTCAGAATCAGACTGCTGATTTTGTTGAGCCTTTAAATTTAAGCTTATGAAAATTAGCAGTGCGAAAAAATAAAAATGTTTGTACTTCATTTTAATCGTTTTTAGGTGTATTAATAGTTATTTTTAAATGTGTAGAATTATATGTGTTAGGATAAATTAATAGTAAGAGTTAAAAAAGACCATTAGCCCCTATACGTTATAAACATAAATCATTTATCATGTTAAATTAAACCCAAAATAAACTATATTATTTATTTAATCGAGAATTTAATTTTCACTGATTTTAGCTAGCTTTTTTTAAACATATTTTGAATTTCATTTTGAATTTAATAAGTTTAAATTTCCAATGGATAAACAAGTAAAAATAGATTATGTAGAATTGATTGACCGAATGAGGTCAGGATATGATATGTATTGGAATCAGTTATTCAACTCTGCTTACACTATTCTTCACGATCAGCAAGCTTGCGAAGATATTATTCAGGATATTTTCATTAACCTCTGGAATAAAAGAGAAAGAATAGAAATCAGAGTTTCTCTCAAATCTTATCTTTTTGCTTCAACTCGTTATGAAGTTTATAGGCAGGTACGCTATGGATCAGTTCGAGAAGATATCTTTGATCATATTCATGAACGTTTAGAAACTCCATCCGAATACGGAAATATTGAATATAGAGAACTCCTTTCTCAAATTAATTCAATTGTTGATAACCTTTCGGCAAAATGTAAGGTTGTTTATAAATTAAGTCGCGAAGAGCAGTTATCGCATAAAGAAATAGCTTCCCAATTGGATATTTCAACTAAAACAGTTGAAAATCATTTGAATAAAGCCTTGAAGCAATTAAGAATTTCTTTAGGGCTATACTAACATTTAATAAAGTTCTTTTATTAAAAACATTTTTTCTATTTTCAATTCTAATTGTAACTGTGCGTTGAAACACGTTCAAAAAGAATAGTTATAAAAACTAATTTCATCTAATACACATGAATGATTCCTATAAATAGTGTCTCATAAATGACATTTGATCAACAAATTTATTAATAGATTATTTTTTTTAATAAAAACTAGGGGATACCTCTATTTTTTTACTCTACTATATAAAATCGACCCATTTTGGAAAAGGAAAAATTTCATAAGTTACTTGATAAATACATCGCTGGAGAAGCTTCTCATGATGAAGAACAGCGTTTGTTGAACTTTTATGGCAGTTTTAAATCTTCTTCTGAAATAGAATCAATTCCTGAAATGGAAGATTTAAAGGATAAGATTTTTGGCAATATTTTAGATAAAATTACTCCAGAAGAGGATTATTCTCACTCCTTTAATTTTTATTACCTGAAATCTCTTTCAATTGCGGCAATGATTTTGCTTACAATTACCACCGGTATTTACTTCTATTCTAATAGAATAATACAAGAGGAAGAACAGTTTGTAGAAATCAATGTCAAAAATGATATTCTTCCAGGAAACAATAAAGCTATTTTAACCCTTGCAAATGGTTCAAAGATCAGTTTAGATGATGCTGAATATGGATTGCTAGCAAGTGAAGGGAACACTGTAATTACCAAAACTGAAAATGGTGAAATAGTTTATGAAAAGAATGCCATTGAAAAAAATAAAGGAATTTCAAACCATGCTCTCACCAATACAATTCAAACTCCTAAAGGGGGTAAATATCAGGTTCGTTTACCTGATGGTAGTAAGGTTTGGCTAAATTCAGCTTCAACTTTAAGTTATCCAACTGCATTTACTGGTACAGAGCGTAAAGTCAAACTTAAGGGAGAAGCCTATTTTGAAGTAGCTTCAAATAAAAAAATTCCATTTCGTGTTGAAAGTGATGGCCAGATTGTTGAAGTTTTAGGAACCCATTTTAATATTAATTCTTACGATGATGAGGATTTTACCAAAACAACCCTATTGGAAGGTAGTGTTAGGGTAATTCTTAATTCAAAATCAGATGTGCTGGGCAAGACCAGAATGCTCAAACCTGGAGAGCAATCGCTAACCAATTTATCTCAATCAGGTATCCGCATTGAAAATGCAGATACTGAAAAAGCGGTAGCCTGGAAAAATGGATATTTTAAATTTAAAAATACGCCTATTCAGCAGATTATGCGAGAAGTTGAACGTTGGTATGATGTTGAACTGGTATACGAAGGTACCATGCCAACTGATGAGTTTACCGGTTTTATCTCTAACGATGTAAATATCTCAGGTGTATTGAAAATTCTTGAGCAAAGTGGAGGGGTGAAATTCAGCGTTAAAGGAAAAAAAATTAAAGTTAAAATGATACACTAAATCCTGAAACTAAATTATGATAAAAACCAATAGCAGCTAATAAAAATGAAAAAGGATTAAAATGAAAAAAACCGACTCGGTTTGCACCCAAAGACCGAATAATATTTAAATTAATCCTAGTATGAAATTTCGTAAGCACGAAATTTTAATTAATTAACCAAAACAAATTTTAAAAATGTAAAAGTATGAAAAATGTTTTACTAAGTGAATGCAGCGTCTCCTGCATAAACAATTTTAGGAACTATCCTAAAAAGAGACTATCTAATCAAATGTTACGAATTATGAAACTAACTACCATTTTCATTTTAGTAGCCATTATGCAGGTAAGTGCGAATGGATACTCACAAAATGTGACGTTAAATGAAACGAATTCTAACCTGGATAAGGTTTTTACTGAAATTCGAAAACAAACGGGTTATGATTTCCTATACAATACCAGGCTACTTAGAAATACAAGTCCGGTTACTGTTAAGGCAAAGAATTCCTCATTAGAAGAAGTTTTGGACCAGGTTTTCAAAAACCAGCCACTAACTTATACCATCACAGAAAATACAATTATTCTGAAAAAAAGAGATGAGCGATTAATGGAGCAAGTTTCTAAATTTTCAATAGTAAACTCAAATCGTGAGGTTGCTACTATGGGTAATACTCCTTCTTCAGGTCTTGTGTCAAACTTTAATATCGAGCAACAAAGAGCTGATGTTCGTGGTAAAGTAATTGATGCATCTGGTGAAGCCTTAATTGGTGTGAGTGTTCGTGTTAAAGGTTCTGAAACCGGTGCATCTACAGATGTAAATGGTAACTTCTCCTTAAATGCACCTGAAAATGCTACTCTTGTATTTACTTACATTGGTTATATAACACAAGAAGTTGCAGTAAACGGAAGAACCACTGTGAATGTAACATTGGTTGAAGACCGTCAGGCATTAAGCGAGGTTGTAGTAACCGCTTTTGGTGTAACTAAAGCAAAAAGAGGTTTAGGTTATGCCGTACAAGAAGTACGTGGCGAAGAGTTTACAGAATCACGTCAAAATAACATTGCAAATTCCTTAACTGGTAAGATTGCCGGTGTAGATGCAACTCAAGCCAATTCTGGTGCAGGTGGTTCTAGCCGTGTAATTATTCGTGGTAATACATCTTTAAACGGAAACCAGCAGCCTCTTTATGTGGTAGATGGTATGCCTATTTCAAATACGAATAGAGGGCCAGTAACAAGCACTGAAGGTTTAAATGCCGACCGTGGGGATGGTATTTCTAGAATAAACCCAGATGATATTGCTACAATTTCAGTATTGAAAGGTGGTGCTGCTGCCGCTCTTTATGGTAGTCAGGCTGCAAATGGTGTAATATTGATTACCACCAAAAAAGGAACTACTCAAAAAGGTGTTGGTATCGAAGTTACTTCTGATGCCAATTTTGGTACTCCATCAGTTTTTCCAAATTACCAGTATGAATACGGACAAGGTAATGATGGTGTGAAGCCTGCTACGGCTGCTGCCGCATTGAGTTCAGGACGTTTGTCATATGGTGCAAAAATGGACGGTTCGATGGTTATGCAATTTGATGGAGTTTTGCGCCCTTATTCACCATTTAGAGTAAAAGATAATATTAAAAACTTTTATGAAGTAAGTCAAAATATTACCAATACCGTAGCATTTAGTGCGGGTAGTGAGAAATTGAAAACAAGGTTATCAGTAAGTGATCTACGTGCACAAGATCAACAACCTAATTCTGATTATAAGCGTAAAACTGCTAACCTGAATGTTTCTGGTAAAATGGGTAAGAATGATTTCTTAACTTTTGAATCAAGTGTTCAGTATAATTTGATTGAAGGTAGAAACAGACCAGGTGTAGGTTATGCCGATTTCAATTCAGCATGGCCTGTATATTTGGCAGCAAACGTAGTTGATGTTCGCAACATGGCAGGTACTGACCCAACCAGACCTGGAATTAGTGTGGCAAATGGAAGAGAATTGGCTTGGAACCCAGTTCCTGTGGCTTTTAATCCTTACTACGTAGCTTATCAGATTGGAAATAAGGATGCTCGTCAGAGTTTAATTGGTCGTGCTAGTGTTCAGGCTAATATTTTGCCTAACTTATTTGTAAAAGGTACTGTAGCACGTGATTTTAATTATACTACTGACCAAGTATACGTACCAAATACCAATAACTATACACCACTTGGTTATTTCCAATCAGGTACCATGCAGGATGATAAAACAAACTTCCAGGGTATAGTAAACTATAACGAAAGATTCCTGAAAGATAAAATTGGATTGAATGTTCTTGCGGGTGCACAAAGTGAAAGAGATTTTTCTAAAGGAAATACAGCCAATGGAAGCCAATGGGTTGTCTCTGATTTTTATAGTGTTACCAATTTGGTTAATAGAGATCTGGTTAATGCCTCACAAGGTTCGTTTGGAACAAACTCTGTGTTTGGAGAAGCAAATATTGATTACAATAATCTCTTCTATTTAACCGTAACTGGTCGTCAAGATTGGTTCTCTGTGTTAAATCCAGGATTTAACTCCATTTTCTATCCATCAGTTGGTGCAAGTTTTATTCTTTCTGAGGTGGTTAAAATGCCTAAGTTCATTGATTATGCCAAATTACGTTCATCATGGGCTGAAGTAGGTAGTGCAACTGTGAACGCAGGAAGTATCAATCAAACGTATGCAGTTAGTACTGTAAATGCTTATGGTCTTCCAACATTAACAAACCCGAATGTTTTGAATAATCCAAATATTCGCCCGGTTACAGTTGAAACAATTGAAGGTGGTTTTGAAGTTCAAATGTTAAATAGTAGAATTGGATTGGATGTAAACTATTATTCAAGAAAAACCAGAAATGACATTCTTTCTCCACCAATTTCTGGAGCTACAGGATTCGCTGCAGGAAGAAGAAATCTTGGTTTGGTGACTAACAAGGGTTGGGAAATCAGCTTAACAGGTACTCCAGTCAAGAAGGATAATTTCTCATGGGATGTGAATTATAACTTTGGCTATAACATGAGTAAAATCGTTGAACTAGCTCCTGGTATTGATGTCCTATCTTTAGGATCTGGTATTGGTGGTCCTCAAATGATCAATGCAGTTGGTTTACCTTATTCTACTGTTAGAGCCAATGTGATGAAGAGAGATGCTAATGGTAATAAAGTTTATAACACTGCTACCGGTTATGAAGTTCAAGAACTGCAGGATATAGGTGTGGGTAACCCTCCATACCTGATGGGTCTTGGAAATAATTTCCGTTACAAACGCTTTAGTTTAACAATCGATATCGATTCTAAGTTTGGCGCAGTAGGTTACAGTAACTTAATTCAATATGCTACCCGATTTGGTCATACCCCACAAACACTTCCTGGAAGAGAGGGTGGTTTAACTGTAAGTGGTGTTAGTGCTACTGGTGCTCCATACACTAAGGTTTGGAATGTGGTAGATCTTGATACGTACTACAATAACTTTGGAAATGCTTATCCGGGAATGTGGGTTTACAAAACAGATTTCATTAAACTGCGTCGTACAGTATTGAAATATCACTTACCTGTAAATGCACTTAAGTTCATGAGAGTTCAATCTGCTTCTGTGGGTATCACTGGCTTTAATTTGGCTATCCTTTATCAGGATAAGAGAACTAAAGAAGCAGGTATTGATCCTGAAATGCAGGAAACAGTAGGTAATGCTCAGGGAAGTCAGGGTGTAGCTTTTCCTAGAACCAGAAACATTGGCTTTAACCTGAATTTAAGATTCTAATATTTAAATCTAAGAACATGAAAAAGACATTCATAAAAATGATATATGCGGCCGGAGCTGTTCTTGTATTTTCAACGATGCAATCGTGTAATACCGAGAAGCTAACTGACCTGAACAAGAATCCAAACGCAATTGAATACGTAATTCCAGATTATTCTTTTACTGCAGCAGTATTAGAAAGCGGTCCTGGCGAGAATTACAGACCATTAGGACAAGGATTGCAGTATTTTTCTTCTTATAAAGAAGTTCCTGCAACAGGAGATAAATTCTACAATTTTAGTGGAACAGCCGGTAACTTTAATATTTATACTGGGCAATGGAATCGTTTATTACAACTTACTAAGCAAATCTCTGGCCCAGAAAACGTGAATAAGCGTGCTGCTGTTGAGATCCTTAGAATTTTGGCTTTCCATCAAAAAACAGATGTGATGGGCGATATGCCTTATTCAGAAGCGATGAAAGGTTTGGATGTATTAAAGCCTAAATATGATACTCAAAAAAGTATCTATGCAGCTATGTTAACCGAACTTGAAACAGCTTTAAAATCTATGGATGCTACCAAGCCAAATGTATTTGGTAGTGCAGATCCTTATTTTAAAGGTGATGTGGCTAAATGGAAAAAATTCGGATATACGTTAATGCTTCGTTTAGGCATGCGTTTATCTGATATTGAGCCAGCCACTTCAAAGGCCTGGGTTGAAAAAGCGGTAGCAGGCGGGGTAATGACAGCTTTTGCTGATATTGCTTACCTGAAATATGCGAACGTTACTGGTCAATTTAATCCAAGGGTTAATGGATACATTAATGGTGACTTTACAAGCCCAGGTGGTGATAATATAGAAGGAAGTAAATGGTCAGGTAAATTCATTGATCATTTGAAAAATACAAGTGATCCGCGCTTGCCTGTACTATCTGTTGTTTGGGTTCCAGCAGCTGGTAATACGTATACT
>NZ_JBIKSU010000080.1:0-7279 GCF_044348475.1 Daejeonella sp. | reverse complement strand
TTATAAGAATGATACAAATAAAATTCCTTTTTCGGAAGTATTAAATGATACTTCGGGGAAGTATAATGGTTTAAAAGCACTTTTAAGGGATGAATTAAAAACTGGCACATTTGATTTTTGGTCTGAATATCTACATCAATACGGAGTAAATCCTCGAAATGGAATAAATTATGAAGAAACTCATGGTTTCATAGCTGACGATAAGGTGGAGACATATGCAGGTAAATATTCAGCTAGACTTGCTGAATTAGAAACATTTAAAACCTTAATGTATATAAATAAATGCAATTAAAATGAAATATGTTAGATTATTAAAAGCATCGCTTGTAATAGGAAACGTCCTATTTATTTTACTAGGTATTTTAACTGGCATTGAAAGTGCGATAAGATCAGATAAGTCACCTATTTTCCTGGCTGTAGCCGGTTTACTCTGTATCCCGTTAGTTTTATTATTAATTTATGGCTATCGGACATTTAAGAACATAAATGATACGAATTCCTACTTTGCTTTGTTAGCATTATCATTTCTTATAATCTCAGGTCAATTTCTATTGATTTATTTAATTGTATTCGATTTGAAACATTTCTTGAAATTTTTGCCATTGATTATTTTTTCAGCAATCATGCTTTTGCTTTGGGTTTTGAACGTTGTTGCTTATTTTAAAAGGAGAAAAAATAATGAAAAAGCAGAGGTGTGATCACCAAATTATTAAATGAAATTAAAATGAAAAATGTTAAACTATTAAAAGCATCGCTTGTAATAGGAAACGTCCTATTTATTTTACTGGGTATTTTAACTGGCATTGAAAGTGCGATAAGGTATGATAAGTCACTTATTACCATAGCTGTTGCCGGTTTACTCTGTATCCCGTTAGTTTTATTATTAATTTATGGCTATCGGACATTTAAGAACATAAATGATGCAGATTCCTACTTTGCTTTGTTGGCATTATCATTTCTTATAATCTCAGGTCAATTTCTATTGATTTATTTAATTGTATTCGATTTGAAACATTTTTTGAAATTTTTGCCATTGATTATTTTTTCAGCAATCATGCTTTTGCTTTGGGTTTTGAACGTTGTTGCTTATTTTAAAAGGGATAAATAATTAATTAAATAACAGAGGCGTTTACACCAAATTAATACCTGCAATAAAAATTAGAAATATGCCGCAATTAAAAGCGGAAATTGCTTCAGGATTTTTTTTATTTAGTATCAGCGTACTATAAAACAACTTACCTATGGTCGGTAAAAACACCGACTATAGGTAAATTTGGGCATTACAACTGTATCAAACAAGTGATACCGGGAATAGTATATTGCTGTCCGTTAGGTTTCATTAAGCCTGTTTTAGCATCGCGGTTAAAAATCACCACATTGTCTGTGTTCATATTGCCCACTAGCACAAACTCTCCTTTTCTGTCGATCATGAAATTCCTGGGATGCTTTCCACCTGTAGGCTCATGACCAATCATACTTAGTTTCCCATTTTTTGCATTCACCTGGTAGATCACCAAACTCTCATGCCCTCTATTTGAGGCATAAATAAATTTACCATCTGGCGAAAAATGCACATCAGAAGCATAAGTAACCTCTTTATAGCCTTCAGGAAGCATACTTAAGCTTTCCAGAATAGTTAAAGCTCCGGTTTTCTTGTTTACTTTAAAGGCAACAATGGTATTGGATAACTCATCCACAGAATAAGCAAAATTACCATTCTCATGGATCTTAAAATGTCTGGGGCCTGAACCTGCAGCTACCTGTACAAACGGAACAGCAGCGGGTTTTAATTTTCCACCATCCAAAACTTCATAAATCATAATCTTATCTGTTCCCAAATCAGAAACGTACAAAAACTTACCATCAGAGGATGGAATACTAGAGTGTGGATGTGGCTCTTTCTGTCGTTGTGGATTTGTACTACTACCGGTTTGCTTAACTAAATCAGAAGCTTTAGCCAGCGTACCATCCGAATTTATCGGAAATACAGTTACACTTGCATCTCCATAATTGGCTGTATAGGCAAACCTTCCTTTTGGATCGATACTAATATGTGCTGGCCCCTTTGCTTGAACAGATTGTTCATTTAATTTTTTTAATAGGCCAGTAAACGGATCGATTTTGAAAGCCATAACCGCTCCGTTTCCATCAGTGGCAGTGCCCTTGCCGTAAATTGAATATAAAAAATCTTTACCCGGACTCAAAGCCAGAAAACCGGGGCCGTTGCCTTCAGTAACTGTTTGCAATTCCTTGAGCTTGCCAAGAGTACGATCAAATTCAAGAACATAAATTCCTTTACTGCCTCTGGCTGATGAAGTGCCGGCATATATAATATCTTTTGACCCAGGTTGAGCCAGTGTATACTCAATTCCTGAAACAAACAGGACTAAGGCAATACAAAAAGAAAGGTTGTTTCTCATAAGAATGTTTTTCAAGTTTGACTTATTTAAAGTTAACAAAAATAGTATCAATCGTTTAAAGACTTAAATGGATTTTTTTGTTGATTAAATGGCTTTGAAAGATCTCGTATATACTCTACCAGTTGCCATTGCTGCTCGTCAGATAATTTTAACTTATAACTAGGCATGATTCCTTTACCTTCACGTATTTTCCAATATAAAGCGCCATCGCTTTGCTGCCTGACCCAATCTTGCTTAAAATCTGGGACTTCTTGAGCAGTATGTTCCTGCGCATAGCCTTGCCCCTGTCCGCCATGGCACCGAATACAATGTAAATTGTAAACCTCTTGTGCTTGCGGAAGTGTCAGTGGTTCAATATTATACGGATTATACAGGCTATCTGTCCAAACCGGAGCTTTCCATGGCTGCTGACTAAACTTATTGGTTCCACTGAAAAAACAAAAGCCAAGTGACATAAAGACGAAAAGCACTCGTAAACCTGTCATATTAGTATATTTTGAATAAAGTACTCATTCTATTTCATTATCCTCGAGATCTTGGAGAACCTGCAGGTCGGTAATCATGGCGTTTTGCAGTCCATTCTGCATCGCCATACTCACTCAAGCTCACCTTGCCCTGCATTGTATTTCCATCGGTTGTTCCGGTAAAAGAAAAATTGATGCGCACACCAGCTTTCGTATAGGAGCTCCTGATCGTTACTTCATTGCCATGCAGAGTTCCATCCAGATCGCGAGATCCAATACTTGCAAGGTGTGTGCCCATCAAGCTAGTGTCTTTCTGTTCAATAATCAAGGTCTGATTTACTGTACTGGCAGAGAACTTCATTTTCAGATCCCATTGCCCGCTCAGATTAAACGCTGCTGATCCACTAGCTCTTTTGATCATCGGTGGGTTAGAAAAGATAGTGAACAGGCGTTCGGCAATGATCTTTTCATCACCCGCTTGAAGCGATGTTGTAGCTACACTGATATTAGGTTGCAGGTTTGGAGGGAAAGGCAGAAAACTTCCGGCTCCGCTAACTGCGATACGAGGATTTCCATCCCATAAAAGTTTTTCCATATCCTCTCCAGTTAATGAGATGATTGATTGATCCCACTTCACATTCAAAGAAGGTGCGCGGTTTGAACGGGCCTTTGGCTCTATCAGTTCAGTGCTCACTCCTGGAATAGTTGAAAGACGCTTCTGGATATGGTTGCCCCAGGATACCCAGGTCTTCCATTCGCCTGCATGATCACGCTTAAACCACATTTCTACGGCGGCTAACATCCCCATAATTTCTTCCCTGCCCACTTTAAAACCACGGCCAAAACCATGATGAGGACCCGCATTGATACGCGAAGCAATGATCAGATCTTTACGTCCAATCAATAATCCGGCGCATTGCGGTCCGCGGAGATATTTACCCCCACTGTAAGCAACGAGGTCAGCCCCCTGCGATAGATGAGGGTTGGGAACTTCCAAACCTTCGGCAGCCGCATCAACCAAAATAGGAACACCCAGTGGTTTAGAAACAGAAGAAATTTCTTGTATAGACAAAGGTCCATTCTCTGAACCAGATCCTGCAAGAACAAGAATCATGGCAGTTTGCGAACCAATAGCCAGCTTCAAATCTTCCATCGTAGAAACCTCTATCATTTTGACTCCCACAGCCTTCGCCGCAGCATCATAAGCTGAACGGGAATAGGCAGGAATAATCACTTCATCCTTCATCCCACTTAGGTCAGGTATCATCCAAAGTTTATCCGGATCACCACCCGTAACACATCCAGCAGTACCTGCAGTTATTGCAGCCGATGCGCCACAGCTAACAAATGCAAATTCGGCCCCAGTTAATTTTGCCAAGCGTTCGCCAACGGCATCCATTAACTCATCAATCTGTACGTATTCCTGAACCGCATCATCCATAGCCTGCTGAACTTCGGGCATAATCTGACTAGCTCCTACTATGGTAACCGTACCTCTTGCATTAATCAGCGGCCTAACCCCTATAGCTTGGTAAATGCTTTTCCTGGCTTTCTGCGGTATAACAGGAGCTGCCCCGAAAGCAGATTCTGAAACTGCTCCCGCTAAGGGTAAAATACTCAACCCTTTAATTAATTCTCTTCTTTTCATATTCAATAGGATTACAGGCTTGGCAGTCCGCCAACTACTTTTGGTAGCGGTTTTGTTAAACCATTTAGGTCATAGAAAACTCGCCCGCCTTTAACAGTTACCTCACATTCAAAGCGTTGCTTACCTTCAAGCAACTGACCCATTTGATCGAACACCCCAAATTTCCCTTTGCGGATACGTAATACCGTTACATCTCCCTCTGATCCTACAGACAGATTACCAAGCTGCTCCCGATGAATAACCTGCGCAGGTTTCCAGGTTACTGAGTTGATGATCGCAGGAACTTCCATTCCAAGGGTTAAAAATTTATTCATCACATTGAGGATGTCTTTCATCGCTGAATTCATGCTTCCCCCATGGTGATCTGTGCTAATTACATCTGGAAAAAAACCAGCTTTAGTAGCCGGAATAGCATGACTAAATGAAAAGCTAGCTGCTCCATGACCCACATCCCATATTACACCTCTCTGCCTGGCTTCAAAAACAAAGGGTCTTAATTTACCTGTTAGTGGATCAGTAATAGCTTCGCGCTCTTTTCCACCGCCACCATAGGTATGGGTATAAATATCGCCCGGACGGAATTTTTTCATGGTCAGCTCTTCTAGAGAAAGACCACTACCACCAAAATCAACAATCACCGGAATATTTCCAGCAATTTTTCCCGCTTCAATAGCACGGTCAATTGGCACCCAATCTGGTTTATTATAATGTGCCACTTTAAATCCTACAATCTGGTCCTTATACTTTAATGCCATATCAGCAGATAAACGTGCATCCATATCGGCATTATTTTGCTCAGGTGGCCCTCCGGTCATTCCCTGGCCAACAATATTTAGAAATGCTAAAACCCGGGTTCTCGCTCTGTCTATGGTTTGATCTTTGAATTTTTCAAATGTCCTCCAGCCTGCACTTCCTGCATCCACAACGGTTGTAACTCCAACGCGAAAGGTAAATCCGTCAGGTTGATTGGCATAATAACTGTTCCTTAGATAGTTGTCTGGCTCGGTGCCTGCAAAATTATGCGTGTGCATGTCAATGATTCCCGGAGTAACATATAAACCCTTTGCATTAACCACCCGCGATGCTGTTTTAGGATCAATATTTTTTGAAACTGCGGCAATTTTACCGGATTTATTGATCGCAACATCCATCAATTCATTAAGGTTGTTTTTAGGATCGATCACATGGCCGCCTTTAATGATTATTGCATATTCCGGATCGGATGATTGAGCACGTATAACCTGTGTGCTGAGCAGCATGAAAATGAGGAGATGTATTCTTTGCATTATTAAGCGCGTAATTTAATAGGACTGATTATAATTATTGGAAACAAAAAGATAAATATTATTAAAAATACTGAAAATACATGGCTGATTATGAAATATTTCGATGAAATTAGGCCATCTGAAGGATATCCGGATCAATCTTTAGTTAAAAAATACAAAAATAAATCAAGGTATCAAGAAGTCGACTTGACTTTGGGATCTATTTCGTGTTGTTTGAAAAATAAATCCAGTCTAGATGAAATAAATTCTGTTTTCTTTCACCCTGAGCTTTGAATACAAAATACAGATCATGAAGCCCTTTAGTATCAATTAGATCGCTCCAGATTTCTTTCCAGCTTTGAGGATCTTTTGCAATTCCAGGTGGGATTTTAACAGTACTAACCAAAGGGCCTTCCGGATTGCCTAAACGAAGTTCAATTTCGCCACCAGACTGCGGTTCTACTCGATATTTTATTTGCTTGATATGAGTCAGGTCAATCTGATTAAAGCGTATATAGGTGGTATGATTAATTGCCCTTGCATACGAAAGAGCGGCGGTTGTATAGGTAGCAATTCTCACATTTCCATCATCAAAATCTTCAGCCTGAACAAAAGGATTTCGCAAAGTAATGTAGCTACGGCTTTGTAAAGGTTCAATTCCATTAGCTCCCTGATCAGTATAGCTCACATTAAGCAAATAAGTTCCTGTTGCTTCTTTACCAATATGTTCCTTTAATACTACCGTATTTTTTAGTGAATGATTGGCCTCCGGTTTATCAGATAACGAAAGAATATAATTCACTATTTCTGCAGCATCATTTTTAGAAAGTGAAGGATGCGGAATCATTGCACGCTCTCCCCAAACGCCACTTCCTCCCTGTATAATTTTAGTTGAAAGTTTTTCAATTACACCTTCTTTGCCTGCATAACGCTTCGCAATTGCTAAATATGCTGGACCTACAGATGCCTTATCTATCGAATGACAAGATTTACAATCTAAGTTTGCTGCAAGTTGCTGCCCTTTCAGGTATTTTAGGCTGCCTAAATTCTGCTGCTTCTGTGTCAAAATAACCGCAATGTCTTTCCCTCGTGCTATAAAACCATAAGAAAGGTTGATCTTTTCTTGATTGATGATTTTATCTTCCTTATCCTCTACTTGTATAGCGTAATCCAACACCGAGTTATCCCAATAAAAACTACGATTTGCACGTGTTTCAATTTTAACCTCAGGTGGCGTATTACCTACAAAAATCTGGGAGCTAGCCAGGCCTTGACCACCTTGATCATCCCTTACAGTTAATGTTATGTTGTATACTCCGGGAGTGTAAAATGTATGAGTGGCGTTTTGTCCCTGCATCTGCTTGTTTTCAATATCCCATGTATATGTTAATTGATCCGCGCGATCGTGATCTATCGTTTTTTTACCTGAAAACTGTACTGTAAATGGAGCTGCGCCGTATTGTTGGGCAATCTCTATCTCTG
>NZ_JBIKSU010000026.1:0-27044 GCF_044348475.1 Daejeonella sp. | reverse complement strand
TGCTTATCAGGGTACTGGGATTGGGAATCAGCTGGTCAATTTCTCAATCGTTTATCTTCGCGGACAAAAAGCAAATTACCTATGGTGTAATGCTCGTAAGGTTGCTTTTCGATTTTATACTGGGTTGGGATTTGAGTTTATTTCAGAAGAATTTGATATACCAGGCATTGGCAAGCATAAGGCGATGTATTTAAAAATTCAATAAAACAGCGTTTATTCGCTAAAACACTAATAATATGAATACAATAGATTTAATAAATTTTTCAGGAAAAAAGGCCTTAATCAGAGTCGATTTTAACGTTCCGCTTGATGAGCAATTCAATATAACTGATGATAACCGTATGGTTGGTGCAGTACCAACCATAGAAAAGATTTTGAAGGATGGTGGTTCAGTGATATTAATGTCGCATTTGGGTAGACCCAAAGATGGCCCCGATGATAAATATTCGCTTCGTCATATTGTTAAACATCTTGCAGTTTTATTGAAAACTGATATTCAATTTTCATCAGATTGTATTGGACAAGATGCGATCGCAAAGGCAAAGGCATTAAAATCAGGCGAAGTATTGCTTTTGGAAAACCTACGTTTTTATAAGGAAGAAGAGAAGGGTGATGAGGCTTTCGCCAAAAAACTGGCTCAGTTGGGTGATGTTTATGTGAATGATGCCTTTGGGACTGCACATCGTGCACACGCCTCAACTGCTATTATTGCAAAATTCTTCCCTCAAGCAAAATATTTTGGATACTTGATGGCTGGCGAATTAGCAAATGCAGAGAAGATTTTAAATCATGCAGATAGGCCTTTTACGGCCATTATGGGTGGAGCTAAAGTTTCGGATAAAATTCTGTTGATTGAGAAGCTACTCGATAAGGTTGATAATCTGATTATTGGAGGTGGCATGGCTTATACGTTTGCCAAAGCTCAGGGCGGACAGATCGGTACATCAATTTGTGAGGATGATAAAATGGCTCTTGCCCTTGAATTAATGGAAAAAGCAAAGCAGAAGAAAGTAAATCTGATTTTACCGGTAGATACAGTCATTGCAGATGCATTCTCGCCAGATGCTAAGACGGCTGTTGTTAAAGCTGGAACTATACCATCTGATTGGATGGGACTAGATATTGGTACGCAGACAGCTAAACTTTTTAGTGATGTGATTAAAAACTCTAAAACGGTTCTTTGGAACGGTCCGATGGGCGTTTTTGAAATGGAGAAATTTGAAGTAGGCACAAAGGCAGTTGCAGTTGCCGTAGTTGAAGCTACAAAAAACGGTGCATTTTCTTTGATTGGTGGCGGTGATTCAGCGGCAGCTGTTTCAAAATTTGGCTTTGAAGACCAGGTAAGCTATGTTTCAACCGGTGGCGGCGCTTTACTGGAATATATGGAAGGTAAGGAATTGCCTGGCGTGAAGGCTATTTATGGTTCCTAATCTAGGAAGGAATGACACTGAGGTATGAGGTCTGAAGTATGAGGTCTGAAGTATGAGGTCTGAAGTATGAGGTATGAGGATTGAAGTCTGAAGTATGAGGTATGAGCTTCGAAGATAGGCTGATGATTTTTAAATACTAGTCATCATTTTGGCTTTGAGTCGTAATCCATAGTAAAGGCAAGTGTTGAGATTTTCCATCCTTCACTTGTTTTTAACAAAGTAAAAACATCCACTCCGGTGTGGCTAAACTTGCCACTTATATCTAATGTATAGGGTACCCATGCCATCGCTATTTGTTTATGGATCATAACCTTAGAACTAAGCGTTTTTTCTTGAATTATAGAATTTGGGTTGATCAATGTTTTTAATCGGTCACTGAATTGGCGCATGGAATATTTTACAGTGCCATCTTTCTCGGATATTGCCCAGGTTTGCCCATCTTTTAATAATATAGATTTATATAAAACGGTATCCTGTGTTTCTAGTGCATCAAAAAACTGCTGTACTTTTTGTAGTATTTCCTTTTTATCCTGCTGCTGCTTTTCTTGAGCAAATGATTTTAAATTAACTATTAAAAGGACGATAATAAATAGGTTCTTGTTCATCTTGATATAATTTTAGTTTAGATTTTCTATTCAGTGGTTTTGCTTTTCAATACACGAGAATAAAAAAAGAGATTGTTTCGAAATTGTATACAATTGATTTCAATTGGTCTAACCCAAAGAGTTTATCGATTAAAATCGAAACCATCGCTAAAATAAGTGTTTTATATCAGCCTTCGCAAGCATATTTTATTTACTTCTGTCATACATAGGCGATTCCTACTCATTTATTTAACAAACCCCGAATTGTTTTTAAGCCTCTGTGAATTAGTTTTTAGGAGAAAATGACATCCAAAAACTGTGGAAAACTTTTTTTGTGGGAGATAGTGGTAAAAAGTGGTAAGTTATTTACTTTTACAATTGAATTAAAGAGTAAAAATTAATAATGTCCCATTTCTTAGGAGAATTTGATTGCAAACTTGATGCTAAAGGCCGGATGATGATACCATCCAGCCTGAAGAAGCAGCTTCCAGAAGCTGAGCGTGAAGGGCTTGTGATTAATCGTGGCTTCGAGAAACACCTCGTGATTTACACTAAAAAAGAATGGGATTCCATCACAGAAGAGTTAAGTAAATTAAATTCTTACGAAAAGAAAAGTCGTGATTTTATCCGCTATTTCACACGTGGAGCTACCGAGCTCTCCTTAGATTCTGCGAATCGTATACTTCTTCCTAAAGCTTTAATGGAATATGCAGGCATTAATGCAGAGGTAGTTCTTTCTTGCGTATTAAATAAAATTGAAGTTTGGGCTAAAGATGCTTACGATAGTCAGCTGGATAATGAGCCTGAAAATTTTGCCAATCTTGCCGAAGAGGTAATGGGCAATGCCGGCAAAAGGGGGGCAAATGACTGAATATCACAATCCCGTGATGCTGCAGGAATGCATGGAAGGCTTGAATATTAAGCTTGAAGGCGTATACATTGACGTAACATTTGGGGGTGGTGGCCATTCTCGCGAAATATTAAAACATTTAGGTCCTAAAGGCCGATTGTTAGCATTTGACCAAGATGCTGATGCACAAAAGAATTTACCGAAAGATGATCGATTGACCTTTATTGATCAGAACTTCCGCTACCTCAAAAATAATTGCCGTTTGCAGGGCGCAATTTCTGCAGATGGTATTCTGGCTGATCTAGGTGTGTCATCGCATCAGTTTGATCAGCCAGAACGGGGGTTCTCTATTCGCTTTGATGCAGATCTAGATATGCGTATGGATCAGGCTGGTTCACTTACTGCTAAACTGATTGTCAATAATTACACTGAAGAACAGCTTCATCGCATTTTTGGAATTTATGGAGAAATTAAAAATGCGAAGACATTGGCAAATACTCTGGTAACCCAACGGCTAAATAAACCGATCAATACGGTAGATGAGCTGAAGTTTGCAATTGCAAAATTAATCCCGAAAGGAAAAGAAAATAAATACCTGGCTCAGGTTTTCCAGGCTCTTAGAATAGAAGTTAATCAGGAATTAGAGGCTTTAAAAGAGTTTTTAGAACAATCTGTAGATGTTTTGAAACCTGGGGGCAGGCTGGTAGTAATGTCCTATCATTCATTAGAAGATAGGCTGGTCAAGAATTTTATTGCCAAAGGTAAATTTCATGGTGAAGTTGAGAAAGATTTCTTCGGAAATCAGATCAAGCCTCTTGAAAGTTTAACCCGCAAAGCAATTATAGCCTCAGAAGAGGAAATACAGCAAAATAACCGAGCAAGAAGTGCAAAACTTAGAATAGCTGAAAAGAATTAGGCTTTTTGGGCTTGATATATGGGTAATCAATTTAGAAACAGTAAAGTAGAAGAGCAAATTGAATCTCAAGTTGAAGATGAGGTTCTACCAGAGGTAAATGAAAAGGCAGAAATTCCTCGGAATTTTTTTACCCTGATGTTTACTGAAGGTGTGATATCAAAACAGGCAGCTACAGATATGCTTCCTTTCATCATTTTCATTGCTTTTTTAGGGATGATCTATATCGGTAACCGCCACCTCGCTGAGAATAACATTCGTGATATTGATAAGCTAGGGAGGGAAGTCAAAGAATTAAGTTGGGATTTTAAAACATTAAAGGCCGACCTAATGTTAAAAAGTACACAAACAGAAGTTGCAAAGGAGGTAGATACTCTTGGCTTAATGGAGCCAAATGAACCCCCAAAAAAAATCATCATTACCGAAGGCGAATTTAAATAACTAACAGTTATCAGTATCAGTTAACAGTTATCAGAAAACAGATAACAGAAAACAGATAACAGACAACAGACAACAGACAAAAATGAACATCAGAACCGACATATTGCTCCGAGTGTACATAGCCTTTGGTTTGATTGTACTTTTAGCTTTTGCGGTACTTTTTAAATTATTCCATGTTCAGTTTGTGGAAGGCGAAAAATGGAGATCAATGGCCGATAGCCTTTCTACCCGTTTTGCTAATGTGGAAGCTGCACGCGGTAATATCTATTCTGTAGATGGTAGCCTACTTGCTACCTCTGTCCCTGAGTATGAAATAAGGATGGATATGCTTGCAGGAGGTATCGAAAAAGATGATGTTTTTTATGAAAAAGTAGATTCTCTTGCCGCCAAGCTATCTGTTTTTTTTGGTGATAAGTCAACAAAACAATATTCAAGGGTGCTTCGTGAGGCTCGTGGCGATAAGGCAAGATATTTATTACTTAAAAGAGATGTTACTCATCAGGATTTAAAAGCCATCCGTAAGTTTCCGATTTTTAATCTTGGACGGTATAAAGGAGGGCTAATTTCTGTACAGCAAAATAAGCGGATCTTACCGTTCCAGACTCTGGCAAAACGTACAATTGGTTATAAGAATAAAAATGTACAGCCTGTAGGGCTAGAAGGTGCTTACAGTGCATATATTGATGGTGAAAGCGGCAAAAGAATGATGCAGCGTATTGCTGGAGGTGTTTATATGCCCGTGAATCAGGATATTGAAATTGCTCCAAAAGAAGGTGCTGATATTATTGCTACCATCGATATCAATATGCAGGATGTGGCGCAAAGAGCTTTGAAAAAGCAATTGGTTATCAGCGATGCTGATCATGGTTGCGTGATACTAATGGAAGTAGCAACCGGTGAAATTCGAGCAGTTGCTAACTTCAGTAAGGTAAGCACTGGTGAATATGAAGAGCAGTTTAACTATGCGATTGCTGCAAGTCAAGATCCTGGATCAACCTTTAAACTAGCGTCTTACCTATCATTGCTTGAAGATAATAAGGTGGATACAAATTCAATGGTGGCAACCGGCGATGGTACTTATAGGATTCCTGGCCATACTATTCGCGATTCTCATGGCGGTATTGGTACTGTAACTGTTAAAAGAGCCTTTGAGGAGTCATCAAATGTGGCAATTGCTAAAATGATCAATGCGGCTTATCAAAATGATCAGGGAAAATTTTCGGAGCACCTTTACAAATGGGGGCTCAATAAAAAATTAATGCTTCAGATCCCTGGCGAGGGGCAGCCCGTTATAAAAAACCCAGAGAACAGGAGTTGGAATAAAAAACAAACACTTCCGCAGATGGCTTATGGGTATGAAATGCAGATCACTCCTTTACAAATGCTTGCCTTTTATAATGCAGTTGCAAATGATGGTAAATATATTGCTCCAATTTTTGTTCGTGAAATTAGACGCCTGGGTAATACCGTTGAAGTGTTTAAAGCACGAGTTATCAATGAACAAATTGTCTCAGATATAACCATTAAGAAGGCGCAGGCTCTACTAGAAGGAGTGGTTATCGAAGGTACAGGCAAAGGTCTTGCTTCTCCTTTGTACCGTATTGCAGGTAAAACCGGTACTGCACAGGTAGCCGATGCAAATAAAGGTTATCAGGTTGATAAAAAATACCAGGCATCATTTTGCGGATATTTCCCCGCCGATAACCCAAAATATTCGTTGATCGTTGTAGTGAATAATCCTCGTAAAGGCACCTACTATGCAGCCTCAGTTGCCGGACCAGTTTTTCGCGAGATCGCAGATCGGGTTTATGCCAGTGATGTGAACATGTTTGATCCATTGAAGGGACAGAAATTTACTGGAAACTTAATCATGCCTGAATCTAAAACTGGAGAGAAAAAGGCAACACAAAATGTTTATAAAGCATTTGGAATCAAAGCATTGTTTGCTGCGAATTCTGATTACGTGATGGTTGACACTAATAATGGAATTGCTAATAAGGATGTAAAACTCATTGAAGGATCCGTTCCTGATGTCAGTGGAATGGGATTAAAAGATGCCTTGTATGTATTAGGTAATTCAGGATTGAGAACCCTAGTACGCGGAAGCGGAAGAGTAGTTAGGCAATCCTTACTTGCCGGAACAAGGGTTGCAAAAGGTGATCCAATTATTTTAGAACTTCAATGATGAGCATACTCAAGGATATATTGTATGGCGTATCTCTTTTAAAGGTAGTCGGTTCAACTGAATCGGAAGTTAATGCAATATGCTTTGATTCAAGGAAGGTAATGCCTGGCGTTCTGTTTGTTGCTGTTCGTGGCACTGCATCAGATGGGCATGCTTTTATTGATAAAGCCATCGATCTTGGTGCTACTTCAATTCTATGTGAAGAATTTCCTTCAACATTAAGAGAGCATATTAATTATTTCTTAGTAGATCATTCAGCAAAGGCTTTAGGTATCATCGCTTCTAATTTTTATGACAAGCCTTCTGCAAAATTAAAATTGGTTGGAGTTACGGGTACCAATGGAAAAACAACAATTGCTAC
Source organism: Daejeonella sp. (assembly GCF_044348475.1). Classification (GTDB taxonomy): domain Bacteria; phylum Bacteroidota; class Bacteroidia; order Sphingobacteriales; family Sphingobacteriaceae; genus Daejeonella. The sequence goes on along the minus strand of NZ_JBIKSU010000026.1, from coordinate 20,280 downwards.
GCTTCTGTTTCAATTGTTTCGTGATTTGGGTTATAAAACTGGATTACTATCAACGGTTCAGAATCAGATCAATGATCTGATCATTCCAGCTACTCATACAACACCTGATCCTATTGCTTTAAACGCTCTACTGCACGATATGGTGAAAAGCGGATGTGACTACTGCTTCATGGAAGTTAGTTCGCATGCTGTAGCACAATCAAGGATTGAAGGGCTCGATTTTACTGGCGGGATATTTACCAATCTTACACATGACCATCTTGATTTCCACAAAACATTCGACTCTTATTTAAGGGCAAAAAAAGGATTTTTTGATCATCTCAATAAAAAGGCATTTGCTTTAACCAATATTGATGATAAAAATGGGATGGTGATGCTTCAAAATACGGAGGCCCATAAAAAATCGTATGGGCTGAAGAATATCGCCGATTTTAAAGCAAAGATCATTGAAAACCATTTCAGTGGCTTACTTCTGAATATTGATCATGAAGAGGTTTGGTTTAAAATGGTTGGCAGCTTTAATGCCTATAATTTACTTGCTGTTTATTCAGCAGCCCTCTTGCTTGAACAAGATAGACTAAAGGTTTTAACCTCATTAAGTCGATTAAGTGGTGCCGAAGGTCGATTTGATTATATGATATCTCCATCAGGAATTATTGGCATTGTTGATTACGCACATACTCCTGATGCGGTACAAAATGTACTGAGCACTATTCAGGATATCCGTAAAGGCACTGAGCAGGTTATCACCGTAATAGGATGTGGTGGCGACAGAGATCAATCAAAACGTCCGGTTATGGCACAGGTGGCTTGTGATTGGAGCGATAAAGTAATACTAACCTCTGATAATCCACGAACTGAGGTTCCGGAGCAAATTATCAGAGATATGGAGGCAGGTGTTATGCCTCAGAATAAAAGAAAGGCACTTTCTATCACTGATAGAAAAGAAGCCATTCGTACGGCGTGCCATCTGGCAAAACCAGGTGATATTATTGTGGTTGCCGGTAAAGGTCACGAAAAATATCAGGACGTTGGAGGTGAAAAGCTTCCTTTTGATGATAAAGAAATATTAACTGAATTTTTAAATCTGGTAAGCTAATGTTGTATTACTTATTTACTTGGCTTGATAAGCATTATGATATTCCGGGGGCAGGATTGTTCCAATTTATATCATTCCGTACCGGTATGGCTGTGATCTTGTCACTCCTTCTGACAACTGTTTATGGTAGCCGTTTGATCAGAATATTACGTGCTAAACAAGTAGGAGAGACCGTTAGAAACCTCGGTCTGGATGGGCAGATTCAAAAGCAAGGGACACCAACAATGGGAGGCTTAATTATACTACTAGGTATTTTGGCTCCAACTCTTTTGTTTGCTCGTATAGATAATATTTATATCATTTTGATGCTTATCACTACTGTTTGGATGGGAGCGATTGGCTTTGTTGATGATTATATAAAGGTGTTTAAAAAAGATAAGGAAGGTCTTGCTGGACGTTTTAAAATCATGGGTCAGGTTGGATTGGCTTTGATCATTGGATGGACCATGTATTTTCATCCGGATATTGTTGTAAGAGAGCAGGTTACTTTACCTGCTAAAGCGCAGGCTTCATTGGATGTTCATAAGCGCGGCGATCAATTCTATTATACTCAGGATATTAAATCAACCATTACCAATGTGCCTTTTTACAAGGATAATGAATTCGATTATGCCAAAGTTCTTACAGTTTTTGGAGATCAGTATGAAAAGTATTCTCTCGTTGTTTTCTTACTTTTTGTAATTGTTATAGTTACAGCAGTTTCTAATGGAGCAAATCTTACGGATGGAATCGATGGCTTAGCAACAGGAACATCGGCCATTATTGGCATTACGCTAGCCATACTTGCTTATGTTTCCGGAAATACCATTTTTGCCGATTACCTCAATATTATGTATATCCCCTATTCAGGAGAGCTGGTGATATTTGCCGGTGCTTTTGTAGGAGCATGCGTAGGCTTTTTATGGTATAATTCGTATCCAGCCCAAGTATTTATGGGAGATACCGGTAGCCTAGCCATCGGTGGGATCATCGCTGCTTTTGCGATCATGATCAGGAAAGAACTTCTTATTCCTGTATTATGTGGTGTGTTTCTGGTTGAGAATCTTTCGGTAATCATGCAAGTCTCTTATTTTAAATACACTAAAAAGAAGTACGGAGAAGGTCGTCGTATTTTTCTGATGTCGCCGCTACATCATCATTATCAGAAAAAAGGATATCATGAGGCCAAGATCGTTACACGATTCTGGATCGTTGGAATTATACTGGCTATTTTAACAATCGTGACTTTAAAGCTTAGGTAATGGCAGAGAAGAAATATATCGTAATTCTTGGAGCCGGCGAAAGTGGAGTTGGTGCAGCCTTGCTAGCACAGAAGGAAGGTTATGCAGTGTTTGTTTCAGATTTTGGACCTATTGCGGATCATTATAAAAAAGATCTGGAGCATGCAGCAATTTCATTTGAAGAAAATGGGCATTCTGAGGAACGTATTTTAACAGCTTCCGAAGTTGTAAAAAGTCCGGGAATTCCTGATAAAGCTCCAATTATTAAAAAATTAATTGAAAATAAAATTCCAATACTTTCTGAAATTGAATTTGCCGGGCGTTACTCTAAAGCCAAAATGATTTGTATTACAGGTTCTAACGGGAAGTCGACTACTACCATGTTAACCTATCATATCCTAAAAAATGCAGGGCTGAATATAGGCCTTGCCGGAAATATAGGAAAGAGCTTTGCACGTCAGGTAGCATTCGAGAATTTTGATTACTATGTTTTGGAGATCAGCAGCTTTATGCTTGATAATATGTATGACTTCAAAGCTGATATTGCGGTATTATTAAACATTACACCTGACCATTTAGACAGGTATGACTATAAAATGGAGAATTATTCTGATTCTAAATTCAGGATTATTCAAAATCAAAAACAAGGAGATGTTTTTATTTATTGTGCCGATGACGAGGAAACTCAGAAGGGTCTGTTAAAACATCAGATCAAGGCAGATGCCTTTCCTTTTTCTATTGAGAAAACTCTTGATCAAGGAGCCTTTCTTCAAAATGACCACATCACTTTAACCCTTCACCATAAAAACCAAGAATCATTTACTATGTCAATTAAAGATCTAGCTCTTCAGGGTAAGCATAACATTTACAATTCTATGGCTTCGGGCATAGTAGCAAAAGTGCTTGAATTAAGGAATGAAACTATTCGCGAAAGTATGGCAAGTTTCACAAACATTGAACATAGGCTTGAACATGTTGCCCGTATATCAGGAATTGATTTTATCAATGATTCAAAGGCTACTAACGTGAATTCTACTTGGTATGCACTTGAAAGTATGCCCGGAGAAGTTGTTCTTATTCTTGGTGGGGTTGATAAGGGCAATGATTATAACATGTTAAAAGATCTTGTAAAATCAAAAGTGAAAGCTATAGTCTGTCTTGGTAAAGATAATAAGCGAATTCATGAAGCATTTGAAGACGATGTAGAAGTAATTGTAAATACTTTTTCAGCAAATGAAGCTGTTCAGATTGCCTATCATTTAGCTACAAAAGGCAATACTGTTCTCTTATCGCCCGCTTGTGCCAGTTTTGACTTGTTTAAGAATTATGAAGACCGTGGAAACCAGTTTAAAAAAGCCGTAAAAGAACTTTAATAGTTGATACCTAAGCAGCAGATAGCAGAAGAAAGGCAAAAGCAGAAGGCGAAAAGCTAAAAGCAGAGAAGAACAATCATTTGAAATGATTAGTCAGATGTAATTTTAACCAACTAACTAACTACTAACCAACTAACCAACTAACCAACTGATAACAGACAACAGATAACAGACAACTGATAACAGACAACTGATAACAGACAACTGATAACAGACAACAGATAACAGACAAATAATGGAAAGAATAATTAGCAAAACAAAAGGTGATCGCTGGATCTGGCTCATTGTAATCTTACTCTCAGTATGGTCGCTTTTGGCTGTTTACAGTGCCACAGGAACGCTTGCCTATAAAAAGGGGGTTGCTAGCGAGCAATTTCTGATCAAGCACCTGGTGATGATCGTTGGAGGTATCGCTTTAATGTATTTCTCCCATCTTCTTGATTACAGGTATTATGCAGGCATCAGCAAGATATTGATGGTTATTACCATTCCACTTTTAGCTTATACCTTGTTGTTTGGAGCAAATGTGAATGAGGCTAGTCGTTGGGTTACAATTCCAATCATTAATCAAACTTTCCAAACCTCAGATCTTGCAAAACTGGCTTTAATTACCTTTCTGGCAAGGAGTCTTAGCAAGAAGCAGGAAAATATAAAGGATGTTAAAAAAGCATTTTTGCCTATCATGGGCTCAGTTTGTGGCGTGTTTGTGCTCATTGCTTTGGCTAATCTATCAACGGCCCTTATGTTATTTGGAGTAAGTATTCTTTTGCTAATCATTGGACGCATAAGTATTAAGCAAATTTCTATAGTATGTCTTGCCGGACTTATTCTATTGAGTGGTGTCATGTTGCTGGGTCCGCGTCGTAAAACTTATATCTCAAGAATTGAAACATTTTTGCATCCTGAACGTGTAGATCCTGATAAATCATTTCAGGCAAACCAGGCCAAAATTGCCATTGCAACAGGTGGTGTTTTTGGGAAAGGTCCAGGAAATAGTACTCAACGAAATTATTTACCACACCCCTATTCAGATTTTGTGTTCGCACTTATTATTGAAGAATACGGCATGATTGGTGGGGTTGGGCTTGTACTTATGTATTTGGTGTTCCTATACCGATGCGTCTTGATTGTGACGCAGAGCCCCAAGGCATTTGGGGCATTGCTGGCTGCCGGATTAAGTTTTAGTCTGACCATACAAGCCTTTGCCAATATGGCCGTAGCCGTAGGATTGGGTCCGGTAACTGGTGTTCCGCTTCCTTTGGTTAGTATGGGTGGTACATCAATTCTATTTACAAGTGTGGCATTTGGTATCATACTTAGTGTAAGTAGAGATAATGATGAAAATAAAGAAAAGAGCATGGAAAAGGTAATTGTTGGTGAGATTCCAGCAATGGCTTGACCATAGATAACAAGGGTTGTTAAAACCTGATTGAGACGATTAAAATGACAAAAAGAGTAATCATAAGCGGAGGCGGCACTGGTGGGCATATTTTCCCAGCTATTGCAATTGCCAATGCATTGAAAAAGATCGATCCGGAAACGGAGATCCTTTTTGTAGGTGCTAATGGTCGAATGGAAATGGAAAAAGTTCCAGCAGCAGGCTATAAAATAATTGGGTTAGATATTCAGGGATTTCAGCGAGGCTCTCTGTTAAAGAATTTATTATTGCCATTCAAGCTTATACGGAGTGTAATAAAGGCTACAGAAATAGTGAAAAATTTTAAACCAGATGTGGCAGTAGGTGTTGGTGGTTATGCTTCTGGCCCCTTGTTATATGCTGCTTCTCAGATGAAGGTACCCTATTTGATACAGGAACAGAATTCGTTCGCAGGTATTACCAATAAATGGCTTGGGAAAAAAGCTTCAGTGATCTGCGTGGCCTTTGAAGGAATGGATAAATTTTTTCCTAAAGAAAAAATATTAGTCACTGGTAATCCTATAAGGAAGGAAGCTATTGAAATTGAGAATAAACGATTTGCTGCTTCAGAATTTTTCGGTATCTCAGCAATTAAAAAAACTATTTTATTGACAGGTGGGAGTCTTGGTGCAGGCACTTTGAATAAAAGCATATTGGCCGGATTGGATAAGATCATAGCTGCAGATGTTCAGTTGATATGGCAAACAGGTAAATATTATTATCAATCAGTAACTGAGCAGCTCAAAGGAAAGGAACATCCCAATATTAAAGTGCTTGAGTTCTTACATCGTATGGATTTTGCTTATGCGGCATGCGATCTAGTAATTTCTAGAGCAGGTGCAGGAACTATTGCTGAATTATGTGCTGTGAAGAAACCAGCTATTCTGGTTCCATCACCCAATGTAGCAGAAGATCATCAAACAAAAAATGCTTTGGCATTGGTAGAAAAAGACGCAGCTATTCTTGTTGGCGATGATGTTGCAGAACTCGAGCTACTTGATCGTGCTCTTCAACTGATTGAAAATAAGAACAAGTGTAGTGAATTGGCTGAAAATATTGGCAAACTGGAATTGCCTGATGCAGACAAAATTATAGCGGAAGAAGTATTAAAATTAGCAAAATAGAAAATTTTACTATGGAACTGGAGAATATACAAAGAGTTTACTTAGTTGGAATCGGCGGGATCGGCATGAGTGGCCTTGCCCGGTATTTTAAAAAGCGTGGTTGCGTAGTTTGTGGTTACGATAAAACGGGTACTCCGCTTACTGATATGTTGAGGAATGAAGGTATTCCGGTAGTTTTTCTGGATGATGAAGATAGCATTAAAGTTAGCTTTCTTGAAAATGATCCTACTACCCTAGTTATTTATACTCCTGCTATACCTTCTAATTCCAGAATACTGAATTACTTCAAGGATAGAGGATTCACTATGAAGAAACGTTCAGAAGTGCTAGGTATTATCAGTAAGGGCATGTATACCATTGCTGTTGCAGGTACGCATGGTAAAACCACTACTTCAAGTATCATTGCTCATGTTCTTAAGCATAGTGGATACGATTGTTCAGCCTTTCTTGGAGGAATTTCATCCAATTATAATTCAAATGTTCTTTTCGGAGAAAATAATACCCTAGTTGTTGAGGCAGATGAGTACGACCGTTCATTCCTTACACTTCATCCGGATATCGCGATTGTAACTTCCATGGATGCTGATCATTTGGATATTTATGGAGATCAAACACATTTGGTAGAATCCTTCAAGCAATTCACATCCCAGCTTAAAGAAGGTGGAAGGCTTATTCATAAAGAAGGGCTAGATCTGAGTGGTGGAAAAACTTATTCTGCGAATATTGTAGCTGATATTCAAGCTGTGAATGTTCGTATCCAGGACGGTAGCTTCTACTTTGATTTTAAAAATGCTGACCTCATAATTGAAGATATTCAGTTAGGCTTACCCGGACTTCACAATATTGAAAATGCTGTTGCAGCAATTGAAGTTGCCTTGCATTTAGGAATTGATCCTGAAAAAATTTCTGCGGCGCTGGCAAGTTTTCTAGGCGTTAAACGCCGCTTCGAATATGTTGTAAAAGATATCAATCACACGTACATAGATGATTATGCACATCATCCGGAAGAGTTAAGAGCTTGCATTAAGGCAGTAAAAAGTTTGTATCCAGGTAAAAAACTGACGGCAATTTTTCAGCCTCATTTATTTACCCGTACCAGAGATTTTGCAGATGGATTTGCAGAAGTTTTGAGTTTGGTTGATGATCTAATCTTACTTGATATCTATCCTGCAAGAGAATTGCCTATTGAGGGTGTGACTTCATCTATGATTTTGGATAAAGTAAACAATGAATCAAAGCAAAACCTCACTAAACAGGATGCAGTAGAATATATTCGTAACAATAAGCCTGAATTACTGTTGACAGTTGGTGCAGGCGATATCGATACATTAATAGAACCTTTGAAATCAATACTTCAAAATGCTTAAACGAATAAATTGGAAGGGTATTTTATACGGCTTTATGTGGCTGGTAAGTCTGAGTGGGCTTGTTCTGTTAATGAGCTTTATTGAAATAAAAAAGGGGGATCAAAAATGCAAGGATGTTAAGGTGATTCTTCCAGGTCGCAATAATTTTATTGAACGTGATGAAGTGGATAGAATCCTTTTAGAAGCAGGCGGTAAATTGGTAGGAAGATACTTGAATGACATAAATATCCATAAACTAGAAAATTCGCTAAAGAATAATCCATTTATTGAATATGCAAAAGTTTATGCCGATATGGATGGAATTGTACATGTGCAGATCAGACAAAGAGAGCCCATTTTAAGGGTGATTAACATGGCAAATGTTCATTTTTATATTGATGTAAATGGATTAAAAATACCCCTTTCAGACAATTTTACCGCTAATGTATTGGTGGCAAATGGTTTTATTGATGAGGATTTTTCAGGGAAGGTGGATACACTTAATTCTAAGCTTGTAAAAGACCTGTACAGAACAGCTCAGTTTATTAAGGCAGATACACTTTGGGATAACCAGATTGAACAGCTCTTTGTCGATTTGAAGGGAGATATTGAAATGGTACCGCGGGTTGGTGATCATAAGATTATTCTTGGAGATGCAGATTCTTTGCAAACCAAGTTTAGAAACCTTTTAGTTTTCTACAAAAAGGCGATACCAAAAGTGGGATGGGATACCTATAAATCTATAAATCTGAAATATGCCAATCAGATTGTTTGTGGAAAAAATAAATTCGATACAACTAAAATAGTTACGGAAATAAATCAGCCCTTAACGGATAGTTTAAAATTAGAAAATCAGGAATCAACAAAAAATTAATATTAAACATATGGATCAAATTAACTCAGCTTCAGCCAAAAATTCACCAATTGTTGTTGGCCTTGATATAGGAACAACTAAAATCTGCGTTACCGTTGGCCGCAGAAGCGAACATGGTAAGATTGAAATTTTGGGTATGGGTAAAGCCGAATCAGCAGGGGTGACCCGCGGTGTGGTTTCCAATATTCAAAAAACTGTTCAGGCAATCATGTTGGCAGTAGAAGAAGCCAGCGCACAGTCCAATGTGGATGTAAAGATTGTTAACGTTGGTATTGCTGGCCAGCATATTAAAAGTCTGCAGCATCGCGGTATTCTAACGCGCAAAGAGTTGAATACTGAGATTCAGCGTAAAGATATTGACAAACTAATTGAGGATATGTATAAGTTACTTATGCCTCCAGGTGAAGAAATCATTCATGTGCTGCCTCAAGAATTTACGGTTGATAATGAGCCGGGGGTAAAAGATCCAATAGGCATGTCTGGTGTTCGACTTGAAGCCAACTTTCATATCATTTCTGGTCATGTTAGCGCAGTCAAGAATATCCTAAAATGTGTTGATAATGCCGAACTTGAAACTCAGGAGTTGATTCTTGAGCCATTGGCTTCGTCTGAGTCTGTATTGAGCGATGAAGAAAAAGAAGCAGGTGTTGTTTTGGTTGATATAGGTGGTGGTACAACTGACCTAGCTATTTTTCATGAAGGAATTATTCGTCATACTGCGGTGATTCCATTTGGTGGTAATAGTGTTACTGAAGATATCCGTGAAGGTTGTTCTGTTATGAGAAATCAGGCCGAATTATTGAAAACACGTTTCGGATCTGCATTAGCAGATGAAAATAAAGAGAATGAGATTATTTGTGTTCCCGGACTTCGGGGCAGAGAGCCAAAAGAGATCTCGGTAAAAAATCTTGCTTATGTTATTCAGGCAAGGATGGAAGAGATCATTGAACACGTTTATTATGAGATCAAATCTTCAGGATATGAAAAGAAACTGATTGCCGGGATTGTGATAACAGGGGGTGGAGCACAATTAAAACATTTACCTCAACTTGTTGAATTTGTGACCGGTTTAGATAGCCGAATAGGGTATCCAAATGAGCATCTTGCTAAAAATGATGTACTACCTAAAGCGGTTTATGATGAATTGAAAAGCCCGATGTATGCTACAGGTATTGGTCTATTAATCAAAGGTATTCAGAAGGCAGAACTTGTTAAAGATTCAACTGAAAGTGGAAGTTTGATAACTGAACTGGTTGCCCTTGCAGAAAAGCCTAAAAAAGGACAAGGATTGTTTGAACGGATTCTGCAATCAGGAGCAAAATTCATTAAGGATGATATCAAGGATGAAGATTACATTCGTTAATTTTCCACAAATCAGGAGTTTCCCACAATTTTGCAATTGTGCAAAACCTCTGTATATAAATACTTAATATTACGGTATAAACTGTCTAAGAATGAATACGAATTACTCAACTGATAATTAAGGATATGCAGTTTGAAATGTTAAAAGAAAAGTCATCGATCATCAAGGTTATTGGTGTTGGCGGTGGCGGCGGTAACGCTGTGAATCATATGTATCGCCAGGGAATAACAGGTGTTGATTTCATTATTTGTAATACCGATGCCCAGGCCCTTGAACTTAGTCCGATACCCAATAAGGTTCAGCTCGGAGCAAGTTTAACTGAAGGTATGGGAGCTGGTTCGATGCCTGAGGTAGGAAAAAATTCTGCAATTGAAAATATCGACGATATCAAAAGAATGCTTGGAGCTAATACCAAGATGCTTTTCATCACTGCAGGAATGGGTGGTGGTACCGGAACAGGTGCCAGTCCAATCATCGCCAAAGCAGCCAAAGAAATGGATATTCTTACGGTTGGTATTATCACTACTCCATTTTCTTTTGAAGGTAAGCGTAGAAAAACTCAGGCCGAAGAAGGTTTAGAGGAATTCAAAAAATATGTAGACTCATACCTGGTTATATCGAACGATCGTTTGAGAGAAATATTTGGGAATCTTACTCTTGGTTCTGCATTTGCACAAGCCGACAATATTTTAACAACTGCGGCAAAAGGAATTGCCGAGATCATCACTATTCCAGGATATATAAACGTTGACTTTAAAGATGTGCGCACCGTAATGAAAGAAAGCGGAGTTGCCATCATGGGAAGTTATGCTGCCGAAGGCGAAAATCGTGCTTTGAGAGCAGTTGAAGGTGCCTTGGCATCTCCATTACTAAAAGACAATGAGATTGAAGGCGCACGTTATATTCTGTTGAATATCAGTTCTGGAGATAAAGAAGTAACCATGGATGAGGTTAGTATCATCACAGACTTTATACAGCAGGAAGCAGGATTAGCTGCTGATTTGATTTGGGGTAACTGTAGTGATGAAGGATTAGGAGAGAAGATTTCGGTAACAATAATTGCTACCGGTTTTCAGACCATGGAAGAGCGCGAAGTTGAAAAAAGTCAGATTCGTAAAGTGTCTTTATTAACACCAGAGCTAGCCCCAATGGTTAAGCCTGTTCAGGCTAATTCCTTTATGGATCTCAAAAAAGAAGAAAATAACGAGCCTGTTCTTAAATCTACTGAAGAAAGTCAGGTTGATCTTTTTGCAGGTTATTTTCATAGTACACCAAAGGTTGAAGAAGAAAAGTCTTCAGATTCAGAATATGTACGACATACATTGACTGATGAAATTTCGTTAGATCTTCCTCATGTTGAGAAATCAGTTGAGTTTGAGATTAAAACTGAAGAATTCATCGAGGGGTCTTTTGAACAAGCTTTTGAAGGATCTTTCGAAGAAGCAGAACAGATCGTAGAAAATGAGATTCTTGCTGAAGTCCAAGACGAAGAAATTCCTATGGCTTGGAATAATCCTGATGAAGACAAAACAGACGAATCGATTGAAGAACAGTTACGCAAGTCTAAAGAAAGGATTCTTCGCCTCAAAGACTTGAGTATGAAGTTGCGTACTACCAATGGTTTACAAGAGCTTGAAAATGAGCCTGCCTATAAGCGTAAGCAATTGTCTTTGAATGATGTTCCACACTCTTCCGAGTCACAGGTGTCTAGATTCACGTTAAGTAATGATGAAGGGATCACTGAAATCAGACCAAACAATTCTTTTCTGCACGATAATGTAGATTAAGTAAAAGTTCTTTAGATTTAAAAAGGCCTTTTCCCTCTGGATTCAGGCCTTTTTTGTTTAAGGCATATATTTTGTATTAGGCTTAATTAGCTTTTGATAATCAGCCTGCTATATCTTAACTTTGTTCAATTAAACGTTAACAATAAAATTATAAAAATTGGATTTATTTGATAAAATTTCGAAAAATATGGGACCTCTGGGCCAGCACCAGAAAATGGCTCATGGTTATTTCTCCTTTCCTAAATTAGAGGGTGAAATAGCTCCTAATATGATGTTCAGAGGTAAGGAACACTTGGTTTGGAGTCTTAATAATTACCTCGGACTTGCAAATCATCCGGAAGTTCGTAAGGCAGATATAGAAGGAACTACAGAATTTGGTCTTGCTTACCCTATGGGAGCTCGTATGATGTCAGGTAATTCAAATAATCATGAAGCATTAGAAAGAGAACTTGCAGACTTTGTAGGAAAGCAGGATGCCTTTCTTTTGAATTTTGGTTATCAGGGAATCATGTCGGCAATCGATGCATTGGTTGACAGGCATGATGTTATCGTTTATGATGCAGAGTCGCATGCCTGTATCATTGATGGTGTTCGTCTTCATCAGGGTAAACGATTCGTTTATACCCATAATGATATGGAAAGCCTTGAAAAGCAATTAGAGAGAGCAACGCGATGGGTAGAGAATACTGGTGGTTCTATCCTTGTGATCACTGAAGGTGTATTTGGTATGTCAGGAGCTCAGGGTAAATTAAAAGAAGTAGTTGAGCTTAAAACTAAATTTAGTTTCCGCCTGCTAATTGATGATGCTCATGGTTTTGGTACCATGGGTGATACCGGTGCAGGAACTCATGAGGCTCAGAATTGCGTTGATGGAGTAGATATTTATTTTGGAACCTTCGCTAAATCAATGGCAGGAATTGGGGCATTTATTGCTTCTACCGAAGAAATAACCAATTTCCTTCGTTATAATATGCGTTCTCAAATATTTGCAAAATCGCTTCCAATGCCAATGGTTGTTGGTCTTCGTAAAAGGCTTGAAATACTTAAGAGCCAGCCTGAACTTAGAGAAAAGCTTTGGTTCATTGCTACAAGCCTGCAAAATGGACTTAAAGAAAGAGGATTTGATATAGGTGTAACCAATACAATGGTTACTCCAGTGTTCCTAGAAGGCGAACTTCAGGAGGCTACTGCCATTACTATGGATCTTAGAGAAAACTATGGCATTTTTTGTTCCATAGTAGTTTATCCAGTTATTCCAAAGGGTTTGATCATGCTTCGTTTGATCCCAACTGCTCTTCATACCATTGAAGATGTGAATCGTACCCTTGATGCCTATAGTGAACTCGCTGTGAAATTGAAAAAAGGACATTACAAGGAAAAAAGTCTACAAAATTCTTAATCTTATTGAGGAATGCTACTCAAAGATTAGTAAAAAAAATGCCTTCATACAGTTTTTGAAGGCATTTTTTTTACACTTTAATATAAAATTTCTTAAATTTTACCTGTTGAGCTTTTATTACACGGTATTTTTGTGCATAACTGCCTTAAATGTGGAAAAAAACGCTAAAAAACACGTCATTTTATTTTTTTCAATTATTCATTATTTCAAAAAAACATTTTAAATTAGTTTTAAATAACGTTACTAACCTTAAATTAAAAGAGTAAAACCATGAAAAAATTTACTGAAGCAAAAAATTTATTCGAGTCTTTAGAGGCAGATGCAGACAAATTTTACAACAAGGCTAACAGCGCAGCTGGTACCCGCGTTAGAAAAGGAATGCAAGACTTGAAAAATCTTGCTCAAGCTATTCGTCTTGAAGTACAAGATAAAAAGAACAAAGCAGCTAAGAAATAATTTTCTTCCTCAAAGAAAAAGGCCCACTCATACGAGTGGGCCTTCTTTGTTTTAAAGCAAATTTAATTGCTCAAGTTTTGTTTTAATTTGGGTTTCAATACCATTACTGACATTAACAAGTGGCAATCGCATGGTGTCGTTACAAATCCCAAGCAGTTTCATTGCTGATTTTACTCCTCCTGGGTTTCCTTCAACAAAACACAAAGAAGTAAACTCTGTCAGGCTGTGATGCAAAGGCTGCGCCTCAATGAATTTACCATCCAAGCACATACGCACCATGGTAGAAAATATTCCTGGAAGAGCATTTCCAATAACCGATATTACACCTGCCGCACCCATGGCAATTAATGGTAATGTGATTGGATCATCGCCAGAAATGAATAGAAAGTCTTCAGGTTTATCCTTGATAATTTTATTAAACTGCTCAAAATTTCCCGACGCCTCTTTCATCGCAATGATGTTCTTATGATCATGTGCTAGGCGCAGGGTTGTTTCAGCAGTCATGTTAACTCCTGTTCTTCCAGGTACATTATAGAGTATTACAGGAAGCGGACTATGATCAGCAATGGCATTGTAGTGCTGATAAATTCCTTCCTGAGTAGGTTTATTATAGTATGGACAAACAGAAAGCACTGCATCGAATCCTGTGGAATCGAATTTTTTCAAATCATTTAAAACTTCCGAAGTGTTATTTCCTCCAATACCGGCAACAAGATTCACCCTTCCATTAACTTGAGCAACAGTGGTGTCCCAAACCGCCTTTTTTTCATCACTGCTCAAGGTAGCAGCTTCTCCGGTTGTACCTAAAGAGACAATGTATTCCGCTCCGCCATTAATGATATGGTCAATTACAGTTTTGAGTGCAGTGTGATCAACAGATCCATCTGATTTAAAGGGAGTAATCATTGCTACTCCTGTTCCATGAAATTTATTCATTGTAATTTTATTTACCCAACCTGTTATTTTACGAATTTAAGCGGAAATTGCTCGATTTTAAAACCATATCTTAAATATTACCATATTTAGTTAAAATTAGTGCAGCATTTTGATTAAATCATCATCAGAAATGATTGGAATTTGAAGTTTTGTTGCTTTTTCGAGTTTAGCTGGCCCCATATTATCGCCTGCAACCAGAAAATTCAACTTCGCTGAAATGCTGCTTACTATTTTACCGCTATTTGCCTCAATTATATCTTTTAATTCATCGCGGCTGTAATTTTCAAATACCCCAGAAATTATAAATGATTTTCCTTCCAATTTAGTGCTTTTTAATTCAACCGCTATTTGTACAGACTCAAATTGCAATCCATAACGCTTGAGTTGTTCTATTTGCTCCTTATGTTTGGGGTCCTTAAAATATTCGATTAGGCTTTCTGCAATGCGTTCTCCGATTTCCTCAACAGTCACCAATTCATCAAAACTGGCACTCATCAAATTATCCATATTCTTAAAATAGGCAGCAAGTTTTTTGGCTACAGTTTCTCCAACATACCTGATGCCTAGTCCGAAGAGAACTTTCTCAAAAGGCATTTGTTTAGATTTTTCTATTCCCTCAAGCATATTGCTGATGGATTTTTCGCCAAACCGATCAATTTGTTTTAAGAGGTCTTCTTTTTGATCGAGTGTGTAAAGATCACTTATCTGAACAATAAATCCTTTTTTATAAAAAGCTTCGATGGTTTCATCTCCTAATCCATCGATGTTCATGGCTTTTCGACCAATAAAATGCTGAATTTTTCCTACGATTTGAGGAGGGCATCCTTCATCATTCGGACAATAATGAACAGCTTCACCTTCCTTCCGGATAAGATGAGTTTTGCATTCAGGGCATACTTCTGGATAAATCACTTTTAATGCAGAATTATCGCGTTTGCTTGTATTTACCGCAATGATTTTGGGTATAATTTCACCTCCCTTCTCCACCAATACAGTATCGCCTAAATGTAGATCCAGGCGTTTAATTTCGTTCGAATTGTGAAGTGTTGCCCGTTTTACAGTTGTGCCAGCCAGCAAAACTGGCCTAAGATTCGCTACTGGAGTTACTGCACCTGTTCGGCCTACTTGATAACTTACTTTTTCTAAAATGGTCTCAACTTCTTGTGCTTTATATTTATAAGATATGGCCCATCTTGGTGATTTTGCTGTAAATCCAAGTTCCTGCTGTTGACCTAAATGGTTAACCTTGATTACAATACCATCAATATCATAACTTAAACCAAAGCGGTGCTCATCCCAATAGTGTATGAATTCCAATACATTGTCAATGCTCTTACATAATTTAGTGTGCTCACAGACATGAAATCCCCATTTTTTTACAGCCTCAAGGCTTTCCCAATGGGTATTATAACTGTATTTCTCAGTGTATAAAAAATACAGAAAGCAATCCAGCGGTCTTTTTGCGACCACGGTTGAATCCTGCATCTTTAGTGTTCCTGAAGCAAAATTCCTTGGATTGGCAAAGGCAATTTCATTATTTTCTATACGCTCATTATTAAGCCTTTCAAAAGCAGCTCGATGCATAAATACCTCTCCCCGAATATCAAAAGATTCAGGATATCCCGTGAGCTTGATAGTTTTGGGAATACTGCGGATCGTTTTAACATTATTCGTTACATCGTCTCCCTGTGTGCCATCACCTCGGGTAATTGCACGTACCAATTTTCCATTTTCATAACTCAGACTTATTGAAAGTCCATCAAACTTCAACTCACATACATATTCGAAATTATCGCCAATAACTTTACGTACCCTCTCGTCAAAGTCTTTCAGATCTTGTTCATTATACGTATTACCGAGAGATAGCATAGGCCACTTATGTCTAACAGTCTCGAATTCTTTAGTAATATATCCACCCACTTTAATGGTTGGCGATTCAGGATCAAGATATTCCGGATATTCTTTCTCTAGCTTGGCAAGTTCTTCCAGCTTTTCATCGTATTCAAAATCTGAGAGGGTAGGTTGAGCCAAAACATAATATCTGTAATTATGCTCATTTAGCTCTTTTACAATACTCTCAATCCGTTCTTTAATTTCAAAAAGTGACATGTAACGAAGATAATTTATTCAATTGAAAATTTGATACTGAATCAGAGAATTGATTTTGAAATTTAGCGTTCAAGCTTAATAATAAGGCTGCAGGAATTATTTTTTGATTTTTAGTATTATGGGTTAATTGCCACAGAAATTTCGTCAAATATTTCAATATAATTTCCCTGTAAAGCTTCATGATATTCACTAAGGGTCTTTGAAAGATCATACATCTGATTTTCAGTTAAGGGATCTTTCCAAATACGCATGCAGATTCGGTTTAATGCATACACTAGGTTGTGGCTTTGGCGATAACTATTCAGATAGTTTGACTGAATGAATTTATCAAAGAATTTAAAAAAATGGTCTGTATCATCTATGTTGTTTAATTCAAGAAATTTACTCATTCCCAGTCTATCTGATTGTCGCAGATGTTTATAGAGATCTTCAGCTACGATGTGATTTTCGGTTAAAAGAGAGCTATCGAGCATAAGCTCTAGCGAAATATGGGCTAAAAAAGACGGTCTAACTATTGAATCCTTCAAATGGGGTGCAATGCGCGCTCGTATTGCGCTAGTATGTTCAAAAAAGAAAGTAGAATTATGGAAATGGCGGTCTACTGCCAGGTGCCTCTTCCAGCCATGAAGAATAGAGTTTTCAATATCACTTGTAAATAATTCTGCTTTTTTTTCGGGATGCATATTCCAATCCTTTCTTGCATTTTTTACCAGATCGGGCAAAACAGTTCCCAACACCAGATGCGGGTCATCGCTATGTCTGTCAAAGTAAAAGTGAGATAGGAAATTCATTTTTTGTTATTTCGGAGATTCTAATTGTAATACGTCCGAGATGGTTTGTTTTAGCATAAAAATACGAAAATATTTGCGATGCAGTGGTTTTATCAATTCTGTTATATTTGCATATCTAATGATCCTTAAGATAACATGAACTTTGTAGAAGAATTACGCTGGCGGGGTATGCTGCACGATATAATGCCTGGTACTGAAGATGAACTTAATAAACAGATGACCTCTGGTTATATAGGTTTTGATCCAACAGCAGATTCATTACATGTTGGGCACCTGACACAGATCATGACCCTTATTCACTTTCAGAGGTCAGGGCATAAGCCATTCGCTTTGGTGGGTGGTGCAACAGGTATGGTTGGTGATCCTTCGGGCAAGTCGGCAGAACGTAATTTGCTCTCTGAAGAGGTATTGAATCATAATGTAAAATGTCTGGAAGAACAGTTGAAGAAATTTCTTGATTTTAACTGTGGCCCCAAAAGTGCAGAAATGGTGAATAATTATGACTGGTTCAAAAATTTCACCTTCCTTGATTTTATTAGAGATGTAGGTAAGCACCTGACCGTTAATTATATGATGGCTAAGGATTCTGTAAAAAAGCGTCTTGAAGGTGAAACAGGCATGTCATTCACAGAGTTCAGTTACCAGCTGGTTCAAGGTTATGACTTTTATTATTTGTGGAAAGAAAAGAATTGTCAGGTACAAATGGGCGGTTCAGATCAGTGGGGAAATATTGTTACCGGAACAGAATTAATTCGCCGCAAGGCAGCAGGTAATGCATTTGCAATCACTACTCAATTAATTAAAAAGGCAGATGGAACCAAATTTGGTAAAACTGAGAGTGGTGCGGTATGGCTAGATCCTGCCAAAACTTCTCCCTATAAATTTTATCAGTTTTGGTTAAATACTACTGACTCAGATGCTAAAAGCTGGATCAGAATATTTACGCTAAAATCACAGTCTGAAATTGAGGATCTTGAAAAAGAGCATGACCTTGCTCCGCACTTAAGAATTCTTCAAAAGGCACTTGCCGAAGAGATTACCATTCGTACACATTCTTTTGATGCACTTCAAACAGCCCTGAAGACCTCCGATTTCTTATTCGGGAATGGTTCTCTAGAATTTTTAAATTCATTAAGTAAAGAAGATGTGCTTGAAGTTTTTGAAGGCTTACCTCAATTTACTATTGCTAGGCATGAATTTTCAGCGGGCATAAATGCAACTGACCTGCTGGCCGAAAAAACTACGGTATTCATATCTAAAGGAGAAGCCCGCAAAATGATCAGTGGTGGTGGAGTTTCTGTCAACAAAGAAAAAATAGCGGATCCTGCTCTGATATTAACTACAGAAAACCTGATCAATGGTACATTTTTAGTTGCTCAAAAAGGAAAGAAGAACTATTTCCTGATCATGGCTGAATAGTATTGTATTGAAATACTTATTTTGACAAATATGCGGGTTTAAGCTACGATTCTGTAGGTATCAATAATGGTACATCGATGTTTTATTCTGGTTATTTTATGTATTTAATTGTCAAACATTAACGAATTGATAGGTATAAGTTAATAGGTAATTATCTGATAATCAGGTTCTATTGAACTATATTCTACTATTTATTTATTTCCTGAGTAGTCTTTTGTGAACTTTATTTTCAAAGTGTATTATTTACTTTCTAGTTATTTAATAGATTGTAAATTGTATTATGCTCTATTTTAGAGTGATACGATTATTTTTTTGATTATTTTTTTTTAGATTTAGGATATAAACTAAAACTCTAAAAAATGTCTGATTTCCTAAACCGTCGTAAATTTCTGCAGGCCACTGCTGTTGCTGGTGCTGCTTCATTGTGGTCGCCATCTTTAAGTGCTGAAACTCTTTATGAGGCTAATGTCTCAGACATTGGCAAATCAAAATGGGATCTTGATTCTCCGGCACTTTGTGTTGACCTTGATAAGATGGAAAAGAATATTAAAGCAGTACACACTGCTTTGAAAGGTACGGGTGTAGGGGTTCGCCCACATGTTAAAACACATAAATGTCCTGCTATTGCAAAAATGCAGATCGCTGCAGGAGCTGTTGGTATTTGCTCAGCAAAGCTTAGTGAGTCAGAGGTGATGTTGATTAATGGTATTCAGAATGTATTGATGACAGGGGTTAATGTTACAGCCTCAAAAATCAAGCATGCAATGGAATTGAGGAAGAAATATAAGGGCTTCATTCAGGCTGTTGATAATATGCAAAATGCAAGAGATCTGCAGGATGCAGCAAAGGCTGCTGGTATTGTTGCTGATGTGGTCGTAGATTTGGATGTAATCAAGAGATCGGGTGTGCAAAATGGACAGCCTGCATTGGAACTTGCTCAATTTGTAGATAAAGCTCCTAATCTTAAATTTCATGGTGTACTTGCTTATGATGGTGCAGTACAACATGTTGAAGGTTTCAAGCTACGTAGAGAGCAGGCCTTAAAAACATTTGAGCCCGTGGTGAATAGTTATGAACTAATGAAGAAATCCGGACTAAATATGGAAATTTTTAGTGGTGGTGGTACTGGCACTTATGATATAATGCCTGAAGTTCCTGGATTTACTGATGTGCAGGTTGGTAGTTATTTGTTTATGGATCATCAGTATATGATTATTGGTGGTAAGAATAACGAAAAAGAGTTTGATGATTTTGCTCCTTCTTTGACGGTTATGGCAACAATTATCAATAATAGTAATGAAGGAAAATATGTAACTGATTCAGGATCTAAAGCTTTAACCTTGAATGTTCCTCATGGAAAAATAATCGGTGAGCCTGATTTTGATTATAATGCGGGTTCTGATGAATATGGATCAGTTAAAATTATCAATCCAAACAAAAAATATAATGTGGGAGATAAGTTTGAAGTAATTGTTCCACACTGTGACCCTGTGGTTAACTTGTATGATTTTATGTATGGAATTCGTAATGGAAAGGTTGAAAAGATCTTGCCGATTCTAGCACGTGG
>NZ_JBIKSU010000025.1:0-27154 GCF_044348475.1 Daejeonella sp. | reverse complement strand
CAGAGCGACCTCCGGTATGGATGATGCGCCAAGCGGGCCGGTTCATGCCCGAGTACTGGGAAATAAAAAATAAATACACCTTTCTGGAGATGTGTAAAACCCCTGAAATAGCAGCAGATGTGACCATGCTACCGGTCAATTTATTGGGTATTGATGCGGCAATTCTATTTTCAGATATTCTTGTTACCGCAGAAGCAATGGGCGGCGATCTGAGTTTTACTCAGGGTGTGGGTCCAAAGTTTGCAAACCCGGTGCGTAATCAGGCAGATGTAGATAAATTGCTTACAGAAGTAGATGATAAACTTCAATATGTTGCAGATGCCATTAAAGTAATTCAGCAGCGCTTAAATGGAAGTATTCCTTTGATCGGTTTTGCAGGAGCACCCTTTACGGTGATGAGTTACCTCGTAGAAGGAGGGTCATCTAAAGATTTTAAACTGACCAAACTTCTTATCCATAACCATCCTGAACTGGCTCATCAATTGCTTGCAAAAATTGCGAAGGTTACTGTTGATTATTTAAATCTTCAGATCAATGCCGGTGTTAATGCCCTTCAGCTATTTGATAGTTGGGCTCTTGCTTTGTCATGGGATGATTATAAAGAATTCTCTCATAATTATAATACAGAGATTATTTCAAAACTGAACAGAAAGGATATTCCAATCATTTCGTTTTGTAAAGGGAGCTCTGTTTTTGCACCACTGATGGCCGAATCAAAGCCCGATGTGATCTCAGTTGACTGGAATGCCGATCTTTTGGATATTAAAAAGATGCTTCCTGCAGGAATTGCTGTTCAGGGTAACCTAGATCCGCATATTCTTTATGCAGATAAGAAAGTAATTAAGGAAAGAATACATCGCTTATTTGAACGTATGCGCGGAGAAGATGGCTTTATCTTTAATTTGGGTCATGGTATTATGCCGGATATCCCATTTGATCATGTTAAATATGCTGTTGAACTGATTAAAGAGTTTAGGTATTAGGACTGAAGACTGAGGTTTGAGGTATGAAGACTGAGGTATGAAGTATGAGGACTGAGGTTTGAGGTATGAAGTTTGAGGACTGAGGTACGAGGTACTGGTATTATTATGCTACTAAGGAGTAATAAGGATTTTATTTTATGTATTATAATGTTAATGAATTAGCTTTTAGCTTTTAGCTTTCAACTTTTAGCTTTCAACTTTTAGCTTTCAACTTTCACCTTTATGCTATATCTGTATCTCAAGGCAATTCATATCATTTTTGTTGTCAGCTGGATGGCCGGACTGTTTTATATCGTTCGTTTGTTTATCTATCATGTAGAGGCTAATGACCGATCTGAGTTAGAGAGAATTACGCTACAAAGGCAGTTTGAGATTATGCAGCATAAGCTCTGGTATATAATCACAACCCCTGCTATGGCTATTTCTGTCTTAGCTGGTATTGCAATGATCTGGGTTAATCCTGTTTTATTAAGTATGAACTGGATGCTGGTAAAACTAGCCTTTGTACTTGGATTATTGGTCTATCATTTTTTATGTCAGAATATTATGAACAAGCTAAAACAGGGCATATTTACTTGGTCATCAACTCAGTTAAGGCTTTGGAATGAATTGGCTACAATTTTTCTGGTAGCCATCGTCTTTACAGTAATCCTTAAAAGTGCAGTTGATTGGATATATGGCTTAACAGGCCTTGTGGTATTTAGTGCGGTAATCATGTCAGCGGTTAAGATCTATAAGTATTATCGTTTAAAAAGAAAATAATTTTAAAACTGGATTGCGGATATTCCTGATCAACTCATCATTTAAACCTGAGGTTAGCATTGATTGCTGATAATTTTCAATGAAGAAATACTTTATTTTTTTATCCTTTCTAAGTATATATTATACTTCTTTTGCTCAGATATCTACTGATAGTTTAGAATATCGCATTCGCCCTGATAGTCTTAAATCCGGCGAACTTCAATTAAGCGTACAGAGTTTCAACTTTATGCGAAACTATGAGTACTTCAATAAAATTCAAGACGGTTATACTCTTTTCGGAACGCAGTTAGAGCCCCAGCTGGTTTATTATGCTCATCCTAGGCTTGCAGTAATAGCTGGTGTTCACTTGCAAAAAGATTTCGGGGATGAAGGCTTTTACAGAACGCTTCCGCTTCTAAGTGTTAAATACCAAAATGGAAATACCACCCTGATTAATGGTGTTTTAGAAGGCAATATTCATCATCGTATGGCTGAGCCGCTATTTGATTTTGAAAAAAGGATCACTGAACCTGTAGAATATGGTACTCAGTTTATACTTAAAAACACTTCTTTTTTCTTGGATGCCTTTATTAATTGGAAACGAATGATTTACAAGCCCTCTCCTGTGCAGGAGCAGGTGCTGGGTGGGCTTTCAGCAGATCTCAAAATAGTGAAGAACGCAAAAATCGATCTTTCTATTCCTGTCCAATTAACAGTTTTTCATCAGGGAGGACAGATTGATATTAACCCTGAGCCTTTACAAACGCTGGTTAATACCGCTTTGGGTTTTAAATTAAAGATTCCCTTATCTGGGTTTTTGAATGCTATACGAACGGAAAATTATTTGATGGGCTTCAATGATTTTTCATTCACAGATGTGCAGGCTTTTTCTAAAGGTCGCGGATGGTATCTTAATACTGGAATTGATACGCATTATGGTTCACTGATGGGAACTTATTGGAATGGAATGTCATTTATTTCTTTTAACGGTATGCCTCTATATCAAAGTGTTTCCCAGCATATTAACTACCCTGGTTATACAGAAAAGAACAGAAAGTTGATTATGCTTCGATATTCCTATCAGAAGCAACTTATTCCAAATCTTTATCTTGACTTTCGGTTTGAACCTTATATGGATTTGGGAAGACCAGCAGGAACCAGAAAAATAGAATTTTCAAATTCTTCTTTCTTGGTTTATAGACAGTCTTTCAAACTTCTCAAACCTAAAACAGATCGATAACATCGATCAGATCAAACCTTTAGCTAGGTTTTCTAAATAGCATGTCTGATTTATAGCTAGCAATTTTGTTTTTCAAATCTACTTGCCTAAATTAATGTAAAACTAAAGAATTAAAAATTCGACTAATTTAAGGCTATACTATTCAGATTTATTTTCCAAAGCGTGCAACTAAATGACAGTGTTTAGCATCTTAACTTAAAGCCTATGAATTTGGATCATTCCTATACGATAGATAGTTTGTTTGAAGGATGCAGAAGGGGTGATAGGAAAGCTCAGGAAAACCTATATAAAACTTTGGCATCTCGTATGATGGGAGTTTGTATGCGTTATGCAAAAGATACTTTTGAAGCCGAAGATGTATTAC
The DNA here is from genome assembly GCF_044348475.1 of Daejeonella sp. Lineage (GTDB taxonomy): Bacteria > Bacteroidota > Bacteroidia > Sphingobacteriales > Sphingobacteriaceae > Daejeonella. Next base: position 23,826 of record NZ_JBIKSU010000025.1, on the reverse strand, counting down.
AAATGGGTTTTGTCAAGGTCTTTCAAAAAATATCCGATTTTAGGGGTGAAGGGTCTTTTGAAGGATGGATCAGGCGGATCATGGTGAATACAGCCATTGAATCCTATCGGAAGAATCTCAGAAATTTAAATTTGGTAGATATTGATGAGGTTTATGACCAGCCTCAAAATACATTTGATATGAGCGGGCTCGAGTTAAAGGATCTGCTTAAGCTAGTTCAGCAATTATCTAATGGTTATCGACTGGTATTTAACATGTATGTAATAGAGGGCTATTCGCATAAAGAAATAGCCAAACTTCTGGGTATAACTGAAGGGGCTTCAAAGTCGCAATTGTCAAGAGCTAGAGCTATATTAAAGGAAAAAATAATTAAAATGGAGGGCTTAAATTATGCATCCCATATCGGATAAAGACCTAGATAAATTATTTCAGCAACGTTTTGAAAATCTTAAAGTTGAACCATCAAATGAGGTATGGGGAAAGATTTCCAATACATTGGATAACAAGGTATCTGGCAAGCAATCATTTTCAACTTTCTGGATGGCTGCTGCAAGTGTTATTGTGGTGATCACAGCGGGTTTATGGTTTACCAGGCCAGTAGAAAAAATTAAACTTCAGAGCAGTAGCCCGATAATTGCTAAAGAAAAAGTTCAAGTTTCGGTTCCCCAATTAACAAAAGAATCTATTACTGAACCTGTTCAGCAAGAACCAATTCTTATAGAACTTAAGCCCAGACTTACAGAATTTGTAATTGAGAAACCAACAGAAAGTAATTATAAATTACTAACCGAAATTTCACAAGCCAGGCCTGAGTTGAAGCCTGCTGTAGAGCAAGCTCCAATTGTGATTGCTTCAGCTATAGTTAAAAAGACAATTGCTACGCTGCCAAAGCAATTAGTTAACGTACCTGAACGATATTCGGGTGATCAGTCGCTACTAGATGTTACCCAGGCAGATATGATTACTAAAGTGGATAGGCCTGAAGAGCATATATTAGATGAAGAACGCGTTCATAATGGACACAAAAGAATAAGGAGTATAGCTAGTTTGGTCAATTTTGTAATTGCTAAGGTTGATAAGCGAGAAGATAAATTGATAGAGTTCAAAGATGGTGTCGAAGGCTCTGAAGTATCCGGAATTAATTTAGGATTGGTTAAAATAAAAAGTAAAAAATAGAATTTTAAAAAAATGAAACGATTAGTTGTTTGTGCCCTATTAAGCACATTTGTATTAGGAGCCTTAGCTCAACAAAAAAAAGATACCATTCTGGTTATTACACGAGATACCACTCAAAAGGAACGGAAAAGTGTTATAATAAGGTTTGGTGATAAAGATTCTAAAAAGGATAGTACTAAGACAGAACCTAAATCAAAAAGTAAATTTTCTGTCCAGTTCAATGCTGCACGTTTGGATCTGGGATTGAGCACCTACACCGATAATGGTAGTTTTACACTTAGTCCTGCAAACTCATTCCTTGAACGTGATACCTGGAAAAGTAGCAATTTTGGTTTTGATTTTTTTCAAATGGGATATAGATTTAGTAGCTATTTTAAGATCTATACAGGCGCCGGTTTAGATTGGAATCATATGCGTTTGAAGCAAGATATTACCATGCAAAAGGAGAAACCATCACTTAGTTATGTAACTGAGACTGTTGATTATAAGAAAAATCGCTTCTCTAGTCGATATCTGCGAATCCCATTAGCATTCCAAATACGTTCCAAAACTGATAAAAAGTCTGTTTTTTTTGTTTTCGGGCCTGAGATCGGTTTCCTATTGAATGGGAAAGTTAAGCAAGTGAGTAAGCAAAATGGTAAAGATAAGTTTAAAGACGATTACAATCTAAATCCTTTTAGATACGGAGCATTTGCTAGGTTAGGATATGAAGCAACAGGTGTATTTGTTAAATACTATGGCAATGATGTCTTTGCTGATGGTCAGGGCCCTGCAGATTTTAAAAATCTATCTTTTGGATTGATGTTTGGATTTTAGGCAATGTAATTTAAAAAAGCCCCGCTTGTGCTGAAATTCAGCAGGCGGGGTTTTTTAGTATATTTGGTACCATGTCACAGCCTTTTATTTCTCTTAAAGACGTTAGTAAACACTATTCTGAAGATTCTTTTGCGGGAGTAAGTTCAGTAAGCCTTACCATTAATAAGGGTGATTTTGTAGCCATTGTTGGCGAAAGTGGAAGTGGAAAAAGTACGCTTTTAAAACTTATTTACGGTTTGCTAGCACCAGATTCAGGCGAAGTTTTTTTTAAAGCTGAGCATCTGAATGGGCCACATGAGAAACTGATACCTGGCCATGATTCTATGAAAATGCTTAGCCAAGATTTTAATCTGAATCTTTTTGCAAAGGTTTATGAAAATATAGAAAGCATGCTTTCTAATGAAGATTTGAACTCAAAGAAGCAAAAAGCAAAGAAAATGATGGAATTTCTCCGGATTGATCATTTGGCAACTAAAAAAATTGTTGACTTGAGTGGGGGTGAGCAGCAACGAGTGGCTCTAGCAAGAGCAATTATTACAGAACCTGAAGTTTTACTTCTTGATGAACCTTTCAGTCAGCTTGATGCAGTGTTGAAAACTCAGTTTCGCGCAGATTTAAGAAGATTATCTGATGAGTTGGGAATCACGATCATTATTGTTTCTCATGATCCAATTGATGGATTAACGCTAGCTAATCAAATGTTAATTTTAAAGGACGGAAAACTTATTGAATCAGGTAAGCCTGATTTATTATATTCAGAGCCCGCTCATATTTATACTGGCAAATTACTTGGCAATGCTTTCGTTTTAACAGTTGATGAAGCCAGGCAAATGGGTATAAAATCGAAAAAGGAACATGTTATGATCTATCCTGAATGGGTACAGCTTAAAAGTAGCTGGAGTAGCAAAGGGTATTTGATTCGGGATATTTTTTTTAAGGGTTTCTATGAAGACTTGCTTCTGGAAAGAAATGGAATTCAGGTAATTGCAGTGAATGCTCGTCCTGGTATATACAGTAAAGGGCAAAAAGTTCAGGTAATAATTAAAAATTACCTAGAATTTTAAGGCTGACAGAGTTTTTAAGCTCTTGCCAGCCTTAATGATTTAAATATTTTTTGCCAGCCAATCACCCACTTCAGTGGTTTTATAAGCTTTGTTCTTTCCGGCAATATCTTCTGTAACAATACCTTCAGCTAAAGATTTGTTTACCACTACTCGAATCAGTTCAGCTTCTTCTTTTAATCCAAAAGCATCTTCAAACATCATAGCTGCCGAAAGCACAGTTGCCAAAGGATTAGCAATATCTTTACCTGCAGCTTGAGGGTAAGAACCGTGTATTGGCTCAAATAATGAGGTGTGAAGGCCGATTGATGCAGAAGGCATTAATCCCATTGATCCTGAAATAACGGAGGCCTCATCAGTTAAGATATCTCCAAACAGATTTTCAGTAATCATTACATCGTAGGTGCTTGGCCATTGAACAAGTCGCATCGCTACAGCATCTACAAATTCGTAACTAACGGTTACTTCAGGATAATCTTTTTCCATGTCTTGGACTGTTTCACGCCATAAACGTGAGCTTTCAAGAACATTGGCTTTATCTACACAGCAAAGTCTTTTACTTCTGTTCATTGCCATCTCGAAACCCAATTTTGCTAAACGGGTGATTTCATCGCGTGTATAGGTACAGGTATCGAAAGCAGTATTTCCATTATCTTTTCTTCCGCGTTCACCAAAATAAATACCTCCTGTCAATTCACGTAAGATGATCAAATCAGTTCCTTCAATACGTTCTCTTTTTAATGGAGAGTTATCTATCAAAGAAGGAAAAGTAAAAGTAGGGCGAACATTTGCGAATAATCCCAGTTTTTTACGCATTTTCAATAGACCCTGCTCCGGACGAACAGGTGCTTTTGGATCATTATCGTATTTAGGATCCCCAATAGCTCCAAACAGAATTGCATCAGCTGCCATACAAACTTCATGTGTTGAGTCGGGATAGGGCTCGCCGCAGGCATCTATGGCACAGGCCCCTGTTAATGCAGATGTCCAATTAATTTCATGACTAAATTTTGCAGCAATGGCATTACATACTTTAACAGCCTGATCAATTACTTCAGGACCAATTCCATCTCCTGCTAAAAGGGCGATATTTAATTTCATTTTTTTATAAGTTATCTGTTATCAGTTATCTGTTATCTGTTATAGGCCATCTAGAATTCTTTTTAAAAAGATGTTATTCTTTAAATTTGGTTGTTTTTGGTTAAATTCTTAATGAAATTTTATAGTTTACTCCTATTTTTTTCCTTACTCTTTGCTCCTTACTCCTTGATCCTTTTTCAATATTTTAAATCTGTTTTCAGTAGTCGTTTGTCTGATAACTGACAACAGCTAACTGACAACTATTTTTAAATAATATTAAGCATCTTCTGTGTCGATTTTATCGCACAAACAGTTTGATCTGAATCCAGACCTCTAGTTATAAATTTCTTATTTTGTGTTTCCCAAGTTATTATTGTTTCGCATAGTGCATCCGAATTACTTCCTGGTGCAATTCTAACCGCATAATCAATCAATTTTGGCAGCGATAACTGCTTTTTAGCATATACTTTAGAAAGTGCTTTCATAAAAGCATCAAACTGTCCGTCGCCTTGCGCATTTTCTTCAAAAAGTTCACCGTCAATTCTAACTGATATTGTTGCAGAAGGTCTTAATCCTTTTGAATGAGTTAATACATATGACTCGATTATAACCTTATCAATAGTTGACGTGCTATTCAATACATCAGAAATGATATAGGGCAAATCTTCTCTGGTTACAGTTTCTTTCATATCACCTAGCTCAATAACACGCTGGGTTACCTTTTTTAAATCCTCGCCACTGAGTTTAAGCCCTAGTTCCTGAAGGTTTTTCTCAATATTAGCCTTTCCTGATGTTTTGCCAAGGGCATAGGTGCGTTTTCTGCCAAATCTCTCGGGGAGTAAATCATTGAAATACAAATTGTTTTTACTATCCCCATCGGCATGAATGCCTGCTGTTTGAGTGAATACATTCTCTCCAACAATTGGCTTGTTAGATGGAATTCGGATTCCAGAAAAAGTTTCAACTAATTTGCTGACCGTATAGATGGCTTCTTCGTTTATATTGATCTCTACTTCAGGCAAAAAGTCGTTGATGGTAGCTACCGCGCTTGCAATAGAGGCATTTCCTGCTCTTTCGCCCATACCATTTACCGTTAAATGCAATCCGTCGGCACCTGCTCTGATTGCTTCTAGAATGTTTGCATTTGCCAAGTCATAGTCATTATGAGCATGAAAATCAAAATGTATGCTTGGATAGCGTAATTTTATCTCAGAAATGTACTTATAAGTTTCATGAGGAGTCAATACCCCAAGGGTATCAGGCAACAAAATTCTTTTTATAGGTTGTGTAGATAGAAAATCAAGATATTGATACACATATTCCGGCGAATTACGCATGCCATTACTCCAATCTTCAAGGTATACATTGCTTGAAATGCCATGGCTTTGCGCTAATTGGATGACATCCTTAATTTCTGCAAAATGTTGTTCAGGTGTTTTTTTAAGCTGGTGTTTCAGATGGTTCAAAGAACCTTTAGTTAATAAATTCTGAACCTTAACTCCAGCATTAGCCATCCATTCAACAGATACTCCATGATCAACAAATGAAAGCACTTCTATTCTGTTTGTATAGCCATGTAGGTTGGCCCAGTCCATAATAGTTTTAACAGATGCATACTCTCCTTCCGAAACCCTTGCCGAAGCAATCTCAACCCTGTCAACTTTGAGTTCTTCAATCAGCAGTTGAGTGATTGTTAGTTTTTCTGATATAGAAAAGGACACTCCAGATGTTTGTTCACCATCGCGGAGTGTAGTATCCATTATTTCTATTTTCCTTTTTCCCATTTAGATATTCTTAATATTATAAAGGAAGTTTTGAAGCAAATGCTTCTATTTCAGTTTTAATGTTTTGCAGGTAATCTATATCATCAAAGCCATTGACCATATTGTCTTTTTTGTATGAGCTTATGTCAAATGTTTCTTTTTCACCGGTGGATAGTATACAGATGCGCTGTTCCGGAAGATTAACTTCAATCTCAGTTTTAGGATCGGCTTCAATTGCACGAAAGATTTTTTCGGCAAAATCTGCACTTACCTGAACCGGTAAAACTCCAATATTCAGACAATTATTTTTAAAGATATCGGCAAAAAAACTTGATACTATACATCTGAAACCATAGTCATATACTGCCCATGCTGCATGCTCTCTTGATGATCCAGAACCAAAATTCTTGCCACCCACAAGAATTTTGCCACTATACAAAGGGTTATTGAGCACGAAATCTGATTTAGGAGTATGGTCTGGATTATACCTCCAATCGCGAAATAGATTATCCCCAAATCCTACACGTTCAGTAGCTTTTAAAAAGCGTGCTGGTATAATCTGATCAGTATCAACATTCTCAATTGCAAGAGGAACTGCGGTACTTTTTAATATATTGAATTTATCGTAAGCCATTTTATTTTCTTTTTGCGAATGTTCGCTAGTTATTAAATAAGAGTTCTTGGATCAGTAACAACACCGGTAATAGCTGCAGCTGCTGCAACCAGCGGACTAGCAAGCATCGTTCTTGAGCCTGGACCCTGACGGCCTTCAAAGTTTCTGTTTGACGTACTTACAGCATATTTTCCGGCCGGTATCTTATCGTCATTCATGGCAAGGCATGCTGAGCAACCAGGCTGACGCAAAGTAAATCCGGCTTCATTTAAAATATCGAGCAATCCTTCCTCTTTAATCTGAGCTTCAACAATATGAGATCCTGGCACAAGCCATGCCGTAACATGGTCTGCTTTTTTCTTGCCTTTCACGATAGATGTGAAAGCTCTAAAATCTTCAATACGACCATTGGTACAGCTTCCAATGAATACATAATCTACGGTCTTACCCATCATTGATTCTCCTTCATTGAATCCCATGTAATTCAGTGATTTAGCATAAGATGCGGCTCCGCCTTCTACATCATTCGCATTTGGAATAGAATTTGAAATTCCCATGCCCATTCCCGGATTGGTTCCGTAAGTGATCATAGGTTCAATAGAAGCACCATCATAAGAGTATTCAATGTCGAAAATGGCATCTGAATCTGATTTTAATGATTGGTAATAAGTAAGTGCTTTATCCCAAGCTTCGCCTTTTGGACTGAATTCACGGCCCTTTACATAATTAAAGGTTGTTTCATCTGGTGCAATCATTCCACCTCTTGCACCCATTTCTATACTCAGGTTACAAACGGTCATACGGCCTTCCATCGTCATATTTTCAAAAACTTCGCCGGCATATTCCACAAAATATCCGGTTGCTCCTGAAGTAGAAAGCTGAGATATGATAAATAAGGCAACATCTTTAGGCGTGACTCCTTTCCCTAGTTTCCCATTGATATTTATCCTCATTTTCTTTGGCTTCTCTTGCATGATACATTGAGTAGCAAGTACCATTTCAACTTCAGATGTTCCAATACCAAAAGCGATGGCACCAAAAGCGCCATGGGTTGATGTATGTGAATCACCACAAACAATTGTAGCACCTGGTTGTGTAATGCCGTATTCTGGTCCAACAACATGAACGATGCCATTTTTTTGATGTCCTAATCCCCAGTAACTGATACCATATTCATTAGAATTTGATTCTAAAGCCTTCAACTGGTTCGCAGAAAGAGGATCCTGAACAGGTAAATGCTGGTTAATGGTTGGTGTATTATGATCAGCTGTTGCGAAAGTACGCTTTGGGTATAAAACTTTTATACCTCTGCTTTTAAGTCCGAGGAATGCTACAGGGCTTGTAACCTCGTGTATGAGGTGTCTATCTATAAATAATACGTCAGGCCCGCCTTCAATCTTACGAACTACGTGAGTATCCCACACCTTATCAAACAATGTTTTGCTCATATTTTTTTTTTTAATATTTAATACTTAGGAATAGATTTTATTCAATTTTTCTAATATCAATCCAATAACCTAAAACCTATAACTTATTACTTATAACCTATTACTTATAACTTGTTTTTTACTAAACAAACTTATTCAGCGCATCCACATAGGCATTTGCCGATGCTCTGACGATATCAGTACTAAATCCATAACCTACATAAGATTTACCATCATGAGTTACTCGCATATCTACTTTGCTGACATCATCGCTGCCACTATGAATTGCATGAATATTAAACTCTTTGATATTGAAGCTTTGACCAATGATCTTTTCAATTGCTTTGATCGTTGCATCTACCGGTCCATTTCCGGTTGCAGTTGCTTGGTTATCTTTTCCTTTGTAGTTTAAAACTATTGTGGCCATTGGGCTTGCCTGATCACCACATGCTACCTTCAAACTTTTAATTGCAAGACCATTTTTATAATTATTTTCAGACTCATGTCCCATCAGGAACAGGATATCATCGTCTTTGATCTCTTTTTTGCCATCTGCCAGGGTAAGAAATCGTTCGTAAACCTGATCCAGGTCAATGCGCTCAATAGTATAGCCCAGACGTTCCAGATGATGGTTTAATGCATGACGGCCACTTCTGGCAGTTAATATGATTTCTGACTGGTCAATGCCAACATCTTCTGGATTAATGATCTCATAGGTTTCTCTATGTTTTAATACACCATCCTGATGAATTCCTGAACTATGAGCAAATGCATTTTTGCCTACGATTGCCTTATTGGGTTGAACGGGCATACGCATCATTCGGCTAACCATCCCACTTAACTCGTATAAATGCTTACTGTTCACTTTGTGAGTAAAGTTGAGGCTGTGATGAGTTTTAAGGATCATTACAATTTCTTCCAATGCGGTATTACCTGCACGCTCTCCTATACCATTGATAGTACATTCTACCTGGCGTGCGCCATTTTGAATACCAGCAATGCTGTTGGCAGTAGCCAAGCCCAAGTCATTATGGCAATGCACCGAAATAATTGCTTGATCGATATTTTTAACATTTTCTTTCAGAAAGCGAATCTTTTCGCCGTATTGTTCTGGCAGGCAATAACCGTTGGTATCGGGAATATTAACTACCGTAGCACCTGCTGCGATAACAGCTTCAACCATTTTTGCCAGAAATTCATTATCTGCTCTACCTGCATCTTCGGCATAGAACTCAATATCTTCTACAAAACTCTTGGCATATTTTACCGAATCAACCGCACGTTCAAGTATTGCTTCACGGGTACTGTTGAACTTGTATTTTATATGATTATCGGATGCTCCTATTCCAGTATGTATGCGTGGCCTTTTTGCAAATTTTAATGCTTCTGCAGCACAATCAATGTCACCTTTATTAGCTCGTGTTAATGCACAGATTACAGGTTCGCGCACTGCTTTTGATAGCTCAAGTACACTTTGAAAATCACCAGGGCTTGAAATAGGAAATCCAGCTTCAATAACATCAACACCCAGATTTTCAAGTGCCTTGCCAATTTCGATTTTCTCTACTGTTGATAGCTGACATCCGGGTACCTGTTCTCCATCCCTTAGGGTGGTGTCAAAAATATAGATGCGGCTTGGGTCGTGTAACATATTTTTTATTTTAAATAAAGCTTGTTTGCTTTATTGTGATCCGAAACAGTATACTGCTTTGGACCCTTTTCTCTTAATTTGAATTCAACTTTCATTCAAGAGTTTATAATGCTTTGAATTTTCAAATTCTTCAATATTTTCAAGTCTGCTTAACAGGTAATCTGTATCGTTGTATCCTGATAAAATGGCAGAAGTGTCGAGTGCAATCTTATCTGCACTCTGAGTAGTTGATTGTATAAGTTTTGATAAGCCGATACCAAAGTTGCCATGACCAATATCTTCTGCGTCGAATTCAAGAACCTCATCAAATACCGCACTGTCATCTGAGAACAGTTCACCTTGATATGCAATATCTTGATTAACAGATTCCATTATTGTGCTGTTTTTTTGGATATAAGCAAAGGTTTTTTCATCTGGGGCTATAAGCCCTCCAATAGCACCAATTGCTTTACTCATTTTACAAATTGTCATTCGGCCCTCAATTTCTAAATTGAGAATGGTATCGCCGGCATACTCAATAAAATGACCCTTAGCCACATCTGCAGCAATCTCTGACAATAGGTAATGGTTAATATCCTTTGCTTCAAGACCTTTAGCCAATTTGCCATTAACCTCTATTTTCATTCGTTTCGGTTTATGGATCAGCATGCATTGAGTAGCAAGTACTTGTTCTACATGTAATTCACTTATTTCAATAGCAATTGACCCTAATGCACCCAAAATATTCGACAATTGTTTATCACATACAATTGTTTGTCCTGGATAACTAACGTATGGGCATAACTGGTTTAAACGAAGCTGTTCTATTTTGTTTAAGCCGAAATCATTGCAGTTCCTATTGAGCATGTCAAGCTGAAAGCGTGCCAGTTCGCTTAGAGGAATGTGCTGGGATTCTTTTTCAGTAATTACACTTGTTTGCTTGGGTCTGTAAACAGGAATATGGCGTTTGCGTAAGCCTTCAAAAGCAGCCAGACTTGTTATTTTATTGATTAAGTGTGTATCAATATATAAGGTGTCCGGAAAACCCGCATTACTGCCCACCAGGTGCTCATTCCATATCTTATCAAACACTGTTTGTGCCATAGTTTGTAGGGTATAAGTTGTAAGTTTTAAGTTTCAGCAATATGGCTTCTACTTATAACCTACAACTTATTACTTATCACTTATCACTTATCACTTATAACTTATCACTTATTACTTATCACTTATTACTTATCACTTCTCCGGTTGATTCTCAGGGCGTAAACTTCTTACCGCCTGGCCCGCTTGCCAGATTTCGCTGTCATGAAGAGTTTTTAATTCGGCTTCAAGTTTTACGCGGTAATCAGGCTGGCTGTTCAATTTAATAGTACGCTCAGCTTCTTTTCCTGATGCCACACTCTCGTATAATTCATCAAAAACTGGCTGGGTTGCATCACGGAAGCGACCTTTCCAATCAAGTGCTCCACGTTGTGCAGTTGTTGAACAATTAGCATACATCCAATCCATCCCATTCTCTGCAACCAAAGGCATTAAACTTTGAGTGAGTTCTTCAACAGTTTCGTTGAAAGCTTCAGAAGGCGAGTGGCCATTTCTGCGCAGTGTATTGTACTGTGCTTCGAAAATACCGGCGATAGCGCCCATTAATGTACCACGCTCACCGGTTAGATCTGAGTATACTTCTTTACGGAAATCCGTTTCGAATAAGTATCCTGAACCAACGCCAATACCTAGTGCGATAGCGCGTGTTCTACCATTGCCCGTTGCATCTTGATGTATTGCAAAAGAAGAGTTAAGGCCTTTGCCTGCTAAGAAAAGACGGCGTAATGAAGTACCTGATCCTTTTGGTGCAACTAATATTACATCTACATCTGCTGGGGGTATAATTCCTGTTTGTTCTTTGTATGTAATACCAAATCCGTGTGAAAAGTAAAGTGCTTTTCCGGGAGTAAGGTATTTTTTGATTGTTGGCCAAAGTGCAATCTGACCTGCGTCTGATAACAGATATTGAATGATTGTACCTTTTTCAGCAGCTTCTTCAATTTCAAACAGAGTTACTCCAGGTACCCAGCCATCAGCGATAGCTTTATCCCATGTTTTGGAGTCTTTACGCTGACCGATAATTACGTTGATGCCGTTGTCGCGCAGGTTTAATGCTTGTCCCGGACCTTGAACCCCATAGCCAATTATTGCTACGGTTTCATTCTTTAAAACTTCACGAGCTTTGTCTAAGGGGAATTCTTCGCGGGTTACTACCTCTTCTACAACCCCGCCGAAATTGATCTTTGCCATATTGTTTTGTTTTTACTTTTTGTTTTTATTTAATGTTATTTATTTAAATCGTTTTATTTTCAGATTGACCTACATCGTAAAGATCTTCTGTCCGTTATTAAGATATTCATTCTCAGCTACTTCATCGCCAGGTTCTGCTTTTTCAAATTCACGTAATTTGCGGTTAAAGCCATCACTATCTTTGATGATGGCCACCCGTGCACTGCGAACAAATTCGATCAGGCCAAAAGGTTGTAGAATTTTGATCAACGCATCTGTTTCTTCACGGTGCCCTGTAGTTTCAAAAACAGTATAATCTTTACGGATCACAACTGCACGCGCACCGTTTTCACGAAGTAAACGCTCTACACTTGCTTTTTCTGCAATAATATCTGTTGGAACCTTATAAAGGGCAAGTTCCTGCCAGATCACATCTTCATTTGTATTGAAATAAACTTTCAATACTTCAACCTGTTTTTCAATTTGTCTGGATAGCTTTCTTACCACGTCTTCAGTTTCCTGAACCACAATATTAAAACGGTGGATACTTTCTATCTCAGATGGTGAAGTATTCAGACTATGAATATTTATTTTGCGTCTGGTGAAAATAATCGCGATCCTATTCAGGAGACCGATCTGATTCTCGGTATATACAGTTATATTGTATTCCTGTTTTCCTGACGGTTTTTCTGTATCGTTCTGATTGCTCATCTTGTTTTTTTCGTAGTTCTGTTGAATAGTTATTATTTCAATCTGATCTCACTCACACTGCATCCTTGCGGCACCATTGGAAATACATTGTTTTCTTTAGTTACCATCACTTCCAATAAGAAGGAACCTTTATTGTTTAGCATTTCAAGCAGTGCAGTAGTCACATCTTCCCGTTCAGAAATGCTTCTACCTTTAATTTTATACGCAGCGGCTACTGCAACAAAGTCAGGGCTTGCAATATCAACGAATGAATAACGATGATCATTAAACATCTCTTGCCATTGCCTCACCATACCTAAAAATCTATTATTTAAAATCAGAATCTTCACATCAATGCCACTTTGCATGATTGTTCCAAGTTCCTGAAGGGTCATTTGAAATCCTCCATCACCTATAATAGCTACCACTGTACGGTTTGGGGCGCCAAATTTAGCACCAATTGCTGCAGGAAGGGCAAATCCCATAGTCCCTAGCCCACCGCTAGTAATATTGCTTCTGGTGTTATTTAACTTGGCATACCTACAGGCCACCATCTGGTGCTGACCAACATCAGTAACAATTACAGCTTCTCCTTTTGTAAGTATATTCAACTGGTGAATAACTTCTCCCATGGTAAGTTCTCCGCTTGTAGGATGTAGTTCATTATGAATTACTGCTTCAATCTCATTTTTGTCGAAATCTCTAAATTTTTGTAGCCATTCCTTATGTTCTTTTTGCTTAATAAGTTCTGTTAAAGCAGGAATAGTTTCTTTGCAATCACCCCAAACTGGAACCGTTGTTTGAACATTTTTATCTATTTCAGATGGGTCAATATCCAGATGAATGACTTTTGCTTGTTTAGCATATTTATCCAGACGTCCAGTTACACGGTCATCGAATCTCATGCCTATGGCTATCAGTACATCACATTCGTTGGTAAGAACGTTGGGGCCATAATTTCCATGCATTCCTAGCATACCTACATTCAGCGGATGGTCTGTAGGGATGGCTCCGGCACCAAGTATGGTCCATGCTGATGGGATTCCGCTTTTTTCAACAAAAGTCTTGAATTCTTGTTCAGCTTCTCCAAGTATAACCCCCTGGCCCCAAATAACAAATGGTTTTTTTGCCTGATTGATTAATTCTGCGGCTTGAGTGATATATTCCTTTCTGATCAAAGGTTTTGGACGATAGCTGCGAATATGATTACAAGGAGTATACCCACTGTAATCAAATTTCTGTATCTGTGCATTTTTGGTGATATCAATTAACACTGGCCCTGGTCTGCCGCTTCTTGCGATGTAAAAAGCTTTGCTGATTATTTCTGGAATTTCGGTTGCATCAGTGATCTGGTAGTTCCACTTAGTAACTGGGGTTGTGATATTGATTACATCTGTTTCTTGAAAAGCATCAGTACCTAATAAGTGTGCAAATACTTGCCCGGTAATACATACCAGAGGAGTACTGTCAATCATTGCATCGGCAAGACCGGTAACAAGATTGGTTGCACCTGGACCACTGGTTGCAAATACAACACCTACTTTTCCTGATGTTCTTGCAAAACCTTGTCCGGCATGGATACCGCCTTGCTCATGTCTAACAAGAATATGGTTTAATTTTTCTTTGTAGTCGTATAATGCATCATAGATGGGCATGATTGCTCCACCGGGATATCCGAATATAACATCAGTACCCTCTGTGATCAATGCTTCGAGTAGAGCTACAGAACCTGAAACTTCAATGGTTTCTATTCCTGCTGGGTTGCTCAATTCTTGCTGCTCAGTTTCCATAATATTCTCTTTTATTGTGATTTAAGCTGATCTTTAAATCAATCATTCGATCGTTGAGTTATTTATTCTTCGTCAGTAACGCAGCCTTCGGATGCGCTCTTTACCTGTTTAAAATATTTAAATAGAACTCCATTCTTAACAGGTGGAGCTGGCTGGTTCCATAATTTTCTTCTGTTCTCTATCTCTTGATCAGAGATCATGACATTAATGGAATTTTTAGTAGCACTGATTTCAATGGTATCACCATCTTTTACGAGTCCGATGTTTCCGCCTTCAAATGCTTCAGGAGTGATATGCCCAACAACAAAGCCATGAGTACCGCCAGAGAATCGGCCGTCTGTGATCAGTGCAACTGATGCTCCCAACCCTGCACCAAAGATGGCAGAAGTTGGTTTCAACATCTCTGGCATTCCCGGAGCCCCTTTTGGTCCTACGTTCCTGATCACGACCACATCACCTGCTTTTACTTTGCCGCTACTAATACCATGGATCAGTTCAAATTCACCCTCAAAAACCCTTGCCGGACCGATGAAAGATTCACCTTCTTTACCACTGATCTTGGCTACTGAACCCATTGGAGCAAGGTTACCGTAGAGCATTTGTAAATGCCCTGTTTTCTTTACCGGGTTTTCATAGGGTAGGATAACATCCTGTGTATTGAAATCAAGGTCAGCTGCATTGGCTACATTCTCGGCAAGAGTTTTTCCTGTAACGGTCATGCAATCGCCATGGATCAATCCTTTTTGCAATAGATACTTTAATACAGAGGGCATACCGCCAATTGTATGAACATCTTCCATCATGTACTTTCCGCTAGGCTTAAGATCTGCTATGACAGAAGTTTCATCACTAATTTTTTGGAAATCAGACAGCTCTAGTTTTATACCTACTGATTTTGCCATTGCAATTAAATGCAGAACAGCATTTGTAGAACCCCCTAAAACCATCACCGTTACAATTGCATTGTGAAATGCTTTTTTGGTCATGATATCACTAGGTTTGATATCCTTTTCAAGCAGGATTCTGATATATTTTCCTGCTTCCAGGCATTCTTGTCTTTTCTCGGTACTTAAAGCAGGATAGGATGAGCTATAAGGTAAACTCATGCCCATTGCTTCAATCGCAGATGCCATTGTATTGGCTGTATACATGCCTCCGCAAGCTCCAGCACCCGGGCAAGCATTTTGAATAATTCCCTGAAAATCTTCTTCTTCTAGATTGCCTGCCAATTTCTGACCTAAAGCTTCGAATGCCGAAACAATATTTAAGGATTGACCTTTGTAATGACCTGAATGAATACTCCCGCCGTATACCATGATTGCAGGGCGATTTAAGCGACCCATTGCCATGATTGCTCCGGGCATATTTTTATCACAACCGGGCAAAGCTATTAAACCATCATAATAATGGCCTCCGCAAACAGTTTCAATTGAATCGGCAATCAGATCCCTTGAAACCAAAGAATAACGCATACCTTCAGTACCATTTGTGATGCCATCACTGATTCCAATAGTATGGAACATAAGGCCTACAAGGTCATTATCCCATACTCCTTTTTTCACATCTTTTGCAAGATCATTCAGGTGCATGTTACAGGTATTTCCATCATAACCCATACTAACAATTCCTACTTGCGCTTTTGCAAGATCTTCGGTAGTTAGTCCTATTCCATATAACATGGCCTGTGATGCAGGTTGTGTAGGGTCTTGGGTTAATATTTTGCTGTATTTGTTTAGTGCCATTTAGTCTGTTATAAATCGTAATTTATTGCCTTTTTATGATGATAAATGCATTATTCCTAGTTCAATTATTAGTGTTAAAAAAAGCCTTTCTTTTAGAGGAAGGCGTTCAATTTTTATTGAGTTTTTAAATTTTATACCTTGATGTTAGGAAATAGCAGAGTAATAAATAGTACATTATTATCAGGAATTAACCCTTGATTAAGCAGTTTTTTGGATGTAAAATTCAATCTGCTGATCATTATTTAAATCTTTAACATTTCCTTATTTATATAAATCTCAATTTAAGTGCTTATGATTTAAGTATCAATAGCAAGTGGAATTATTTTAAAAAAGAATAAAATATTGAAATAATTAAAAATTCAATATTTAATATGCTATATGACTAAATTTTATTAATTATATATTGTATATATAGACCAAAATGGTTTTCGGTTTTCGGTTCAGAAAATATGCTATTTCAATATTTAGGAGTATTTCTGCCTAAAATTGGATTTTGAATTGGAAAGATGATTTTACTTATAAACAAAAAAGCCCTTCTGATCTAGCGATCAAAAGGGCTTTCAATGATGTTTAATGATTAGGAATCTTGGATTCCTTCGGCAAGTACCATAATTGAATTATTTAAAACTTCAATTACTCCTCCTTTGATATGAATGGTTTCATCAGAGGTGTTGTCTTTACGGATAATCACCTTGCCATCTTCCAATGTTGAAATGATAGGGGCATGGTCTTTCAGTACTTCAAAAGATCCCATCGTACCAGGTACGGTTACTGATCTTATCTCTCCTTCGTAAACCTTTTTATCAGGTGTTAATATTTCTAATTTCATATTTTTTAGATATGAGATATATGATATGAGATATGAGATGTGAGACTGTCTCAAATCTATTGTCTCACATCTAATATCTCCTATGAGTTTGACTCAGCTAATATTTTTTTACCTTTTTCAATAGCATCTTCAATAGTTCCAACCAGATTGAAAGCAGCTTCAGGATATTCATCCACTTCTCCATCCATAATCATGTTAAAACCTTTGATGGTATCTTTAATATCAACCAATACTCCTTTTAGTCCGGTGAATTGTTCAGCAACAAAGAAAGGCTGTGAAAGGAAACGCTGAACACGACGAGCGCGACCTACTACCAACTTGTCTTCTTCTGATAATTCGTCCATACCCAGGATAGCGATGATATCTTGTAATTCTTTGTAACGCTGTAAAATTTCTTTTACGCGCTGGGCTGTACCATAGTGCTCATCGCCAAGTGTGGCTGCATTCAGGATTCGTGAAGTTGAATCTAAAGGATCTACAGCAGGATAAATTCCAAGCTCAGCAATTTTACGTGATAATACAGTTGTAGCATCAAGGTGAGCAAATGTTGTTGCCGGCGCTGGGTCAGTCAAATCATCTGCAGGAACGTATACAGCCTGAACTGATGTAATTGAACCTCTTTTTGTAGAAGTGATTCTTTCCTGCATCAATCCCATTTCAGTTGCCAGTGTTGGCTGGTAACCTACCGCAGAAGGCATACGACCTAATAGAGCCGAAACCTCAGAACCTGCCTGCGTGAAACGGAATATATTATCAACGAAGAATAAGATATCTTTTCCTTGGCCTTCACCATCTCCATCACGGAAATATTCAGCAACTGTTAATCCTGAAAGAGCAACACGTGCACGTGCACCAGGAGGCTCATTCATTTGTCCGAAAACCAAAGTTGCTTTTGAATCTTTTAATGCTTCTTTATCAACTGAGGTTAGATCCCATCCACCTTCTTCCATTGAATGCTTAAATGCATCGCCGTAGTTAATAACGCCTGATTCGATAAACTCACGTAAAAGGTCATTCCCTTCACGTGTGCGTTCTCCAACTCCGGCAAAAACTGATAAACCTGCATATGCTTTTGCAATGTTATTTACCAATTCCATGATCAATACAGTTTTACCTACACCTGCACCACCAAATAATCCAATTTTACCGCCCTTTGCGTAAGGTTCAAGAAGATCAATTACTTTAATACCAGTAAAAAGTACTTCAGTTTCTGTACTTAACTCATCAAACTTTGGAGGTGTATTGTGGATTGGGTAACCATCAGAATTATCCATGGTATCAATTCCATCAATAGCCTGTCCAACAACATTGAACAAACGACCTTTGATTTTATCTCCAACCGGCATTTTTATAGCAGATCCGGTATCTACTACCTTCATTCCACGAACAAGTCCGTCTGTTGAATCCATCGCGATAGCGCGAACACGGTCTTCACCAAGGTGTTGCTGAACTTCAAGAATTATCTTTTGTCCGTTGTCTTTTACGATCTCTAATGCATCATAAATTTTTGGCAAGTGTGCATTTTCAGTGAAGCTTACGTCTACTACAGGTCCGATGATCTGTGCAATTTTTCCGGAGTTTGGCATATAAATTTTGTAAAACTTTATTAAATCAACAATTTAAGCCCATTTTAAGAGGCATTTTTTGGTCTGCAAAAATACTCTTTATCCCCGTAAATCAAATACTTAATAAAAGTTTTTTAATCAATATTCCAGATATATTTTTCAACCGTTGAAAGAATGCGTTTTTTTAGGTGAATGGAAGTTGTTTTTGGATAGAATAAGTAATTCCCACTGAATTAGTATTGAAAACGCAGTAAAGCTATGTTGGTTGATCTTGCATTTAGAAAATGATATTTCTAGGATTTGTACTTTATTCTGATCAATCGGTTCATTAAATTCATATAAAATTACATTCTTAACCTAAAATCTGTTTTATTTGGAAGATGAAAAAAATTATTGTTACTGGTAGCAACGGGCTGCTCGGACAAAAAGTAACGGATCTTTCTATACAAGACCCCGAAATTGAGTTGATTGCTACTTCTGTAGGGCCAAACAGACATAATTTAAAAGATGGATATAGGTATGAGGAGCTAGATGTTCTTGATTTGGATCGTTTAAATGAACTAGTTGCCAAGTATCTGCCAGATTCAATAATTCATACAGCTGCAATGACTAATGTGGATGCATGCGAAGCAGAAAGAGCCAAATGCTATGCACTTAATGTTCAGTCAGTAAAAAATCTTGTTGAGGTTTGTCAAAGGATGGATATTCAATTGATTCATTTGTCAACAGATTTTATTTTTGACGGTGAAGATGGGCCATATACTGAAGAAGCAGAGCCTAATCCTTTAAGTTATTATGGTGAAACGAAGCTTGAGTCTGAGCTAATTTTGAAAAGTTCTTCTTGCCGCTGGGCTATTTTAAGAACCATTATTGTTTATGGTATTGTAAATGATATGAGCCGAAGTAATATTGTTTTATGGGCAAAAGGGGCATTAGAAAAAGGTGAGCCAATCAATGTTGTAAATGACCAGTGGAGAATGCCAACTTTGGCAGAAGACCTTGCTAAATGCTGCCTGCTTGCAGTAAAGAAGAATGCTTCAGGAGTTTTTAATGTTTCTGGCAAGGATTTGATGAGTATTTTGGAGATTGTTGAACGAGTAGCTGATCATTACGGACTAAACAAATCATTGATCAAAGCCATAACTGCAGAAAGTTTAAATCAGGCAGCGAAAAGACCAAAAAAGACCGGATTTATTCTTGATAAAGCAATACTAGAATTAGGTTATTCACCTCATTCATTTGAAGAAGGAATGGCATTTATGGATAAACAACTTAAATCCATATCTTGATTTCTAAATTATGTCCTTAAATTGTAAGGATATACTATTGATTATATGTTGATTCAGTAAAAATATTACCTTAGAAAAAAATAAATTTTATGACATTATCAAAAGGACAACAAGCACCAAATTTCACTTTATTCAGTTCTGAATTAAAGGAAATTTCATTAAAAGATTTTGCAGGCAAAAAAGTTGTAATTCATTTCTTTCCAATGGCCTTCACAGGAGTATGCACCACACAGTTATGCACTATGCGTGATACTTTTGGATATTATGATGGCTTAGGAGCCGAGGTTTTGGCAATTTCTGTTGACTCTCCATTTACTCTGGCTAAATTTAAAGAAGATAATAATTACCAGTTTCTGCTTTTGTCGGATTTTAACAAAGAAACATCTCAAGCATATGGAGCATTTTATGATGAGTTTGTGTTTAATTTGAAAGGCGTTGCTAAAAGAGCTGCATTTGTATTAGATGAAAATCACCAGGTTGTTTATGCAGAGGTTTTGGAATCGGCAGGCGATCTTCCTGATTTTAATGCGATTCGCGAAGCACTTAACTAATTCAGAGCTCATTGAGTCTTGATTTTTAGGGGATTGCGAGAATTTTCAAAAAAACTATGTTAGTTTAAAAAGAAAGCATATTTTTGCAGTCCGTTAAAAAGGCACCTGTAGCTTAATTGGATAGAGCACCTGACTACGGATCAGGAGGTTAGGGGTTCGACTCCCTTCAGGTGCACATGCTAAAAGCCTTTTCCTACATGTTGCGGAAAGGCTTTTAATTTTTTAGTAAACCATTCTGTCATCAATCTATTGTATTGACCCAACAGGATTAATTAGAAATCGAATGCTGAACTTAGTACTGTTTGGCCCTCCGGGAGCTGGTAAAGGAACACAATCCGAAAAGTTGATTAATAAGTTTAATCTTATTCATCTATCTACCGGTGATATTCTTAGGTCTGAAATTTCAATGGGAACTGAACTTGGTCTTGAAGCTAAAAAGCTTATGGACGAGGGTTTATTGGTACCTGATGAAGTGGTGATTGGTATGATCAGTAATAAACTGGATTCCAATAAAGAAGCAAATGGTTTTATTTTTGACGGCTTTCCTCGTACTGTAGCTCAGGCCGAGGCATTAGATAGTTTATTGATTTCTAAATCTTCAACTATTTCGGGTATGATTGCCCTAGTTGTTAATGATGATGAGTTAGAAAAACGTTTATTGAACAGAGGAAAAGCTTCCGGTCGTCCAGATGATGCAAATCCAGAGGTGATTCGTAAGCGAATTGTTGAATATAATTCTAAAACAGCTCCTGTAGCAAATTACTATAAAGACCAGAGTAAATTCACAAGCATTAACGGAATAGGCACAGTTGATGAAATATTCTTGTCAATTTGCACTGTTGTTGATACCTTTTAATTGCTGGATAATTCAGCAATTTTATCTTTTTGAGATCAAGTAGGTTCCTGCCCGGAATTTGTTCTCTGTAAAATTAAATTATGTCTCAGAGCTCAAATTTTGTTGATTACGTTAAAATATGTTGTCGTTCAGGTCATGGCGGAGCAGGGTCTTCTCATCTGCATCGTGATATTCTAACCTCAAAAGGAGGCCCCGATGGAGGTGATGGTGGACGTGGAGGGCACATTATAATAAAAGGTAGCAGTCAGCTCTGGACATTATTGCACCTGAAATACCGAAAACATATAATTGCCGAGAATGGATTTCCTGGATCTAGCGGACAGAAATCTGGCAGGACAGGAATTGATGAAATACTTGAAGTTCCTTTGGGAACTATTGCTCGAAATGCTGAAACTGGTGAGATTGTATTTGAGATCACCAAAGATGGAGAAACCAAAATTCTGACACCTGGGGGTCGAGGCGGACTTGGAAACTGGCATTTTAAAACGTCAACCAAGCAAACGCCAAGGTATTCGCAACCTGGAGAGCCGGGAAAAGAGGAATGGATGGTTCTGGAATTAAAGATCCTTGCCGATGTTGGTTTGGTAGGATTCCCGAATGCTGGTAAATCAACGCTTCTGTCGGTTGTTTCTGCAGCAAAGCCAGAAATTGCCGACTATGCATTCACTACCCTGGTGCCAAATTTGGGAATCGTTTCCTATCGTGATAATCGATCTTTTGTAATGGCTGATATTCCAGGGATTATTGAAGGCGCTTCAAAAGGCAAAGGTCTTGGAATTCGATTCTTAAGACATATTGAACGCAATTCGGTGCTATTATTTTTGGTTCCGGCTGATACAAATCGCAGTATCATAGAGGAATATGGAATTTTGCTGAATGAACTGGAACAATATAATCCAGAACTAATGCAAAAACCCAGAATATTAGCGGTTAGTAAATCTGATATGCTTGATGATGAGCTTATGGATGAAATGAAAAGAGAATTACCAGCTATCCCAACTATCTTTATTTCATCAGTTGCGCAAAAAGGATTAGTTGAGCTTAAGGATATGCTTTGGAAGGTAATTAATGACCATATTGCTCCAGTAGAAAATTGATTTTCAATTTTTATTCACTGATTACTGTTTGTTAAATAGCTGTTTTGTAAGTTCTTAAACACTATTTGGGAACATCTGCTTAATTTTCATTCAATTTTAGCCAATATTCAACAGCTTAGCAGTTCTTAATAAGAAATTTAAAATTATTCATTCCTATAATTCTTTTTAGAGCATCTTTTTCATTCAATTGAATAACTTTGGGCTATTATCGAGTTGAACATGAAAATAGCTATTAATGGTTTTGGTCGCATCGGGAGAATTACTCTGAGATCGCTGCTCAATAAAGCAGGCATTGAGGTATTGGCCATTAATGACCTTTCTGATACTAGAACCCTTGCCCATTTGTTTAAATATGATTCCGTGCATGGCGGTTTTAACGGAACAGTAACAGCAAATGGTACCCATTTGATAGTTAATGGGAAGCCAATTCATGTGTTTGCAGAAAAAGATCCTTCCTTACTACCCTGGCGTGAACTGGGTATAGACTTGGTGATTGAATCAACCGGTAAATTTACAAGTATTCAAAAGGCCAGTCTGCATTTACAGGCCGGGGCTAAACAGGTACTCATTTCAGCGCCTTCGCCTGATAAAGATGTACCAACAGTTGTACTTGGCGTGAATGATCATCTGGTAGATCTTCTTTCTCCTGTACTTTCAAATGCATCTTGTACAACCAACAATGTTGCACCTATGGTTAAGGTGCTTGATGATAATTGGGGGATTGTTGATGGATATATTACTACAGTACATTCAATGACTGGAGATCAAAATCTTCATGATGCTCCTCATAAGGATCTTCGGCGTGCAAGAGCAGCTTCTGCATCAATTATACCTACAACTACTGGTGCTGCAAAAGCGATAACAACCATATTTCCTCATTTAGATGGGAAGTTGGGTGGTGCAGGAATTCGCGTTCCGGTACTGAATGGTTCATTAACAGATTTTACCTGTACCTTGAAAACTCGTCCAAGTACGGAATCAATCAACCTTGCTTTTAAAATAGCTTCTGAAGGTTATCTAAATGGTATTTTGGAATACACAGCTGATCCAATTGTGTCAGTAGATGTAATTGATAACTCACATTCCTGCGTTTTTGATTCTGAATTGACCTCTGTTGTGGGCGAGCTGGTTAAAGTAGTTGGATGGTACGATAACGAGTCTGGCTATTCAAACCGCATTGCCGATCTAGTTGTAAAAATCGCCCTTCTAAGGAAAGATGCCATAACATGATCAAATTTATAAGTACAGAAGATACACTTACCGTAAGAAGTCTCGTTTTACGGGAAGGTTTAGATTCAGAATTATGCCGTTTTGAAGGCGATGATGATGAATTTTCTTTTCATTTGGGTTATTTTAAAGACGGCATTCTGGTTTGTGTTGCTAGTTTCCATCAACAGGGCAGAGAAAGTTTTAATGGTAAGGGTTATCAGCTAAGAGGTATGGCAACTCTTCCTGCTTATCAGGGTACTGGGATTGGGAATCAGCTGGTCAATTTCTCAATCGTTTATCTTCGCGGACAAAAAGCAAATTACCTATGGTGTAATGCTCGTAAGGTTGCTTTTCGATTTTATACTGGGTTG
>NZ_JBIKSU010000001.1:0-191004 GCF_044348475.1 Daejeonella sp. | reverse complement strand
CAGGTAGGTTTTTCCTTTTTTACAGAATCAAATTCTGAATTTAATTCAGCTCCTAAAGCCGAATTGCCAATGTTTAGCACAGCTAATGAACTCATTGAAGCTGCCGCTACAAATTGTCTTCTGTTAAAATTTTTTGTTGTCATATTTTTAAAAAAAAATGATTAATGGTTGAATCAGGCAACTTTGCCGTCGGCATAAAGATTATTGGTGGTATATGTTTTTTCTTCAGCTCTTACAGCTGAGCTTGCATTCTTATGAGTAGGCATCCAGTTATGGTGTACATCACATTTATCTTGAGGTACTCCTCGGATCACAACAGCCATTAGAGGGCCCAGAAAGGTATTATTGTATATCTCTATGGTAGTTCCTGCAATGGTTGTATTGTCTTTTCGGTCGCGACCTCCATGCATATCAAAGTTATGTTGTAATGAAATACCTAATTCCACATTATTGCGTGCAATATATCCGCAGCCGGGACTACCAGTACCGGCCAATGAATGCTTGTTTTCATTGAATTGATTAAATTCTATAATTGAACTTGCCTTATCATGGCTTACTCCGTAACCAAGTCCATTATACTGGCAACGGTGAATGAGGTTATGATGTATATGATGTCTGGTACCGGCCTGAAGGCTTATCCCAGCACGCGAGAACGCAGTAATGATACAATTATCAACCTCAAGATCGGGAAATTTACAGTTTATTCCATTTGAAGTTGGAAATTTATAATAATAAGGATGACCAGGACCTCCCGGGCCGAATGCACGTTTATGGTGATCTAAATAGCGTTTTGGATTTGGGCCTTGTAAACGAATACCACTTATTCTGACATTAGGGCCATTGACCAGAATCATGCCGGGAGTATCTAAACCATCACTTGTGATCTGGGCACCTTCTGATCCATTGTGCCCTCTATCGCTTGCCAGTGTAACTCCTTCTGGGATATTAAGCATGATTTTATCGATATAGATAAAGGTAGTCATGTCTATAATCTTATCTCCGGGGATGAACACTACCTGCCCGGCTTTAGCTTTTGCCAATGCCTCAATCAGTGATTCAAGGCTATCTACTGTGTAATCGCCTGAGGTAATTATATTCTTATACCCTTTACCACCACCGATAGGGCCAGTTTCATCCGCTTTGGCACCATAAATGGAATCTCCAATTTTTTTCCAGGTAGGTTTTTCCTTTTTTACAGAATCAAATTCTGAATTTAATTCAGCTCCTAAAGCCGAATTGCCAATGTTTAGCACAGCTAATGAACTCATTGAAGCTGCCGCTACAAATTGTCTTCTGTTAATTTTTTTTGTTGTCATATTTTATTTGTTAGAAGACCATTCGTTATGAGCTGATATAGAAAAAGAATCGCCTTCCTCAAATTCATAGATGTAGTTGGCGTATGGATCTTTTGAATTTTGCGCTACAGGATTTTTTAAGCCGATGGCAAAAGTTATTGGACCGCATTCAATTTTACTGTATTTCCCCTCACGTTTAATGCTCTTGATAGTATATGTTGCATCTCTTTCGCCTTTATTGGCAATAACAAGTTGTTCGCCGTTCAGGCTGCCATTTTCTGGCAGAATCTGATCTACGAGTACCCATCCACTGCCTGAAGGATTCTTATTCATCTTAACTATTTTGCCCCTGATTTGTCCGGCAGATTTAAGAGACATGCTTCCGTGGCTCAATGAATTTCCATTAATGATCAAAGATTTTACGACCTGACCCTTCTGTTTTCTGATGAAGCCGATATTGCCTGACATATTGATGCTATCTGCTAGCTTCATTAATTTTTCTGTCGACGGATTATACAGCACATAATCGATGCTTCCATTATTATGTTCAATTTCAAGGGCTATCTGCGACTCATCTCCATTATCAATACGTTTAACTGATTTAATAAATGGTTTTTCTTTGTAAGGTTCAAATACTGAAACGAAGGTGCTGTTAAGGTTTTCACCCTTGCGATGCATCAGCACATAACCTAGTGTCTTAGGATTGCCCGGTTTATTTTGTGGTGGGTCTCCGTCTGCTAGAGCAATGTCATCTGACTGTGTTAAAGAGTACATTCTAAGATGTATATTTTCACCTGCTTTTAATCCTCTATAACCGGTTTCAACTTTCCAGTCTAACATACTATTTGCAGGCGGTTTCAAATCACGTTTTACATTATAAAAAAAGGAATAACCCTGAGGGAAACCATTGGCAGCAAGACCTTTTTCAATATTTTGGCCGGCATAGGTTCCAGTTTTTTGTGCAGTTAAGTGTAGACCATTATTGCTGATCTCTCCAGGCGGACCATGGAAACTATATAAATGATCCTGTCCTCCAGAAACCTTAAAGATGTCTATTGCATAGGCATTGCTGTCTGCACCTGCATCGATTAAGAACATGGTTCTTTGGTATTCTTTAAGGTCGGGATACGCCTTTTTACCATCGATTTCAAACACTCCAAAACCCTTTAATTGTTTAAATAATTTGGTATGCCCGCCCCATATCTCTTTTTGAGGCTTTTGATTAACAAAAACCAAGTTATGAGAAACAGT
The DNA here is from genome assembly GCF_044348475.1 of Daejeonella sp. Taxonomy (GTDB): domain Bacteria; phylum Bacteroidota; class Bacteroidia; order Sphingobacteriales; family Sphingobacteriaceae; genus Daejeonella. The sequence goes on along the minus strand of NZ_JBIKSU010000001.1, from coordinate 188,458 downwards.
ACTTCCTGTCCAATCTCTGTTACTTGGGATATTAGTGGCAAATTCAGGATAACCATGGTCTGGTGCTAGCCACTTTCCAAAGGCAAAAAGGTCAAAGTTCATTAGATCTGGATGCGCGTGCATGATTGTTCTGCCATAATTATTTGCAATGGCTACCCCAGTATTTCCTCGTCCGTTTTCAAGTAATGCCAGTCCGAGGCCACTCAATAAATAACCTCCTTCGGCTCTTATCCCAGCTTTCTCACCGATTTTTTGTATCTCTTTGCTGATTGCATCGGGATCAGCAGAGAATAGATCTCTTCCAAGCTTATCAGCCGAGTTATTATTGGCATTATATGCAGCCTTTGCGAATTCCGGATCTTTGGTAAAGGCATAGCCCTTTGCAATGAATTTCGGATCTGCATAAGCATTGCTAACTGTACCTGTTGAACCACTGTCGCCCATATTTGGAATGGCTATTCCTAATGCTGCCATACGGTAAGCTACAAGAAAGGTAGTATTAAACTGAGGGAATTCCTTAATGATATTATGTTTGGTATAGGCTGGATATCCTTGCAAGCGTTCTGCAACTTGCGTAACCAGCCTACCCCACATTAACGCATATCCCGGAGCTCCTTCGTTTGATGTTCCATCTCTATCAAATGTTGTGATCATCAAGCCAGGAATGTTTCCTCCATTGGCAGCAAATATCCAATCAAGCCATAAATTAGTTTCTGGTTGTGAGTCTAAAGCCAGTGCGCAAGTGGCCATAGTCAGCTGCTGCATTCCCTGATTACCTCTAATCTGCTTTGATAAAATAGCCTTATATGCAGTTCTTAAGAGTCCGTTATCTACGTTATTAATAAATAATTCGCGATTGCCTTTTTCTCCAATACTGTATTTCTGGCTTTGTTTTTTCAGGAAACTGTAAAGCTCTGTATTGTTGACCGTGCCGCTTAAAATCTTGTCGTATGAATCAGCAAATGAAGTAACAATGCTTGTTTCCCAGATGGAACCATGAATCTTTCCCATGTATATCCCACCATCAGAATGGTACCATCCCTTGTCGCCGTAGGGTTTCCAGTCCATTTCTGGATAAACATCAGCGATGCGGTCTAAAAGGATAGCTGCTTTGCGGGCATATTTTTTATCGCCACTGTAGAGGTAAGCATCAGCCAATATGCTTAATCCAGAGCTGATATAGTCCCACTTTTTCCAAACATAATAACCTATAAATTTATGAGAACGTCCGTTTTGATCAATATAACCGAATCCATCATCTACTCCATATTTATGCATTGGGTCTGATGGGTCAGGGTGTGCTTCATTAAATAATAAGCTTTTGTCGCCTTTAGTTGCATCAAACTGCCCACGTTCATCAATTGCGCTGGTGTAAAATTTGCCAAAATCATTGGTAGGGAACACGCTCTTGCAAGAAGGACAGGTTAACTTCCATGGCTTATCTTCAAATTCAGGATTATACGGATAATTACCATATTTAAGTACCTCCATACCACACTTCAAACATCCCAGTAATTTTGGCCCCTTGGCAACCCTGTCAAGGGTAACATCGATACAGCGTGGTGTATTTTGTCCGGGCACCATTTCCCATAGGTAATCATCGCTCATGGAAATCCATGGTTCAGCTTTTTTGACTGTAATGTCCTTTAATTCGCGTGCCCAGTCATGTTTTTGGGTGTTGTTTTGAAGGTTGTTTATTTTTTCGCGGGTATAAAATCCTCCATACTGCCTTTGGGCATGCACGTTGATTGAAAGTGCCGATAAAACAAGAATGCCAAGTGATAAAAAAACTATTCGTTGCATAGATATTTTTAATTTATTCAGAGAGAAAATTAGTTAATGTCATCTTATTTTAGTTTGTAGCTCATAAGATGAGATCCGCTAACGAAGAATATTCTACCGTCGGCATAATCACCTCCTGCTTTGATCGGGCCTGGAGCTGTTGCAATTAATTTCATTTCATAGTTATTGGGTATAACTTGCACGATAGCTCCTTGGCCAAAAAGAATATATAATTCTCCTGCTGGACCATTGACAAAGATTCTGGGGCTCTGCTCTGCGGTTGTAGGGCCATATTCAGCGGCTATATCTTTGGTATGGGTTATTTGTTTAGATTTTGGGTCAAAAACGAAAAACGTTTTTTTATCGGCAATGCCATAAACTAAACCACCGGGCATCAAACGCATTTCGCTGTATTCTTGAGCACCAGGGAATGCGGCAAACTGCCATTCTACTTTCTTGCTTGCCATATCCATGATGTATAACAAAGCTTCTTTTGCTTTCTTTTCACCGCCTGTTCCCGGCGATGTAGTTGTGCCACCTAAAAGTTTGCCATCTGGTAAAGGAACCAGGCTCATACTGCTTTGGTTAATAACCACAGCCGAGTCTGATAAAAGGACTTTGGTTTTAGCTTCATTATCATAAAATAACAAGCCACCACCCGTAGCACCATACTGAGGGGTACCTCCCATGATGATTGTTTTCTCGTCAGAATGTGATATGATACGGTACGGGCGGATAATTGTGGGAGATACGGTAGTTAAGTGAACAGGATTAGATGTTTTGTTGGTTAAACTGGTAGCTATCCAAGGTTTGTACGGATCCCATTCAATAAGATGACCGCCTGAATAGACACCGAAATACACTTTTTTGTTCTGGTTGACCAGCGCATTGAACTGTCCTAAAGCTGCCCGGTTTACCCATTTATCATTTTTAAGATCGTAATTAAAAAATCGCATTGGGAATGCTGTTCCGCCAACTATTGTCCCATCTGGTGCAGTTCCAATGCCCATAACTATTGCACCATCACTGGTATAGTTAAAACTAACGTTGTTTAAGGCCTTAGTATTCGGATTTTCGGTGGTAAGAATCCGGTTAACTAGGTCAAGGTCTTTTAAAATGGTTCCATCCGGAAAGTTTCTGTAAAACAGACTTTGCGCACCACTGATATATTTTTTAGGTTTTACTGCTTTATGCTCGCCTATTTTTTTTGCTTCACCTTTGTAGAGTTCATACCACTCATTATCAGTTGATTCTAATGTTCTACCATATACTTTGCCATTCTCATCTCTATACACAGAGGCAGTGCCCAACTTTCGTTCATTTTGAGGCAATATTCCTACCGATTTTCCAGTTTGAGGATTAAAAGAAAGGATCTGGCTGGAGGCATTACCTAATCCAAAATAAATCCAGCCAGTATCATCTGCTGCAATGGAGCGTTGGTATTGTCTCCAGTTTTCGCTGTGCACGTATCCATAATCTTTTAGCACTTTAGTTTTGGGGGTAAAAGAAACAATTCCGCTATTGGGGTAGGTTACTGACCATATGTTACCTTGGTCATCTTCTGTCATAGACATTGCCATTTGTGACATCGTTTTTCCGGTGAACGTAAATGCTCTCTTTACCGGGTCGAATTCAACAAAATGGTCTCTAAATAGGGTATAAAACTTATTATCTCTAGAAAGGATGGATGCATAAGGCGTATCCTGTTTCGGATCAAATGTTATTGGGAACTCTTCACTTTTTCCACTTTCTGCATCGATCATCAATAAAGAATATCCACCTCGATGATCAAAAAGCCAAACGAGGACAACATTTTTCCCATCCCCATCAACTGTTGAGACTACGCCACGGTGATTACTTATTGGCGAGGCAACACCATGGTCATAAAATCCATTGCCTAAGTGTTTACTAGAGGTTTTAACTGTAAATCCACTTTTATCAGACAGTGGAATCACTTCAACTGTTTTTTGGGAATAAGCGTTTAACAATACAAGCGTATTGAATACAAGGAAAAAACTAATTTTTATTCTCATAGGATGAATGTGTACGTACCCATAAATATAAAATAAATTAATTTATATCTGTAGTGGCTTGGAAATTATTTCTAAAACTTAGCCTCAATTGATCATAATAGAAAAAATGAGAATCAAGAGCATTGTATAAGCAATATTCCCTGTGGCTTGTTCAAATTTTTTACATTTCTGGATTAAAGTATTTTACATCACAATTAAAATCAGGAAAAATGTTTTTTATCTTACTTTTATTTTTTAAAAAATTGATACTGAAAATGGAATTAAGAAAAATTACAGTTTTTTGTGTTCTAATATTGCTTTCATCAAGCGTATTTGCACAAAGTGAGAAATACCATATGTTAGTTGGAACCTATACATCTCCTGGAAAAAGTGAAGGCATTTATGTTTATGAGTTTGATAGTAAGAATGGAGCCATTACCTATAAGTCAAAAGTTGTTCTTGAAAGTCCTTCCTATTTTGCAGTTTCGCCTGACCGAAAATTTGTTTATTCTGTAACTGAAGCTAAGGAGAGCAAGATTAGTGCATTGGCATTCAATCCCAAAACTGGCGATCTGCAAGTATTAAATAGCCAGCCTTCAGGCGGTAATGGGCCTACACATATTTCAGTTGATGCCAACAGAAACTATGTGTTCGCTGCAAATTATGGCGGAGGTTCCATCACTGCCTTGCCTATTGAAGCTAATGGTACCTTGGGTTCTGATATTCAAGATATTAAACATCAGGGTAGCAGCATTGCAAGAAAAAAACCTTTTGTACACTCAGCAGTGGTATCTCCCGACAATAAATATGTTTTAACAGCTGATCTGGGAACAGATAAGATTAATATTTACCATTTTGATGCAAAGAAAAGGCCTTTGGCTTTGTCGGTGGCAGCACAGCCTTTTATAACTTTGGATCCTGGTGCCGGTCCGCGACACAGTACTTTTCATCCGAATAAGAAATTTTTCTACGTAGTAACAGAGATTAACTCTAAAGTGTATGCATTCAACTATAATAAGGGTCATCTGAACCAAATTCAGTCAGTTTCCATGCTAGCTGATGGTTTTGCCGGCCCTGGTCATGGTGCAGATATTCATGTTTCTGATGATGGTAAATTTCTGTATGCCAGTACAAGAAGTACGGTAAATGAAATTGCGATCTATTCCATTGATCAAAAAACAGGAATGTTAAGCCTTATTGCCAAGCAGCCTTCTTTTGGTAAAAGCTCGCGTACATTTGATATTGACCCAAGTGGCAACTGGCTGCTTTCAACAAGTCAGGTTACCAATGAGATTATCGTATTTAAACGTGACCCGGTTAGTGGAAAATTAACGCCAACCGGACAGAAATTACCAATTGATAAACCTTCTTTAGTTAAATTTGTAAGAATGGATTAACCATTCCAAACTCAAAACTTTCTAGATTTCGTAATTGTAATTTAAGTATTCAACTTTTCGATTACTATTTGTTTAACGCTTTAGAAATTGTTTTCGTAGTTTTAGTTCCATTATATAAAAAGCCTTTTACAATAAATTAAAAAATAATTTTGAAGCAGTTTTCAGGAATATTTCTAGTAATTCTTGGCTTGATTTTAGGCCTTTCTTCATTTGCAATTGCTCAAAATACCTCCAATAAAGGAACTGATTTTTGGGTTGCATATTCAGGTCATATTGATGGTAAAGTATCCAAAATGACCTTGTTCCTATCTTCTGATATAACTACCACCTATAAGGTAGAGGGTCTAGGTCAGACTATTGCATCAGGTACAATTACTGCCAATAGTATAACTCCTGTATTTATCGACCCTACTGTTTTTGATGTACATATAGCAAGCTCTGATCTTGTAGAAATTAATAAGGGTATTCATATTACATCAGGTAGCCCAATATCAGTTTACGCAGTAATTTCTAATAGTGCCAGAACCGCCGGAAGTTTAATACTGCCAACTAAATCGCTTGGAAGAGAATATTATGCTTTTTCTTATCAAAATGCCGGGGGGTCACAAAATGGTAATGCAAAATCTGAATTTACTATTGTGGCTGTTGAAGATGACACGGAAATAGAGATAACTCCCACAGTTAGTAGCACTAGCGGCCTAAGGACTGCAAATACAACTTTTAAGATCCCTGTAAAATTAAACAAGGGAGACGTTTATCAATATCAGTCAACAAATGATGTTTCAGGATCCATTATCAAGACATTGGGTACTTGTAAACCCATAGCAGTTTTTTCTGGAAATACTTGGGCGGCATTTTGTGAAGATGGAAATACGCTTACCAACCCGAATGTTACTATTCCTGGTAAACCAGCTCCAAGCGGCGGAGATAATTTATATCAGCAACTTTTTCCTGTTTCTGCATGGGGAAAGAATTTTGTAACCGCACCTTTTTATAATACTGAAAATGGTAATATTGATGCAATCCGAATCATTGTATCAGAAGATAATACGAATATTTCTGTAAATGGAAGTTCTGCATCAGCTTTTGGAACGGCTCTTGCCAATCCGTATAGGAAAGGAAGTATTATCACCTATTTTACAAATACACCTAGTATTGTTAAAGCAGATAAGCCTATAGGAGTGGCTCAGTATCAATCTGCACAAAATTGCAATGCCTCAAACCGGCTTGCTGTTACATTTCCGGGCGATCCTGAAATGACCATCCTGAATCCAATTGAGCAGACTTTGAGCGACATTACTGTGTTTTCTAAGCTGATAAGTGTTCCAGGGGTGAGAACAAACATTAGTAAATACTATTTGAATATTATACTTAAAACCGTTGACGCTCCAACATTAAAGGTAGATGGACTCGCTGTTTCTGGATTTAAAACTATTGATGCCGAGTATTCATATGTTATTATTGATGTTAGTACCTCGCAAGATCAGCATAGAATTGTTGCCAGTGGAGGCTTTGTTGCAATTGCATACGGATATGGTAGTGTTGAGTCATATGCTTATCTCGCCGGTGCTGATGTAAAGAATCTATTTCAGAATATCACCGCCAAAACTCCATCTAATGTAACAATTTCTTCGGGCTGCGTAAACCAACCCTCTAAATTTATGCTCAAGCTTCCATACCAGACTTCTAATATTGTTTGGGATATGAATGATGGTAATGGGCCATTTACTCAATCTGCTCCTGCATTCACCACTTCGCTAATAGATGGTCGAACCATTTACAGTTATAATTATCCTAAAGCAGATCCTGTATATGCTACAGCAGGTAAATATTTAATTACTGCAGTTGCAATTAATCCGAATCCATCAGGATGTAATGGTTTGGAAGTTGTCAGTTTTGAATTTGAGATCTTTAATAAGCCTTCAGCAGTATATACAACAACTCTTCAAACTTGTGTTAATTCTACGATAACTTTTACCGATGCAAGTCAGGGTAACGGTAAAATTATAAAAAAATGGTTTTGGGATTTTGGAGATAGTGAATTTTCCACAGACCAAAATCCAACACATAAATATGCTGCTAGCGGTAATTATACTGTTAAGTTGATGGTTGAAGGTGATACCGGATGCCAATCAGAAGTAGCTACTCAAACTATTAAAGTTATTGCACTTCCGGTGGTAAATTTTAGTGCAAGTTTGCCAACCTGCGAAAGTAAGGATATAACTTTTACAGACCTTTCAACCACTGCAGAAGGGAATATCATAAAATGGACTTGGGATTTTGGTGATGGCAGTACCCTTGAAGAAAAGACTTCGGCAGCTCCATTTTCACATAAATATGTTTTAGCAGGCACTTATAACGTTAAATTGAAACTTGTGACTGATAAAGGCTGTGAAAGTATTGTGTTTGTAAAATCTATTGTGATTAATCCAGTTCCTATCGTAAACTTTGGTATACCTGAAATTTGTATTCGAGATACGTTTGCTCAGTTTACAGATTCTTCAACTATTGCAGATGGTTCAGTATTATCTTATTCATGGGATTTTGGAAATCCTGTTTCTGGGAGCTTAAATTCATCAATTTTAAAAAATCCAACTCATAAGTATACCATTGCTGGCACCTACCAGGTAACCTTAACCGTAACTTCAGTATCGGGTTGTGTGACTAAGATTATGAAGTCTTTTCAAGTAAGCGGTGCCGTACCTAAGGCAGATTTCCTTGTTTTAAATAACACTCAACTTTGCAGTAATAAGGAAGTTGTTTTTAGAAATACATCAACCGTTGATTTTGGAACCATAGGAAAGATAGAATGGTTTTTTGATTATGGAGGTGATCTAAGTTTTAAATTGCTTGATGAAAATCCTTTTCCCGGTAAGGAATACAGAATTCAGTATCCGATTTTCAGTGCTCCTGCGAGCAAGCAATTTATAGTAAGAATGCTGGCCTATTCAGGAGGCGTTTGTAATGATGAAGAAATTCAAACCATTACCCTAAAATCAGCGCCTGAAGTAGTTTTTTCTAGTATTCCTGATGTTTGCCAGGAAGTACCTCCATTCATGCTTACACAGGCCTCCGAAAAGAATGCTCAAGCCGGTATTGGTATTTATTCAGGAAATGGGGTTTCGGCTAGCGGTATATTTAGTCCGGCTCAGGCTGGCTTGGGTAAGCATACCATTAAATATGTATTTACTGCAAACAATGGCTGTGCAGATTCCCTATCTAGAGAAATACTGGTGATGCCAACTCCAGCTTTATTTGCTGGTAGAGATACTATTATTCTGCAGGGAGGAGAGGTAAAATTAAATGCAATTGCATCAGGAAATAACCTGACCTATAAGTGGGCTCCTTCTTTAGGATTAAGCCGAGATGATATTCTTGACCCCGTGGCAAGTCCGCTGGATGATGTCACCTATGTTTTAACCGTTACCTCAGACCAAGGCTGTGTTTCTGTTGATGCCATATTTGTTAAAGTATTAAAATCGCCTGAAGTGCCAAACGCGTTTACACCCAATGGCGATGGGGTTAATGATATCTGGAATATAAAATACCTTGAAAGTTATGCGAATGCATCTGTAAAAGTATTTAGCAGGTATGGCTCAGTGGTTTACTATAGTATAAAAGGTTATGCTCAGCCATGGAAAGGACAAATGAATGGATCAGATCTGCCAATGGGTACTTATTATTATATCATTGATCCCAAAACAAAAGGGCGAAAAGTTATTTCGGGGGCGGTTACAATTATCCGGTGATGTTTAAAAAAATCATTTTCAAGGTCTAGCCTTTTTGAACCAATTATCTCTATACCAATTATCTCTATACCCTATACCCTATACCCTCTACCCTATACTCTCTACCCTCTACCCTCTACTCCATTCCACAGGTTTTACTGAATTGACCTTGAAATACCTAAAGAAATAGTTATCGTGCCAATAAACAGTATCATGGCAGCTACCAATAGCATTTCATTAATGTAGGGTATGGCTATATAGCTCAGAGCAGCAACTCCCTGTGTCATTAATAGTAATTCGTTAATTATAATACCTGCTATAAAGACAATAATGCCTTTTATTGCTAATTTATTAGTAATTATTAATTTAAAAGAAATAATATATCCAATTATGAAAATGCTAGTTACCCCTAACAATACAAGATGTAGGTAGCCAATAATGATGGGTCTGAATCCATACGATAACTGACTAAGAGCCGGATGAATAGAGCCTGATTGAAGTAATAACTTAATGGTAAAGGCAATGGCCGAAAGAATCAAAATTGACTTGCCTTGACTACTGAATTTTTTACTTATTGCTCTGCTATTTTTAAAAAAAATATTCAACATGATAGCCCAGGCAATGAGTTGTAAAATAACAGCTAAAATTAGTATTTGGTAAATAATTACATTGAATGGTATCCATAGAATAGATAAAAAGTAGGCAGGAATGCAAGCGAAAAAAAATAGGTAGAATATTGCGTTTAATTTTTTTTGCTCATGAATTAGAAATTCCAGCTTGTCGGTTAATAGCCCCATACCAGCAAATAAAAACCATCCATTATACTGAAAATGTAAAAAGAAATAGATTGAAGCCAGATACCAGTTTTGATCAGTTGTTTTATTAGCCATTAAATAGGAAAGGCTGAGTGCTCCTATTGACGAAATAATACCGAATACTAAAGCGGCTTTAAACCATAAAATACTTGTAGCTTTTTTCTTTATCCATTTAAGGTCTGCCCAAAAATAAATTGTAAATACACTAGTTACAAGTATTGAAAGTGTTGAAAAACTGATTGACAATAAACCGTAGCCCTGAATAATAAAGGAAATTAGCATACCATACGAGCAGATTAGATTTGCATAAAGCACAGGCCGATATTTTTCAAATACCTGTTCACCAATTTTTGAACTTAGGTAATAGATTAGCAAGACCATCAGGCTTTGAGTGATCCATCCTGAAAATGCAAAGTGAGAATGACTGTGCAGAATATATTTCTGATTCAAAAACGGAAGGTAAAAGGCGATCTTATATCTCAGTATCAAACCTAGAAAAGCAACGAGAAATAGGTTCAGAAATGAAATACTAAGCCATTTTGATAAAAAGGTACTCATTCTTTTTTTTTCAAAAATAGCTATAGACGTGTTAAGCCATTATGATTTCAGTCATATCCTTGCAAAAGACTTTACCTCTAGAGATTGTTATATCACCTTTTGCATGCATGTAACGCATGGTTCGAATAACGGTCTCTACCCTAAGCCCTGTCATGTCTGCAATTTGCTGTCTGGTCAATTTCAACTGATCACATTCAGCGCAATAATTCTTGCTTTCTAATTTTAGATTTTTGATAAGATTGATGATTCTTTCTTCAGGACAATTTGAACCAAAAGACTTAATTACAGAATATTTAAATCGTAATCTTTTTGTTAGTAAGCGGGTAAATTCAAATAACAGTGTATTCTTTTCATTTAATAAATCTAGAAATACGGGTTTATAGAGCCTGATCAGTATTGACTCTGAATTTGCAATGGCCGAAGCTGCATATGGCCCATCATCAAAGAGAGGAAATTCACCAAATGACTCGCCACACTCGGCAATATAATGGATGCATTCTCTGCCGTCTTCATTAATATTCAACCATCTAATTGTGCCGCTTACAATTTGATAATAATAGCTGCATTGCTGGCCTTCATTAAAGACGGTTTCATTGACTCCAACTTTCTTATAGGTTGCACCCCATGCAAGTAATAAGTTAATATCTATCATATCCTGAGATGTAAAATTGATATCCAAAATTAAGTCGGGTATGATTTCTAAATTATGACTCTGCTTATTTAATTAAATGACATTTATCATTTATGATTGAACGCATAAAATGATTTTTAGGTCTTATCTAAACTTGTACAACAAATTTATTCTTAATCTAAATCTGGTAAAATGAAAAAACTTCTTGTACTAAGTTTGGTAGCATTCCTAATCGCCGCATTTGCATCTTGTGGGGCAAGCAATAATTCAGAATCAACATCTGATGAATCTTCTGAAGCTGAAGCTTCTAAAACAGAAAGTGAAAATCCATCCTATGACCCCCATAGAGGTGAGGGCAAATTCACCAGTGTTGAATTGGGAGCTACTATTGATCCTGCCAAAGCAGCTTTAGGAGATAAGGTTGCACAGGTGAAATGTACTAGCTGTCATAAAACTACAACTGAGAAACTAGTGGGACCAGGTTGGTCTGGAGTAACACAGCGTCGTAAGCCTGAGTGGATCATGAATTTTATTACTAATACAGATGTAATGATTGACAAAGATCCTGAAGTGCAGGCACAGCTTGAACTTTGTCTGGTTCGAATGCCTAATCAAAATCTTTCTGATGAAGATGCTAGGAATCTTTTGGAATATATGCGAAAAAATGATGGTGTGAAATAGATCATTTTCATCGATTTAGGCCCTGACTTCAAAATACTTGAAACTATTATTTAGTAATGTTATGAAGCAATTTTTGTCCATTTTTTTTTAAACCATTTTAATACTTACCATACAATTAAACAAATGAAGATAATTTCAAAATATGCCCAGGGCATGGCTGCCCTAGCATTATTAGTAAGCATGAATGCTTGTAAGCCAAAGAATGCCGGTTCTGCAGTTAGTGGAGATGCGGCTGCAAAAGTATATGTGGCACCAGGAAAGTATGATGAATACTACAACTTTGTGTCAGGAGGGTTTAGTGGTCAGCTTTCAGTTTATGGCCTTCCCAGTGGTAGGTTACTCCGTGTAATTCCTGTTTTCTCTGTTGATCCGGAAAAAGGCTGGGGTTATTCTGAAGAAACAAAACCAATGCTGAACACCTCGCATGGAATTGTTCCATGGGATGATCTTCACCACGTTTCCATGTCACAGACCAATGGCGAAATTGATGGCCGATGGGCATTTGCCAATGGAAATAATACCCCACGGGTTGCCCGTATTGATCTAGGTACTTTCAGAACCTCTGAGATTCTTGAACTTCCAAATAGTGGTGGAAATCATTCTTCACCATTTATTACTGAAAACTCTGAATACATTGTTGCCGGGACAAGATTTAGTGTCCCCCCTGATGATAAAAATGGAGATGTTCCTATCAATACCTATAAGGATAACTTTAAAGGAACCATAAGCTTTGTGAGCGTTGATAAAGAAAATGGCAATATGGATGTTGCCTTTCAGATTCAAGGCCCCGGAGTAAACTTCGATCTAAGCCATGCAGGTAAAGGTAAATCGAATGGATGGTTTTTCTTCAGTACGTATAATACAGAACAGGCAAGCACACTATTAGAAGTAAATGCTTCTAAACGGGATAAAGATTTTATTATGGCTGTAAACTGGAAGTTGGCTGAAAAATTGATCAAAGAAGGAAAAGGTCGTAAGCAAAAAACCAAATATGCAAGCAATCGTTTTGATGAAAGTACTCATACAGCAAGCTCAATAATTAAAACCGAAGTAACTGTGCTTGATATGAAAGATCATCCGGGTTTAGTTTATATGATTCCATGCCCTAAATCTCCGCATGGTTGCGATGTCGACCCAACAGGAGAATACATTGTTGGTAGTGGTAAATTGGCCGCATTGATTCCAGTATTCAGTTTTGATAAGATTCAAAAAGCAATTGCTGAAAAAGCATTTGACGGTGTATATGATGGCATTCCTGTGATCAAGTACGAAGCAGCATTATATGGTGAGGTTAAAAAACCAGGTTTAGGACCATTGCACACAGAATTTGATGATAAAGGAAATGCCTATACATCCATGTTCGTATCCAGTGAAGTTGTAAAATGGAATGTGAAAGACCTTAAAGTACTAGACAGAGTTCCTACTTATTATTCTGTTGGTCACCTGATGATTCCTGGTGGAGATTCTAAAAAGCCAACCGGAAAATACCTGGTTGCTTATAATAAGATCACTAAAGACCGTTATTTACCAACCGGGCCAGAGTTGTCTCAAAGTGCTCAGCTTTATGATATTAGTGGCGATAAAATGCAGTTATTATTAGATTTTCCTACTATTGGTGAACCGCATTATGCCCAAGGTGTTGCCGCAAGTGTGATCAAAGACAGGTCTGTAAAATTTTTCAAGATCGAAGAAAATAATCATCCTTATGTTGCCAAGGGAGAAGGTGAAGCCAAAGTTTTTAGACAGGGGAATAAGGTACATGTAAACCTGACATTGATGCGCTCTCATTTAACTCCTGATAATATTGAAGGGATAAAAGTGGGTGATGAAGTTTATTTCCATACCACTAACCTGGAGCAGGATTGGGATGTTCCACACGGATTTGCAATTAAAGGGGCTTTAAATTCAGAGCTTCTGGTTATGCCCGGTGAAACTACAACCTTAAAATGGGTACCATTAAAAGCGGGTATGTACCCAATGTATTGCACTGACTTTTGTAGTGCACTTCACCAAGAAATGTCTGGATATGTTAGGGTATCGCCTGCAGGCAGTAATGTGCCAATAAGTTTCAGTACAGGAACAAACATGGCTAAATCTGGCACTTCAGTACCAAATACCAAGAAATAATACTCATCCACAGAAGAGAGATATGGGATATGCTTTCAGCATTCTTATATCTCTCTTTCTATACTAATTAATGATGAACAATAATAAAATTGCCGATTCTAGCAGAATAGCGATTCTTATTGCTGGATTTTCTTTGGTAGCGGTTTTGTTTACTCCGATCTGGAGAATTGAACTCACCGCACCACAGTATCCGGAGGGTTTGACGCTATTGATTCATGCTCATAAATTATCGGGTAGTGTAGATATAATTAACGGACTGAATCATTATATCGGAATGAAGACCCTTCATGCCGATGATTTTGTTGAATTTAAGGTGTTGCCTGGTATTATTTTATTTTTTGCAGGCTTGTTTATTCTTACGGCTATCCTGGCAGGCAGAAAACTAATGTTTACCCTGCTTGGCTTGTTTGTAACATTTGGAGTGCTCGCCATGGTTGATTTTTGGAGGTGGGAATATGATTATGGGCATAATCTTGATCCAAATGCAGCCATCATTGTGCCGGGTATGGCCTATCAGCCTCCATTGATTGGTTTCAAGCAATTATTGAATTTTGGAGCATATTCGGTACCGGATACAGGTGGTTGGATATTTATAGGTGCCGGTCTGGTATTATTAGTAGGTGTTGTTCTTGAATGGAAGAAGGTTAAAGCAGGTTCTAATAAGTCAACTACTCTCAAAATTTCTGTCATTATGCTTGTGGCCATGCTGTTCAGTTCTTGCAGTACAGAACCTGTGCCCATCCGTATAGGAAAAGATAACTGCGACTTTTGTAAAATGACTATTAGTGATCATAGATTTGGCGCAGAAATAGTGACTACAAAAAGTAAGATCTATAAGTTTGACGATGAGCACTGTGTTATCCAGTTTTTGAAAGAAGGCACAATTGCACCCAAAGATATTGCCGGAATATACTTTGTTGATTTCTCTGATCCGAATAATCTGATTGATGCAAAAAACGCATTTTTTCTTCAAAGCCCCGATTTGAAAAGTCCGATGAATGGCAATATTGCCGCTTTTAGTCAGGAAGCTAGTTTGGCAAAGGCTTTACCTAAATTTTATGGTAATGTCATAACATGGGAGGACATGCAGAAGTGAGATATTTCTTCCTTATAATTTGCAGTATTTTAAATTTCAATGCATCTGCATATACTATTTATGCGGGTGCAAAACGTACTCATAAAAATATAAGATCAGCTATCATTGCCGCTACAAATGGCGATACAATACTTGTTGATTCAGGAATTTATAGTGAACAGAATTTAATAATTAATAAAAGCATTGTACTCAAGGGCATTGGTCTACCTATTCTGAATGGTGAACGGAAGTATGAAATAATCTCTGTAAAAGCTAATGATGTAGTTGTTGACGGATTTAAGCTGATACATAGCGGCATTTCAAGTCTGGAAGATCTGAGTGGAATAAAAGTATATGATAGCCAGAATGTGGTGATCAGCAATAATATCCTTGAAGATACATTTTTTGGAATTTATATCCAGAATGGAATGAATTGCATCATTGAAAATAATACGCTGAAAGCCATCAGCATAGAAGAGCAGCAAAGTGGTAATGGTATCCACTGTTGGAAAGGGGATAGTTTAAGAATTATTGGTAATAATATTTCTGGGCACCGAGATGGTATATATTTCGAATTCGTTAAAAATTCAGTGATCTGGCGGAATATATCTAAAAACAATATTCGCTATGGCTTGCATTTTATGTTTTCGAATGATGATATGTATGTGAACAATGTTTTTAGAAATAATGGTTCGGGGGTATCAGTGATGTACTCTAACAGAATTAAAATGTTTAGCAATTATTTTGAAGAGAATTGGGGCGATGCGGCTCATGGTATTTTGCTCAAAGAAATATCTGATGGTTATATGGAAGGCAATTATTTTACTAAAAATACCAGTGCCATTTTTATGGAAGGCGCCAACCGTATTCACATGAAACGAAATGTATTTGAAAACAATGGCTGGGCCTTAAAAATTCAGGCAAGCTGTGCCGATGTAATTCTAGAATATAATAATTTCACTGGCAATACATTTGATGTAGGAACCAATGGTTCACTTGTACTGAATCAGTTTAAAAATAACTATTGGGATAAATACGAAGGCTATGATTTAAACAAAGATAAAATTGGGGATATTCCATATCGGCCTGTAAGTATGTATTCAATGATTGTTGAGAAGTATCCTCCCGCAATGATTTTATTCAGAAGTTTCATCACTACACTTCTTGATAAAACAGAAAAAATATTGCCGAGTCTTACGCCTGAAAATCTTAAAGACAATAGTCCAATGATGAATAAAGCATTCTAGATATGGCTTTTGCCTTAGTGTTTTCAGTGATGATTCTTAGCATATAAACTATGATTACTTTTAAAAATATAAATAAACAGTTTGGTAAATTAAACGTGCTTGACCATGTATCTACATCTTGCGATAAATCAGAATGTATTGCATTGATTGGTCCGAATGGCAGTGGAAAAACCACACTAATCAAATCAATTTTGGGTATGGTAATTCCTGATAGTGGCTCTATCACTTTCAATGGGAAAGACATCGCTAATAACTATCAATACAGAGATGAAATAGGGTATATGCCTCAGATTGGTCGATATCCTGATAATATGACTATTGGACAGGTATTGGGAATGATGAAAGATATACGTGGTAAATCTGGCGAGCTAGACCAAGATCTTATCCATGCGTTTTCCATAAATAACCTCTTGAATAAGAGAATGCGAACCTTATCAGGCGGAACCATTCAAAAAGTAAGTGCTGCACTTGCATTTCTGTTCAAACCCTCAGTACTGATCCTTGATGAGCCTACTGCAGGTCTTGATCCGGTAGCTTCTGAGCTCTTCAAAGAAAAAATTATTGCAGAAAAGGATAAGGGTAAACTGGTTCTGATTACTTCACATATATTGAGCGATCTAGATGATTTGGTTACAAGGATTATTTATATGCAGGATGGAAAGCTTGTTTTCCATAAAAGCATGGAAGAGTTGCGTAGGGATACGGGTGAGGAAAGACTCGTAAAATCAATTGCACAAGTGATGATCAGCAACTATGAATAAGATAATAAAATACGTAATTACAGATATCCTTCGAAATAAAATTGTGGTGATCTACACTGCTTTTTTGCTTGTAGCATCTTTCAGTGTGTTTAGTTTGGAAGATAATAACAGTAAAGGACTGTTAAGTTTATTGAATATTATTCTGATTGTGGTGCCACTTGTGAGCATTATTTTTTCTACCATTTATATGTATAATTCTGTTGAGTTTATTGAACTGCTGGTTAGTCAGCCTCTCAAAAGACGTACAATTTGGCTTAGCTTATTTATAGGTCTTGCATCGTCGCTTTCTATAGCATTTTTTATTGGTGCAGGAATACCGGTTTTGATCTATCAGGCAAATGGAATAGGTTATACTATGATCCTTTCTGGAATAATTCTCAGTATTATTTTTGCTGCCATCGCTTTTCTTGCAACAGTAAAAATGCGGGATAAAGCAAAAGGAATTGGCGCAGCAATTATGCTATGGTTATATTTTTCATTGTTATTCGATGGATTGGTTTTGTTTTTATTGTTCCAGTTTGCAGATTATCCGTTGGAAAAGCCAATGATCGCATTAAGTGCTCTTAATCCTATAGATTTAAGCCGAATCTTGATTCTATTGCAGCTCGATGTGTCTGCCATGATGGGATATACTGGTGCAGTTTTCAAAGACTTCTTTGGAACCTCAACTGGATTACTATTTTCTTTTTTTGTATTGTTGTTCTGGATCCTATTACCGGTTTGGTATTCTGCCAGAAAATTTAATTCTAAAGATCTTTAATGTAAAAAGACATCCTACATTAATACCTATTTCTAGAGAGCAACACGGCATATTGATACTTGATAGATTAATCAAAAGAATGCTCCACCATGCCAAGGTTTTCTTCTTGAAATTAAGGGTAAAGCAAAATATGCACTAGGATTTTAGAAAAATATACTGACTGCACATTTTATTGCTGAATCAATATAGATTCAGGATAACCTTGAGGTTCATCTAGACTAACTAGGTAACTATATTGAATTACATATTCGCACGTAGCAAAGGCAATTGTTTTGCTTAATTCAAGACAACTGCAATGAACGTGTAATGAATACCATTGGAATGACATAATCTGCATAGCTAGTTGAAAAAGGATATAGAAAACCGGACAGATATTGAGTTATTGGTTAATACTTTTTATACCAAAGTAATAGCCGATAAAAAGCTGGGCTATATTTTTAATGATGTGGCACACGTCAACTGGTCAACTCATTTTTTGGTCATGTATAATTTCTGGGAAAATGCTATTCTGTTTTCTGGTTCTTATGCAGGCAATCCAATAAAACTACATAAACAACTTCATCCTATTCAACCGCTAAATAAAACTCATTTTAATCGTTGGAATAACTTATTCGTAAAAACAGTTAATGAATTGTTTAAAGGATCAAAAGCAGATCTTGCCAAAGAACGTGCATTAAATATTTCCGTTATAATCAGCGAAAATATTCAGGAATATCAAAAAGAACTAAAATCCAAAAGTAAATAGGATTCTATTATTAATTTAAGAGGAGGATCTCTACGTGGAGATCCTCATTTAATTGATAATTGTATTTTTAATAGGAAATATATTCGCTAAAAATTAGATACTTATTTGGCTACAGGTGGTAATAATACCCCGTCAATTACATGTATAATGCCATTTGATGCCGGTACAGAGGCAACAATTTTTGCACCATTGATCATAACTTTGCCATCCTTTACACTTATGGTGATGTCATTGCCGTTTACTTGACCAAGTACTTGCCCGTCGGTAAAACTCTCAGCTTTAAATACACCAAGTGAAACATGGTACTGCAGTATATTGGCCAGGTCATCTTTACTTTCAGGTTTTAATAAACTTTCTACTGTTCCGGCAGGTAATTTATTGAATGCTTCATTGGTAGGTGCAAACACTGTAAATGGTCCGGCATTACTTAATGCGTCTACTAATTCAGCAGCTTGGATAGCGGTAACTAAAGTACTGTGGTCTTTGCTCCCGATAGCAACCTGAACAACATTTTTTTGCGACAGATCATCCTGTACTCCTGATTGCCCAGTAGCAATTGTTTCTGTACTGCCCTCTGTTTCAGTTGACTGTTTTGTACTGTTTTGGCAGCTTATCAGCATTGAAATACAGATCAATGATGTAGCTAAAAAGATCTTTCTCATAATTTTTATTTTAGTTTTATTATCATACAATTTATCTATTAAATTCTCCTAATTATATGATTACAATCATAATTGGAGAGTTTTTTGTGCATATTTTATTAAAATTATACTTTAATAAATACCTAATAATGAATTAATTACAAGATTTTTAATCAAAAAAAAGCCGGTCATCAATGTGTTTTGATGATCCGGCTTTACCTGATTCAGATTTCTATTATATTTCTTGATTTACTACCGGGTTTAACTGCTGTAATTGTTCTTCAATTACTTTGAGTTCATTCAGCATTTTCTTTCTGTAAACTTCGGTCTGGTTGGTGATTTTTGGAACAAGTTGTTTGTAATAATCGATTCCTACCTGCAGCTGCTCTTTAAATTTTGAAACGTATTTAGCTTTTTTATCACTCATTTCCTGTAAGTGCTTACTGACATCTTTTTTGAGGTATTCTACATAAAGATTCAGTTCATTTACAAATAGGTTTGGACGGTCGTTATCATTCAATAAATTGAGCTTACCATAAATATGGCTCACCATTTCATCAAGTGAGAATTTCCCACTAAAATAGGCTATGTTCGGTCCCGGACAAATAGCTACAGCTCTACTTTCTTTAGGCTTTAAAATGTCATTTTTTAAGTATGCTGGCGCTGCAAGGCCTTCGCAAAGGCATATTTTTTCAGTGATCTCATTGAATTTTGTCTGAAAAATTTCAGGATCTAAGCCTTCAGCTTCCAACTGTTTGATCTTTAAATTTTGGTATTCTCTTGAGGCCGTACAGATTGGTTGTTCGGTAAATTCTGTATTTGTGGATAGGTATTTCTTTACACAGGGGCTGCCGGGTCTGCCTTTGGCAATTCGTTCTAGCCTTTGCTTTTCTGATGTGCTTTTACTGAAATTATTAAATGGAATTCCCAAGGGCGATGAACTACTGATATAAAAATCATTTTTACATGCCGTTGCCAGTAGTTCTAATGTTTCCTCATCTACGTTTGTGGCTTCAGGTACCAGTAAAAATGGACTTCCCCATCCAGTAGCGTCTAATTGATAA
Source organism: Daejeonella sp. (assembly GCF_044348475.1). GTDB lineage: Bacteria > Bacteroidota > Bacteroidia > Sphingobacteriales > Sphingobacteriaceae > Daejeonella. Next base: position 168,434 of record NZ_JBIKSU010000001.1, on the reverse strand, counting down.
TGTTCCATCAGGAAATTATTTTCATGGGCAGTTCCAATACCTCCCTGGACGCTGATCTTCATCTGTGGTGCCTGGGTTAATTGAATGCCTTTTTCAAGTATTGCCTTACTATACATTTCATAGAGCTCATTAATCATCTCCTGTTTTTTCAGCTTAAACTCCTCCAGAATTGGGCCAAGTAAATAGCCCTCGGTAGCGAATGCATGACCACCGCAATTAAGTCCGGATTCAATTCTGAACTCGGATACCCAAATACCTTTTTTTGCAAGAAATTTAGCTTGGATAAGTGCCGATCTGAAATCGCTGACCTTTAAAATGACGCTTTTTTTAAATTTACCCCATTGATCAGGAAGAAAGTCTGCAAAGTTTTCTAAGTAACCGTAAAGTCGTGGATTCATTCCTGCTGATAATACTACAGCAGAGTTTATATCACTTTCAGCAAAACCTTTCAATGCCGATAGGGAGTCTGAAAGTTGCTCACCATTGGTATCTGGATTCATCCGGTCAACCTTGGCCATAATATTTACCTGAATTTCACCCTTTTGCATTTCATTTAGCAATTCCTGTTGTAATGCAGAAACTACTATGCGGTCTTGTTTGGAACGCATCTGCTCATATTTGCTTTTCAAGGGTGATGTGTCAGGTAATAATTTAAAATATCTGTTTAGGTCTGTACCATCATCAAAAGATTGCTTCTTCAGAGTATCAAACTGTTCATCAACAATCTTTTTTATAAGATTGAGATAGGCAGTTATTCTTTTGCTTCTAAAATCGACCTCTTTGGGATTTATGGGTACAAATGTCTCCTTGCGTTTTTCAGTATAGAATTGACGCATGCGTTCAATCAACATGTCATCAACTATAGAAACAACAGAACTGATACCATAACGTGCTACTTTTACTGGGGTATCAACAGAATAGGCTAGCCCAAGAACAGGAATATGAAATGTATGACTCATGAAAATTATAAATAGGTTAAAATCACGAGTGCAAATAAGAGCATTAAAGGGCTCTTAAAATATGACAGAAGTCACATATATGGAAAATGACTCAAGAATTATTCTATTTCAAGCTTTCTAATCAATTCTGCACTTTGGTCACGGCCATGTTCTAGCCTTCCTGCAAAAAATGTTTTTACTTGCTCAAAATGCTGTTTATAGCCTTCCATGTCGCCATAGCCAATAATTGATGACCATTCGCGTACTGCTGAGTGGAATTCCAAATCGTCTCCACGGATCGTTTTATCGAATAATGCAGTTTCAATTGATTCTTCTAAAAGTTCTTCATTTTTGAAGAGGTATTCAGCAATTCCTAATCTTAGCCGGAATGGGGGAGTTTGGCAAATCAGATTGTCATATGGGTTTATACCGAGATGATACCAGGCGTCTACCATACTAAGCAGACTCAAATGTGAATTTGGTTTACGATGTTCAGATCCTGCCGATAGTGAGAACTCCTGCATGACTTTTTCGTTAAGCATTAAAGGTTTATGATTCTGCCCAAAAATAAAATCCTTGGCATTATAAAGCCGCTTTCTGAACGTATCAGCTTCTTCTTTGATCATGAGCTTGAAAAGCTCAGATTCAGATTCGGCATAACGTTTGATCTGCTGCTTGGCATAGGGGTTCAATATGGCTAATCCGCCGTATATATGCGCCTTATAACTAAATATTCTAAGAGTGATCAGGATCTTTACATTATCAATTCCACCGAGATAGGAGGCATTTTCCCATGGAAAAAAGCCGGCTTCTTTCCAGGCGGTGCCCATACTTTCAAAGCCCATATGTGTTACTGCCTGCGTGTCAGCAACAATTTTATCATGCTCGTGGTAATCAGCTATTTCATTTAATACCGAACCCAAAGATAAAAGGATATCGGTCATTCGCTGATAAGCCTCCTTTGTTGTACGGTGAGGGATCACAATCATTTTTTGTCCCTTAGGATCGAATCCTGGGCCGTGCAGTGAATGGCAGGTTATAATATGAGAATCCTTTGGCAGGTATTTTTCAAATGCCTCAATTTCTGGATGCTTTACAGATGTCTGCCCCGCTACTATTGCCCCATATTTGGTATGGGGGCCATATTGACTCACTACTTCAGCAATTCGTTCAGCTTCAACAGAGTAAAATATCACATCAGATATACGGGAAACTTCTTTACCATCTTTCAAAATTTCAATGCCATAAGGGCCAAGCTCTGCTTCGAGTAGTTCTCTGCGATGTGGTAAATCGCAGCCATAAACCCTATAGCCAGCTTTTAAGAAAGATTTAGCATAGATACAGCCCATGTCGCCAAGGCCTATGATTCCAATATTCATGTTAAATGGCTGATGTGTTTTGAATAGATAATGGTTTGATTATTTATTCTATTTACTCATTTAATTAAAAAACTCATAATTCATGCTGTTGCTATAATTATAGTAGCATGCTATCTTTTTATCGATAAATATTATGCTCAATATTACATATTTTTCTCATATTTAATTAAGCTATAAACATCCGGTCGAATTAATTTTTATTACTATGTCAGATTATATTTTATCTATAGACCAGGGTACCACCAGTTCCAGAGCTATTTTATTTAATCGCAAAGGTAGTATTGTTGCTGTTTCGCAAAAAGAATTCGAGCAGATCTATCCTAAACCAGGGTGGGTTGAACATGATCCTTTAGAAATCTGGTCAAGTCAGGTTTCTGTTGTTACCGAGGCTATAGCCAAGGCCGGACTTAATTCAATTGATATTCACGCAATCGGTATCACCAATCAAAGGGAAACTACTGTGGTTTGGGATAAAGAAACTGGCCTTCCTATTTACAATGCAATTGTTTGGCAGGATCGTCGAACTTCAGATTATTGTGATTCGATCAGAACGGAACATGGCGATATGATCCGTCAAAAAACTGGCCTGATTATCGACTCTTATTTTTCGGCCACTAAGGTTCGTTGGATTCTTGAAAATGTTCCGGGTGCCCGTCTAAAAGCGATGCAAGGCAAACTACTTTTCGGTACAGTTGATAGCTGGTTGATCTGGAAACTTTCCGGAAATACTACCCATGTTACTGATGTTAGTAATGCATCACGTACCATGTTATTTGATATTAATACTCTTGAATGGGATCAAACTTTATTGGATATTTTTGATATTCCAATGAGCATGCTTCCGGAAGTTAAATCTTCTAGTGAAATATTCTGTCATACTGCAGGTAATATCCTGGCAACTAAAATTCCGATTGCTGGCATTGCTGGAGATCAACAGGCAGCTCTTTTTGGACAAATGTGTACCAAAGTTGGGATGGTGAAAAATACCTATGGAACAGGATGTTTTATGCTGATGAACATTGGTAAGAAACCAGCCATATCTGCCAATAATCTGCTCACTACCATTGCCTGGAAAATTAATGGAGAGGTAACTTATGCATTAGAGGGGGGTATATTTATAGGTGGTGCTGTGGTACAATGGTTAAGAGATGAACTTGGATTGATCAAGTCTTCTGCTGAAGTTGAAGACCTTGCAGCAACAGTAAACGACAATGGTGGAGTTTTTGTTGTTCCTGCCTTTGCAGGGCTGGGTGCACCTCACTGGGATCAGCATGCCAGAGGAACAATAACAGGAATAACACGTGGAACAAATTCTGGACATTTTGCAAGGGCAGCACTAGAAAGTATTGCTTATCAGACCATGGATGTGCTAAAGGCAATGGAAGCTGATGCTGGAACTCCCATCAGTGAGCTAAGAGTTGATGGTGGAGCTTCTGCAAATAATATATTAATGCAATTTCAGGCCGATATGATGAAATGCAAAGTTATTCGTCCGCAAGTAACAGAAGTAACTGCCCTGGGTGCTGCTTATCTTGCCGGATTGGCAACAGGTTTCTGGAGCGATGTGGAAGAAATCTCTGCACAGTGGAAAGTTGAAAGGAATTTTGAACCTGCAGCGCTTGAAAATTATGATGAATTGATCAATGGATGGGAGCGGGCAATAAAGGCTGCAAAAGCTAATGTAAGTTTATAAAAAACAATATTTTCAATTATGACACCATTTTTAGCAGAATTTATAGGAACAGCACTTCTGATCTTATTAGGCAACGGAGTAGTTGCCAATGTAGTTTTAACTGGGACAAAGGGCAATGGGGGTGGTTGGATGGTGATTACTACGGCATGGGCTCTGGCAGTATTTGTTGGTGTAGTAGTCTCAGCTCCTTACAGTGGGGCGCATTTGAACCCTGCAGTAACCTTCGCGCTTGCCATCTCCGGTAAATTTGAATGGGCTCAAGTACCCATATATATGCTTGCCCAATTGCTTGGAGCAATGCTTGGATCTTTGTTAGTTTGGGTTAAGTATAAGGATCATTTTTTAGTTACAGACGACAAGGGTTTAAAGTTGGCGGTATTCAGTACAGGACCTGCAATAAGAAATACAATTTCAAATTTGACCAGTGAGATCATTGGCTCATTTGTATTACTTTTTGTAATCTTCTATTTTACCACTGCTGAAATTGTAGATACTAAAACACCTGTCGGGCTTGGATCTTTGGGTGCTATTCCGGTGATGTTCCTAGTTTGGGCTATCGGACTATCACTAGGAGGAACTACAGGATATGCAATTAACCCGGTGCGGGATCTTGGCCCCAGAATCATGCATAGTTTACTTCCTGTTGCAGGTAAAGGATCAAGTGACTGGTCGTATTCATGGATTCCTGTTATGGGCCCTATGGTAGGAGCAAGCCTTGCAGCAGTTCTTTATCTTGCTTTAAATTGATCATAATTTTCATACCTTATAGCTATTCATAATTTCCTGATTTTCATTTTCAAAAGAGTATTTTTACCTCATGACTGAAAAGAGTGCTTTATTATATGCCATTATAGAAAATGCAATTGATGGCATTATAACTATTGATGAGCGCGGATTGATAGAGTCAATAAATCCCGCTGCTTGTGCCTTATTTGGCTACTCAATTGACGAAGTAATTGGGAAGAATGTTTCAATGCTTATGCCCAGGCCTGATAAAGATCAACATGATGAATATATAGCACGCTTTCAAAGAACCGCCAGTCCTCATATCATTGGAAAAGGTCGAGATGTTAATGGGCAAAAAAAGGATGGTACTTTATTTCCCTTCCGTTTGGGGGTAAATGAAGTAAAGTATTCGGGAAGAACTATTTATGCTGGGTTTATTCATGATCTTTCTAAAGAGAAAGAAGCAGAATCAAAGATACTTCATTATGCATCTCAACTTGAAAAATTGGTTGAAGAGCGAACCAATTCCTTGCAAAAATCGGTAACTGAACTCCAAGCAGCAAAAGAGTCGGTCAGCAAATCACTCGAAAAAGAAATAGAGCTCAACCAGCTTAAAAGCAGATTTGTATCGATGGCTTCTCATGAATTTCGAACACCACTGAGCTCCATTCAGCTATCAGCCTCGCTGATCGAAAAGTATAAATCGCAATCAGACGACATAAATGTTAGTAAACATGTCAGTAAAATCAAAAATTCAGTTGGAAATCTAACAACCATTTTGGATGATTTCCTATCGTTGGAACGCTTGGAGGCTGGAAAAATCGAAACTAATTTTACTAAATTCGATATGGTTAAACTTGCTGAAGAGATTACCGAAGAAATGCAGTTAATGGCCAAAAAAGATCAAAATATCATTTACCAGCATACAGGTTTGCATAGTATGGTTTTGCTTGATCAGAATTTGCTTCGAAATTGTATTATTAATCTGATTTCAAATTCAATAAAATACTCTGGTGAAAATACATTCATTGAATTTAACACTGAGCTTACCGATACGGAATGTAGTATAACAGTTCGGGACAATGGCATTGGTATTCCAGAAATTGATCATAAACATCTTTTTGAGCCTTTTTTCAGAGCAAATAATACTGGCAACATACCTGGTACCGGATTAGGATTGAATATAATTCTTCGATACGTTAACCTTATGGGCGGTAAAGTAGATTTTAAAAGCCTTGTTAATCAGAAAACTGTATTTACACTCAATTTTCCACAGTAAATTTCTATGAAGAAAAAAATTCTAATTATTGAGGATAATGAAGACATCAGAGAAAGTTCAATGGAAATCTTGGAACTTGCAGGTTATGAAGTATTACAAGCTGAAAATGGCAAAATAGGAGTAGAGCTGGCCCAAAAACATCTTCCGGATATGATCCTTTGCGATATCATGATGCCCGAGCTTGATGGATATGGGGTATTGTATCTACTTTCAAAAAATCAGAATACTGGAAATATTCCATTTATTTTTCTTACTGCCAAGGCAGAGCGTTCTGATTTGAGAAAAGGTATGGAAATGGGAGCTGATGATTATTTGACCAAGCCATTTGATGATATGGAATTGCTCAATGCCATTGAATCACGATTTCATAAAAAGCAGAAATTAGAATCTTTTTACAGCCAATCATACGAAAGCCTTAAGCTTCTTGCAAATCAGAATCAGGGATTAGATGAACTGAAAAAAGTAATAGCCGATCGAAAAGTAAAGTTGGTTAGAAAAAAGCAGATTGTTTATTATGAGGGAGATTCTATAACAGGCATTTATTTGATTCTAAGTGGTCGAGTTAAGGCTATCAAGTTAAATGAAGATGGTAGAGAACTTGTGACCGGAATGTATGGTTCAGAAGAATATCTTGGAATCCAGGCCATGTTATCTGGTGATCATTATAATGAAACTGTAGAAGCAACAGAAGATACCACCATTTGCCTCCTTCCCAAAGATATTGTTAAACAATTGCTTGATAATTATACAGATGTTGGTCAGAAGTTTATTAAAATAATTTCTAGTAACCTCATTGAAAAGGAAGAGCAATTGCTACAGCTCGCATACCATTCTGTACGAAAGCGTATGGCTGAGATTCTAATCCGTCTAACTAAAATTCATCAGGATTCTGTTGGAGAGTCTCAAATTCGGATTTCAAGAGAAGACCTTGCATCCATGGCAGGAATGGCAACAGAAACAGTTAGCCGTACTTTAAGTGATTTTAAGGATGAGGGAATTATCGAAAAAAAGGGCAGTGTGATCCAAATTATTGATCAATTGAAACTCCTAAAGATGAAAAACTGACAAAGATCATTTTTCTACATGACTTGACTCATTACAACTAGCTTTTCCAAATTCTATTTTTGGAGAATAGCTATGATAGAATGAAAGTTGTTGCCTACAGTATCAAAGAATTTGAAAAGGAATTTTTGGCTCGTGCTAATAAAAAGCAGCACGATATTACTTTAATTTCTAATCCTCTGAGCCTTGATACTGTTATGTATGCAGAGGGAAAAGAAGCAGTTATTGTTTTTACCAATGATGATGTTTCTGAAGCCGTTATTAATAAACTGGCCGATCTTGGTATAAAATATATTGCCACCCGTTCATTAGAAACAAACCATATCGATAGGAATGCTGCAGGTTTAAGGAAAATAAAACTGGCAAATGTTCCATCTTTTTCACCTCAATCAATTGCTGAATATGCAGTTATGCTGGCTTTGTCTTTGAGCCGTAAAATTGTATCGACCGTAAATAGTACAAGAGAATTTGATTTTAGAATAGATCAACACATTGGATTTAGTTTTTTCAAAAAAACAGTAGGTATAATAGGTTTTGGACATGTTGGACAAGCAACAGCAGCTATTTATAAAGGTTTGGGATGCAAGGTAATCTGTTATGACAAATACTATCCCGAATTTCTAAATGGTGTAGAAACAAGAGATCTAGGCCAGCTCCTTGCCGAGTCGGATATTATTTCCTTACATGTAGCATTAAACCCCGATACCAGGCATCTCATCAATAATCAAAGTCTGGGTAAGATGAAGGATGGTGTTATGCTGATCAATACCGGAAGTGGCGAATTGATAAAAACTGCTGAATTGCTAAAATCTCTTAAAAGTGGAAAAATTGCTTATCTCGGTTTGGATGGATATGAGTTTGAAAAAAGTCTATTTTTTAATGATCACAGAAATGACGAAAATAAAGATGCAATTCTTAAAGAGCTAATATCTTATCCCAATGTCATTGTTTCTCCACATCAGGCTTTTTTAACTAAAGAAGCTTTACAAGAAATTGCAAATCTTACCATCAAAAATCTAGATAACTGGCATGAAGGTAAATGTTCAGGTAAGGCATGTATCTGTGCTGATGGATGTAAAAAAATCTGACCCTTGTTTGATTTTATTTTTATCAATTACTTATGAACATGCAGCAACTCATTAATAAATATCACGTGGCTGCACCACGTTATACCAGCTATCCTACTGTCCCTTATTGGGATACTGCAGCTCCTGATATTAATGAATGGAAAACTTCTGTTAAATTTTCATTCGATCAGAGTAATGCAAGTAACGGTATAAGTTTATATGTCCACTTGCCATTTTGTGAAAGTTTGTGTACGTATTGTGGTTGTAATACCCGAATTACAAAAAATCACCACGTTGAAGATCCATATATACAGGCAATTTTAAAAGAATGGAAACTATATCGGGAGATATTTGAAGAAAAACCCCTAATCAGGGAGATTCATCTTGGCGGTGGTACACCTACCTTTTTTGATGCTGCAAATCTAAATGTATTGATAAACGGATTGATGGATGGTTCAGTAATCCATTCTGATGCTGAATTTAGTTTTGAAGCACATCCTAACAATACAAGTGAAGCTCATCTAATTACTTTGTATAAACTTGGATTTCGTCGAATAAGCCTTGGAATTCAAGATTTTGACCCCAGAGTTCAAAAGATTATAAATCGTGTGCAAAGCTTTGAGCAGGTTCAAAAAATTACAAGCCTTGCAAGAGAAATAGGATATACTTCAATTAATTTTGACCTAATCTACGGACTCCCGCTTCAAACCGCTTTAGGTCTTGCAGAGACCATTCTGCAGGTAGAAAAGCTAATGCCCGACCGGATTGCCTTTTACAGTTATGCACACGTGCCCTGGATAAAACCCGGACAGCGAAGTTTTACTGAAGAGGATCTGCCATCAGTCACTGAAAAGCAAAAATTGTACGAATTGGGTCGCCAAAAGTTTATCACCATGGGTTTTGAGGAAATTGGTATGGATCATTTCGCATTACCTACTGATAGCCTCTATAAAGCAGAACGTTCAGGCAAGCTGCATCGTAATTTCATGGGGTATACTCATCAGTATACCCAGCTAATGATTGGCCTGGGAGTTTCATCTATTAGTGATAGCTGGTTTGCATTTGCCCAAAATGTTAAAAAAGTAGAAGATTATTACGATCTGATTAACAAAGGCCAGTTTCCTGTACTTAAAGGCCATCATTTAACAGAAGTAGATTTAATGATAAGAAGACATATTTTAAATTTGATGTGTACAGGAAAAACAGATTGGGATTCTCCATTATCAGGCAATAATGAACTTATTGCTGGGCTTGAAAGAGCAAAATTGCTTGAACAGGATGGTTTAGTAGAAATACTTGAAAATAAACTTATTGTAACTCCCTTAGGCAAGCGATTCCTCAGAAACATCTGCATGACCCTTGACGCTCGCCTTTGGTCAGAACAGCCTGAAGCGCAATTGTTTAGTATGGCGGGTTAGGGCCGGGCCGGATCAAGTCAGGCCGCGAGCTGGAAACAAATCTCAACTCCTTCATTAATATTTTCGGGACTTAAATACGGAATATCTAGGTTAAGACCTCTTAAGATAAACCAAACTCCAAGTGCCAACATAACAAAAGGAATTGCCTTATTTATTCTTCTGCGAAAGGAAGGTCCAACCAATCCAACACTAACCATAGCTGCCAACATTAGAGGAAGTGTTCCCAGTCCAAAAAATAACATGTATTGCGCTGAATACATCACATTTCCTGTATTTAATGCTCCTGCTAAGGCAAGATAGACAAATCCACAGGGCAGAAAACCATTAAGTATACCGATTATTAGATGGCCTGCTTTATGCCTTATGGCATAGGATATTAGTTTATTGAAAGGTTGTACCATTTTAGAAATCCATTTCCAATTTCCAAACGAAATTTTAAGCATTCTTGAGCAGGCTGCTAGAATGATGAATACACCCGTTAAAATACTGACGGATGATTGTATACCAGCTAACCAGAACTGCCGACCTATTAATCCGATAATAATACCCAAAAATATATAGGTTAGTGTTCGTCCCAGATTGTATACCAGCTTGTCGAAAATTATCATCCAGCGGTTTTCGTGAAAGCTTGGAATTGCAAATGCCAGCGGTCCACACATTCCCACGCAATGTATACTCCCAAATAAACCAGTAAAAAAGGCGAGCTCGTTATAATTCATTTTACTTTATGATTGTATAATCTCATAAAATGGAAATATCCAATTAATGAATGGTGATGCTTTTTTCAAATAGGTATTCTTTTGCATCACTTTTCCATTCAATAATAAGTTTCCAGTGCCCTTCTGCTATATCAGTTAAAGGTAGTGCTACTTCTTTAGCTATTCCTGAATTCAGGTTAACTATACGGTCTTTTTTGTTATCAGAAGGATGAAGAAAACGAACAATTCCTGTCATGGGTTTATTGAAAACGATTCTTATACTATCGCCGATACTTATTTCAGGTTCAGCCTGATCTTTCTGCATTTGACTTTTACGGTCATAATCCTTATCGTATTCAATGCCTTTTTGATAATAATCTTTGTCTACCAGATCATCTGAATCGCTTGTAATCATCAATACTGCAAGAGTAATAATGAATGCCATAAATGATCCCATTCCTATGAGTAATTTTGTTCCCCAGTTCATCGTATTTAATTTGGTGGTGCTATAAAATTTGTTTTTACTTCGTCTATTTTATTACCAGCTGAAAATATCTCAAGTTCTATCTCTGATTTATACTTTTCAATATCTTTCTGAGCTCTAATTACAAAAAAAGCCACTTTTACACTACTTCCCTTTTTTATGGTAGACTCTTTACGGATAAATTGGATTTTAACCTCATCATCTTCTGCTTTCAATTCAAAATCAATATTCCCAGAGGTTTTATTCACCAATTCAGCAGTGTAAAGGTTGCTCACAGTGCCATTATCTCTTAACTGATATAAGGTTCCACCTGCACGCAATACAGTTGTTTCAATAGCACTTCTGCTAAACAACAGGTAGCTTAATACACTTAGTAGAATAAGGAAAACTACGGAGTAAGCGTATACTTTTTTGCTTAATTTAAATCCGGTTTTTGATTTGATCTGATCTTCAGACATAAATCCAATGAGTCTGCTTGGACGATGAACTTTTTCCATCACCATGTCGCAAGCATCAATACATGCGGTACAATTAATACATTCAAGCTGAGTGCCATTTCGAATATCTATTCCCGTTGGGCAAACATGAACGCATAGTTTACAATCTATGCAATCACCAAGATGTTGATCTGTAGTTTTTAATACTTTACCTCTTGGGTCACCCCGCTCATAATCATAGGCTACGATTATACTTTGATTGTCTAGGAGTACACCCTGAAGCCTTCCGTATGGACAAATAACTGTACAAACCAGTTCTCTGATATATGAATAGACTATATAGAATACAAAAGTGAAAATCCATATCGATATAAATCCAGAAGTATGTTCTCCGATTGGATCTGTCATTATGTTACTCAATTCGTCTGATCCTATGATATAGGCCAGAAAAATATTGGAGATGAAGAACGAAATCAGGATAAATATGAAATGTTTAAATCCTTTTTTTAGTATTTTCTCTATACTTAACGGTCCTGCATCAAGTTTTTGCTGATGTAGATAATCTCCTTCGATCCAGTTCTCAACTTTTCTAAAAACCAGCTCCATGAAAATGGTTTGCGGACATGCCCAGCCACACCATACCCTTCCAAATATGGCAGTAAACATGACTATAAATACGATGAATGTGAGTATTGCTAAAACAAAAAGATAGAAATCTTGAGGCCAAAAGATAAGGCCAAAAAACACAAATTTTCGTTCAATTACATTTAGAAGAATCAATTGTTCTCCATTTATTTTAATGAATGGCCCACTAAAAAGAAGTAAAAGAAGAAAATAGCTAACCTTATCTCGGTATTGATATAGTTTACCCTTAATGATTTGTGGATACATCCATTTTCTTTTATTCTCAGTATCATTAATTGAAGGTAGATGATCCCTGAAATTTGGTGCTTCAGCCATATTGCTTTTTTGGGTACAAATTTTTTGAAAAACCTAGTATTTTAATCTTAAAACGCACATTCGAATTTTCTAGCCTTGTTTTAATCTGATGTAAAAGTTGGCATATGGTTGATCATAGAGTATGATTTATATCATTTTAATTGATAATATGAATCATAAATAATGGCGGATATTCATTGCACTTTCGTATGGTGAGAATTTGGTTTTTTAATTCGGATAGATTCAAGCCTAGTAAATGATGCATGAGTATGAATAATTGTATAATTATGAAGGATTATGTTTTAAGACTAAATACTATTTCAGTTTCTGATACTGAAGAGGTTGGTGTTAAAAATGCATTTTTAGGTGAGATGTTTACCCATCCTGAACTTAAGGCCATCAGTGTGCCTAATGGGTTTGCAATTACTGCAAGTGCGTATAAACGCTTTATTGAATATAATAAGCTGGATGGCGTGCATGATAAGCTGATAGCCACTTTAGATAGAAATAATTTAGGAAGTGTTTATAAAATTGGCTTAAAAGCCAGGTCGCTGATACTTGGCGCACGAATGCCTGGAGATATAGATGATGCAATAATAGCTGCATACCGTGATCTTTGTTCTGATTCTGTTATTGAAGTAGCTGTTCGAAGTAGCGAAATAAGCTTTGAAAAAGCTCATCAAGCCAGCACTGATTTGTATGAAACTTTTCTTAATATTAAAAGTGAAAGAGAGTTAATAGAAACAGTAAAAAAATGTTTTGCATCTCTTTTTTCAGATTTAGCTTTAATTGAAAAAGCTTCTAAGCATCAGGCCATGGCAGTTTGTGTTCAAAGAATGATCGGTTCCGAAAAATCTTGTTCTGGTGTTGCCTATACTTCTGATCCTGAAACTGGGTTTGCTGATGTAATTCATATTTCCGGAATTTGGGGTCTTCATGAAAAAAAACTTCAAAAAAGTGTAGTTCACGACGAATTTATAATTTATAAACCTGCAATATCAACAGGGATTAAGTCAATTATTCAGAAAAAACTTGGGAGCAAAAATTATATGATTGTGCATCAAATTGATCATGAAATCCATACGGTTAATACTCCTGTTGAAAAGCGCGAACAATTTATTTTGTCTGATCAAGAAGTGATTTTAATTGCTAATTGGGGTATTATACTAGAAAATTATTATAACGGCCCAGTAAGTATGGAATGGGCAAAAGATGGTAAATCAGAGATTCTGTATTTATTGCAGGCAAAGCCTGAGATTTTTAAAAAATTACAATAACCTTATGACTAAATCAGAAATAAAATTTCTCAGTGGGCCGCAATCGCGTTTAAAGGAATTTCTTTTTACTATTAATATTTTGACTCAGTTTATCAAAGGATTCAGGGCACTGCATTTTATAGGTCCTTGTATAACTATTTTCGGCTCAGCCCGATTTAAGGAAGATCATGAATATTATAAATTGACAAGAAAAGCAGCCGCAGAATTTGCCAAGCTTGGCTTTACAATAATGACAGGTGGAGGCCCCGGAATTATGGAAGCCGCAAATCGTGGGGCCAAAGATGTAGGAGGGCGTTCAGTTGCTTGTAATATTAAACTTCCAAAAGAGCAGGATCCCAATCCATATCTTGATAAATGGGTTGAAATAAAATATTTCTTTGTAAGAAAGGTTCTTTTAGTAAAGTATTCTTTTGCGTTTGTGGTTATGCCTGGAGGATTTGGGACACTGGATGAATATTTTGAGGCTATCACTCTAATCCAGACCAAGAAAATTGATGATTTCCCAGTAATTATTTTTTGCAAGGACTTTCACCAAAAATTAATTGAACATACGTATATGATGAAAGAACAAGGAACTATATCCGAAGCAGATTTAAGTCTCTTTCTATTGACTGATTCTATTGAAGAGGCTGTTGAATTGATCAAGGAGCAAAGTATAAAACGACATGGATTAAAAGTTGAAGAAAGAATCAAACCATTTAGATGGTTGTTCGAATCTAATTTGAAATTTTAATCAATTTTTAAATATAAGGATTGTAAGTAGGATGTTAGCGCATGCATTTAGTAATTATGGCAATTTTAAGTCTTGCAGTATGAAAATTTATATTCATTCATTTTCCCTTAAATTAAGGTATATCAGCTTGATTATCTTACTTTTAATATCGGTTCAATTTACCTTTGGACAACAGAAAGCATACAGATTTCATTCCGGATTAATAGAGGTAAGCGGATTTACCAATGCTTATAATTGGAAAATGAAGACCGATAGCGTGGATTGCAGGGCACAGTTGACCTTGATCAACAGACAGTTAAAAGCGATCAATTCATTGAGCTTAACTGTGCCGGTTAATAAGTTAAGTAGTCCAAATACATACATGGATCGCATTGCCCATAGAACTCTTAAATCCTACCCATTTGACAAAATATACTTTCATTATGTAAAATCTGAACTATTACCATGGGATGATAAGGATCAGTATTTAGTTAAGGCAAGTGGTAATCTTACCATTGCAGGAATTACTCAGGTAGTTAAGATGGATCTTATCGCAACCGTAATACAGGATGGCGTAATTACCTTTGCAGGTTCGCATAAACTTAAACTAAGTACATTTCAGGTCACACCCAAAAAATCATTAATTGGAACCTTAAAAACAAGTGATGAGGTTACGGTGAATTTTGTTGTTGGAGTTAAACTATAGTTATAATTCAAAATTTAAATGAGTTTTAGGATCCCTGTTTTAATTGCAAAGAGCTTCCACTACAGAATACGCAAAATACATCGCTACCTTGGTCTTTTACTGGGAATGCAATTTTTATTCTGGACCATAGGAGGGATCTATTTTAGCTGGAGTAATATGGATGAGATACATGGCGACCTAAACAGGAGGCCAGCTTCTTTAATGTCCAGCAATTCCAATTTTATTTCTCCCTCTGCCGTCATTCAAAAGATGCAAAGCCTTGGTCAGAATGTAGATTCCATCAATGACATTAGGTTAATTCAGCTATCAGGGCAGCCTTTTTATCAGTTGTTGATCAAGGAGAAATTGGCCTTAACTCATACCAATCATTCCAAAAAACCAGAATTTAAGGTTCAACTGGCTAATGCAATTACCGGCGAACTTCGCGGACCATTAAACGAATTTGAAGCTATTGCAATTGCAAAGGAGGGCTTTATTGGAAGTGCAAAAATTCGGGAAGTAAAGCTTTTGACTGAAACATCTACTCATCATGAATATCGTTCAGGGCCTTTACCCGCTTATGCTATTAGTTTTGACCACCCTAGCAAGTCAACGGTATTTGTAGCCTCAGAGTTGGGAACCATTCAAAAAATCAGAAATGATAAGTGGCGAATTTTTGATTTTTTATGGATGCTACATACCATGGATTATGAGGGGCGTGATAATTTTGGCAATATTTTGCTTAGAGGATTTTCAATTTTCGGACTGTTTACAATTTTTTCGGGCTTTATTTTATTCTATCTAAGTTCTGTGAAACGAAAAAAACACATACAACCCCAATAAAAATTCAATAAAAAACCCGGCTCATGAATAGGAGGCCGGGTTGATATAGCGAGTATTATTAGTTACATTTTAGTTCCCTGAGGTTCTTTAGGATTAGCTGGTTTAGTCCCACTTAGAGATAAGATAAAGTTCGATACATCCGAAGTTTGTTGTACTGTCAGAGTTTTTTCCCATGCAATCATGCCCTTTTCAGGGATACCATATTTAATGGTCTTAAAAATATTGTTAACTGTTCCTCCGTGTATCCAATACTCATCCGTTAAATTTGGACCTACTGTTCCTCCACCATCTGATGCATGACATGCCACACAATTTTGTATAAAAACAGTTTTGCCCGCAGCCAATACAGCGGCGTTGCCATCCACTTGTACAGTGGTTTCATCGATTAGGTTTCGTGCTTTAGCTAAGAATGCACTTTTAGAGGCCTTTGCTGCTTTCATTTCAATTGCGTATTCTTCATCCTGCAATGGACTCCACTCCAATACATGATAATTGAGCAAATAAATAACAGCAAAAAGAATTGAGCCATAAAACATTGCATTGAACCATACTGGAGTAGGGTTATCAAGTTCAGTGATGCCATCAAAATCATGTTCAAGCATCATGTCCTTTTCTTCCGAAATTGGCCTAAGTCCAAGCAGTTTATTCCAGCTACTTAGTTTGCTACTTTTTTCAGCTGTTTCTGACGCTAACCATTCTTCGTATTCTAGCATTTTGGTTGGTTCAGTAGCTGGTATAATTCCTGGCACTTTGATTTCATTTGCCATAACCCGCACAGTTTTTAGTAAAACAACTGAAACGATGAGTAACAGCAGAGCTACAAGAAATAACACGATGAGTATTTCAGTATAAATATTGCCAGAAGTTCCATCTGCAGGATTAACAACAGCCCAAGCAGAATTGTTTGCAAAAAGTAGTATGAATATAAAAATCAAACGTTTCATAATTCTATTCTTTAGTGTCAGTTAATGGAAGTTTACTCATATAGCTCACGTGCTTTTTATTCATAGTAAATAGCATTGCTGTAACTATAACGAAAAACAAAAAAAAGATACCAAGTGAAGTTATTAGATAGACATCTGCGTCTGTGGATTTATCAATAAATTGTCTGAACATGTTCTTGTTGTTAATTAATTGTTCTCTGTTTAGTATTTTGAAGGTTATAAAGCATTATTTCCAACTTTGATGTCGGTACCTAGTCGCTGTAGATAAGCAATCAGTGCTATGATCTCTTTATCACTACTAACGGTTATGTTTTCCTTCACTAAGTTAGCGCTGATCTGTTCAGCTTGTTTTTGAAGGTCTGCATTTGCTTGCTGCTCATATAAAGGAGCATAAGGCACACCCAGTGTTCTCATTGCATTAATCTTTGCTACAGTTGTTGTGGTATCTAGGCTTTGTTCGCCTAACCAGTTGTAAGGCGGCATGATACTGCCAGGAGACATAGTTGTTGGATCCATCAAGTGATTGTATTGCCATGCATTGGAATATTTTCCACCTTCGCGATGAAGGTCTGGTCCGGTTCGTTTTGACCCCCATAAAAATGGGTGGTCATAAACGAATTCTCCCGCTTTACTGTATTCACCATAACGTTCGGTTTCAGAACGGAATGGTCTAACCATTTGGGAGTGACAGTTTACACAACCTTCACGGATATATAAATCACGACCCTGTAATTCAAGTGGCGTATAAGGTTTTACACTGGTTATTGTTGGAATATTTGATGAAATCATGAACGTAGGCATCATCTCCACCATTCCTCCAATTAAAATAACGATTAGTGAAAGCACCAGAAAATACATTGGTTTACGTTCCAAAGAACGATGCCAGGTTTTTTCTGAACCAATAGGAGCATAAGCAGGTTCTAATGCCATGGCTTCTGCAGGTTCATCTGCAAGTAAAACACCACTTTTTGCGGTCTTAATCAGGTTATAGGTCATGACTATTACACCAGTTAGGTATAATGTTCCTCCAATTGCCCTGAAAATATGCATTGGTAAAAGTTGAAGAGTCGTTTCAAGGAAGTTTGGATATTTTAACATTCCTTCAGGAGTAAATTCTTTCCACATCAATCCCTGAGTAAAACCAGATAGGTACATGGGTATAGCATAGAAAAGAATACCAAGTGTTCCAATCCAAAAGTGGAAGGCAACAAGCTTTTTAGAAAAGATCTCTGTGCGGTAAATTCTTGGTATTAGCCAATATAGAATTGCAAAGGTTAAAAATCCATTCCATCCAAGTGCTCCAACGTGAACGTGTGCTACTATCCAATCAGTGAAGTGTGCTATTGCATTCACTTGTTTTAAAGATAACATCGGGCCTTCGAAAGTAGACATGCCATAAGCTGTAATACCAACAACCATGAACTTTAGGTTTGTGTCTTCACGAACTTTGTCCCATGCACCTCTTAGGGTTAATAATCCATTGATCATACCTCCCCAGCTTGGAGCAATCAGCATGATTGAAAATGCAACTCCTAAAGATTGAGCCCAATCTGGTAAGGATGAATATAATAAATGGTGCGGACCTGCCCAGATATAGATAAATATCAATGACCAGAAATGCAGAATACTCAATTTGTAAGAATAAACTGGCCGTTGTGCCATTTTAGGAAGAAAGTAATACATCATTCCCAAATAAGGTGTAGTCAAAAAGAATGCAACCGCATTATGACCATACCACCATTGAACAAGCGCATCCTGAACACCGGCATAGATATAGTAACTCTTAAATGCTGAAATTGGTAATTGGAATGAATTAACAATATGCAATACCGCAACAGTAACAAACGTAGCAATGTAAAACCAGATAGCAACGTACATGTGTCGCTCTCTACGTTTAATAATGGTTCCGAACATGTTAATGCCAAAAACTACCCAGATTAGCGTAATGGCAATATCAATCGGCCATTCTAATTCTGCATATTCATGCGATGTGGTTAAGCCCAGTGGTAAGGTGAGCGCTGCAGAAACAATAATAAGCTGCCAACCCCAGAAGTGAATACTGCTGAGCATGTCGCTGAACATTCTAGCTTTTAAAAGCCGTTGTAGGGAGTAATAAACACCCATGAAGATTCCATTTCCTACGAATGCGAATATTACTGCATTGGTATGTAAGGGACGAATACGACCAAACGTAGTGTACTGGTTTCCAAGGTTCATCTCCGGTTTAAAGAGTTGCATGGCTACCAACAGGCCTACAAGCATTCCGACCAGACCCCATATTACAGTGGCAATTGCGAAATTCCTTACAATTTTGTTGTCATAGTTGAATTTTTCAAGCATACAATACGATTTTATTTATGAGGTAAAGCTAATTTGCCTGGCGTGACAATGATGTGACAGAACTTATTTTAAAAATTGATTCTCGTCACTTTTTTTGGATTGAATTGGTAGCTCATCATCAAATAGAATTCTTACCGCTGGTGTGTAGGTATCATCATTCTGTCCATTTTTCATGGCCCAAAAAAATGCGAATAGAAATATTAGTGCTAAAAACACACTGCAACCAATCAGGAAGTATAAGATGTTCATGTTAATTTGTTTTTACGTGCAAATAAATGAGTTGCAGTACTGGTAAATGAAATAATGGTAACGGTACTCAAAGGCATTAAAATAGCTGCATAAAGTGGTGATAATAAGCCTTGTACGGCAAAAAATAATCCTACTGTATTGTACAGTGTTGAAATACCAAAGCTGATATGGATCACTTTCATTGCATCTTTAGCTTGCTGAATAAAGTTGGGTAGCTTTTCAAATCCTGTTCCATCTAGTATAGCATCACATCCTGGCGAAAAGTTGTTGATGTTATCAGTAACTGCAATTCCAAGATCACTTTGTTTGAGTGCTCCTGCATCATTCAATCCATCGCCTAACATCATTACTTTATTGTTTTTTTGCTGAAGGGCATAGATGTAGTTCAGTTTATCTTGCGGGCTTTGATTGAAATGCATTTGATCTGCCCATGGGAATGCCGGAAGTAAAAATTCGCGTTCAGAATCCTGGTCTCCAGAAAGTAAATGCATATTTAGTTGCTTACCTAATTTTGCAAAGAGTTCTTTTAAGCCCTGACGCCAGCATTGCCTAAAACTGAAATAACCGGCATAATGATCGCCGATCTGGATATAAATCGTTCCTGTATCTTTCTTATCTGATTTTATATTAATAAATGATGCACTGCCGATTTTTATCAGTTTATTATTCACTATACCTTCAATACCTTTACCGGGAATCTCCTGATAGCAACTGACAGTAAAATATTCATTGATTTTCATCCACTTGACCAGCTCCCTACTCAGCGGGTGTCCTGAATTTCGTGCAAGTGAACTGATCATACATTGTTCTTCATGGCTAAGATTGCCTTCAAAACTGATTTGGAAACCTTCAGGGGCAGTTATGGTACCTGTTTTATCGAATACAAGGGTGTTGATTTTTGCCATCTGCTCAACTACAGCCGTATTTTTCAGATAGAATTTATTCTTATCAAAAATGCTAAGTACAGCTGATAATGTAAATGGTGAACTTAGAGCCAAGGCACATGGGCAGGCAATTATCAACACTGCTGTTAGAGATTGCCATGCTTTGGCATGATCATCAAACATCCAGAAAGCTGCCGATCCAAAAGCAATAATTAAGAGTGCAACACTAAAATATCTACTTATGGTATCGCTGAAGGTGTCAATTTTTCTTTTATTTCCTTCAAATGCTTCATTATTCCATAGACTGGTTAAATAACTTTGAGATACAGGCTTAATCACTTCAAGCTCAATGGCTTCATTAATTTGTCGCCCTCCAGCATAAACTATTTCACCTAATATTTTTTGCACTGGTGCTGATTCGCCCGTTACAAAGCTAAAATCAATCACAGCATCTCCTTTCATTAGTATGGTGTCGGCAGGTATAATTTCATTATTACGGATCAGGATGCGGTCTCCAACCTTTAGTTCATCCATTGGGATAGGTTTCTCAGTTCCTTCACTGATCAAAGTAACTGCCACAGGAAAGTATGAACGATAATCGCGTTCAAAAGATAAATGATGATAGGTTCGCTCTTGTACCCATTTACCAATAAGTAGAAAGAAAACTAGTCCGCAAAGCGTATCTATAAATCCAGCACCAGTACCGCTCCCAATCTCATAAATTGAACGGATGAACATCACTGCAATTCCTAATGCAAGAGGGAAATCAAGATTCAGAACCTTGTTCCTTAAATTTTTCCATGCAGAAATAAAATAGTCGCGGCCACTGTAAAATACTACAGGAATGGCAAACACAAGATTTAGCCAGCCAAAAAACGTTTTGAACTGATGTTCAAAGGCTGCCATTCCAAAATATTCAGGAAAGCTTAAGAGCATCACATTTCCAAAACAGAAACCTGCTACCGCAATTTTTTTGATGATACCTCTGTCAGAAACTTTATTCTGCTCCTTAACCACATCCTGCAAACTGATAACCGGTTCATAACCAATTGCAGCAAGCATGCTGATGAGTTCGCGCAAAGTGAATTCCTTGTGTTTGAATGTAATCACTACCTGTTTTTTCAGAAAATCGATACGTGAGTTTACAATAGACGCGTTGATCTTGTACAAATGCTCCAGTAGCCATAAACAAGAACTGCAATGTATGGTTGGGATATAAAGCGTAATGATGCTTACATTTTCGTCAGCATAGTCGAGTAAAGAAGAAGCGATCTTGGGTTCATCCAAATAATCGTAATGGGTCGATTGACCATTCTGAGTTTTACCCGGATTAGTATTATACGCGTAATAATTACAGAGTTGATTTTCAGAAAGAATGGTGTAAACACTCTGGCAGCCAATACAACAAAAATTTCTATCGTCGTAATCAAATTGATCTTCTAGGCAGTCATTGCCACAGTGAAAGCATTGCGTTAACGTTTCGGCCTGGCCTTGAATCTCTAAATTATCCATGCCTCCAAAAATCACTGCAATTTAGGTCTGGCGAAATGACTCTGATTATTAAAACTTGTGATCTCAATCACATTATCAGCTCTAATTATGGAATACTTTGTATTCGTCTTTTAATAAATTAAAAAAAATCTCATGCAGTACTGCAGTATATTTCATTTAAGCTGTTGACCCTTTAATTCTATCTAACAAAAGCACATGCACTAGTGCAAAGCTTTTTTCATTCTTTTATTGATTTTTCCAGAATCTTTCAAGCAGCTCCAATTAAATTAATTTGGGTGCCAGTTCCTGAATTCTTTTTTATAAATTAAGACCTTTAAAGCATTCAAATCTTATGAAAAAGTCTTTCTTTATTTTTGCTTTTCTATTGGGCATGAGCCTAATGTTTTTAAGTTTTAAAGGATATTTTGAGGGCGATCAAGACTGGCAAGAATACCTGGGAGGGGCAGATAGGAATCATTATTCAAACCTTTCACAAATAAACCTTTCGAATGTAAGCACTCTTGAGCCGGCATGGGAATTTCATACTGGAGATTCAGGTCAGGTTCAATGTAATCCCATCATAGTTGGAAACAGGTTGTTTGCATTAACCGCATCCAATCATCTTTTTGCACTCGATGCCGCAACTGGTAAAGAACTCTGGCGTTTTGCTCCAGAGCAAAAAAGTGCCGCTAATGTAAACAGGGGAGTTGCCTATTGGGAAAAAGGTAAAGACAAAAGAATTCTTTACACGTACTTAACCTGGCTTTATGCCATAAATCCATTAACTGGCAAGCCAATAACTTCTTTTGGCGAAGGTGGTAGAGTTAGTCTGAAAAGCGGACTAGGAAAAGATGCTGAGTTAAAATTTGTTTCTTCAACTACTCCAGGAACTATTTATGGTGATCTTATTGTCATGCCCTTGCGTTTAGACGAAGGTGCGGGTGCAGCAGCGGGATATATTCAGGCATTTAATATCCAAACCGGAAAAATAGCATGGGTTTTTAAAACCATTCCTCATCCGGGTGAACAAGGATATGATACCTGGCCGGCTGATGCATATAAAAATTCGGCAATCGGTTCAGCCAATAATTGGACAGGTATGTCGGTTGATCGTAAACGCGGAATCATTTATGTTCCAACAGGTTCAGCTGCTTTTGATTTTTATGGTGGTAACCGTAAAGGGTCTAATTTATTCGCTAATTCTTTGATTGCCTTAAATGCAAAAACAGGCGAGTATATCTGGCATTTTCAAACTGTTCATCATGATATTTGGGATCGTGACTTGCCAGCTCCACCAAACCTGATCACCATTAAGAGGGATGGCAAAAGTATTGATGCCGTAGCTCAGGTTACCAAGTCAGGCTATGTTTTTGTATTTGATCGCGAAAATGGAACACCTTTGTTTCCAATTGATGAAATACCTTTCCCTCAATCCACTCTGCCTGGCGAAGAAACTTGGCCTACTCAGCCGATACCACGTTTGCCAAAACCATTCGCTAGAAATTCGATAACAGAAAATGATATTACCCATTTTTCTTCTAAAAGAGATTCCTTGCTTACCATTTATAGGAACGCCAATAAAGGGCCATTTCATCCGCTCGACTTTAAAGAATCCATCATTTTTCCTGGCCCTGATGGGGCAGCAGAATGGGGTGGGCCGGCAGTTGACAAGGAAGGTATAATGTATGTTAATTCAAATGAGATGGCTTGGCTATTCAGTTTGAGTAAAAAAGATAAGGTTTCAAATGTTGCAAGTACCGGAAAGTCATTGTATCTGAATAATTGTCAAACCTGTCACAAAGCTGATTTTTCAGGAAATCCACCAAGTGGCTACCCAGCATTAGTGGGAGTCCGCGAACGTCTTGGCCGTATAGTAGTTAGCAATTTGATTAAAAATGGAAAGGGAATGATGCCGGGTTTCAGCCAGATTTCGGATCAGGAAAAGCAGGCCATTATATCTTATATTTTTGGTGAAGAAAAAGAGGAAGCACTTTCTGTAGCAAAAGATAAATATCCAGATGTGCCCTATCGGTTTAATGGGTATAATAAATTTTTAGATGAAAAGGGCTATCCTGCAATTACTCCGCCATGGGGAACTCTTACTGCTATTAATCTGAATACAGGCCAGCACCTCTGGCAGATTCCCTTAGGTGAAATAAAAGAATTCACTAAAAAAGGGATTCCGGTAACTGGTACAGAAAATTATGGTGGACCTCTGGTTACAGCTGGCGGACTGTTATTTATTGCTGCTACTAAGGATAATACCTTCCGCGCAATTGATAAGAAAACCGGTAAAATAGTTTGGGAATATCCTTTGCCTGCTTCTGGTTTTGCCACCCCATCAACATACCAGTTAAATGGAAAGCAATATATTGTCATAGCCTGTGGAGGAACTAAGCTTGGAATGTCAAAAGGAGATAGTTATGTGGCTTTTGCACTTGGAAATTCATTAAAATAAAGATCAGCTAATAGCGCATTTTTTAGAATTGAAAAAGCATCATTTAAATCATTTTAATTACACTTAGTAATTAGGAACGAAGTAGCTTTCTTCTGATATAGTAATTGTTTAAGCATTCTGTAATTTTTTTAGAACTCAGCTCTACTAGTGTAAAATTTTCATTGATTTTATACTCATATTTAGTAATTTGCTTATCATAAATTCAATCCAATTACCATGAAAAAAATAGTTTTAACCCTTGTATTTTTTAGTGCTTTTGTGCTCTTTACATGTGCACAAATTCCTCCAATGACTCTCTCCACAACAGCATTTGCTGATGGAACTATCATACCCATAAAATACAGCCAGGCAGCGCCTGGCGCTGCCATAGGTGAAGGAACTTCGCCTGCTTTAACCTGGACTAATGTTCCGGTTGGTACTCAGAGTTTATTACTTCATATGCATGACCTAGATTTTGTGCGTAATAAAACCACAGATGATCAGGTGCATTGGTTGGTATGGAATATTCCTGCAAATGCCACTGGCCTTCCTGAGGGGCTGTCAAGAGGTCCTAAATTGCCTGATGGAAGTTACCAGATCAGTGTAACTGGTCCGGTTTACCGTGGTCCAGGAGCCGCTGCAACTGGCCCACTGCATCATTATATGTTTGAGATCATCGCACTCGACATTAAATTGGATTTCCCGGCAGTGAATAATGATCCATTTGAAACCAGAGCCAAAGTTATGCAGACCATACAAGGGCATATCCTTGGAAAAGGTGTTTATGGTGGACTGTTTAAAAGGCCACAATAACATTTCATCATTATAACCTAATTTTTCCAATGCTTGGTGTTACCAAGCAATTATAATTTCTTTCCGCTCATAGCCGCGGGGGACAGCATATCGGATAAAGAGATTTTGAAAACAGGATATAATTTAATCTTAAAATCAAATTTTCCTTAGGCGCCTAGTGTCCACCGCTGGCGGGGGAATAAAAGGGGGTGGTTTTTAATTTTAGTGTCGAGAAATACCAAGCATAGGAAAGTGCTTGGTGTTACTCACCAAGCACATATAATTTCATTCCGCTCATAGCCGCGGGGGCTTAGTCCTTTTTCTGTAGCAAAAAAGGACCAAAACGCTACCGCTGCGCCTGCTGCTATGAAAGGTTCTGCCAGGGCTAAGACTGTAATTGCCGCACCAGTCAATGCGGAAGAGAGGTTATTAAAGGTCTGTGCAAGCGTGGCGGAGAATAAAAATTGTATTAACCGTCTTGCGCGGCATTGGACAGGGCGTTAATTCTAATTCATCCTTACTGCAAAATTCAAAGCCCTGTACGCAGCCGTTGGTGGATGAACGTTCATAACCCCCATTAACGTTAACCTTAGTACTCTGTCAGATTTTAACTAAAAAGAATAAATACAAAATGAACTACAATACCCGTGCGGTGGGATGAAAGAACGGCGGGCCAGGTGTTTTGCCCTCGGGGGTGGAAGCATCGTTCTTTCTTGAACTTTTGGTGCCTTTTGTTTCAAGACAAAAGACACAAAATATTGACATGAAAATTATTATAAAATAATTTTATGTTTCTTGTGCTTGGTGGTACCAAGCACATATAATTTCACTCCGCTCATAGCCGCGGGGGCCTTACCTTTTTCTGTAGGAAAAAAGTACCATGCCGAGGCGGCACGACGAGACCATGAGTGCCTTTAAAAAACAATAAAAAAACAGCGAATAAACGCTACCGCTGCGCCTGCTGCTATGAAAGTCAGTGGGTTGGCTAATTAAGTAATTGCCGCACCAGTCAATGCGGAAGATAGGTGAACGGAGGTTCAGTGAATGGACGATTTGTTTGAGATTGATATAAATTTTCCTGTTCCTGAATTTTCCTGGCTACCATTTATAACACTGCTGCCGATAGCTATCGGGACAATGCGAAAGAACGCTTATTAAAGGTCTGTGCAAGCGTGTCGGATAAAAATAATTGTGCTTCACGCGTTTGCTATTTACATTACATATGCTAATCCAACAAAATCTACTTGAATACCCCAATTTCTGCCAAAATACAATCATTAGCAATCTCTTTTAAATAAAACAACCTGAATTAGTATTATTGTATTATCAACCTGCATACCAAATTGGTTTCGAGGCTGATTTTTATGGTTTTATCGAATTTATTTATAAAATTGAATACAAATCCTTTAAAAAATAGGTGATTATGGCCAGAAACAAGTATTTTTTTCCTTTTATCATGATTACCTCCCTGTTTTTTATGTGGGGGTTTGTTCATAATCTGGATCCTATTCTGATTCCTCATCTCAAAAGATCTTTTAGCTTAAATAACCTACAGTCTTCTCTTGTTGATTCTTCTGTATTCATCGCTTATCTGCTTATGGCTATCCCAGCAGGTATTTTGGTGAAGAATTATGGATATAAATCAGGAATTATTACGGGTTTAATGTTGTTTGCATTAGGCTCATTTTTATTTATTCCAGCTGCTGATACAGGTCAATACTTATTCTTTTTAGGTGCTTTGTTCATCATTGCCTGTGGGCTTACCATTCTCGAGACCGTAGCTAATCCCTATGTTTCTCTTCTTGGTGACCCAGAAACGGCAACAAGACGTTTGAATTTTGCTCAATCTTTCAATGGTTTAGCAGCTTCTATGGCTCCGATCATTGGTGCCAGATTGATTCTGACAAAAGGCTCAAGCGATGAAGAGCTGAATGCTATGACTGAAAGTGCCCGACAACTATCGCTCGCAGCAGAAGCATCTAGTGTGAAAACTCCTTATCTGATTTTAGGAGGAGTTATTCTGGCCATTGCACTCATCTTTTATTTTATTCGTTTGCCAGAAATTAAGCAGGATGATGAACAAGGAGAAAGCAAAAATGTATTTCATGCCCTTCGGCATAAGCATCTGAGCTGGGCTGTAGCCGCTCAGTTCTTTTATGTTGGTGCACAGGTCTGTATTTTCAGTTTTTTCATTTTATATGCTGTTGAGGTTGCTCAGATTGATAAAGTGGTTGCAGCAGATTATTTAGGATGGGGATGCGGTTTAGCCTTTATGGTTGGCAGGTTTATCGGAGTGTTCTTTATGAGATTTATTGCATCTGAACGCCTTCTAGCGATATATTCAGTTCTATGTATACTGTTATGTATTCCAGCAATTTTTATGCAAGGGTACATTGCCATATATTCTGTAATTGGAATCGCTTTTTTTATGTCGATCATGTTTCCAACTATTTTTTCACTCGGAATTAAAGGTCTTGGTAGAGATACTGAATACGGCAGCAGTTTAATAGTGATGGCTATCGTTGGCGGTGCTGTTTTACCCTTGATTTTCGGATACATTGCAGATAAAACCGGTAGTCTTCAATTTGGTCATGTAGTAAGTTTGGGCTGCTTTGTGATCATACTTGCATTTGCTCTAAAAGGACATAAAATAGTTAAAAATGAAATGCTCAATGGATAGATACTGCCTTACGCTTGACCTGAAGGATGATCCCAAACTAATCGCAGAATATGAAGCATGGCATCAGAAAGTTTGGCCAGAGATCATTAATAGTATCCGTAATTCAGGAATTGAAAACATGCAAATCTATCGCTTCGCCAACAGGCTTTTTATGATCATGGAGGTCAATAAAAAGTTTAGTTTTGAGAAAAAAGGAATAGCCGATGCTGCAAATGCAAAAGTTCAGGAATGGGAAGAGTTGATGTGGAATTATCAGCAAGCTATTCCTGGGGTAAAAGCAGGTGAGAAATGGGTGCTGATGAATAAAATATTTGAATTATAAATTGCAATGAATACGAATTTCGAAAAGGGTAATAAGCATCGGTTTTTACAGATCCATCCATTGGATAATGTACTGGTTGCTTTACAAGACATGAACATAGGAGAGGAGATCTTGTTTAACAGTCAAACATTTAAACTGAGTACAGATGTATCCGCAAAGCATAAATTTGCATTGGTTCCATTCAAAGAAGAAGATAAGATCTACATGTATGGAGTATTGGTTGGCCGCGCCAGCAAGCCTATTGCACTGGGCGAATCAATCACGACTCAGAATATGTACCATGCATCTAGCGATTTCGTGCTAGGACAGCGCAAATTAGATTGGCAGAAGCCTGATGTATCTAATTTTGAAGGGAAAACCTTTAATGGCTTTCATCGAGCAGATGGCTCAGTAGGAACTTCAAATTACTGGATGGTTATTCCATTGGTATTTTGTGAAAACCGCAATGTGAATGTCCTGAAAGAGGCATTAGATGAAAAGTTGGGCTATAAAAAGGCTAAAAGCTATGAAAATGAAGTTGAAAGCCTTATTTCATTGTATAAAACTGGCAAATCAACAGAAGAAATTCTAAATGCCGACCTGCAATCTACGCCCGAAGGAGTAAAAAAGACCAGATTATTCCCCAATATCGACGGAATTAAATTTCTTACCCATGATATGGGATGTGGTGGGACCAAGCAGGATTCAGATACGCTATGCGGACTCATTGCCGGTTATATTACCCATCCCAATGTAGCAGGGGCTACTATTTTGAGTCTGGGTTGCCAGCATTCACAGATCAGCACATTGCAAAATGAGATCAGTAAGCGAGATAGTTCATTCAGTAAACCGCTTGCAATTCTAGAACAACAAGATTTAGGGACTGAAACAAACCTGATGCAAGAAGCACTTAAACGTACTTTCGCCGGTTTGGTTGATGCAAATAAGACAGTCCGCAGGCCAGCACCACTTTCAAAATTATGCATTGGTCTTGAATGTGGTGGTTCTGATGGTTTTTCAGGGATATCGGCCAATCCGGCACTGGGTTATCTCTCCGATATTCTTGTTTCACTTGGCGGATCAGTTGTATTATCTGAATTTCCAGAATTATGCGGTGTGGAGCAGGAGCTAAGCGACCGTTGTGTGGATGAGGATACGGCCAATCGTTTTATGCATTTAATGCGGACATATAACGCAAGGGCCGAAGCCGATGGCTCAGGTTTCTATGCCAATCCTTCACCTGGAAATATCCGAGACGGATTGATTACAGATGCTATGAAATCAGCTGGAGCGGCAAAAAAAGGAGGTTCTTCACCGGTTACAGCTGTTCTTGATTATCCAGAGAAAGTCACAAAAATGGGATTGAACTTGCTTTGTACTCCGGGCAGTGATGTAGAAAGCACCACTGCAGAAGTAGCTTCGGGTACTAATATTGTTTTATTTACTACTGGACTTGGTACTCCTACAGGAAATCCGGTTGCACCCGTAATTAAGCTGAGTACCAACACAAAAACATTTTTAAAAATGCCTGATATTATCGATATTAACTGCGGAACGATAATCGATGGTTCAGAAACAATACAAGAGAACGCACATCGTATTTTAGACTACGTGATTAGTGTTGCAAATGGTGAAGTTCAGCCAAAAGCTGTTCAACTTGGGCAGGATGATTTTATCCCATGGAAACGTGGTGTATCACTTTAATAATTTAAAAAAGATAAAAATATGTTTAGTTTAAAAGGAAAAACAGCCGTAATTACCGGTGGTGGAAGTGGTATCGGAAGAGGTATTGCTAGAGTATTTGCAGCGCAAGGTGCCGATGTTAAAATTCTGGAACTTAATCAGGATGCAGGCCTTGCCGTATGTAAAGAGATCATCGAAGCAGGTGGATCAGCATCTGTTCACGGATGCGATGTGTCAAAGCAGGCAGAAGTTGTTTCATTGTTTAATAGTATCGGCAAGGTCGATATTTTGGTTAATAATGCAGGTATTGCTCATGTGGGTAGGGCCGACACAACCTCAGAAGCAGACATGGATAGAATTTACAATGTGAATGTAAAGGGAGCCTACAATTGCCTTTTTGCCGCTATTCCTTTGATGAAGAAAAATGGTGGTGGTGTTATTTTGAACCTGGCATCTATTGTTGCTATTGTTGGAGTAGCTGATCGCTTTGCTTATTCAATGAGTAAAGGTGCCATTTACGCAATGACCCTTTCTGTAGCCAAAGATTACCTGGCAGATAACATTCGTTGTAACAGCATATCTCCGGCAAGGGTTCATACACCTTTTGTAGATGGATTCATTGCTAAAAATTATCCAGGTCAGGAAAAAGAAATGTTCGAGAAACTTTCTAAAACTCAGCCGGTTGGTAGAATGGCAACTCCAGACGATATTGCGGCTATTGCCTTGTACTTATGTGCAGATGAATCCAGCTTTGTAACCGGTAATGATTATCCGATTGATGGAGGCTTTATTAAATTGAATAGTTAATACGTATTCAATTCAAATTAAAGGGTATTTGACCCTATTTATACGATTCTCAAACTAAAAAATATACAAATACAATGAAATTAATCAGGTGGGGAAAACCCGGACAGGAAAAAACAGGAGTAATTATCAATGAGGTAAAATACGATACTTCAGCTTTTGGAGAAGACTACAATGAAACCTTTTTTGAAAATAACGGGCTTACTCGTCTTGCGTCATTTTTAAAGAATAATGAAGGCAGGCTTCAGGTTGTTGGTGATCATGAGCGTTTAGGTTCACCAGTGGCACGACCTTCAAAAATTCTGTGCATCGGGTTAAATTATGCCAAGCATGCTGCAGAAGCAAAAATGGCAATCCCGGCCGAGCCAATTTTGTTCATGAAATCTACCACCTCCTTATCGGGGCCATTTGACCCAATCGTGATACCGAAAGACTCGGTAAAATCAGATTGGGAAGTTGAGCTGGCCTTTGTAATTGGCAAAAAAGCTAGTTATGTAACTGAAGCTGAGGCTTTAGACTATGTTGCTGGTTACGTACTTCATAACGATGTTTCGGAACGTGAATGGCAGCTGGAGCGTGGCGGAACCTGGGATAAAGGTAAAGGATGCGATACTTTTGCGCCGCTTGGTCCCTTTTTGGCAACCTCTGATGAAATTGCTGATCCTCATAAATTAAGATTATGGCTGAAGCTGAACGGTAAAATTTTACAGGACAGTAATACAGATGATTTGATCTTCAATGTTCCTTTCCTGATTTCTTATGTGAGTAAATTCATGACCCTATTACCTGGCGATGTTGTATCAACAGGTACCCCTGCAGGTGTGGGTATGGGCTTTAACCCATCAATCTTCCTGAAATCAGGAGATGTGATTGAGTTGGGCATCGATGGATTAGGAGTTTCAAGACAGGAAGTAAAAGCCTATGGAGAAAGTTGATGCACATCAGCACTTCTGGAAATTTGATCCCATAAGGGATAATTGGATCACAGAGGATATGGAAGTCATTAGACATGACTTCCTTCCTCATGATCTGAGACCCTTGTTGGATGCCAATGGACTGAACTCTTGTATCGCCGTTCAAGCTGATCAGTCGGAAAATGAAACTAATTTCTTGCTCAGCCTGGCAACAGAAAATGATTTTATTAAAGGAGTGGTGGGCTGGATAGATCTTTGCGCAGATACCATCCATGAACAACTTGAGCATTACTCCCAATTCCCTAAACTTAAAGGATTTAGGCATATTCTGCAGGCAGAACCAATCGAATTTATACTCAAACCTGAATTTCAACGTGGTATTTCGGCATTGCAATTGTACGGCTTTACCTACGACATTCTCATTTACCCGCAGCACCTGTCTGTTACCCTAGATCTTATTGGAGGAAGTAATGAGCAGAAATTTATACTTGACCACCTGGCCAAACCCAACATTAAAAATGGCACTTCTGCAACCTGGGCATCAGATTTAAAAAAACTCGCTTCCCATAAAAACGTATTTTGTAAACTCTCAGGTATGGTAACCGAAGCAGACCACAAAGCATGGACTAAGGAAGATATTTATCCATACATGGACAAGGCACTTGAGTTTTTTGGTCCGGAACGCCTGCTATTTGGCTCAGATTGGCCAGTATGCCAGCTGGCGGCAAGTTATGGCCAGGTTTGTGATCTGATGAATGACTATCTAGACAGATTAACAATTCATGAACAGGAATTGATTTGGGGCAAAAATGCCACCCTGTTTTATAACTTATAATACATTTTTCTGGCCATTATACAATATCATAATTCTTAAATGATAATTATTGTAAATTTAATTCATGGATCTACATCTAACTGATAAGGTAATAATTGTAACTGGTGGTGCCAAGGGCATAGGCGCAGGAATTGTGAAAGTTTTAGCCGCAGAGGGAGCAATTCCTGTGGTGGTTGGCAGAAATGAACGAGATAACCTAAAGCTGATCGGCGAAATTGAAGCAGGAGGTGGCCGTGGCTCTCAAATCGTTGCCGAACTTACCCAGCCAATGGAATGTGAGAATGTGGTCAATCAGACCTTACAAAAATGGGGTAGAATTGATGCTTTGGTTAATAATGCCGGAGTGAATGATAATGTTGCACTCGAAAGCGGTAATTATCAGCGATTTATTGATAGTTTACATAAAAATGTAGTGCATTATTACCTGATGGCTCATCATGCCTTGCCCGCGCTAAAAGCTTCACAAGGATGCATCGTAAATATTGGTTCAAAAGTGGCCGAAACCGGCCAGGGTGGGACTTCGGCCTATGCTGCTTCAAATGGCGCCCGGAATGCTTTGACCCGCGAATGGGCCGTTGAACTATTAAAGGATGGGATCCGTGTTAATTCAGTAATTGTTGCAGAATGTTATACTCCACTTTACGAAAGCTGGATAAAAACACTTCCAAATCCAAAAGAAACCCTGCAGGAGATTATTAAAAAGATCCCTCTAGGAAAAAGAATGACCACAGCAAATGAAATTGCAGATACCGTAGCTTTTCTTTTATCCGACCGCTCATCTCATACTACCGGGCAATTGATTCATGTGGATGGGGGATATACGCATTTGGATAGAGCGATAGGTTGAAAGTTGAAAGTAATAGGTTATAAGTTATAGGTTATAAGTAATAGGTTATAAGTAATAGGTTATAAGTTATAAGTAATAGGTTATAAGTAATAAGTAATAGGTTATAAGTTATAAGTATAAAGCTGAAAGCGAAATTTTGTTTATTAGATATTTATACAGCCTAACCAACAGACAACAGACAACAGACAACAGATAACAGACAACAGATAACAGACAACAGTCCTCATCCCTTACTTAAAAAATCCAGCACTCGCCGTATCTCTCACCACACCATGGTCATCCTGGTAAATAAAATAAGCTTCCAAACCTCTATGCTTTTTCAGGAAGTCAAATGATTTTTCAATGCCTAATCCAATGAGTACATTGTCATACCCATCTGCGCTCATTGCATCTTTGGTTTTAACCGTAACACTGATCATCTTATTTTCTATCGGTCGGCCAGTTTTTGGATCTATGAGGTGAGATAGTTTTTTTGATCCGTTCTGGATAAACTTCCGGTAATTACCTGATGTGGTTATTGCGCCTCCCTGTAATTCAATCACTTTCTGGATGATGGGCTCGTTAATTCTCATTTCAGCAGGCTGCTCGATTCCAATACGCATGAGTTGATTGCCGGGTTGTTTACGGCCTTTTACCCGGATCTCGCCACCAATTTCAATCAGGTAATTTTGAACGCCTTTACTTTCTAAATGCTTAGCGATCACATCTACGCTATAGCCCTGTGCAATGCCATTGACATCAATTTTAAGACAGGGAATAGTTTTGATTAGTTGTTTGCCTTCGATACGGATTTTATCAGAACCTGAACAGGATAGGGCTTTTGCAATTTCGGTATTGCTTGGCTCTATGCTATGTTTTTTAGCCCCAAAGCCCCACGCTTCCACAATTGGTAATATGCTAATGTCAAACACGCCCTCACTTTCTTTCCAAATCTTCATTGAACGCAGCACAACTTTAAAAAGATGATCATCCATGATCAATCCATTGGCCGAATTATTAAATTGATTAATCAGGGAATAGGGTTTGTAAATGGAAAGGGAACTATCCAGCTCACTGAATAGTTGATTGATGGAACTGCTGCTGATGATTGCAGATTCAGTATAATAGGTGATCTGATAACTGGTGCCCTGAGCAAAGCCCTCAATTTTATAGGCTCTTGATCGCAATTCAGCCCTTCGGCTAACCCTGCATGAGCTAATGATAAAGAATGCGAAAATGGATAAGAAGATACAAACAGATTTATTCATTTTACTTTATCGCGAATTCTTAAAACTCCTATTCTTCAGTGTAAAATCAGTCTCTTTTTATATTCCTGATTGCTCCGGTAGTTGTATAATATTTCGTGATCATATTGGGAACTTCCCAGGCGGGCATTTTATTATTTAGGATATACGAAATTGCAATTTCGGCAGCATTCGTCGATTTAAAGGTTCCGGGTTTAACAACATATTCATTCTCTTTTTTGATGAGGTCAAAGCCTGGATATTTTTGCTGAAATTTTAATTTTATCTGATCGATGGTCTTATCAAAATCTACTACTGGGATTCCTTCAGCTGCTCTGATGTATAAGGTTGCTTTATGCTGTTCGGCAATACCCTGCCTAAGCTCCAAGACTGCTTTCGTGCCGCGCATTAAGGCATAATGTGTGTCACCAGAACCACTAGGCTCTTTGTACTTCCACAATACCGATACTTTGGAATGAACTCCTTTGATCGTATAGTTGATTTCGCCATTTGCATACACTGATAAAATACTGTCTTTAAGGTATTTATTTAGATAGTCAGGATAGTTTACACGGGTAACCAGTTTAAATTCTGAAGGAGTTAGCTCGGTAGGCCATTCCTTTGAATTCAGGATTCTGATGTCTTTTGTAGCATTCAATGTCTGTTCTGGGAAGGCTGCCCATTGAGTCATATCTACCAGGTGAGTGCTGACATCAGTAATGCCATGCCCCTGTTGTTCAATGTCAAAGAACCAGGCTGGTCGTCTGGCAGGTTCAGTTCCCGAGAATTTTAGAAAATGATGCAGATTCGCTTGTATTAGCGATGGATCGTCTACACTACCTTTGGTGAGTGTACCAAAAAGTTCTTGACTTGCAGCCAGTTCTCTTTGCAGGATATTGCTGATATCATAGCGAAGATCCATTGGGTCGAAAAGCAAAACATTCTTTTTTGCAGCTATTTTAAATGACTCTATCAGCTTTTCAAAATCTTGTGCAGTTACTGCCAATGGTTTATCGGCAAGAATATGTAAGCCCGCTTCAATAGAACGGCGAATGTAATTGGCTTTTTTACTATTATTTCCTGAAATAATTACGGCATTGCCTTTTTTTTCAGTAAGCATTTTTTCTAGATAATCAGTTCCGGTATAAAGAACAATCTTCCATTTGGTAGGGTTGCTTGTGCGATTGTTGCCTCTATTGATACTGTTCAGGTAAGTTTCTACATCCGGTCCTGCTGGTGCATACACATGAACTTCCGGATCAATTCCTTCATACATTCTTCCCTGCATATAGGTTGCATGCCCGTGTCCGGGATCTAGTATGATTAGTTTAATAGATGGCTTTTGTGCAAGAACTATTAAGGTGCTGCATGTGAGTATGAATAACAAAAATGTTATTTTAATTAATTTAGTTAACCTCATATTAATTATTCTTATAATTTTTTGTCCTTTACCAGATTAATTACTTGTTTTTTTCTTGAATAAATCATATTGATTTTAAGAAAAAGATGGAGTCAATTCTTGTTTGTATTTACTCAAATATAAGAGAATTGCTGATTTTTGTGGCCTGGCTTGAATATCAATCCTAAAGCTAAAATGTCGTCCCGAAACCTGCCCTTCAGCAGGTGAGGGATCTTCGTAGTTCATGGTACAAATTTAGCCCTGGGTATAGGTAAAAAAAAGACTCTCGCAAAGACGCAAAGACGCAGGTGAATAGCGCCTAAAAAAATAAATTTCAATCTTAATGCGATGTCATCCCTGGTACCGGCAGGCAAGCCGAAACCTGCCCTTCAGCAGGTGAGGGACCTTCGTAGTTCATGGTACAAATTTGCATTCATCACTACTAAGTTCCTTCACTCTATTCAGCGTGACACATGCACTGCGCTAAAAATAAATTTGACATTTAACCTCCTGCCTCATACCTCCTGCTTCCTACCTCCTACTTCCTACATCATCCCAAAAGAAGACCTATTCAAACTAGTCCTACTTCTAGTTTTGCGATCAAAATAGGTGTAAATTAATTTTGAAATTTTGGCCATTGACTCAACCGCTGCTTGATCATTTTCAAGATCCTTAGAAAGTAAAACCAATACATATTTTCTCCCATCGGGAAGGAAAACAATTCCGGCATCGTGATTTACACCCGTGATCCAGCCAGTTTTATGAGCCACTTTTACATCTTTTGGTAGCTTGGCCGGAATCTTATCGTTAAACTTTTGGTCGAGCAGGATGTTAATCATCGCATCCGAAGACTCCTGACTTACAATTTTACCATTGGCCATTTCCGAAAATATCAGCATCTGGTCATAGGCGGTAGTGGTATTATTCAGACCTTTACGATAAGCTTTGGTATCTTCTACTCCCCGCAGCACCTGAATATCACTAGCACCCATTTCTTGCATGGTATTGTTTGCATTCTTAGCTCCAACTAGGTCGATGATTAGATTGGTAGCTAGATTGCTACTTTTAATGATCATCAAATAGAGCAGATCATAGATTTTAACTTTCTTGTTTTCTTTGGTATATAGGTCTACTTCACTATCGTCTTTTGCATCAAGCGAGTACAGGCTTCTATCTACTATACTTTTAAATTCATTTTTGACTAGTATAGAATCTTGGATTTGGAACTTTCCGGCAGCAGCTTGTTTATAGGCCTCAATCAGTACCGGTGTTTTCATTGTGCTAGCAGCATGGAAACTGATTTTTTCATTGATTAGAAGTTCTTCGCCAGAGCTTAGGTCTTTATAAGCCACTGCGAATGTTCCTTTATTTTTTGTAAGCTCAGAGCTGATTTTTTTCTTTAGATTGTTTAAACCGGCCGACCCTGATGGTACGATAGTTAATAAAATTGACATGAGTATTGTAAACATTTTAAATAGGCTTGATTAATTTAATAGCCATTGCTAATATAGGAATTGTATATTTTGTATTTTTAGCAGATTAATATTTCAATTTCATGCGATTACAAACTATATTTCTTACTGTTTTTTTGATTATTAGTGTTTCAATTGTAGCTGCTCAGGATTCTGTTCAGGTTAAAAAAGATGTGGATAGGGTATGGGATAATTATGAACTGTATCATGAAACCAGTATAAAAAATCGCTTTGTTAAACATAGTGATGTCCAGCAACTAATTCAGAAAAATATTAATTCAGGATTATTTATAACTGAAGAGATTGGTCGGTCAATTAAAGGACGTAGCATCAATCATCTAACTTACGGTAGAGGTAAGACCAAGGTCTTACTTTGGTCTCAAATGCATGGAGATGAATCTACTGCAACAATGGCTTTATTCGATCTGTTCAATTTTTTAACAGGAATTGATGAGTTTGATTCTTTACGAAAAATGATTAGGGATAATCTGGAGCTGCATTTCGTTCCTATGCTTAATCCTGATGGTGCTCAAGAGTGGAAGAGAAGAAATGATCAGGAAATTGATATTAACCGCGATGCCCGTTTGTTGGTCAGCCCTGAGGGAAGAGCATTGATGAACATTGCTAAAAATATTCAGCCTGAGATCGGTTTTAACTTGCATGATCAAAGTACGCTTTATGCGGCTGGTCGTACCGATAAATCGGCTACGATTTCATTTCTTGCTCCAGCCTATAATTATCCAAAAGATATGAATGCAAGCAGGAAAATAGCTACCCAGTTGATCCTCACTATGAATGATGCTCTTCAGACCAAAATTCCTGGAAATATTGCTAAATACGATGATGCTTTTGATCCACGTTGTTTTGGAGATACCTTTCAAGCCATGGGTATATCTACCATTCTGATAGAATCAGGAGGTTTCAAAGCAGATCCTGAGAAACAATACATCAGAAAAATAAATTTCTATGCGCTTTTGACGGCTTTGGAGTCTATTGCTAAAAAGTCTTATATCAGTCAGAGTCTTTCAAACTATGAATTGATCCCTGAAAATAGCAGGTCATTGTATGATCTGGTGATTAGGAATGTGAGTATTAATAAAGAGGGTATATCTTTTAGAACTAATCTTGGAATTAATCTATCCCAGATTAAGGGCCCTGCTTTTGCAAGTATGTCTTATAACGGACGAATAGAGGAGCTTGGAGATTTGGAGCTTAGTTATGGTTATCATGAAATTGAAGCTTCTCAATTGAGCCTGATTCCTGGAAAGGTTAAATTGCTCCTGAAAAGTGAATGGGATAAGTTAACCCAGGAAGAAGAGTTTCAATTGGTTAAGGAAGGATATTTATTCGTGAAATGGTTGGATGCTAAATCTCCTGCCGGACCACTGAGTAACAGACTTCTAAACCTGACTAATAATGAAATTGGGCCACTTAAAGCAGCCGGTATTGGCCAGCAGGCTCAGTTTCTATTAACCAGAGAGGGCAAACCTGAATTTGCTGTTATTAATGGTTATTTACTTAATCTAAATCAGGATATTCAGCAGTTGCCGAATGTATTTGGGTACTGATATTTCGGTTTTGAGCCTGAGTTATCCCAGATTTAATCCGGGAAGAATTCATTCACTCTTTTCTCTTCCTGCATTGCTTCATCAGGCTTTCCCATTTTTTTTAATAAAATTACTCTGTTTTTATGGCATTGGGCTGCAACATAAGAGTCGGGGAATGACCTTGCTGATTGTGTGAAAAGATCGTAAGCTTTTTGAAGAACTTCTTTATCCTTGCTTTTCATTAATTCTTTGGCTTCGTTAAAGTCTTGTAGCCAGCGTTTTGCCAGCGGACTCATACGTTCTGCTTCCTGAAGGGTGGCAAATTGTGGTGGAAAGTCGGATGCTATTTTTGGGCTTATTTTAGGGATAGTGCCTTTGAAAAAATTCTCAATACTCAAGGCAAAAGCCATTGCTTCATTGTAGTTATGTTCCTTTTCTTTTAAACGGTTTTCTTCCTGTGGATTTGTGAAGAATGAAGCTTCAGCCAAAACACCTGGTATACCGTATGTTCCACGTAATACAGATGAGCCTGCTACTGAAAATATGGTAAAGTCAGATACGACACTCACCTGAGTTTTTGATTTATACATGTATTTTGCCAGGTTTTTTGCCAGTTGTTTTCCAAAGGCAACACCCGCTTTGTTCGAGGAGGATAATCCGTGAAAATAGATGATTGGAAAATTTACGGAAGGGTCGGCTGTAGCATTATGGTGTATTGAAACAAAAAAATCTGCTTGGTTATCAGTCGCCATTTTTGAACGGTCGGCTAATGGAAATGTAACGTCAGTACTTCGGGTCATGAATACTTTTGCTCCTTTTTCTTCTAGCATCTCTTTTAATAGCAATCCTACTCTAAGATCAATCCATTCTTCACGTTCTCCTGTTGGACCTTGACGGTAACTGTCAGTAGCAGCTGATCCTCCATGTCCGGGATCAATAACTATAATTTTTCCATTTAAGGGCGAAGCTTTTTGTGCAAAAGCAATGTTTAATGTTAAAAATAAGGTTAATGCGAAAGAAAGAAATATTTTTGGGCTTTGCATGTTTTATTTAGATGATATTGAATAGTTAAAATCAGTATTTATTATGAAAATCAGTAATTATCCTAACCATTTCATTGCGAATGTCAGCTGTTGGGATTAGGAAATTATTGTTCATGAATGAAAATAAGTACTTTTTACCTTTCCGGGTGATGAAATATCCACCCTGTAAATGGACATTAGATAAACTACCGGTCTTGGCCCATACAAATGGACTACCGTTATCTGTTTTGTAAGCAGTACGAATGGTGCCGCTCACACCACCTGCCGGAAATAAGTTCAAAAGCCTTTCTTCGTTATTAATTTTCTCTTTTAATTTGATTAGAATCTTGATGATGGAACGCGGACTGAATAAATTATTTCTAGATAATCCCGAACCATCTCTCCATTGAAATTTATCAGGCAAGTCACTTAAAAAATTTCTAGAACTGTAGGCAATGGCCGAGTCAACACTAAGCTTCCCGGGAAGTAAGGATGAACAAACATATAATAGTTGCTCGGCCAGATAATTGTCGCTTGGCAACATCATTCTGCGGTAAAGTGTATCTGATGGGATACTGAACAAAGTTTTTGCATTTTGTGGGAGCCTCATATTAAGGGTGTTTACCTGTTTTTTTAGGGTATCGGCAAGGAATGAGGTAGTAAGTTCAGAGCCTGGAACCAAGTAAAGTGTTTGCCTGAAATTGGCAGGCACTGGCATGTTTGGATAGGTAAATGAATTGGTTTCTTCATCTCTACGTATCGTAAAGGTTATTGGATGGTAAGTTGTATCCATTTTCAGAGATTTCTCTAAAAAAGCAGGGCTTAATCTAAGCTTTCCATCTTTGTCGGTATAGGCTCTTCCTGTATTTTCTATAACGGGCATAGAAACCATTGCAATTTGATAAATGGCAGACCCTGCAAAATCGGTACTGCTGTTGCTATGCGAGTAGAAGAGTTTTTTGTCTGAATTTTTTAGAAAATCATAGATTTTTCTTGATTTAAGATCGGGATGAAGGAAAGACGGATCACCCGTGCCCCAGAATATTAAGGAATCACCCCTAGTAATGTATCGCAAACCCGGAATGGAATCTCCTAGCATGTTTAAAGCCGTGTATAGCGTAAAAATTTTGGTGTTTGAAGCCGGAATAGCAGGTTTATTAGCATCTAGCTCAAATATTGGCTTATTCGTCTCATTGTCATATAGCGCAAAGCCGGTATAATGATTATTTACTATTTCTGAATTCTTAAATACTTTAGCGACTTTTCGCTTTGTTAGTTTTTGTGCAAAAACAGGGCTAATGAACAAGATGCTCAGGAACAGATAAATTAGTCCGCTTAATTTTTTCATGGCAATTTTTGAGGAATTAGACTTCATACGTTTATTTATTAACTATCCTAGTAGACCCTGCAAAATTCAGTTCTTGCTAAAAAAAAATATCTCAGGATTAATATCATGCAAGATAACTTTCTGGGTTTAATATTAAAAGTAATAAAAATGAGGATATGTTAGTGGGTGCCAATGAGTGTGTGTTGTACTATTCGCCCCGGGCGGTCGAAGAACGGTTATTAAAGGTTTGTGCAAGCGTGTCGGAGAATAAAAATTGTATTAACCGTCTTGCGCGGCATTGGACAGGGCGTTAATTCTAATTGATCCTTAATACAAAAATCAAAGCCCTGTACGCGGCCTTTGGTCGATGAACAATCATAACCCCATTAACGTTAACCTTAGTAGCCTGTCAGATTTTGACTAAAAATAATAAATACTAAATGAAGCAGAATATCTGTGCGGTGGGATGAAAGAACGGCGGGCCAGGTGTTTTGCCCTCGGGGGTGTAAGCAAAGCCTGCCCCGACCTTTAAGAGGGGTCATTTCTTGAAGTTACTCAGTATTTTTTATTGTGTTTTTATAGGTCTTCGTGGTCTCAGCGCTGAAGTGCGCTTCGGCATTGGTGCCTTTTGTTTCAAGACAAAAGACACAAATAATTTTTGCCAAAGGCAAAGACCTAATTTTCATGAAATAACTAATTTCTCTTGTGCTTGGTGGTACCCACCAAGCATTTATAATTTCATTCCGCTCATAGCCGCGGGGGCCTAGTCCTTTTCCTGCAGCAGAAAAGGACCAAAATGCCGCCGCTGCGCCTGCTGCTATGAAAGGTTCTGCGAGGGCTAAGACTGTAATTGCCGCACCAGTCAATGCGGAAGAGAGGTTATTAAAGGTCTGTGCTAGCGTGGCGGATAA
Source organism: Daejeonella sp. (assembly GCF_044348475.1). Lineage (GTDB taxonomy): Bacteria > Bacteroidota > Bacteroidia > Sphingobacteriales > Sphingobacteriaceae > Daejeonella. The sequence goes on along the minus strand of NZ_JBIKSU010000001.1, from coordinate 126,695 downwards.
AAATAATTGTGCTTTACTATATTCACCGTCTTGTGCGGCATTGGACAGGGCGGTAGTTCTATTATCATCCCAAAACAAAGTATCAAAGCCCTGTACGTAGCCGTTTGTGGATGAACGTTCATAACCCCCTCTAACGTTAACCTTAGTACCCTGTCAAGTTTTGATAAATGAAAATTTATAATTAATGAACTACAATATCCGCGCGGTGGGATGAAAGAACGGCGGGCCAGGTGTTTTGCCCTCGGGGGTGGGAGCATCGTTCTTTCTTGAACTTTTGGTGCCTTTTGTTTCAAGACAAAAGACACAAATAATTTTTGCCAAAGGCAAAGACCTAATTTTCATCAAATAACTAATTCCCTTGTGCTTAGTGGTACCCACCAAGCATTCATGATTTCCTCCCGCTCATAGCCGCGGGGGCTTAGTCCTTTTTCTGTAGCAAAAAAGGACCAAAACGCTACCGCTACGCCTGCTGCTATGAATGTCAGTGGGTTGGATAGTTAAGTAATTGCCGCACCAGTCAATGCGGAAGAGAGGTGAACGGAGGTGCAGTGAATGGACGATTTGTTTGAGATTGATATGAGTTTTCCTGTTCCTGGACTTAGCTGTCCACCATTCATCATTTCATTCCGCTCATAGCCACGGGGGTTTTACCTTTTTCTGTAGCAAAAAAGGACCAATGCCGAGGCGGTACGACGAGACCATGAGTGCCTTTAAAAAACAATAAACTACACCGAATAAACGCTACCGCTATGCCTGCTGCTATGAATATAGTGGGTTGGCTAGATCTGTAATTGCCGCACCAGTCAAGGCGGGAAGAACGGTTATTAAAGGTTTGTGCAAGCGTGTCGGAGAATAAAAATTGTATTAACCGTCTTGCGCGGTATTGGACAGGGCGTTAATTCTAATTGATCCTTAATACAAAAATCAAAGCCCTGTACGCGGCCTTTGGTAGATGAGCAATACAATAAAATCAAATCTTTACAATCAAAAAAGATCTGTCGAGCTCCAATAGACATTAATGCTAATTTATAAATCAGATTTTTGCTAATATTGTATGTATGCAAAAATTATATAGGATTCAATGGTCATACCCTTTAAGCTATTTCATTTGATCATTAATTCCAATTCTTAAAAGTATAATCAAAATAATAATGAGTACACGCTATGTTTGGGTCAATGATTCTTTAATCCCTGCCGATGATGCTCAGGTTAATATTTCAGACCTTGCAGTTCAAAGAGGCTATGGGATCTTTGATTTTTTTAAGACCATTGATGGTCAATCTGTGTTCCTTGAAGATCATCTTGATCGTTTCTTTCGCTCTGCTGTATTGATGCGACTCGATATTAAAACGAGTAGAGATGAAGTTAGCAATAGAATAAATCAGCTTATTAAAAAAAACAACTTAAGTGATTCTGGTATAAAGATCATACTGACTGGCGGATTTTCGGAGGATGGATTCAATATAGCAGCGCCTAACTTGATTATTACTCAGCATAGTTTTCAGATTCCCAGAACAATGCAAGAGCATGGGGTTAGCGTGATCACTCATGAATACCAGCGTCAATTTGCCAATGCAAAAACATTGGATTATTTACAAGCTATTTGGCTTCAGCCTGTTTTAAAAGAAAAGAAGGCAGATGATGTTTTGTATCATAGTAATGGACTGATTCGGGAATGTCCAAGGGCAAACTTTTTTATCGTTACCAAGGATGATCAAGTATTAACTCCCGAATCGGACATGTTAAAAGGAGTAAGTAGAAAGCAGGTGTTGGAAATTTCTGCAGCTACTTACCATACCGAGGCCAGAGATGTAACACTAGATGAACTCAGAAATGCTAAAGAAGCTTTTATAACCAGTACAACTAAAAATATATTGCCGGTAGTTCAGGTAGATGGAAAATTTTTAGGAGATGGAAGGCCAGGTGCTGTAACCAGAGCTCTTGCAGAAAAATATAACGGAATGATTTACGGTTCTTAAAAGAACCTGGTCCAAACAAAAAGGGATAGTTTGATTATATTCAGACTATCCCTTTTTTTAATATTAAACCGATCAGATTTTTACTTTAACGATCAATTTCTTGATAACTTCATCGCCAATCATTGGAGCATGCACATCTTCAGGAAAGAAAATAGCAAATTGATTATCTGTTAATTCAAAAAACATATCTGGAGCATCGTTATAAAACAAAACATCCTTTTCTGTATTATATTCTCCCTTTGGTGAGCTGCAAGACTGTCGTGATTTCCAACCCATTTGTTCTTTACCACTAATGCAAAGCTGGATATCAATATTTTGATTGTGACATTCAAATTTTGCCACAGACTCTTCCTGCTTCATTCCTACTTTTTCAGCAACAATAATCTTTAATCCGTCACTAAGGTCAGTTTTCCCAATCTCAGTATTTTTAAGATCGAGTGTTTTAATATACTTAAATGCCTCTTCGAAAAGCGGATGAATGCTGATATACCTTTCTGCATTCTCTAAACTATCTATGATCATATTGTTTATTTAAAACGATTTTAAAATTTGCTTGAATTGAGGCAGTTTAAAATCCGTAATTTATTTATCGTTGTACACGTCCTGAACCATCGCCACCAACAAGGTCTTTAACCTCTGCTAATGTGGCATGATTTAAATCGCCAGGTATTGTGTGTTTAATAGCAGAAGCCGCAACACCAAACTCAGCGGCATCACTCATTTTCATGTTGGTTACCAAACCATATATGAATCCGCTTGCAAATGAGTCGCCACTTCCAACACGGTCAACTATTCTTACTTCATATGACTTGGTATGATAGAATTCAGTTCCATCATATACTAATGCAGACCAACCATTATCAGAAGCGCTATGGCTTTCTCTTAGTGTGGATGCAATGTACTTGAAGCCAAATTTTGCCTTCATCTGCTGAAATACATCCTTGTATCCATCAAGATTAAGTTCTCCTTTAGTCACATCTGTTCCTTTACTTGTAAAGCCAAGGGTAGTATCTGCATCTTCTTCATTACCGATACAAACATCCACATACTGGCAAAGTCTGGTCATTACCTCTCTTGCTTTTTCCTTACTCCATAATTTTTTACGGTAGTTAAGGTCAATACTGGTCGTAATGCCTTTAGCTTTTGCAGCTTTCAAAGCAGCTTCAGTCAAAGCAGCTGCTTTATCACTCAGTGCAGGAGTAATTCCTGTTGTATGGAACCAGTCTGCTCCTTCAAAGATCTTATCAAAATCAAATTCAGAAGCATCAACATCTGAAATAGAAGCATCAGCTCGGTCATATACAACCTGAGATGCTCTCATAGATGCCCCAGTTTCAAGGAAATAGATTCCTAATCTGTTTCCGCCTCTAGCAACAAACTGAGTGTCAACACCATAGCGGCGTAAATGATTAATAGCGGATTGTCCTAATGGATTGTTCGGAACTTTAGAAACAAATGTTCCATTTAGCCCGTAGTTACATAATGCAGCTGCAACGTTTGCTTCACCGCCACCATAGGTAACATCAAAACTATCACTTTGTACAAATCTCTTGAAATCAGGAGTTGATAATCTCATCATTATCTCTCCAAGTGTTACGACTTTTTTAGCCATGGTTATTTTGTAATTTATTTGAAAGGTGTTTGTTAAATATTCTTTGTTAGGATAAACAAAAATACATTAATGACCGATAATTAAAAGCTTTATGCCTGTTTTATCGATTAATTAATGTAAAAAGTTACTTAACCAGATAAATACCTTGAATTTCGTTTACATTGAATGATTTATTCATTAATTATCTAAATTAGTAGCTCAGTTTTAATTTAATAACTATAACGATGAGTAAAAAATCCGAACTTCTGAAGTTAATACCCGAGCAGGGTATATTGCCATTATATTTTAATAAAGACGAAGAAACCAGTGTTCAACTGTTGAGATCTTTATATTCTGCCGGTATTCGTGCAGTTGAATATACAAACCGTGGAGAAGCAGCCTTACATAATTTTAAAGCAATGCGCAAGGTTGTAGATTCGGAATTAGAAGGCATGTACCTTGGAATTGGTACGATCAAAGACGGAAATATGGCGCAAACATTTATTGATGCTGGTGCTGACTATATTATTTGCCCGGGTCTTGTAGAGCGTGTTGCTGAGGTAGCCGATAAACATGATTTGTTATGGGTACCTGGTTGTATGACTCCGACTGAAATTATTAAAGCCGAGACATTGGGTGCTAAGATGGTTAAATTATTCCCAGGAAATATTCTTGGTCCAGGTTTCATGTCTGCTATAAAAGAGTTGTTTCCTAATCTTTTATTTATGCCTACAGGTGGTGTTGAACTTGATAAAGCAAATATTGAAGGCTGGTTTAAATCAGGTGTTTGTGCGGTTGGAATGGGCAGTAAACTAGTGAGTAAAGAGGTTATGGAAAACAAAAAGTATGCAGAGCTAATTCACTCAACAAAAGAAGCTTTAGAGATCATTAAATCTCTTAGAAAATAGATTTATCTAACCTTGATTAAATGCCTGAAGAGTCTATTCTTCAGGCATTTTTTTATTTCTAAATATCAGCCATTTATAAGTAAACAATTGGTCTACAGAGTTTTGATGATTACTGTCATTTTGTTTCTAATCAGGAATACTTGATGTCTATTTATTAATTTTAGAACTGAATTTGAAGTTTTGTACGTATCTAAAGATATTGGCGAAATTATCATGCTCATATTCACTTAACTCAAGGAATGCTGAATCGATTTATTGTATTTTTTATTCTAATTTTGGGCATTCAGCAGCTTAAGGCCCAAAGTACTTCGAACGAAGGCACAGATTTTTGGGCAGTATTTCCTTCGCATGTAGCAGCAAATTTCAGTGGAGTTAGGCCATTGGCAAATTATTCAATATTTATTACTGGAAACCAAGCTTCGTCAGGTGAAGTTACAGTTGGTACATTTCGGACCACTTTTGTTTTGTCGCAGGCAAATTCTGTTATTGAGGTTCAGATACCCAGAGCTCAGGCCTATATTGATGAAGCAGAAGCAGGAAGGGTGCTTTCCAATAGGGCAATTAGAGTGCAAGTTGATCCAGGAAAACCTAAAGTAGTAGTTTATGGACATATTTTTGCTGGAGCGCGTTCTGCCGCTTCGCTAATACTCCCTAAAGAGGCATTGGGACAACAGTATTTTAGTATGAACTATATATCTGGTAATACGCTGGATGATGGTCAAAATCATATTGTTTTGATTGCAAGTGAACCGAATACCAAAATATTTATAAGACGAAATGGCTTAGACCTAGTGCCCGGTGGCATAGTACTTCAAAATATTGGCGATGTGTATGAATATCTTTCAACCAATGATCTGACTGGTACTAGCGTATTTGTTGATCCAATAACATCTGGCTGTAAGCAGTTTGCAATGTTTTCAGGGACCACGAATTCTGCTATAACTATTCCTAGTGGATGTGCAGGACGCATTACTTCAGATCCGCTTTATCAACAAAATTATCCTGTTGAAAGCTGGGGTAAATCCTATGGTTTTATTCCTTTCAGCTCTCGCACACAATCAGGGGCACTAACCAGAACTAACGGTAACTATGTCCGTATACTGGCAAAAGATGACAATACAGAAGTTTTATATAATGGAAATCTAATAGTGACACTTAATGCAGGTCAATTTTATCAAACTCCATTACCTGTTAATCAGCCTGCCTATATTACCGCAAACAAGGTTATAGCAGTTGCTCAATATTCACTTACTCAAACTTGCGCAGGCGGAGGGCTCGGTGATCCGGATATGGTAATTTTAAATCCGATTGAATACAATATTAAAAACATAACTGTTTATTCTTCTAATAAGGAAGATATCAGCGAGAATTATGTTAATATTCTAATAAAAACAGCTGCAGTAGCTTCATTTAGAATTAATGGTCGTGTGCCTAATGGAATATTTACGCCTTTGCCATCCTTTCCGGGCCTTTCATACCTGCAGCTAAATTTGAATCAATACCCCACACAGATTTTTAATTTATCAGCCTCTGATGGGTTTAATGCAATTGCTTACGGTTTTGGTGATGTAGAGTCTTATGCTTATTCTGCAGGCACGAATCTTGCTTCAAGTCAATCTATAAAAGCAATTAATAAAATCACGTTTGAAGAAATTAAAAATGCCTGTACCAATCAGGATTTAGACTTTGTTTTAACTTTAACCTCTCCGGCCACAAGCTTAACCTGGCAGTTGGATATAACTGACCCATTGATAGTGCAAAATAATCCGGTTGCTACCCCTGTAACACGCAATGGTATTATTTATTACGAATATATATTTCCCAGAAATGCTGGGTATAGAATTCCTGGAGAGAAAATGGTCAAGGTAATTGCTAGCTATGCATCGGCCGCAGGTTGTACGCTTAATACGCAGCAAATAGACTATGAGTTTAATGTTTTTGAACCTCCAACCACATTATTTACCAATTCATCCAATCTATGTGCAAAAAATGAAATAGTATTTACAGATCAAAGTATGGATAATGGTAACGCTATTACTTCATGGTTATGGGATTTTGGTGATGGACAAACTTCGGCTGAACAAAATCCTAAACATGTGTATGCAAATCCGGGTTTATTTACTGTGATTTTAAAGGTGCAAAATTCAACTAGTTGTAATGCAATAGAATTTAAAAAGGATTTGAAGATTATGGCCATACCAATAGCTGATTTTTCAATGAGCCTTCCAGGTTGTAATAATTCAGGAATCACCTTTACTGATCTTTCGATTCCATTTCTGGGTAAAATTGTAAAATGGAATTGGGATCTGGGCGACGGGACTATTACCGAGTTTACGAATGGCGCTCCTTTTTTACATCAGTATACTGCAGGAGGTGCCTATACGGTTAGTTTAAAAGTAACCAATGAGTTTGGCTGCGATCATACTGTAAATCGGCAGTTGAATATTACTACTCCTTTTTTAAATGCTGGTTCAGATACCATGATTTTGAGGGGGGGAGGGGTCAGGTTTAAGGTAAGAGCAACTGGAACTAATTTGAAATATAAGTGGAGCCCTTCTATCGGACTTGATCGCGATGATATTCGAAATCCACTGGCTTCGCCAACAGAAGATACCCGATATTCAGTGACTATTACTTCTGATGAAGGTTGTATTTTACAAGATGATATTCTAGTAAAGGTGTTGGAAAAACCTATAATCCCAAATACGTTTACTCCGAATGGCGATGGGGTAAATGATGCATGGAAAATTGAATATCTGGATAGCTATCCCAACGTAGCTGTCAATGTTTTTAATCGTTATGGAGTAAGAGTATATGTTTCTATTGGTTACATTGAACCCTGGGATGGGACGTTTAACGGACAGCCAGTCCCTGTAGGGACCTATTACTATGTTATTGATTCCAAAATTGCCATGCCTGTTTTTAAAGGATGGATTGCGGTTATTCGATAGCTTGGGTTTGTGACAAGAAAGTATTAATTGAAACATTATTTACTATATTAACCCAAAAAATGAAATGGAAACTGCCTTTAGTTAATTTAAATGTAAGATTAATGCGCTCAAAAATATAATGTTAGGATGAAGAAAGCGGTATTTTTACTAGTTTTTATATGTTTAGGTCATGCAGTTGCTGCTCAACAGAGGCCACAGTATACGCAGTATATTTTAAATAATTTTATATTGAATCCTGCTATAGCTGGCATTGAGAATTACATCGATGTAAAGGCAGGCTATAGACGTCAATGGCAGGGTTTAACTGGAGCTCCTGAAACTTCCTATATTTCAATTCACGCTCCTATTGGTAATAGTTTTCGATATGGAACCTCCACATCGGTTCCTCAAGGCGGTGGTTCAAATCCCAATAATCGCAGCTATTTGCAAAACTATATGGCATCTGAGCCTCACCATGGGGTAGGATTTACAGCAGTTTCAGATAAAGCAGGGCCTATTTCAAGAACCGATGTTAATTTAAATTACGCGTATCACATTGGAATTACTGAACAGATAAATGTCTCAGTAGGTGTTGCCGCAGGTGTTTCAAAGCTGTTTTTGGATCGTTCGCAATTAGTTCTTGAAAACCCGGTTGATCAGGCTATCGGTACTGGAAATTTTAACCAGCTTAAACCTGATCTTAGTGCAGGCATTTGGTTATATGGGCCTAGATATTTCGCAGGGGTTTCAGCACAGCAGCTTTTGAAAAGTCCGATGGGTTTCAGTGATGATCCTGTAACCTATGATCAGGGCAGAAAAGTTTCGCATCTATTCGCAACTTTGGGTTATAAAATATATCTCGGAGATGATTTTGCAGCTATTCCTTCAGCATTATTAAAGGTAGTATCTCCGGTGCCCATGTCTGTTGATGTAAATCTTAAACTTGCTTACAAAGACCGTTTCTGGCTGGGAGGCAGTTATCGTAAAGATGATGCATTTGCAGGAATGGCTGGTTTTAATCTGGGCTCATTTATGAATATAGGCTATTCATATGATGTTACTACTTCCGGCTTAAATACCGTGAGTAATGGATCTCATGAAATTGTGCTAGGCATTTTCTTGAATAACAGGTACAAAGTAACATGTCCGCAAAAAAGCTGGTAATGCATCTGTTATCAGTTGTCTGTTAACAGTTATCAGACAACAGATAACGAATTTTGCGTATTGCGTATTGAGATAGATTCTGCTTCATTTCAAACAAGTACCTCATACCTCAGATAACAGACAAATGATAACAGACAACATTTTTTTAGTATTGCGTATTGCGTATTGAGATAGATTCTGCTTCATTTCAAACAAGTACCTCATACCTCAGATAACAGACAACGGATAACGGACAACATTTTTTTAGTATTGCATATTGAGATAGATTCTGCTTCATTTCAAACAAGTATTTCATACCTCAGACCTCAGACAACAGACAACTGATAACAGACAACTGATAACAGACAACTGATAACAGACAACTGATAACAGACAACAGACAACTGATAACAGACAACCGGCCTATAGCTCTTTTCTTAATCTTGCAACCGGTATATTCATTGCTTCCCTGTATTTGGCCACAGTTCTTCTGGCAATATTATAGCCTTGTTCTTTGAGGATTTCAGTCAGTTTTTCATCTGCAAGTGGTCGTCTTTTATCTTCTTTGCCAATGCATTCCTCAAGAATTTTTTTAACCTCTTTATTGGATACTTCCTCTCCACTTTCCATCTGAATGGCTTCAGAAAAAAATGATTTTAATAAAAATGTTCCAAATTCTGTTTGTACATATTTAGAGTTAGCTACCCTAGAAACAGTTGAGATATCCATGCCAATACGATCAGCAATGTCTTTCAGGATCATTGGTTTTAAATTCTTATCATCGCCGCTCAGAAAATATTCATACTGATAATGCATGATTGCATTCATGGTTTTAAGCAAAGTTTGCTGACGCTGTTTAATTGCATCAATGAACCATTTCGCTGAATCAAGTTTTTGTTTTACAAATTGTACTGCTTCTTTTAGTTTTTTATCCTTTTGAGCAGTTTTATCGTAATGTTCAAACATGTCTTGATACGACCGACTTACCCGCAGTTCAGGAGCATTTTTTGAGTTTAAGGTTAAAAATAAAATACCGTCGTTATTACTGATATGAAAATCAGGGATAATTTGAAGTTGCTTTGTTGTAACAGCATTCGAATCGCCTGGTTTTGGATTAAGTTTCAGTATTTCATTGACAACTTCTTTAAGCTCCTCTGAATCCATGTTTAGTGAACGTTCAAGTTTGTCGTAATGTTTTTTAGTAAATTCTTCTAGAAAATGTTCTACTACTCTCGTCGCTTTTCTAACAATTGGATTTTGATCTTTTTTTCTAAGTTGAATTAATAAACATTCTTGAAGATCTCTTGCACCAACTCCTGCCGGATCGAATGATTGAATTACTTTAAGGATCTCAAGCACCTCTTCAGCCTCTGCAAAAATGTTCTGCGAAAAAGCTAGATCATCAATCAGTGAAGTAATTTGGCGACGCAAGTAGCCATCATCATCAAGACTGCCAATAATTTGTTGACCAATTCTGAAATCTTTATCGGATAAAGGTACCAGATGTAGCTGCGCTTGAAGACTTTCAAAAAATGAATTTTGCACAGCAATGGGAATTTCTTTTCGCTCCTCATCATCATCTCCATTCTGCTCGTATTTGGAGCCAAAGTCGTTGATATTGTCGTCCTGCAAATAGTCATCAACATTAAATTCATCTGAGCTATCCTGGCTATCTTCTGAATTGAAATTATCGTCTGGATCCTTGTCAGGATATTCTTCTGCCGGTTCATTCATGTTAGCAAGACTAAGATCTTCAAGTGCTGGATTGTCTTCCAGCTCTTCTTTAATTCGGGTATCAAGCGATACAGTTGGTACCTGTAATAACTTAATAAATTGAATTTGTTGAGGAGATAGTTTTTGAAGAAGCTTTTGCTGAAAATTTTGTCTTAACATGATTCGAATTGTCATGTAAAATTACACAAATATTGGCTTATGACGCATTCTTAATGTAAATTATGTAATCGTTTTAATGTAAAAATATTTTTGATTTAGTTAAAAACTAATCATATTTAGTAAGTTTTTAAAATTTAGAAATTATATGGCGATTATTAAGGAGTTTAAAGAATTTATAGCTAAAGGGAATGTGGTTGACTTAGCGGTTGGTGTGATCATTGGCGCTGCTTTTGGAAAGATCATTACTTCATTAGTTGATGATATTCTGATGCCACCTTTGGGATTTATAATGGGTGGTGTTGACTTCTCTTCAAAGAAGTTGGTTTTAATTTCTGCTAATGCTATTCTGAAAGTAGAAGAAGTGTCAATACGCTATGGAAATTTTATTAATGCTGTCATTCAGTTTCTGATCGTTTCCTTTTGTATTTTCGCTGTCATAAAAACCATGAATGCTCTAAAGCGTAAAGAAGAGGAAACGCCTGTAGCCCTGCCAGCACCAAGCCCTGAAGAAGCATTATTAATGGAGATCAGGGATCTGTTAAAACAACAGAAAAAATAATTAAAAAGTTTTTTTCAGTTCAGGATTGGTTACAATCACAAAATCACCAAGTTTTGAGAATTTGCTCCAATCAGGTTCTTTAAATGATTGATCAGAGAAGCTTGAAATATTTGATAGCTTCAATCCCGGATTAGACTTTAATAATTTAGCCATTGTTCCTAGTTTTTCATCGCTGTGAAAACGGCCTAGCACATGAAATACCCTAGCTTTTTTGTTTTTCTGTAGATACTGCTTGATTGAATAAGCCATTCCGCTATCCCAAAGGTTTTGCGATTGATATATTTCCATTCCTGGAACCGAGTGGCCGCCCATAGTTTCTAAGAAATTCTGATAATAAGCGCCTGTAGCTGTATCAATAGGTAGTGGTGGAAGCCATTTTTTTGCAGATCTGTTCAACGTGTTCAGGGCAGATAATCCCTTTCGGGTAACCAGATTTACATAACGGTTTGGCGCATTCGCTGCAATTACAGCAAGTTCCTTTTCCTTCGCAAATTCTATCATCGGTTTATAATCAGTATAGTTATTCCATGCCCTAGCTTCTTTAATGAAGTTCTTTTCGCGGATCAGGTTTTGTAAATATTCATTCATAACCTGTTGAATATCTTTTTCAAACATCTCCATGGAAAGCGCCTGTTTTTTGCCATGTATCTGATATAACTTTTGAAGCACATCTAACTCAAGCTGATGCCCTGTTGGGTCATTATGCTCTTCGCCAAAGAAGACTACATCTGCCCGTGCAAGACTGCTGATCATTTCATCTAATGAGCATATACTTTTTGATTGGGTATTATAAATTTTATAATTTTCGGTTTTAAGCTGTGCAAAGGCTATATTTGAAAATAATACAAGTAAATACAGCGGGTTTAATTTCATAAATCTGAGTGTGGGAAATTCGTTTCTCAAGAAAGATAAGGATATTTTTAATCAACTGTTTGAATTGTGAAAAATCAAGCTTATATTTGCACTCTTGTTTTTTAGAGTAATAATAGATTAAAAAGTCATGAAAAGAACATTCCAGCCTTCTCAAAGAAAAAGAAGAAATAAGCACGGGTTTAGAGAGCGTATGAGCAGTGCAAACGGAAGAAGAGTATTAGCTTCTAGAAGAGCTAAAGGTAGAAAGAGACTATCTGTATCTGACGAGCGTCGCCATAAAGCATAATTTTTGATTGTATTTTCGTAGCCTTTTACGATTTTGCAGATCAATATCTGCTTGTCAATCAGGCTAATTAACAATCAAAATGAACAGTTTAAAAAAGGAAGAACGGTTATGTAATATAAAGCTCATAGAAAAGCTTTATCATAGCGGTTCTTCTTTTTTAGTTTATCCCTTTCGTATAATCTGGCATTCCTCTGAAGCAATTTCAGAATTTCCTGTCCAGATATTAATTAGTGTTCCCAAAAAAAAGTTTAAACGTGCTGTAGATCGAAATTTGCTAAAGCGCAGAATTCGTGAAATTTACCGTACTCAAAAGGCTGAAAATCTTTTTCCTTTTCTCAATGAACGTTCAGAAAAAATAGTACTTGGTATTAATTATATCGGGAATGAAATTGCTGAATATGTTTCAATGGAAAAGAAATTTAATACTGCAATGCTGCGATTAAAAAAGAATATATCTGAGCAAACATGTTCAAAAAGCTTATAAAAAAGATATTTTCTGGCCTGTTTTTACTTCTGATAAAAATCTATCAGTATTTAATTTCACCTATTCTTGGAAAATCATGCCGTTTTACTCCAACATGTTCTCATTATGGGCTTCAAGCCATAAATAAATATGGTCCGTTTAAAGGTGGCTGGCTTACCTTAAAACGTATTGGTCGATGCCATCCCTGGGGTGGGCATGGTCATGATCCAGTACCTTAAGCTTTATAATTTGTAATTAATTTTGCTCCTTTGTATCGATGAAAGATCAATTGATTTTACTTCTTGAAACTGCAACAACAACTTGTTCTGTAGCCTTGTCTCAGAATGGCAGTATCCTAGCAATAAAAGAGGTGAACGAACGTAATATTCATGCCAGCCATATAACCTTGTTTATTGAAGAGGTGCTGGTTGCGGCCAACAAAACATATTCTGAGCTTCAGGCAATTGCAATTAGTAAAGGACCTGGTTCATACACGGGATTAAGAATTGGAGTTTCAACAGCTAAAGGCTTATGCTACGCGCTTGATATTCCCTTAATTGGAATTGATACTATAGAAGCAATGGCCTCTGGTTTTAGCGATTCTTCTAAGCTTTCTGATTCTTCATTACTTATACCAATGCTTGATGCCAGGCGTATGGAAGTTTATACTGGGGTATACCGTAAAGATTTGAGTATTGTTGAATCCGTTCGCGCAAAAATTGTAGATAAAGACTCATTTAATGAGTACAATAATCAGTCGCTATTCCTCTTTGGTGATGGTGCTGATAAATTCAGAGAGCTTTTTAAAGATCAGCCTACTATTAATTTCAGTGATTTTGTCACATCTGCTTGCCATTTAAATGCGCTGGCTTTGAAAAAATTCCATGATTCAGACTTTGAAAATTTAGCTTATTTCGAACCCTTTTATTTGAAAGACTTTCTAGTTACAACATCAAAAAAAGGACTGCTCTAGGTCTTTTTTCCGGATAGTCGTTTAATAAATCCTTTCTTAGGGTCTTTAATAAAGCCAGGTATCTGTGTGGCATTTAACGGATGTTCTAATACCCTTCCAAATTTCAGTGCAAATCCCATATAAAATGATAGTCCGGTATATCCACTAGGATAGATAGTTGGATTTTTAATATAAGTCTTCAATATTTCTAACGATTTAACAAGATGATCGCTTCCCATGTAGAATTCAACATTTGGAGTTTTAATCATCAACTGTCCGCCTAGCTGTAAAAAACCATTGGTATTGTAATCAGCCATTCCGGTGAATACATAGTTTTTATAATGGTAGTTATTAACTAAGGCAATATCTCCGCCTTTGTAATAAATGCTTTTTGATAAGATCAGATTAGGACGGTAATTTCCAAAATCTTTATTAATCAGGATCTCTGCTTTGCCATTTAGTACACTTACATACGATTTGTTTGTAGAAATTGAACTTATATTCCTATCAAGACTGTCTGCAAGTCTGTTATCTGCAGTTTGATTGGATGCATTATCAATGAAAATTCTGCCAGTATTAAAGTTGTATTCGTATGAATCCTTGCTCCATTTAATCAATCCAATATCTTTTAAATTTCCCAAAACAAACCAGCCATCCCGCAATTTATAACTGGCACCTGCAGTAAAAGATAAGCCAGGATTTCTAAAATTTGGTTTAATCATGTTTCTTTGGAAATTATCAAACTTGAAATTCGATCGCAGGGTGCCCCGAAGCGAAACGTCTATCACATCTGCAGGCTCGTCTAAATTTATTTCAGATTGACGAACCTTTAGCTTGGTATAACTAATGCCACTGAGCAAACTTAATTTAGCCCCAATAGCCAAATGCTTGGTATAGTTCTGCCTGTACGTAAAACTAAACTGATGATACGATTGATTGTAGCCATTTAAATTTAAAATGTTTTGCACTGAGTTGGAGTTAAAGAGCCTATAATCGTCGAATACCGCAAATATTTCATTACTTACTTCAGCTCTGCCATCGTTTCGAATTTGCCAAGAAAGGCCTAATTCTTGATATTTTTTGACAGACTTTAACATCCTAAGCATCGCCACATAATTATTTGAATTTAATGTGATATTATTTAGCTTATTTTCTCCAATTGTAATATCGCTACCATTAAACATGCCATCATATAGTAGTGTTTTGAACGCAGATTGTGCAGGTCCGGAAAACGAACTGTTGATGCTGATCACAGGTATGAAAAAATTAAACGCAAAACGTTTGCTGGTATCTACCTGATATGCTCTTTGAGATGGATTCTCAAAGCTGTCATAAAGAGTACGACTATTGTAAAGTGAAAATTGCTGCGCAAAAGTCGTATTGTTTATACCTAGTATAATGATCGTCCAAATGAATATTTGAAATAAATAAGTGTTTTTTTTCTTGGTGCTGATCATTCTTTTTAATTTTTCTTCTTTATACTATCTACGGATAAAACATCATCTGGAGTTGCAGCTGATTTTTTATAGCCTGTATAAAAATTGGTAAAAAAATGATTTTTATTGCTCGCAAGTTGATAAGAGAAAGCGTACAGGTCATTTATACCATGTTTGTTGTTCCCAAAGTTACCTGCATAATTTCTTTTTAATAAATTTTTAAGAATACTTGCCGAATTATTAAAATGCAGAATAAACGAAATATTACTTTGATCGCCAATAAATTGATCAAATTGTGTGAATGCCTCCGTTTTCAAAAGAAATCTTTCCGAATTATAGTCATTAAGATATCTCTGCAAGGTGCCAGGCGAATTAGATAGGATGAGCAAATTGTCTGTGATAACATAAAATGGCTTCGCATATTTTTTTAGAGGGTCGCCCCAGTAATTATAAAACAAGCTCTCAAAATTTATCTTTCTGATCGTTTCAGAATAAGTTGAGCTCAGGGGCTCAAGAAAAAATTGCATCTGGGTTCCATTTGTAACTTTAATGATCGCTAAATTTTCATAGGTTGAAAGTTGAATCGTGGATAGTTCGTTGCCCCATAATTTCTTAATGTCACGGTCAGGATTGACTCCGGTTTCAGAGGTTATTCTGCCCATTTGATTAATAAGGGTGTCAAGTTCTTTTCTTTCCTTAAATAAACTAGTCAAGTCATCATGGAAAGTTATGAAACTCGATAGTCCATAAACTAATGAATTAGAGGTATTATAGGGTAGTATTTGTTTAATGGTATTTTTTACAGGTGTTTGCTTTAAGAATAGCCTAGTATAATTATTCTTTTTATCTGAAATATTGGTGAGCCCGTTAAATATAAGATCGTCACTTTTGTAATTAAGGCTTAAGCTTGAAAAGCCAGAAAAACTCTGTAATATTTCAAAGTTTCCGCTTAATTTATTTCTAAAAAAGGGCTTGAGAAACCCTGGTTTTTTATAATTGATAAACAGGTTTGCCAACGCATTTCCATCTTTTCTAACGCCTTCGTTAATGATTTTAATGAATTCAGGATCTATCTTCTGTGAGTTTTTATTCAAGCTGCGAAAAAGAATGTCCTTGTTGAAGCTGCCTCTAGCAATTCCATTATCAATAGTAAAATAAAAGGATCGATCAAGTGTTTTATTCTTGATCAGGAATATATCATGTCCATTTTTCTGAAATGTATGGGTCTGATTTGAAGTGTCACTTGCACTAATTTTCCTGATATCATCTGCATTAATTGACTCTTTTAGTTGCATTGACCAAAGAAAATGCACGGTGTCAGTTTGAGATGGATGGAATGATAAAAATACTTTTTGACCTGCTATTGCCGGTTTTAGAGCAGAATTACTGAGTATAAAGTTACTTAACCAATGAATATCTTCTTTTTTTTGAGGCCCGGCAATGGTATCAAAAATGGTGTAATCTTTTAAAATATCGTAAAGGCTTTGGTCGTTTGGATGTTGAAATATTACTGATGCATCAAACGGTATTTCAGATAGAATCTGGTTATTACTACGGTTTTTAACATTAAGATTTGAAAAGTATAGGTAAGCTACAGCAAGTATTGTAATTAATAAGGCTGCAGTGATCCCAATAATTGTTTTCATTAAAATTTACTTTAAACAAATTTATATTTTTATGTCTTCAAAGTAGAATTGCAAACATGTTTGTTAAATTAGCATTCTAATCTAACAATATGAACAAACGCATCATTATTATCGCTTCAGTGTTTGGAATACTCGCTGTTATTTTAGGAGCCTTTGGAGCTCATGCATTAAAAGCTCGACTCACTACTTCTGAACTAGAAGTATGGAAAACTGCCGTTGATTACCAGTTCTATCATACTTTTGCTCTGCTATTCCTTTCTACTTTTTCACGCTTTAATAGTCGTGAAATTAAGTTAGCTTCCTGGTTTTTTAGTTTGGGGATCATTCTTTTTTCGGGATCCTTATATTTAATCTCAGCAAAAGAAATCTTGAATATAAGTCACATTTCTGTTATTGGTCCTATTACGCCTATCGGTGGATTATTTTTTATCATGGGCTGGATCAGTTTGCTAATTGCTACTATAAAGAATAAATAATGCTTGAATTCAATGAAACTGAGGGCATTGTTCGGAAGACTATTTTTATCGAGGTAATTCTTCCACTCGCTATTTCCAAAACCTATACCTACAGGGTGCCACTAGAAATGACCGCTGATGTAGCCATTGGAAAGCGCGTGGTGGTTCAATTTGGCAGGAGCAAAATTTATACAGCAATAATTTGTTTGATTACTGAAACTCCTCCTGCGCATTACGAAGCCAAGTATATTATTGATGTTCTTGATGCTGAACCCATTGTTAATGAATTTCAGCTTAAATTATGGCATTGGATGTCTGATTACTACATCTGTAATTTAGGTGAAGTAATGCAGGCTGCATTGCCTTCAGCCTTAAAGCTTGCCAGTGAAACAAAAATTGTGTTAAACACTTTTGAGGAGATCGATAAAAGTTTATTGTCTGATAAAGAATTTCTTATTGTTGATGCGCTCGAACTTCATCCTGAACTAAGTGTGAGTGATATTAGTAAACTTCTTGGCCAAAAAACGGTTTTCCCTTTGTTGAGAGCCTTGTTTGAGAAGAACGTAATTGTTATCTCAGAAGAAATAACAGAGAAATTCAAACCGCGGAAAAAGGCTTTTATCGTCCTGAATTCTCAATATAATGAGCCTGAAAATAGAAAAGCTTTATTTGAAGTGCTAGAACGTGCACCCAAGCAATTGGAGATCTTATTGGCATACTTTAAACTTGAAAAGCAACAAGCCGCGATCGCAAAGGCTGATCTGATTGAAGTTTCGGGAAGTTCTGCTGCAGTTCTAAAAGCATTGTTAGACAAGGAGATCTTTATTCAGGAAGATAAGGTAGTTAGTCGCTTAAATTTTGGTGAGCTTGAAGAGATTCATGATTTTGAATTAAATGAGGCACAGGTAAATGCACTGAAAGAAACTAAAGAACAGCTTGATGATAAGGGTGTAGTCTTGCTTTATGGTGAAACATCGTCTGGAAAGACTCAGATCTATATCCGCTTGATCGAGCAAATGCTACTACAGGAAAGGCAAACCCTTTATCTTTTACCTGAAATTGCACTTACTACACAGGTAATTGAAAGATTAAAAGAACATTTTGGTGGTCAAATTGGAGTCTATCATTCCAAATTCAATGATAATGAACGCGCAGAGGTTTGGCAAAAAGTGCTCAAAGGTGAATATAAATTAGTTTTGGGTGCACGATCATCAATTTTTCTTCCATTTAAAAACCTTGGTCTAGTTATCGTAGATGAAGAACACGAATCTTCCTATAAACAATATGATCCAGCACCGCGGTATCATGCAAGAGATACTGCAATATATCTGGCGCAATTACATAAGGCGCAGATCGTTTTGGGATCGGCTACACCCAGTTTGGAAAGTTTTTACAATGCCAAGATTAAAAAATATGGCCTGGTAACATTAAAGGGTCGTTTTGGTGGTGTTAAGTCACCAATTATTGAAGTAGTTAGTATTGCTGAAGAAACTAAACGAAAAACGATGCAATCGCATTTTACCTCAGTATTATTGAATGAGATAAAAGGAGCTTTATCACGTAAAGAACAAGTTATTCTATTCCAGAACAGACGTGGTTATACGCCGGTATTGCTCTGTACTACCTGTGGATATACTCCAAAATGTGTAAACTGTGATGTTAGTTTAACCTTTCATAAAAGCAGCGCAAAGCTTCATTGCCATTATTGCGGATACAAACAAGACATTGTAAGCGTTTGCCCTGCCTGTGGTTCAACCCGAATTGAACAGAAAGGATTTGGTACTGAAAAAATTGAAGATGAATTACAGCGAATCTTTGAAGATGCTATTATAGCCCGGATGGATCTTGATTCTACCAGGACAAGGAATAGTTTTCAGGTTCTCCTGAATGATTTTGAAGAGGGGAGGATTGATATTTTGGTAGGTACACAAATGGTTGCCAAGGGTCTCGATTTTGGGAATGTAACCACAATAGGGATTATTAGCGCCGACAGTATGCTGAACTATCCTGATTTTCGCGCCTTTGAGCGAAGTTATCAGATGCTCTCTCAGGTATCTGGCCGTGCAGGAAGACGCACAAAACAAGGAAAGGTCATTATCCAAGCGTATGATACCTCACACCGGATTATTAGCCAGGTGGTAAAGAATGATTACGAAGGAATGTTCGATACTGAAATACTAGAGCGCAGAAATTTTCATTATCCGCCACTTTATCGCCTCATTCAAATCAATGTTAAACATAAAGATCTTACTAAACTGCTCCTGATTGCTTCTTCATTAGCTAAGATTCTGAGATCTCAGTTTGGTGATAGGGTACTTGGTCCTGAAGCTCCAATGATTAGCAGGATTAGAAATTATTATATCCAGACCGTTTTACTTAAAGTTGAGCGGGAGGGAGTGTCTATTCAAAAGATTAAAGAAGCCCTGCAACAGATTCTCGTAAATTTTGATAGCCTTCCAACAAATAAGGGTGTTTATATGCATATTGATGTAGATCCCTATTGAAAATATTCACTCTGATTTTATATTCATATAATTTTCTGAAAATGCCTTCATAAGACTATTTTTGAAATTAAATGGCACATAAATTAGTTGATAGTTATCGAGAGAAGGGCGCGCGGAAAAAGTTAGTTGAATTACTCCGCGAACGGGGTATTGCAGATGAAAATGTTTTAAAAGCCATTGGAAAAGTACCTCGTCATTATTTTTTTGACGAAACATTCTGGAAACAAGCATATAAGGATATCGCATTTCCTATTGGAGATGGTCAAACCATTTCGCAACCCTATACTGTTGCCTATCAAACAGAACTCTTACACATAAAAGCAGGAGATAAGGTGCTCGAAATTGGAACGGGCTCAGGTTATCAAACTTGTATTCTTGTTGAACTTGGGGCTCAGGTTTATACGATTGAAAGACAAGAAAATTTATACAACCGAACTAAACAGGTATTGCCTCATATGGGATATCAGGCCGAATTCTTTTTTGGAGATGGCTCTAAAGGAATAGCAAAACATGCCCCCTATGATAAAATCATTGTGACTGCCGGTGCACCTTTGGTTCCTGAAATTTTATTGAAACAACTGAAAATAGGAGGTATCCTGGTCATTCCCGTTGGCGACGAAGAGTCACAAAAGATGATCACCGTTTTAAGAGTATCTGAAAATGATTTTGAACGCTTTGTACTCGATACCTTTCGTTTTGTACCGCTGGTGGGAGAGAAGGCTTGGTAGGTTATCTGTTATCAGTTAACAGTTATCAGTTATCAGATTGGGTACGTTAGCCAGACAACAGGCAACAGACAACAGACAACAGACAACAGACAACAGACAATCCCTACCTCTTCATCGCCCTGCTCATTTCCAGTTTTGCATCCCGGTCTTTGAGCGTTTCACGTTTGTCATAAATTTTCTTGCCCTGTGCGAGCCCGATTTCTAGTTTTGCAAATCCTCTTTCTGAAGTAAATATCTTTAATGGGATAATGGTGAAACCCTTTTCTTCAATATTGATCTTTAGTTTGGCTAATTCCTTTTTATTCAAAAGCAGGATTCGATCACGCTTTGCTTCATGATTATAGAATGAACCATGCGAATATTCTGCGATCTGCATATTTCTGACATACAACTGACCGTCAATAAAAGTGCAGAATGCATCATTGATATCAGCTTTTCCTTCACGTATTGATTTAATTTCAGTGCCAAGAAGTTTAATTCCAGCTGTATACGTATCGAGTATGTGATACTCAAAATAAGCTCTCTTGTTCTTTATACTAATTCCACTCGCCATATCTCTGCAAATATCCGAAACAAAATCCATAACCGGAATTATCATATTTTAAGATTAATACAATTTATTTTTTAGATTAATCTAAAATTGTATTTTTGTTAATCTAATAATGTGATAAAAATTTAATCAATGCGCTTATTACTTCCCTGTTTTGTCCTGATGGGCTGCCTAAATACGGTTCTGGCACAGACTTCCATCATTCAGGGTATGGTAAAATCTGGAAAAAAGCCCATTGTGTTTGCCAGCATTGCAGTATTAAATAGCAGGTTTGGAACATCAAGTGATTCTGATGGACATTATCAACTTGAAAAACTGCCAGCCGGAAAATATATCCTGATGGTTTCGGCTATGGGCTATAGCCCTGTTAATAAGAATATTACTATTGATGAAAATCAGGTTCTTAATATTGATCTGGAACTATTAGAAGCATCTTCTGTAATTAATGAGGTGGTAGTGAGTGGAACAATGAAAGAAGTGAGCCGTCTGGCTAGCCCTGTACCTGTTGAGGTATACAGTCCGGCATTCTTTCGAAAAAATCCAAGTACATCGATATTTGACGCTTTGCAAAATGTAAATGGTGTTCGTCCCCAGTTGAATTGTAATGTATGTAATACGGGTGATATTCATATTAACGGACTTGAAGGAGCCTATACCATGATACTTATTGATGGAATGCCTATCGTTAGCGGATTATCATCGGTTTATGGATTATCAGGTATCCCAAATTCATTAATTGAACAGGTTGAGATCGTAAAAGGACCGGCTTCCTCACTCTATGGCTCGGAAGCGGTTGGCGGACTGATCAATATTATCACTAAAAAGCCTGAGAATGCCCCTGCATTGGTTGCGGATGTTTTTAGTACTTCCTGGGGAGAAATCAATACCGATCTTGGTATTAAGCTAAAGGCCGGAAAACGTGCAGATATTCTGACAGGGATCAACTATTTCAATTATACAAACAAGATTGATCATAATGGTGATAATTTCACCGATGTAGCATTGCAGGATCGTATTTCCGTCTTTCAAAAGTGGTCTTTTAAAAGGAAAGAGAACAGGTTGTTTAGTCTGGCAGGCAGGTATAATTATGAGGATCGCTGGGGTGGGGATATAAGCTGGGACAGATCTTATCGTGCTGGTTCAGAGCGCTATGCTGAAAGTATTTATACCAACAGATGGGAGCTTTTAGGCAATTATCAATTGCCAGTAAATGAGCCTGTTATGTTAGCCCTTTCTTTGAACGACCATGCGCAAAATTCGGTCTATGGAAATACCTTGTATCATGCCAGACAAAAGATTGCTTTCGGGCAGTTAAGCTGGGATAGAAAGGTGAATAGTCACGATCTTTTATTAGGTACTGCTTTGCGGTATACCTTTTACAATGACAACAGCCCTGCCACTGCATTAATAAATGGTAGTGATAAACCAGATCAAGTATGGCTTCCGGGAATCTTTATTCAGGATGAAATTACACTATCCCAGACGCACAAAATGCTTCTGGGACTTCGTTACGACTATAATTCTGTTCATAAGCATATTTTAACACCCCGGATAGCATACAAATGGAACATCAATGAGAATAATGTGCTGCGGATAAACGCAGGTACAGGTTTTCGGGTTGTAAGTCTTTTTACTGAGGAACACGCAGCCCTAACCGGTTCCAGGGAAGTTATTGTTAATCAGAAGCTTGAACCAGAGCGAAGTTATAATGCGAATGTGAATTTTAACAAGAAGTTTTATTTCAAAAATGGCAGTTTTATGAGCCTTGACGCATCAGCCTGGTACACCCATTTTAATAATCAGATCATTCCTGATTACCTTACGAATCCTGATCAGATTATTTACAGTAATTTAAATGGATATGCGGTATCAAAAGGTATTTCAGCCAATTTAGATATGGATTTGGATAATGGAATAAAGATTTTAGCAGGTATATCTTTGCTCGATGTGTTTTCGAAACAAAATAACAAATTTGTGCGGCCTTTACTAACCGAAAAATGGACTGGCACATGGGGCATTTCCTATAAACTTAACCGTACAAACTTAAATATGGATTATACAGGAAATATATATGGTCCAATGCGTTTGCCTCTTTTGGGCGATTCTGATCCAAGGAGCGAATATTCACCCGTCTGGAGCCTTCAAAACATACAATTAACTTATGGGGGCTTTCAAAAACTAGAGATTTATGCTGGGATGAAAAATCTGCTGAATTGGAAGCCAGGTCGTAATGAGCCATTCTTAATTGCGAATAGCAGAGATCCATTCGATAAAAATGTGAAACGGGATGCTTCCGGCACCGTAATTTCAAGTTCAGAAAATCCTTATGCATTAAGTTTTGACCCGGGATATGTTTATGCACCAAATCAAGGTATCCGAGCATTTTTAGGATTTAGATATACACTCAGATAATATGCTTAAAATACTAGTTATTTGTTTATTTGCGTTTTTTTTGCCTTCTAGGATGCTTGCACAGGTTAAGCCAGTAACTTTTGAGGAATTGGAAATTGCAGAACCCAGACCAGTTCTGGTGATGATCATGACTAATTGGTGTAAATATTGTCATGCAATGAAGAATAATATAGTAAAGAATAAGGAAGTTTCAGACTTGATAAACAATACATATCATCTTTTATTTCTTGATGCTGAGGAAAGAAGCGATATCGTATTTAAAGGTAAAGTATTTAAATACAGGCCATCTGGTTCTAATACGGGAATTCATGAGCTGGCTCTTGATCTGGGAATGATCAGAGTACAAATTTCATATCCCACTTTAACTATTCTGGATGAAAAGAAGAATATCATTTTCCAAAAGAATGCTTACCTCAAACCTAAAGAGCTTTTGTATCTGCTTAAATTGTAAGACAGATGATTTATTTAGTGATGAGAACTGGAATTTGCACATTATGACGAACCTTTTCTACGGTTGTTCCAAAGATCAGATCACTGATGCCCGAATGTCCATGTGCGCCCATGACCAATAGGTCAAGTTCTCTTTCTTTTGCAATTTCTGCAATTGCTTTGGCAGCTGTTCCATATCCGATGGCAATAGTGATCTTATATCCAAGTTCTTCTAGATTTAATTTATATTTCTCAAGATTATTAGTATCACTCTGGGTTTCATGATCTAAAACTTTTTCGCCGTGGAATCTAGCACCAGCTGTTTCAACAATATGTATCAAATGATACTCAGCATCTTTACCGCCCTGAAGAAGTGCATGCCGCAAAGTATTCCGGTCATTTTTAGAGAAATCAACTGAAATACCCACTTTATGGTATTGTATAGGTTGAATTTCTCCGATCTCTAATGCTTCACCATGAGGTACATTGGATGAATCAAGTTCAGATTTCTTAAAAAATGGCATGATGAATACATAAACAAGCAATGCAAAAATCATAACTATAACAGGGATAACCAGTAGATAAATCCACCAAACATTAATGGTCGTATCTTTTATCCAAGCTCCAATCTCTTCAATTACCAGCTGAACATTTAAACTAACAATGATCAATGCCGTTAACCAGGCAAGTATTTTTACCCAAGTCTTTATGGCATATTCCTTCATTTTTGATTTGTCAGAGTTGAAGTGGATCAGGGGTATTACTGCAAAGCCTAACTGTAAACTCAATACAACCTGGCTTAAAACCAATAAGCCACCAAGTGCATCTTCACCAAAATGCAGAATAGTATAAAATGCAGGAATTATGGCCATCATCCTGGTTAAAAGGCGTCTGATCCAGGGCTGTATTCTTAGTTTTAAATGGCCTTCCATCACAATCTGACCCGCTAAAGTTCCCGTTATGGTTGAGCTTTGTCCTGATGCAATTAATGCAATGGCAAATAGGGTTGGTGCTATTGATCCAAATATATGATCAAGTAATTTGTAGGCATCCTGAATTTCTGCTACCTCAAATAGGCCGTTTTTATAGAATGCAGTGGCAGCCAGTATGAGTATGGCGGCATTGACAAAGAATGCCAGGTTCAGCGCAATAGTAGTATCAATAAAATTATACTTTAATGATTCCCTGATTCCTTTTGGAGTTCGCTCAATCTTTCTAGTTTGAACCAATGAGGAATGCAGATATAAATTATGTGGCATAACGGTAGCACCAATGATTCCTATAGCAATATAAAGTGCATTTCCTGTTAAAATTGATGGTTTGAATCCTGAAATCACCTCTCCCAATAATGGTTTTACAATGAGCATTTCTGTAAGAAAGGAGATTCCCACAATAAATACCATCGAAACAATAAATACTTCCATCATTCTCATTCCCTTGTTCATCAAAAAAAGCAAGAGGAATGTATCAAGGATGGTTATAGAAATTCCCCAAATGAGTGGTAAGCCAAATAATAGGTTTAGTCCGATTGCCATTCCAATAATCTCTGCAAGGTCGCAGGCAATAATGGCAATTTGTGCCAAAACATATAAAGGGTAATTGATGTATGCTGGATAGCTATTTCGAGATGCTTGCGCAAGATCTAGACCGCGAACTATTCCCAACCGGGCACTAAGTGACTGAAGCAATAAAGCCATCAGGTTTGACATGAGTAATACCCAGATCAATTTATAACCAAACTGACTACCGCCGGCGATATCTGTTGCCCAGTTTCCCGGATCCATATAACCAACGCTGACAAGATAAGCTGGTCCTATGAATGCAAAAAGCTTTCTCCATCCGGTTTTTCCGCCGGTATTTATAGAACTATGTACCTCACTTAATGAGTCGTCATTGTTGGTATTCATAGCATGACTAAGATGTTTTTTGCAACCTCACGGCTGATTGTTCTGTCGGTATGATCGTTTACAATAAGCATAATGGATCCGTCAAACTCAATAAGCTCAGAAACCCTGATTTTGGTACCAAGAGTTAGCCCCATTTTTTCAAGTAATTTGAGGAAAACAGATGAATGCTCACTAACCCCTGAAATCATTCCGTTTTGATCTTGGTGCATATCAGAAATTCGTACCAGTTTTTTTTGATGTATGGTTCCTGAACGGTCTGGAATAGGATCTCCATGAGGATCTGCTGCCGGATTTCCTAAAAAATCATCAAGTCTGTTGATTAGCGATTCTGAATTAATATGTTCAAGCTCTTCAGCAATATCATGTACCTCATCCCATTTAAAACCTAATTTTTCGACCAGAAAAACCTCCCATAAACGGTGTTTCCTGACAATGTTAACAGCTGCATTTTTCCCAGCTTCAGTTAAAGTAACTCCCTGATATTTAATGTAGTTGATCAGCTTTTTTTCGGAAAGCTTCTTTAACATATCAGTAACCGAGGCTGCTTTAGTATTCGTCATTTCAGCAATTTGGTTGGTACTCACAACAGAATTATTCCCAGTACTTAAATGGTAAATAGCCTTCAGATAATTTTCTTCGGTAAAGGAATGAATAGTTGACATGATTAAGCAAATCTAATTTATTTTTTAGATTAATCTAAAAAAAATATATAAAAAAATATCTGCCAATTTTATCTTCATATTTTAAAATAAAATTTGGCTATTCCTTTTAAAACTTTTATTTTTGGTAACGTATGGCTATAGAACTGGATAAAATCGATTTTAGAATTTTAAAGATTCTACAGGAGAATGGAAGGATTACCAATCTTCAATTGTCACATGAAGTAGGCCTGTCTCCGGCACCTACCCTTGAGCGAGTTAGAAAACTTGAACAAGCCCATTATATTAAAAGCTATCATGCTCTTGTTGATGAAGAATTGCTTGGTTTAGGAATAAAAACTTTTATTCAGATTCAGCTTGATTTTCATAAGAATAATACGATACAGGTATTTTTGGAAGAAATTGAATTAATAAAGGAAATTACCGAATGCCATCATGTTACCGGGCAATGTGATTTTCTTTTAAAAGCTTATGTGAAAGATATTAAATCATATGAACGTTTGATCATGGATAAGATCAGTAAGATCTCGGTTGTTAAAACCTTCCAAACCATGATGATCATGTCTACAAATAAAAAGGAGCCGGCGGTGCCTTTAGAGTACTAAGTTGTCTTTTATTTAATTTGTCCATTATTCAATTTGTCTATTTGTCAATTGGAATACCAATTAACAAATAAAAATAATTGTCATGGACAAATCAACAAATTGACAAATCAGCAAATTCCTACTCTACCTTCCAATCAATCTCCTTCTCTCCATTATTTTTCAGGTATTCATTAGTTAAAATAAAGTGATTGCAGCCAAAGAATCCATGATAAGCTGAAAAAGGTGAAGGATGTGCCGCCGTCAATATCAGATGTTTATTATGGTCAATCAATCTGGCTTTAGCTTGTGCATATTTACCCCATAATAGAAAAACAATCCTATTTTTTTTCTCCGAAATAATTTGAATTATCCGATCGGTAAATATTTCCCATCCCTGATTTTGATGGGAGCCGGCCTTCGAAGCTTCAACGGTTAAGGTTGCATTCAGTAACAATACTCCTTGGTCTGCCCATGAACTTAAGTCGCCATGTTTAGGAATTTGAAAGTCATTGTATTCTGATTGCAGCTCTTTATAGATATTTTTTAGTGAAGGGGGTAACTTAACACCTTTCTGGACTGAAAATGCCAAGCCATGCGCCTGGTTTTTACCATGATAAGGATCTTGACCAATGATTACCACCTTAACTTGATCAAAGGGTGTATGATTGAAAGCGTTGAATATTAAATTGTTTGGTGGAAATATGGTATGCCCTTCTTTACGGCAGATTTCAAGAAAAGAGTGTAAATTTGACATGTAATTTTTGTCTAATTCTTCTTTCAGGATTTCCTGCCAGTTATTTTCAAATTGAATAGACATATTTTCTTAGATTGATATTGGTTAAACGCTCAAATAAACGGATATTTGAAACAAATTTAAAAGATAAAAGATAATGCCTAATTACATCAGATTGATACTTGCAGCTATAGTGTTGGGTGCAGCAATAACTTTAATGGTTTTCGGATTTTGGGGATGGGGAATACTTTCTGTTTTTATAGCCATTCTTATCACTGTAACCTTCTTTTATAACGAATATATGCTGATTGCACAATATTATCTGCGAAAAGATAATATGGATCAGGCAGGAGTTTGGTTGAACCGAATTAAAAATCACGAAACGCAGTTATTTAGCGGGCAGCATGGTTATTATAATCTTTTGATCGGTTTGATTGAATCACGTAAGGCTCCTTTGCAGTCTGAGAAGTATTTTAAAAGAGCCATTAGTTTAGGAATGACCATGGATCATAATATAGCACTGGCTAAATTAAGCTTGGCTGGAATTGCCATGGCAAAAAGAAATAAGAGAGAAGCTACTTTGTATCTGCAGGAGGCAAAAAAAGCCGATAAAAATAAATTATTGGCTGATCAGATAAAAATGATGAAGGAGCAGATGGGGCAGATGGATCGAACAGTTCAGCAGCGCAATTACCGTCAATTTTAGGATATTATTTATCTCTAAGATTATCGAAACGACTTGTGGATTCATAACTCAATTGACAAACTTTAAGCCCCTCAATTTCATAAGAACCATTGATTGCAGAAAAATAGTGTTCTTCTTTTATTCTCTTCAATAGATTCTTAATAAAGGTAAGGTCAAAATCGTCTTTATTCAGTTTGATCAGATATTCCTGATCAGAAATTTCAATACTTGAATTTTTCATTGTGTTTTTATTTATTCAAAAATAAAAAAAGCCGCATACTTAAAAGTATAACGGCCTTTATCGCTATATTATCCTTTTGTTAACTAAACCATTCTAGAACTGCTTCTTTAGAAGGCATTGCAATTTCTAATTTCATTTTTTTACGCATCCCGCCAAGGTCATTAAAGACTTTGTTTGGGTTTCCTGCTTTTAGTTCTTCTACTGTTTTAAAACCCATTTTGTTCAATACAGGAACCCATTCTGCCGGAATTCCTAACGCAATAAAATCTTCTGAACTAACCTGCATAGTCTTCTTTTCTGGTCTCATTTGAGGAAAGAACAATACTTCTTGAATAGTGCTTTGATCAGTCATCAGCATCACTAAACGATCTATTCCAATTCCCAGTCCGGATGTTGGTGGCATTCCATATTCTAAAGCTCTCAAAAAATCTTCATCCATAGCCATTGCTTCTTCATCACCTCGTCCAGCAAGTAGTAGCTGCTCTTCCAGGCGTTCGCGCTGGTCAATAGGATCATTCAGTTCTGTATAGGCATTGGCTATTTCCTTACCCATTACAAATAGTTCAAAACGTTCTACAAGCCCTTCTTGACTGCGGTGCTTTTTAGCTAGAGGGGTCATTTCAATTGGATAGTCAGTTATATAGGTTGGCTGAATAAGAAATTCTTCCACTTTTTCACTGAATATTTCATCTATAAGTTTGCCTCTTCCCATGGTAGGGTCTATTTCTATATTCAGTTGTTTGCAGGTTGCGCGCAAAGATTCTTCATCCATTGCTGAGACATCAATGCCGGTATATTTTTTGATTGAATCATACATGGATAGTTTTTCATATGGTCCAGCAAATTCGATCATATGTTCACCCGCTTTTACGCTTGATTGACCGTGAATGGCTAGTGCTACCTTTTCTAGGCATTGTTCAACCATCGCCATCATCCAGATATAATCTTTATAAGCTACATAGATCTCCATGGATGTAAATTCAGGATTATGGGTACGATCCATACCTTCATTCCTGAACATTTTTCCAAACTCAAATACTCCGTCAAAGCCCGCTACAATCAGGCGCTTTAGGTATAATTCATTGGCAATCCGCAAATAAAGCGGCATATCCAAAGC
This sequence comes from Daejeonella sp., assembly GCF_044348475.1. Classification (GTDB taxonomy): domain Bacteria; phylum Bacteroidota; class Bacteroidia; order Sphingobacteriales; family Sphingobacteriaceae; genus Daejeonella. The sequence continues at coordinate 97,032 of NZ_JBIKSU010000001.1, read as the reverse complement.
ATTATGATGCGTATTAAATGGTCTTGCTGCCGCACCGCCATGTATGGGCTGAAGAATAGGGGTTTCAACTTCCATCCATCCCTGATCTTCAAAATAGGATCGCATGGTATTGATCACCTTTGATCGCTTGATGAAGATCTGCTTAAATTCCGGATTAACGGTCAGATCTACATATCGTTGTCTGTAACGCATTTCCGGATCTGTAAACCCATCGTAAATATTGCCTTCATCATCACGTTTTACCACTGGTAGTGGTTTTAATGACTTAGAAAGGATTTTCATTTCACTAACATGAATAGAAATCTCTCCGGTCTGGGTAGTGAAAACATATCCGCTTACACCAACAAAGTCGCCGATATCTAAAAGTTTCTTAAATACAGTATTATAAAGAGTTTTGTCTTCGCCCGGACAAATCTCGTCGCGATTAATATAGGCTTGAATTCTGCCGGTCGAGTCTTGAAGCTCTGCAAATGAAGCACTTCCCATAATGCGACGGCTCATTATCCTACCTGCAAAACGGACATTCTTATACGAGGTTTTATCCCGCTCGTAATTGTTTAATATATCCTGTGCGTTAACATTTACTTCGAAGGCTTCAGGTGGATAAGGGTCAATTCCCAGTTTACGTAATTCACCTAAGGCCTCACGGCGCATAATCTCTAATTCAGATAATCCGATGCTCATTTATTTAAAATTTCTGCAAAAATAGGGTTTTCGACGTAATAATGTTAAGAAAGCTTAGCTCCTGTAAAAGAAAGAACAAAAAACTGCAATTTTCAATGAAGTTAGATCACTTTCCTCCTTTAATCTTTCCCCTTTTATCAGTTATCAGTTGTCTGTTATCAGTTATCAGTTGTCTGTTATCAGTTGTCAGTTGGTTAGGTGGTTAGACGTTATTAATATTTACTAAACAAAATTTCGCTTTTTACTTTCAGCTTTGTACTTATAACCTATAACCTATTACTTTTAGCTTTCAGCTTTATACTTATAACCTATAACCTATAACCTATAACCTATTACTTTCAGCTTTATACTTATAACCTATAACCTATAACTTATTACTTTTAGCTTTCAATCAGCTTCTGTCTCCTGCAAATACATATCATTAATATCCTCAGAATATTTATTCTCAATCACTTTTCTTTTTGCTTTCAAAGTAGGAGTGATCTCTCCTTCTTCAATGCTGAAAGGATTCCGCTTCACTAAAAATGATTTTAAGCGTTCAAACTTAGCCAGTTCATTTGAATATTTGCGAATATCAGCATGTAACCATTCCAGTATATTTTGATCCCTAATGAATGAATCTTGCTCCTGAAAGAACTCTTCTTGTAAGTTAAAAGTTTCCTGAAGAACTTCTTTTGAAGGAACAACTATGGCAGTTACATATTCTCTTTTATCTCCGATTAGAAATATCTGCTCTATTTTAGGACTCTTTAAGTAGGTGTTTTCAACTGGAGTAGGATAAATATTTTTACCATAGGCATTTACCAGCATATTCTTGATTCGGTCTGTGATTTGTAGATTACCTTTATAATATCTACCAATATCACCTGTATGGAACCAGCCATCGTTATCAATTACTTCAGCAGTTTCTGAAGGCTTATTCCAATATCCTTTCATCACGCAATGCCCTCTCACAATGATTTCACCTTCAATACATTCAAAGTGCTCATCAAAGCTTTCATTGGTTTGAATAGTGATGATTTTTTTGCTTTCTACATCCTGAATAGCAACTTCAATGCCTGGGATAATGCGGCCAACAGTCCCATAAACCTGGCGGTGATATTCAGTTACGGCCATAACCGGAGAGGTTTCTGTTAGTCCGAATCCCTCTAAAACCTTTATGCCCAGATTTCCGAAAAATTCTCCCACATTTTTAGGTAGGGCTGCTCCACCAGAAAGCATGAACTTTAAACGACCACCAGTTTTTTCCTTAATCTTACTGAAAACTAGCTTTTCTGCAATAGACTTCTTGATACCTAATATTAAACCGGGCTTTTTTCCAGCTTCATGTACTTCTCGGAATTCTTTCCCTGTTTCAATGGCCGATAAAAAAATCTTTGTTTTAATTCCGCCTGCCGATGTACCATTTTTCATCGCTTTATCATGAATTCGCTCAAGTAAACGTGGAACACAACTCATAACAGTAGGTTTAACTTCTGCCATATTTTTTGCTAATAGCTCAAGGCTTTGTGCAAAAGCTATTTTACTACCTACTGCGCAACATACATGATAGGTTGCTGTACGCTCAAATACATGTGATAAAGGAAGAAAGGAAAGAAAAAGATCATCTTTATTAATAACTGGTATTTGTTCCAGACACACTTTAACATTTTGCACGAAATTGGAATGAGTTAACATAACTCCTTTCGGTGTTCCAGTTGTTCCAGAGGTATAAATAAGGGATGTTAAATCGCTTGGAAGGATGGCCTCTCTTGCGCTGTCTATCTTCTTTTGATATTGATTTAAAATTTTTTCACCTTCCTCAATTAAGTTTTTTAAACTAATCACTCCTGCATTTAGTTCTGAATCAGGAATGTATTTTTGGTAATCATCAAATACAGGAATGATTCTCTGAAGATTGGGGCAATTATTTGCAATTTTTAATATTTTTCTGAATAAGAAAGGGTTTCCTACAAGTAAAGTCTTGGCTCCTGAATCGTTCAGAATATATTCTATTTCAGTTTCTGAAAGGGTAGGATAGATAGAAACATTCACTCCACCAATTTGTTGAAGGCCTTGATCATAATAAATCCAGTCAACCGAATTTTCGATAATCAGGGCCAATCGGTCACCCTTAATCATTCCCATTTCAAGCAAATAACTTGAAATAGCATCTGCGTTGTCTAATACATGTTTATAACTGATCTCTACCCAATTCTCCTTTACTTTATGAAGTAAAAAGGTTGTATTTTCATCGTGAACGTACCCGACTACATTCCTAAGTAAATTAGGTACTGTAGTAGACTTTGTAATTTGATTCATTGTGAGTTAAAATAAAAATTTATAATTAACAAGTATAACAGATTACCTGTATAAAAGCAAAAGGCTCATTCATGAGCCTTTTGCTTTTATTATTTTTTCTGTAAAAGATCTTTACAGATTGATTATCAATTATTTATACGGAGAAACTTTCACCACATCCGCAAGTTCGGGATGCATTTGGATTGATGAAATTGAAACCTTTGCCATTTAATCCATCTGAAAAGTCAAGTTCTGTACCAGCGAGGTAGAGAAATGATTTCATGTCAAGTGCAAGTCGAATACCCTGATCTTCAAAAAATTGATCGCCGGTTTTCTCTTCATTATCGAAATCCATTTTGTAAGATAAGCCTGAACAACCGCCACCCTGAACAGAAACACGCAGAAAATAACTCTTATCGAGTTCGTTTTCAGACATCAATTGTTCAACCTTGTTTTTTGCTTTATCTGTAATTGTTACCATTTTTATTTTTACTTAAGATTCAATGCTGTTGTCAGCCCTATTGATTCTTAGTGGTGAGATTTAGCCGATTCTAAGGCTTCCAAACCATTTTTTACACGGTAGTCATTGATTGCTGCCTTGATCGCATCTTCAGCTAAAACTGAACAATGTATTTTAACTGGTGGAAGTGCAAGTTCTTCTACAATATCCATGTTATCGATCTTCATTGCATCATCTATAGATTTACCTTTTAACCATTCGGTAGCAAGAGAAGAAGATGCAATTGCTGACCCGCATCCAAATGTTTTGAATTTTGCATCAGTGATCATATGATTTTCATCAACTTCTATCTGCAAGCGCATCACATCGCCACATTCTGGAGCACCAACTAAGCCGGTTCCAACCTTAGTACTGCTTTTATCAAGAGTTCCAACGTTACGTGGGTGAGTGTAATGATCGATTACTTTTTCTGAGTATGCCATATTTTTTATATTTAGTGTCTTTTATCAGTTGTCTTTTATCAGTTATCTGAGGAATGAAGTATGAAGCATGAGGTATGAAAAGCTATTATGAAATGAAGCTAACCTATAACTTATTACCTATAACTTATTACCTATAACTTATTACCTATAACTTGTTAATGTTCTGCCCATTCAATTTTATCCAAGTCAATTCCTTCTTTGAACATTTCCCAAAGTGGTGATAGATCGCGTAGGTGATTAACTGCTTTTTTAGTTTGTTCAATTGCAAAGTCAACTTCTTCATCTGTTGTGAATCGGCCTAAGCCAAAACGTATTGAAGAATGTGCCAAGTCATCAGATAGGCCAAGGCTTTTCAATACATATGACGGCTCTAATGATGCAGATGTACAAGCAGAGCCTGAAGATACTGCTAAATCTTTCATTGCCATCATTAGGCCTTCACCTTCAACATATTTGAACGATATATTGGCAACATGAGGTAAGCGATGATCGGTATTACCGTTTACATAACTTTCCTCTAAAACTGTCAGTGCAACCTGTAATTTATCGCGCAATTTAGAGAGACGTTTTGCTTCTTCATCCATTTCAAGCCTACAAATTTCAGCTGCTTTTCCTAGACCTACAATTCCAGGAACGTTTAAAGTTCCTGAACGCATGCCTCTTTCATGACCTCCACCGTCCATTTGTGCAGTAACTTTAACTCTTGGGTTTTTACGTCGAACATATAGTGCTCCAACGCCTTTAGGCCCGTACATTTTGTGGCCTGTAAATGCCATAAGATCTATTCCATCAGCATTTACATCAACCGGTATTTTACCAACTGCCTGAACAGCATCTGTCATGAACAGCGCCCCGTGCTTATGTGCAATTGCAGAAATCTCTCTAACCGGTTGAATAACTCCGATCTCATTATTGCCATACATAATTGCTACAAGAATGGTTTTTTCAGTCATTGCAGCTTCTAGCTCGGCAAGGTCAATTAGTCCGTCAGATTTAACTCCAAGGTACGTTACTTCGCCTCCTAGTTTTTCGACGTGTTTACATGCATCTATCACTGCTTTGTGTTCAGTAACGCAGGTAATGATATGATTTCCTTTGTCTTTATACATCTCAAATACACCCTTGATAGCAAGATTATCTGATTCAGTAGCTCCTGATGTGAAAATTATTTCCTTTTCATTTGCTCCAATCAACTTTGCAACCTGCTCACGTGCGTAATCAACGCCTTCTTCTGCAGCCCATCCAAAAGCATGATTCCTGCTGGCAGCGTTCCCGAATTTTGCATTGAAATAGGGTAACATGGCATCAAGAACCCGTGGATCCATTGGTGTTGTAGCATTATTATCTAGGTATATAGGCAAATCCATTCTTAATATTTTATAGTCTTGATTAATTTGATTCAAAGATACAAAATATATTTTTCACTAATTATCAATTTTGTCTATGTAGGTATAGATAAAATGGTCATTTTTATGACATATTAATACAATCATGGACAAGATAGAACACATTGGAATTGCCGTTAAAAGCTTGATAGATGCCTCGCCTTTGTATGAGCGGCTATTGGGTTGTAAAAGTTATAAAACGGAAGAGGTTGTTTCTGAACAGGTAATCACAGAATTCTTTAAAGTAGGTGAAAGTAAGATTGAACTGCTTGAAGCAAGTTCAGATGAAAGTTCTATTCATGGGTTTATTCAAAAGCGAGGCGAAGGGATACATCATATTGCCTTTGCAGTTGATGATATTGTCAAAGAAATGGCCAGACTTAAAAGTGATGGATTTCAACTACTAAGCGATAGTCCCAAGATAGGGGCAGACAATAAACTGGTTTGTTTTGTGCACCCAAAATCTGCGCATGGGGTATTAATAGAGCTTTGCCAGGAAATAAAATAAACTCGTATAAATTGTAAACAGACCATCTAGGCTTATTCTCAAAGGGTTTTGACAAAATAAAAACAGATGATCAACATAATTTCAAAAATTACTTTTTACTAATTGTATTTTTTCCTATATTTGCACCTCTTAAAAAGTATTGAAGATGAAAGCTGAATTGCATCCCAAAAATTACAGATTAGTTGTGTTCAAGGACATGTCTAACGAATATTCTTTCTTAACTAAGTCATGTATTGATACTAAAGAAAGTATTAAATGGGAAGATGGTAATGAATATCCACTAATTAAATTAGAGATTTCACATACCTCTCACCCGTTCTACACTGGTAAAATGAAATTGGTTGATACCGCTGGTCGTATTGATAAATTCCGTACCCGTTACGAAAAAAAATAATTTTATTATAAATAATAATTACAAGTCCCGCCTCATTAGGTCGGGACTTTTTTTATTTTTGCTAAATGGGTATAATTCTTTTTGACGATCAGTTTCGTGCTAATTTATTGCCCTTGTCGTTTACAAGGCCTGTTTCTGAATTCAGAGTAGGTATATTGACTATTGCAGATAAGTGGAAACGTTATTTGAATTCAGAGATCTCCTACCTGACTGAACACTACCTTCAGGAAAAATACCCTCTCCAAATTGATGCTGAAAATCTTCTCATTAATTCTGCTATTTGTCCGGATAAGAATTTATTAGATGCTATAGCTAAAATCAGAGAAGGCGAAGCTCTTTTTCATGATCAGTTATTGATTGCTGTTCAATTAAATGAAGCAGCAGTAAAAGAATTCGATATAAATAAACTTACCTCTTACAGAAGCGTTGAATACCTTAATTCTGTTACTAGAATTGCCTATCCTGAACATATTTTTTCATTTAATGGTCAAGAAATCCGTAAAGATTTTGAGTTATTGACTACAGGGCGAACATCTGCCAGCCTGAGTAACACGAATATTATTTTGGGTGATCAGATTTTTGTTGAGGACGGTGTTGATGCCGAATGTTCAACATTTAATTCCAAAACGGGGCCAATTTATTTAGGAAAAGATTCAATTATTATGGAAGGCTGTCATATTCGAGGCCCATTTGCCCTGTGCGAAGGTGCACTATTAAAAATGGGAGCCAAGATTTATGGAATGACAACAATTGGTCCGCACTCAAAAGCGGGTGGTGAGATCAATAATTCAGTCCTATTTGCAAATTCTGCTAAAGGTCATGAAGGGTATCTAGGAAACTCAGTTTTAGGTGAATGGTGTAATATTGGTGCCGATAGCAATAATTCGAATATGAAAAATAATTATGCAGAAGTGCGTTTATGGGATTATTCAACTGAAAAATTTAGAAAAACCGGATTGCAGTTTTGTGGTTTAATTATGGCAGACCATGCTAAATGCTCGATTAATACCATGTTCAATACAGGTACTGTGGTTGGAGTTGGTTCAAATCTTTTTGGATCGGGGTTCTCTAGAAACTTTGTTCCTGATTTTTCTTGGGGTGGTAGCCAAGGCCGTGAGGTTTATTCATTAAAAAATATGTTTGAAACTGCTATGAAGGTTTTTGCACGTAGAAATATTGATTTTAATGAAATGGAGCAAAAAATTTTAACTCATATTTTTGAGCTAACAGTTAAATACAGAAGATTTTAATTTATTGAGAAAACTATAGAATGAGAAAGAACATTGTTGCCGGTAACTGGAAAATGAATATGGACCTTGAAAAAGGGATTCAACTTTTTAATGAAATTCAGCAACTTCTTAAAGAAGAAGTTAAGGGAGATCAGGAAGTTATTATTTGTTCGCCCTATATTCATTTGAGTAGCTTATCACAATTAGTAGGCCCAAGTACTAACTTGTCAATTGGGGCTCAAAATTGTCATCAAGCAGATAGTGGAGCTTATACAGGTGAAGTTTCAGCTTCAATGATTGCTTCAACTGGTGCAGCATATGTCATAATAGGGCATTCAGAACGCAGGTTATATTTTTCTGAGTCTAATTCTATATTGGCTCAAAAGCTTGATGCAGTTCTAAAAAATGGCATGGCCCCTATATTTTGCATTGGTGAAACCCTAGAGCAAAGAAATAACACGACCTATTTTGAAGTGATAAAAGAGCAGCTTACTGAAGCTTCATTTCATCTTCAAGGAGCAGAATACAGCAAAATGATTCTTGCTTATGAGCCTGTTTGGGCTATTGGAACTGGCTTAACTGCAAGCCCTGAGCAAGCGCAAGAAATCCATTCTTTTATAAGAAGCTTATTGGCCAATAAATACGATCAGGATCTGGCAAACAATATGACAATTCTATATGGAGGAAGCTGTAACCCTAAAAATGCTTCAGAGCTTTTTGCAAAATCAGATATCGATGGCGGATTGATTGGGGGCGCTTCATTAAAGGCCCGTGATTTTGTGGATATTATCAAAGCATTGAATGACTAATGGTTTACAGCGAAGTAATATTTAATCTTTCTACTACAGAAGAGTTTCATAAAGATTTACTGATTAATTCATTATCTGAAATCGGCTTCGATACTTTTGAAGATTTTGATGCCGGTTTCAAAGCTTATATTCCTTCTTCAGAATTCAATGCAGATGTAATTGATCAATTAATGGTGGTTTATGGTGATATGTTCTCATTTACATTCGCTGCTAAACGTATTCCTCATCAAAATTGGAATGAAATATGGGAAAGTAATTTTGAGCCTCTTCAAGTTGCTGATCGCTGTTACATTCGTGCAACATTTCATGAATCTCATCCAGAGTATGAATATGAGATAGTTATTGACCCGAAGATGGCTTTTGGGACTGGCCATCATCAAACTACTGCCCTGATGATGGAATTCATGCTTGGCGAAAACTTCAAAGGACAGAACGTTTTGGATATGGGATGCGGTACTGGAATTCTTGCAATACTGGCTTCAAAAATGGGCGCAAAAGAAGTTTTAGCTATTGATTTTGATGAGATTTGTTTTGAGAGTACAATTGAAAATTCGGAAATTAACGGAATTAATAATATCCGGGTTTTATGCGGATCTAAAGAAGTGATTCCTAGTCAGAAATTTGATACTATTCTGGCTAATATAAATCGTAATATTTTGCTTGATCAATTAAACCGTTATTCTGAGGTAGCAAAACCAGGCGCAATACTCTTTTTGAGTGGCTTTTATCAAGAGCCTGATTTGACCATAATTAAAGAAAAATGTGTTTCAATTGGATTTATTTTTAAACAACATCTAGAGCTGAATAACTGGGTTTCTGCCAAGTTTGAGTTTCTTATTTAAATTAAATTTTTATATTTTAAGAAAAAAATTAAATTCTGATAGTGGAAATTTCTGAAATTATCTGCTTCTCCAAATAAATTTCTTGTTTCCTGTTTTAATTTCAACTTTTTGCAATGTTGCGAATAGTAGAGTATGGATATTAATTGATTGAAAAATAATTTAATGCAGAGTAAAATAAGCTATTAAATTGAAGTTATTTATATTAAAAACTTTGTTTTGTCACGATTCAGTTATATAATTGAATAATATTAAAGGCTGAAGAAAATAATTGAGTTTTATTAATTTTTAAAGAAAATAAATTAACAAGGCTATGATTTTTGGTTAAATCCTATTAATTTTATTGAATCTATATAAACATATATCTAACATCTATCTATAAAAACAATCCCCATGCAAACATTAGGAAAAAAGATTCGCTTACTTAGACATCAAAAAAGTTGGAGCCAGGAAGACGTAGCTAAGCAACTAGGAATTTCTATTCCAGCATTTTCAAAAATTGAAACTGGAATTACAGATATCAATTTATCTAGGTTAGTGCAAATATCGAAATTGTTTGAAATGACTGTAGTTCAATTGCTTGATACAAATAATGCCGAAGATCAGCAGAACTATGATTTGGAAGTTGATACGCTTACCCAGAAGCTTCATGAACGTGAAGCAGAAATCATTGATCTACAGAAGAAGATTATCGATTTATATGAGATTAGAAAATAATAAAAAAGGGGCTTTCATTTGAAAGCCCCTTTTTTATTAGAATATTTTTCTTAATGTAACATGTTTTTTTCCAAGCGTTGCACCTGTTGCTTCGTGGATAGATAACATTTTATCATTGAAATCGCCTACCCAGGATAATTCCAATTCTTCATATTGATTCAATGGAATAACATATTCTTTGAGCTTAATAAATAAAGCAGATTCTAATCCAAGTTTTTGAAATTGTTTTTTAGTACCCATCACTACTGCGCGCATTCTGCTTACTCCTTTCCACCGGTAGTATAAAAATTTTAACTTCTCAATCAGACCAAGTTTTCCATTAAAGCTTTTGATCATTTGATTTGCATCTGGAATAATAACAATTACTGATGCGGGTTCTTCATTGATGTACGCAAACCAGATTAGTTTTTCATCCATCACCGTTTTCATTTTATTGAAACTTTCAAGAATGCCTTGGGTTTCAAGTGGAACAAAATTTTCGAAATCCTGCCAGGCATCATTATAGATTTCTGCAAAGTCTTTTGCAAATTGTTCCAGTTTTCCAACTTCTAAATGCTTAAACGAATAGCCTGGTTTATTGGCAACCCATTGAGCAATTTTTGTGAAACGCTCTGGGAATGGCTTTTTTGCCTCCAAATGATTCGTAATCTGCTCATAAAGAACAGTGAATCCATAATCTTCAAATAATTTTTTATAGTAGGAGTGATGATAATTCATGCCATAAGAGGGAGTAGTAAAGCCCTCAATTAATAGCCCCCAGAAGCTGTCATTCTCGCCAAAGTTGATGGGCCCATCCATCGCTTTCATCCCTCTTGCAGAAAGCCATTGTTGTGCGGTATCAAATAATAATGTTGCAGCTTCTGTATTATCAATACATTCAAAAAAACCGATACCTCCGGTTGCCTGTTGTGGTTGATAGGCTTTTTTTTCATTGATGAATGCAGCAATTCGACCAATTAGTTTTCCATCATCAGATTTTAATACCCATCTGGTGCATGACCCATGACTATGAAAATTATTTAGTTTTGGATCGAAGACTGCTTTAATATCTTTATCAAGGGGACAAACCCAGAACTTATCATTTCTGTAAAGCTCACGTGCTACATCTAAAAATTCGGCAGCCGTTTGGGGATGATCAACTTCTTTTAAAATCATAAGGTTTAAGGAGATTAAATAAAAAAAGCATTCAGAGAACTGAATGCCTGAATAGTTGATTAGGACTTATTTTATTAAAAATCGTCTTCCTCATCATCGAAATTATCGAAATCCTGAATGTCATCATCTAGTTGTAAGTCAAAGTCATCGTCATCATCCAATACAGTACGTGATGACTCCTTTGGATCAGTCAAATTAGTTTGCTTCTTCACCGGGCCTTTAGCAGCTTTCTTGCCTGACCCTTCGCTTGTGGTTGTTTTTTTTGGCGACTTCATCTGTAGAAAATTACGCTTTATTTATGGTGTTTTTATTGAATATAAAATTAATAAGATTTTGAATTTTCAGCTCTTCTTTTTTTATTTTTTATTTCACAAAACAATCTCTTATTCTGCTTGTTCTCCAATCGTATTATTTTCAGTGATTAGCTCATTGATTTGTGGCAGGTCATTTGTTGAATTAATCCCAAAATAATCCATAAATAAGCCGCTGGTGGTATAAAGAAGGGGCTTACCAATGGTTTCGGCTTTTCCACTGATACTGATTAACTCTTTTTCTAAAAGTTTTTGAACCGTATAATCGCAATTAACCCCCCTGATCTGTTCAATTTCAAGCTTGGTGATGGGTTGTTTATAGGCAATAATGGATAGAGTTTCGAGTGCCGCTTGGCTTAATTTTTTCTTGGATCGTTGTATTTGTAATTGATTAATTGCCCCATAGTATTCTTTTTTAGTCAGAAACTGATAGCCACCATTCAGCTGAACAAGCTCTATGGCAAGGTCAAGCTCCAGATATTTTGCCCTAATCTGTTCAATCATTTCAAGAATGAATCTAATTTCAAGAGGTTCTTCAAGTAGTTCAGTTAAAACCTGATGAATTTCTTCTGCAGTAATGCTCTTTTCGGAAGCGAAGATTAATGCTTCGATTAGGTTTGTTGGTTTATCTGGGGTCATGGACAAACATAATACATTGGATTAAATTCCTAAAAAATGATTTAAAAATATTGAAGTGATATTCAGAATCTTGCTAAGTGATATTATATTTAATGACTAAACTTATTTTCTGTAATAACCAATTATATAATTGAAGTTTAAAGTAAATATTGTTATTCAGTGGGTTGAATGAAATTTAAATCAATGTTTGTCCCAGAATTAGTATATAAATTCATTTGTATTGAATTAAGTTATAAAATCCAGCGTGATTTTATATTGGTCAAGGTTTAATGAATTGAAATCATAGATCTTTCCTAATATTATACAGGTATTTGGATTACAATTTCAGTACCAGAATTGCCCATCTGAATCTTTTTTATACTGATATCCCTGTTATTGAGCATATTAATAAGGTCAACTCTTTCCTGTATTAATTCTAATCCACGACTAATGTGCCCAGAAATTTTATTTTTAATTGAATTAGATATTCCAATTCCGTTATCTGTTATTTTTATTAGGAGTACATCATTCTCGCAAGTAAAATCAATATCAATTCTTCCTCCTGTATCTTTTGGCATAATTCCATGCCATATCGCATTTTCAATGAATGGCTGAATTAACATTGGTGGTAAAACAATTTCCTCTACATCGATATTATTACCTACGGTAAAATTGTATTCCATTTTTTCGGTAAACCTAATCTTTTCGAGTGATAGATATAAAGATAGATATTCAATTTCTTCCATAAGTGTGATAGAAATTTTTAAGCATAGCTCAAGATGTTTTCGCATTAATCGGGAGAAAATAGCAAGTATTTTATTAGCTTCTTGTATATTTTTCTTATTAATAAAATATTGGATAGTGGTCAAAATATTGAATATGAAGTGCGGATTTATCATTGCCTGCAAAGTTTTTTGCTCAAGCAATATTATCTTAGTTGCAGTCTCAATGTCTTTCTTTTTTCTTTTTCTTTTTAATTCGAAATAGATAACTACTCCTATTATAGAGATAATTAGAACTAACGAAAAAATAATTGTAAGGATCCACCAAAACAATGTTTCTTTATATTTTTGTTTAGATATGGTTAGTTCGTTTTCCTGTATTTTTTGTTTTTGAATGTAATAGCTGGAAGTCTTGCCAATATTATCAGTCTGATTTTTTGACAGAAGTAAACTATCGATTTTATGAAGTTTGATTAAGTATTGTAAAGCTTTTTTATGATTGTTTTGTGCCTCTTCGATTTGATATAAGTTGTATATGAAATTGTATTGAATTTTTGAATCTTTTAAAATATTTGAGTAATAAATTCCTTCTTTTATTGTTTTTTTTGCTTCATAAAATTTTTTTTCTTTTATGTAAATCGATGTTAATGTTAAATTGGTGCCAACTAAAATTTTATATAAGTTGCGACCTTTTGCCATTGATTTGGCTTTAAATAAAGCTTTTTTTCCTTTTTCTAATTGATTTATTTTGAGATTCAAAACTCCTAAGTTTTGGTAGTATAATATCATAGATATTGTATCTTCTAAACTTTTAAATATTTCGTTACTCTTTTCAAGATATAATTTTGCCTTATTAGTATCTTTTCCCTTGCTTAAGACGTATGAAATATTAAAATATAGACCAGCTATTAATTCCTTATTATTGAGTTTTTTAGATATATCTAATGCCTTGTTAAAGTAAAACAATGCTTTTTGGTGATTTATTTCTCTATATAGAAGACCTATATTATTATAAACCCTTGCCTGTTTTATTTTATCATTTTTTTTTCTGAAGTATTTTAAGGCCTCGATATAATATTTTACAGCCTGTTCAATATCGTTTAGATTAGAGTAGCCAATTCCTTTTACTCTATATGCTTCGCCAATTCCTGAAATGTAATTTGCAATTATTGCTAATTTTAAGCTACTATCGGCAAGAATAATCGTTTTTGATGGATTCTCAAGGCGTAGATCAAATGCTGTTTTGTTCAGCTTATTGATTCGGGTACTGTCAACTAAATTAGATTCTGCTGATAATGTCCTGAAAATATTTTCAAAGGACATTTTGTACAAACTTGTTGGTTTGAATAAATAATTAGTAAAAAAAAATATAACTAGAAGCAATGTTACTGATGAGGCAGTGATTAAGACTTTGTTTTTCAACTTCGCAAGTTTTAGATTTGATTCAAAGAAAAATTTAATGAAATTGAATTAACGATTGAACTAATATTAAATTATAAACAAGTTTTTTAATAAAGTAATAAAGGCGGTGAAACGCCCCAAACGTTTCAACCGCCTTTTAATAACCAGTATTAATATTACCCCTATGTAAAATTTGCATCTTTAATAGAATAATTTTTTTCAGGTTATGTTAAATCAATAGTAAATCAATTTGGTCCCAAAATATTTTAAACTTAGTAAACGGTATATTATATTCTGTTAACGGTAGGTATTTTAGAAATATGTCGATATAAATGCATTAATGTTTAAAATAATTCCTCACGGTTTCAAGGAATTCAGAAGACCTTCTCCTAGAAACTACATGCTCTGAATTATCTGATAGTTTTACTATCAAACCATTTTTATTGGTATAATCACTCAGATGTTTCAAATTAATTATAGTTGATTTATGTATCCTGCTGAAACCCGAATTCTTAAGGATTTCTTCATATTCTTTAAGATGTCTTGATGCAATGATGCTTTGATTGTTTTCAAGATGAAAAATTGAATAATTGCTATCTGCTAAAACATAAATAATTTCATTGATATTGAGAATTTGAAATCCATTTGAATGTGAAAGGTTTATCTTATTGATCTTTTTGATATCGCTGAGATTTTCTTCAAGACTGTTGAGTTGTGCTTTGATATTATCAGATATTAATTGGTCATTTCCATTTCGGGTTTTCAATTTAATAACCTTTATTACTGCATTCTTTAGTTCGTCAATATCAATGGGTTTTAATAAATAATCAATTGCACTAGCCTTTAGTGCTCTTAATGCATATTGATCAAATGCAGTTGTAAAAATGACAAATGAGTTTACTTTTTGCAGGTCTGGTAATAGATTAAATCCATCTTCATTTGGCATAGCTATGTCAAGAAAAACTAAATCAATTTCAACTGTTTTTAGCATTTTTCTTGCTTCTGCAACTGATTGAGCTATGCCTTTTATTTTGACCTCGGGAAAATGCTCGCCAAGGAGGAAATATAGGGATTGACGTGAAAATTCTTCATCGTCAACTATAAGTGCGTTTATTGACATATTATAGTGATTACGTATACTTACTAAAATATTTGTAATTGAAACATAAATCCAATAAAAATGAGTAAACGGTATATTTTTTTGAGTATCAGTACCCAATCACCTGCTGTTCAGTCATTTCAGGTAAATCTCTGAACTCATATTGCTGTGTTCTGAGCTGAGGTTCAAACCCTGCTTCGCGTATCGAATCCTGGATGCCTTGCGAGGTAAAGCGGTGTGGGGCACCAGCGGCAGAAACTACATTTTCTTCGATCATGATTGAGCCAAAATCATTGGCGCCGGCATGCAAACAGATCTGGGCAACCTGCTTTCCAACCGTTAACCAAGAGGCCTGAATGTTTTTCACATTGGGTAGCATGATACGGCTCAAGGCAATCATCCGGATGTATTCGTCAGAAGTTACCTGATTGGTGATGCCTCTTACTTTCTTAAGCAGCGTACCATCATCCTGAAAAGGCCATGGAATAAAGGCGATAAAACCTTTAGCATCGGCTGGTTTTTCTGCCTGCACTTCGCGCAGCCAAACCAAATGCTCAAAACGTTCTTCCAGCGTTTCTACATGTCCAAACATCATGGTTGCTGAGGTAGTTAATCCTAATTGATGCGCAGCACGCATCACATCCAGCCATTCTTGCCCGCCACATTTGCCTTTTGAAATCAACCGGCGAACCCTATCATTTAATATTTCTGCTCCCGCACCGGGTAATGAATCAAGGCCTGCGGCCATTAAAGCCTTTAATACCTCGGTATGGCTAATGCCTTCGAGTTTAGCGATGTGAGCAATTTCAGGTGGGCCTAAAGAGTGTAATTTAAGGGTAGGATATAATTGCTTGAGTTGTTTGAAAAGATCGACATAGAATTGCAAACCCAGATCAGGATGATGCCCGCCCTGTAATAAAAGCTGATCGCCTCCAAAACGGAAGGTTTCTTCGATCTTGATCTTATAAGTTTCAATATCAGTGATATAGCTTTCATCATGACCTGGCCTTCTAAAAAAATTGCAGAATTTACAATTGGCAATACAAACATTGGTTGTATTTACATTCCGGTCAATGATCCAAGTTACTTTATTGTGTGGAACCTGCTTTTTGCGAAGCTCATTGGCAGTATACATCAAGTCAGCAGTTGATGCATTTTTGAAAAGGAATAAACCTTCATCAGCAGAAAGAAATTCAAAATTTGCCGCTCGTAATAGCAGTTCAGAAGTATTCATTGTCAAATATAACAGAGAATTTGTTAAGGAAGGTACTAGTCAATTAGTAAATTGACCAATATGACAATCAATATATTATTTTATGCTTTCTTCTTGCATTTTACTGACATTTCTGCTCTTTAATAAGATGACAAGACGTTCATTCTGCTCTAAAAATTTCGTAAACTTGTTTTTCTAAATTTTTATCTAATTTATGGTTTCTTTCGAACGCTTTACGCTTGCAAATGGTCTAAAAGTACTGGTACATGAAGACCCCACAACCCCAATGGCGGTTGTCAATATTCTGTATGATGTTGGTGCCCGAGATGAACATCCTGATCAAACCGGCTTTGCCCATTTGTTTGAACATCTTATGTTTGGGGGCTCTGTTAATATTCCATCTTATGATGAACCTTTGCAGCGAGTAGGAGGTGAGAATAATGCCTTCACAAGCAATGATATTACCAATTATTACATTACGCTTCCTTCTGTTAATCTTGAAACTGCCTTTTGGCTAGAAAGCGACAGAATGCTGAGCCTTGCTTTTTCTGAAAAAAGCTTGGAAGTACAACGAAATGTGGTTTGCGAAGAGTTTAAACAACGGTATTTAAACCAACCTTATGGTGATGTATGGCTTAAATTAAGGCCAATGGCTTATAAGCAGCATCCTTATCAATGGGCAACTATTGGCAAGTCGCTTGATCACATAGAAAATGCAACTATTAATGATGTTAAAGCCTTTTTTAACCGTCACTATAACCCTTCAAATGCCATCATGGTAGTGGGTGGCGATGTTAAACTTGAAGAAGTAAAAAGGCTTTCTGAAAAATGGTTTGGAACTATTCCTGCAGGTAAAAAAATACCACGAATATTGCCTACAGAAGGCGTACAAACCAACGAAAGAAAAGAGACCGTTCAAGCGAATGTACCTTTAGATGCATTATATAAAGTGTTTCATATGCCTGCAAGAACCCAGCAAGGTTATTACGCGGTTGATCTGATTTCAGATATTCTTTCAAGAGGTAACTCGTCTAGATTGTTTCGTAATTTATTAAAAGACAAGAAGTTATTTAGTGACATTAATGCTTATCTCACGGGTAGTTTAGATGCTGGATTGTTTGTTGTTGAAGGAAAGCCCCTGCCGGGAGTATCTATGGATGTTGCTGAAGCCGCAATATGGGAGGAGTTAAACAGGATCAGCACCGAATTAGTTCCAGATGCAGAGCTCACAAAGGTTAAGAACAAAATGGAATCGACCATGGTCTTTTCTGAAATGAGCTTGCTTGACAAAGCAATGAACCTTGCCTATTTCGAACTGCTTGGAGATGCCAATGAATTGAATTTAGAAACGCAAAAGTACCTGGATGTAAATTCTGAAGAAATTCGATTGCAGGCAAAACAGATATTCCGGAAAGAAAATTCATCTACTTTATACTATTTAGCTAATTAATATGATTAACAGAGCACTTGCCCCGGTTTATGGTGAAGTTGACAATATAGAGCTGATCAGGGCTAAACCTCTGGTATTGGCTAATGGATTAAAACTATTCAGTATTGATGGGGGAGAGCAAGATCTTGTTCGCATAGAATTTATCTTCTCTAATACTAATTATGATTCTGCTAAACCACTTCAAACATTCGCCACAAATACCATGTTGAATGATGGTACTTCAGAGCTTAGTTCAACCCAAATTGCTGACAAAATTGATTACTATGGCGCATTTCTTCAAACTGAATATGCCAATGATCATTCAACGGTAATTTTATTTACGTTAAACAAGCATCTGGCAAATACCTTACCCATTGTAAAGGCTATTATTTCAGATTCCATCTTTCCGCAAGTTGAACTGGATACCCTGATACGCAATCAAAAGCAAAAGCTGAGTGTAAGTTTAGAAAAAAACGACTTCTTGAGCCGTAAAACATTTAGCCACGTTTTGTTTGGCGATACGCTGTATGGCTATGATATTGCAGCTGCCGATTATGATCAGTTGAGTAGAGATCAGTTAAGTGCCTATTTTAAGTTGGCATACCAGCCAAAAAATTGCACAGTTATCCTATCAGGGAAGGTGAATGAGGATACGATTACGCTCATTGACAAATACTTTGGTACCGATTGGGATAATTCAATTGATGTAAAGGAGAATGAATTCACATTTGCCATGGGTTCTGGCCAAGAGCATTTTCTGGAAAGGGCAGATGCCTTGCAATCTGCCATCCGAATTGGACAAGTATCAATTAACCGGAAACATGCTGATTTTCCTGGGCTTCAGGTTTTAAATACAATTTTTGGAGGATATTTTGGTTCTAGATTAATGGCCAATATCCGTGAGGATAAGGGATTTACTTATGGTATTGGTTCTGCATTGGTTTCATTGAAAAATACCGGATACTTTTTTATTGCTTCAGAGGTAGGCGCAGAGGTTTGTTCTGCTACATTAACTGAAATCGAAAAAGAAATCACACTATTAAAAGAGCAGCCTGTAACTGAAGGTGAATTGGCTTTGGTTAGGAATTATATGCTGGGTTCAATGTTAGGAAGTTTAGAAAATGCACTATCTCATGCCGATAAATTTAAAAATGTTTATTTCTCAGGCCTCGACTATGATTATTATAAGAACTATATCAATACAGTAAGAAATATTGGCCCTAATGAAGTTCAAGCACTTGCTAATCAATATTTAAATTTTAATTCTTTTGAAAAAGTGATTGTTGGAAAGAAATGATGTTGAACTATCTGATTCGATTGCCTGTTATACGCTTCGAATTAGATAGCATAACTTCTAGTTCAAATCCAAATTCGGTTTTTCAATATTTATTTCTACATTTGCCTGGCAAGTAATAACCCCTCAATTATTTGCTATGCATCTAGACCCAGAAAAATTCGTTGCAGAAGGCCTAACCTACGACGACGTACTATTAATCCCAGCTTATTCCGAAGTTTTACCACGTGATGTTGATACCAGCACTTATTTTACTCGTAAAATAAAACTGAATGTTCCTATTGTTTCGGCTGCTATGGATACGGTTACAGAATCGGGTCTTGCAATTGCAATTGCTCAAGCCGGTGGAATAGGCATGCTTCATAAAAATATGAGTATTGTGCAGCAGGCAGAAGAGGTGCGTAAGGTAAAGCGTTCTGAAAGTGGAATTATTCAGGATCCGGTAACCCTTGATGTAAATGCCTTGGTTTCAGATGCCTTTCTGATTATGAAAGATTATAAGATCGGTGGAATTCCGGTTATCTCATCAGACCGAAAATTGGTAGGGATTATTACTAACCGTGATCTTCGTTTTCAAAAAGACATGAAACGCCCGGTAAAGGATGTGATGACCAGTGAAAATTTGATTACTGCACCAGAGGGCACAACCTTAAAGCAAGCAGAAGAAATTCTGCAAGATTATAAAATTGAGAAACTTCCAGTAGTTGATAAACAAGGTTATTTAACCGGTTTGATTACATTTAAGGATATTCAGAAATTCAAAAATTTTCCAAATGCATGTAAAGATGAGCATGGACGATTGCGGGTTGGTGCAGCAGTTGGAGTTACCCCAGATACTATTGAGCGAGTAGATGCATTGGTTAAAGCCGGAGTAGATGTAATCACTATTGACACGGCACACGGGCATTCTAGAGGGGTTATTCAAAAATTGAAAGATGTAAAAGCAAAATATCCTGAACTTCAGGTGGTTGTTGGAAATATTGCAACCGGCGAGGCTGCTATTGCATTGGCCGATGCAGGTGCTGATGCTGTTAAGGTTGGAATTGGACCTGGTTCTATTTGTACAACCAGAATTATTGCAGGTGTTGGTGTTCCACAATTGTATGCAGTATATGAGTGTGCAAAAGCACTTAAGGGCAGGGGTGTACCAGTAATTGCCGATGGAGGTATAAAACAAACTGGGGATATTGCAAAAGCAATTGCTGCAGGTGCCAGTACAATCATGGCGGGATCTTTATTTGCTGGAGTTGAAGAATCGCCTGGCGAGACCATTATTTACGAGAGCAGAAAGTTTAAATCATACCGCGGAATGGGTTCAATTGAAGCCATGGAACAAGGTTCAAAAGATCGCTATTTTCAGGATGTAGAAGATGACATTAAAAAATTGGTTCCTGAAGGTATTGTTGGTAGAGTGCCTTTCAAAGGGTCTCTTGCAGAGGTAATGTATCAGCTTATTGGCGGCTTAAGAGCGAGTATGGGATATTGCGGTGCGGCAACAATTGATGATCTTCAAAATGCAAGGTTTGTTAAAATTACGGCAGCTGGAATGCGCGAAAGCCATCCTCATGATATTACAATTACTAAAGAAGCTCCGAATTATAGTAGGTAATTGGGGGCTGAAAGCTGAAAAGTTATAAGTTAAAAGCTAAAAGGCGAAAGCTGAAAGTTAAAAGCTAAAAGGCGAAAGCTGAAAGTTAAAAGCTAAAAGGTGAAAGCCAAAAGCTAAAAGGCGAAAGGTAAAAGCTAAAAGGTGAAAGCCAAAAGGTGAAAGCTAAATTAAATAATACAAATCTTTACTAATTACTAACTACTAACCACTAACTACTAACCACTAACTACTAACCACTAACTACTAACCACTAACCACTAATTACTAACTACTAACCACTAATCAATGAAATCAATTTCTGTTTTCTGTGGGGCAAATTTTAATGGGGATCCTGTGTTGCTTAAGGCAATAGAAGATTTAGCTGATGTTTTTGTACAGAAAGATATCACCTTAGTGTTTGGCGGAGGTAGGGTTGGTGTAATGGGCCTTATTGCAGATGCAATGTTGGTTCGTGGTGGAAGAGCTATTGGCGTTATCCCACAGTTTTTGATGGATAAGGAGGTGGGTCATACCGGACTTACAGAGCTGATTATTACCGAAAATATGCATCAGCGAAAACAAAAAATGGCTGACATTTCTGATGGCATAATAACTTTGCCTGGTGGATTTGGAACCATGGAAGAGTTTTTTGAGGTGCTTACTTGGTTGCAATTAGGCCTTCATAATAACCCCATCGGATTATTAAATGTAGGTGGCTTTTACGATCCATTACTTTTACAGATGGATAGGATGGTTGATCAGAAATTCCTGAAGCCAATTAACCGTGAATTAGTTTTATCTCATGATAATCCTGGGAGCCTTGTTGCATTAATGGAGAAGTATAATCCGCTACCAGATGATGTCTGGTTTAGAGATAGAAATCTGACATAGCTTGATCTATTAAAAATTGATTTAATAAATATTGTTTATTATCTCAAAAATAGGATATGTGGAATGATTTTTGTGGAGCATGAAATGTTACAAATTATTGCTAAATTCTTAAAAATCAGTTATTTTTCGATAAAAAAATCGCTTAGCTTGCAGATTTTTTTTAAATTTGCACACTTTAATACAGCGTATTTATTCATAAATGAGACAACTCAAAATAACCCAATCGATTACCAATCGTGAATCTCAGTCACTAGACAAGTATTTGCACGAAATTGGTAAGGTAGATCTAATTACAGCCGAAGAAGAAGTAATTCTAGCCCAAAAGATTAGAGAGGGCGATCAGGCAGCTCTAGAGCGTTTAACAAAAACCAATCTGCGTTTTGTGGTTTCTGTGGCAAAGCAATATCAGAATCAAGGTCTTACCTTGGGTGATTTGATAAATGAAGGAAATCTTGGACTAATCAAAGCAGCAAAACGTTTTGATGAAACCAAAGGGTTCAAGTTTATTTCGTATGCTGTTTGGTGGATTCGTCAGTCAATTTTACAGGCTATAGCAGAGCAATCTCGAATTGTTCGTTTGCCCTTGAATCAAGTAGGTTCACTGAGTAAGATAAGTAAAGCTTTTTCAAGACTTGAGCAGGAGTTTGAGCGTGAGCCATCTCCTGAAGAATTAGCCGAGAATCTAGAAACAACCGTTGAAAAAATTTCAGACACATTAAGTAACTCTGGGCGCCATGTTTCTATGGATGCGCCATTTGTACAGGGAGAAGAAAATACATTGCTAGATGTTCTTGAGAACAGTGATCCCAATACAGACAGTAATTTGATCAATGAATCTTTATCTGAAGAGATTAAACGTTCATTGTCAACGCTAACTGAAAGAGAACGTGAAATAATAGTTTTATTCTTTGGGCTAAGTACAAATCATCCGCTTTCTCTTGAAGAAATCGGTGAAAAATTCAACCTGACTCGTGAGCGAGTTCGTCAAATTAAAGACAAAGCCTTGCAGCGTTTACGCCATACTTCTAGAAGTAAGATTTTGAAATCTTACCTCGGATAATCTAAAATTTACAGGATTGAAAAAGATCGGGCCTATGCCCGATTTTTTTATTTATAGCCTTTTTACTTGTTTGGCGGTTACTCTTTTTAGATTTACTGTTACTATTTTTTGAATGGTATCAAAAATTCGGTTTTAAAACATATTTATCATAGAATCTGAAGATATGTTCTGTGGCTTCCTCTGCTGTATCAACCAGTCGATACAAATTAAGATCATCCTCTTTAATATTATTCTCTTCGTTTAACATGGTGTTCTTTACCCAGTCCATCAAACCTGACCAATAGTTTTTGCCCACAAGTACAATTGGGAATCGTGCTACCTTTCCGGTTTGAATTAAGGTCAATGCTTCAAACAGCTCATCCATTGTTCCAAATCCTCCAGGCAATACTATAAACCCTTGTGAATATTTCATGAACATTACTTTCCTAACAAAGAAGTAATCAAATTCCAAAATTTTGTCGCGATCAATATATTTATTATGAAATTGTTCAAAAGGAAGGTCGATGTTTAAACCAACAGATTTTCCACCTGCCTCAAAAGCGCCTTTATTGGCTGCCTCCATAATACCAGGACCACCCCCTGAAATCACCCCATAGCCACGTTCAGTTAGAATTCGGGCACAATCTTCGGCTATTTTATAGTATTTATTTTCTTGTGCTGTTCTTGCCGATCCAAAAATGGAAACACATGGCCCTATTTTAGCAAGCTTTTCAAAACCATCCACAAATTCAGACATGATTTTGAATATTTGCCAAGAGTCAGTAACCTTTATTTCCTGCCAATTCTTATTTTCAAATGCATTTCTTAGCTTATCGTCTATACTCATTGTGTCAATTATCGAATTAAAATTGGGTGTTGGTGCTTTGTGGTTTGCTGATTAGTAATAAGCCAATGAATGTTATCAATCCATTGACAACAATTAGCTCATTATCAAATACATATCCACCCATTACTATTTTTGAATTTGCATTGAGGAAAAAGCAAATTGCTGGAGATAATATACAGATGAATGGCACCAGTTTATCTCTTACACCTCTGTTCTTTAAAAACAGGCCAAATCCATAAAGACCAAGCAATGGCCCGTAGGTATACGATGCTACCGTGAAAATTGCACTTACAACAGCTGCATTGTTCACAATGTTAAATAGAACAACAACAAGGAACATGAGTAAAGAAAAACCTACATGTACAAGATGGCGGTTTCGAATAGATGAAGCTGAATTAATATCTTCTTTTTTTGAGAAACTTAAAAAGTCAACACAAAACGAAGTGGTTAAAGCTGTTAAGGCTGAATCTGTTGTTGCAAAGGTTGCGGCTGTAAGACCCAGCATAAAAACAATTGCTGGAATTGCCGACAAATGGTTAAATGCTATTTCAGGAAATAGAAAATCGGTGCGTGGTTTTCCAGTTATGCTATCTAATGGAATCGCAATTCCATACTTATTGGCGTAAACATAGAGTAATGCCCCAACACTTAAGAAGAAGATATTAATTATCACAAATACTGCGGTGAATGTAAACATGTTTTTTTGGGCTTCACCAATATTCTTACAACTCAGATTTTTCTGCATCATATCTTGATCCAGACCTACCATTGTTATGGTTACAAAAATTCCTCCTAGTAATTGCTTACTTACATGAAATTTACTGGTAATAAAATCTTCATAGAAAAATACTTTGGAATAACCACTGTTCTTTATCGTTTCAAAGGCCTGAAATATATTCAGATCTAAGCTGTTACAGATAAAGAATATGGTTAATATTACTGAGGATACAAGAAATACTGTTTGCAGCGTATCTGTTATGATGATTGTTTTTAAGCCTCCCTTAAACGTATATGACCAGATTAGGCCAAGAGAAATCAAAACCGTGGCCCAGAATGGTATTCCATAAGAATCAAAAATGAATCGCTGCAATACAATCACCACTAAATACAGTCTGAATGAAGATCCAATGGTACGGCTTAAAAGAAAAATACTCGCAGCAGTTTTATAGCTGTAGGTACCCAGTCGCTCTTCAATATAGGTATAGATAGAAGTCAGATTCATTCGGTAGTACAGTGGTAGTAAGACTGCTGCTATCAGGATAAAACCAATTGCATTTCCAATCACGAACTGAAAGTATTTGAATTCATTTCCTGCCGGATTACCTACTTCGCCTGGAACAGAGATAAAGGTTACACCAGATAATGCTGTTCCAATCATTCCAAAAGCAACCAGGTACCATTTAGAATTCCTGTTTGCAGTAAAAAAAGTAGAGTTATCAGATGATTTCTTTGAAGTGAAATAGGATATTCCTAATAAGATCAGAAAATATCCAATTAAAAAACTAAGTAAAATTCCTGGAGCCATAATTTTATTTATTGTGATACTAAGCTAAATTAATAATTAAGTTCTTAATTCATTTATTGTCTTGATGCAATTCGGCATAAAGATTAGTATCTGAATTTATCCTTCAACAAGATGTGTAAAGATTAAGTTTTAAATTTAAATTTGCAGAATGAATTTTTCTTCTAAACTGTTAGAAAACGCAGTCAATGAATTTTCTGCACTGCCTGGAATTGGTCAGAAAACAGCCTTGCGCTTAGTATTGCATCTACTTAATAGGCCGAATGCTGAGGTTGAAAAGTTTAGTAATGCCCTCACTGTTTTAAAAAGAGATATTCGATTCTGTGAATTATGCTATAATATTTCAGATCATCCTATCTGTCAGATTTGTAGTTCAGTAAAACGCGATAAATCATTGGTTTGCGTAGTTGAAGATACCCGTGATGTAATGGCCATTGAAAATACCGGAACTTTTCAGGGAGTTTACCATGTGTTAGGTGGCTTAATTTCGCCAATGGATGGTGTTGGGCCATCAGATCTTACCATAGATGGGCTTGTAGAACGTGTTAATTTAGGAGGGATAAAAGAAGTTATCCTTGCTATCAGTGCCACAATGGAGGGTGATACAACTATCTTTTATCTGTACAAGAAGCTTAAAGAATCAGGAATTCAAATCAGCACCATTGCCCGTGGCATAGCTTTTGGTGGAGAATTAGAATATGTAGATGAAATTACTTTAGGCAGATCAATTGCAACGCGCATTCCTTATGAAAACTCTCTTGCCTGATGATCAAGGTGCCAATTAGGTTGATTTAAATAAATTTTAATCCTTTACAATGGATCTCAAAAATAAAACGGTAATAATAACCGGCGCATCATCTGGAATAGGTAAATCTTGTGCAGAGCAGTTTGCAAAAAGAGGGGCTAATCTAGTGCTTGGTGCACGTCAATATGTTACGCTTTGTAAAATAGCCCAAGATCTTGAAAAACGCTTTGGAATTAAGGCTATTGCTGTTCAGTGCGATGTTTCTAACGAGTTAGATTGTATGGAATTAATCAATCAGGCAAAAACTACTTTTGATCGAATTGATATACTTATAAATAATGCAGGTATCTCGATGCGGGCCTTATTCAAGGATCTTGATCTGCTTGTTTTACGTAATTTAATGGATGTCAATTTTTGGGGAGCAGTTTATTGTACCAAATATGCCTTGCCTGAATTAATTAAAAATAGGGGCTCTGTTGTTGGGGTTTCATCGATAGCAGGATACCGTGGTCTTCCAGGAAGAACGGGTTACTCTGCTTCTAAATTTGCTTTAAATGGTTTCCTGGAATCATTACGGGTTGAAAACTTGAAAACCGGTTTACATGTAATGATCGCATCTCCCGGATTTACATCATCTAATATTCGAAATGTTGCACTTGCAAAAGATGGAACCTCACAGGGTGAAACCAGTATGGACGAAGATAAAATGATGAGTTCTGATGAAGTAGCAGCAATCATTGTCAAAGGAATTGATCAGCGTAAGCGTTCACTGATCATGACCTCGCAAGGAAAACTTACTGTATTTCTCAATAAAATATGGCCTTCATGGTTAGATGGCTTGGTTTATAATCATTTTACAAAAGAAAAAAATCCGCTCATTAAATGAAACCATACTTAGTTCTTATGCTTTTTTTGCTTTCCGAAATTTCAATTGCTTTTGGGGGTATTGGGATAAAACGAGATATCTCCTACAGAGGTCAATCGCAAAATGTCAGAAATTATTTAGATGTATATTATCCAAAAAACAAAGAAGCTCCTAAAGATGTTTTGGTTTTTATTCATGGAGGATCCTGGGACAGCGGAAAAAAAGAAACCTATTGGTGGCTAGGCAAAAATTTGGCCAGTAAAAATGTTATCTCAGTGATCATAAATTATAGTTTAAGCCCCAAATCGCAGTATGAAGAAATGGCATATGACTGTTCTGAGGCTATAAAATGGGTAAAAGATAGCATTGCAACCTATGGCGGAAGTCCAGATAGAATTTTTGTAATGGGGCATTCTGCAGGAGGGCATTTGGCAGCATTGATTAATAATGATCCAAGATTTTTTAAGAAGGCTGGGATTATAAATCCAATAAAGGGAGTGATCCTGAATGATGGATTCGGACTTGATATGTTAGAATATCTGAATGCAGCTGAAAAAAATAAGCAAACGGAAAGCTTTTTAACAACTTTTTCAACTGATCAGAATCAATGGAAAATTGGTTCGCCTATGTTTTACCTTGAAAATGTACAAAATCCCTTTCTGATTCTAGTTGGTGAGCGTACTTATCCTGCTATTAAAATTCAGTCTGATCGCCTCTATAAAGTACTAACTGAGGCCAATAAACCATCAGAAATTAATATTATAAAAAGAAAAAAGCATATAGGTATGATTTCGCAAATGATTTTTCGGAATAATCAGATGTATAGTATGATCTTAACCTTTATGAATAAGTATCGTTGATGTATTTTTTTTGAGAGAAATTGAAGGATTTACTTTCAGCTGATTTTACTTTTCATGATATTCTATATTTTCGAAAAAATTATAAATTTTTACTGATATGTTTAAAACTCCATTGGATAGATTCCGTTTCATTGCCTTTATAGAAGGTTGTTCATTTCTATTGATCGGATTTACCATGATACTTAAATATAAATATGATATGCCAGGCCCAAATTATGTGGTAGGTATGGTTCATGGGTTACTTTTTATTCTTTACATAATTTTGCTAATTCAGGTTGCTTATTTGTATAAATGGTCATTCTGGAAACTAACAATGGGCTTTATTGCATCATTAATTCCATTTGGTACGTTTTATGCCGATAAGAAATTGTTCTCAAAATAGGAGATCTTTTAATAGTTAATGTCTTAGCTGATTGTGGAAATTCTTTTTAAAAGCAAAAATTAAAAATATCAATTATTGAATTGAGCCTTATTCTAAAACACTGAGCATGAGTTTGCCTAAAAATAATCGTTCTGTAGTCATTTGGTTGTATGTTGGTTTAGTTATGATCATGATACAAGTTGTTATTGGTGGCATTACGCGCTTAACAGGATCAGGCTTGTCTATTACCGAGTGGAAGCCCATTTTAGGGGCCTTTCCGCCAATGAATGAACAAGCATGGCTAGATGCTTTTAATAAGTATAAAGAAATTGCTCAGTTCAAACATCTCAATAGTCACTTCTCTTTAAGTGATTTTAAGTTTATATTCTTTTGGGAATGGCTTCATCGTGACTGGGCAAGGCTTATGGGATTGGTTTTTATTTTTCCATTCATTTATTTTCTTATAAGCAAGAAGATTCAGCCCAATATGGTCAAACCAATGATCATGCTATTTCTACTTGGTGGTTTACAAGGAGCAATAGGGTGGATCATGGTTCAGAGTGGACTGAACGATGAAAATTTATATGTTAGTCATATTCGTCTGGCTATTCACTTTATTTCAGCACTAATACTTTTATGTTATGTGTTTTGGTTCGCATTAAAGCTTAGTATTTCTGAAAATCAGATTCTGCATGTTCCTGAACTAAAAAAAATCAATGTTTGGTTATTGGTATTACTTACATTTCAGTTAGTATATGGAGCGTTTATGGCCGGATTGCATGCCGCATTTGCTGCAATTACTTGGCCTGATATCAATGGAATGCTTTGGCCAACAGGCATGTTTAGCCAGGGAAGTTTCCTAGAAGATATCACTCACAATCTCATTACAGTGCAATTCATTCACAGAGGGCTTGCCTATATCATCTGTGTTCCAGTTATCATTTGGGTTTTAAAGGCTCAAAAATTAGCTCCAGGAACTTTATTGCATAAGGTTAGCTTTTTACCTGTCCTGTTTTTAGTTGTTCAAATACTTTTAGGTGTGCTCACTGTATTAAATACTGCTACAGAAATTCCATTGATTTATGCGATTCTGCACCAATTTGTGGGAATGTTATTCCTGCTTTCATTGGTATATACTTTGTTTTTGAGCAGAGGAAAACTTTCCAGATTTCGTTGATTTTTTTTCAAGTAGTATTGCCTTTAATTATTATTCTGGATTGTCTGCTGATACTCATATTTTTAAAAATTCGGAAAAGGGTTTGCAGCTAATGAAATTTTATTCATATTTGCTTAAACAATGAAACTAAAGCAAATATATACGATCTGGTGGTGGCAAATGTTCAAACATTCGGCAATTAGCTAGGTATATATTTTTCTGTATAAAAAGAATAATACTAAGGGTTGCTCAAAGAGCAACCCTTTTTTATTAAAAAATAAATTTGAGTTAAAATCAGTGCAAATCTCTAGGTATAAGATATCCGGCTAGAAAGCCAGAAATATAAAATGGTATGAAAAAAATATTGAATCACCTTTTTGAACAAAAAACATTTGGAAGAGATGAATCGAAAGAGATTTTGACAAATATTACATTGGGTAAATACAATGCCTCGCAAATGGCGGCGTTTATGGCTGCTTATTGTATGCGTAATATTACTGTTGAAGAACTCGAGGGTTTCAGAGATGGGATGCTGGAATTATGTTTGAAGGCTGATCTGCATGAATATGAACTGATTGATCTTTGCGGAACAGGCGGCGATGGTAAGGATACTTTTAATATTTCAACTCTTGCCTCATTTGTAGTTGCTGGTGCTGGGTATAAGGTTTCTAAGCATGGAAATTACGGTGTTTCTTCGGGATGCGGTTCATCAAACGTGATGGAATATCTTGGTTATACTTTTTCAAATGACACAGATCACTTAAAAAGATCTTTGGATAATGCTGGAATTTGTTTTTTACATGCGCCATTATTTCATGCGGCAATGAAAACTGTGGCGCCCATTAGAAAGGAGTTGGGTGTGAAAACTTTTTTTAATATGTTGGGGCCACTTGTTAATCCTGCAAGACCTAAATATCAAATGGTCGGGGTATTTAGCCTTGAGCTAGCACGTTTGTATGCATATCTATATCAAAAATCAGATACAAAGTATACCATTGTACACGCACTTGAAGGATACGATGAAATATCCTTAACCTGTGATTTTAAAACTTTTTCGGCATCTGGTGAACATATTCATTCAATAGCACAGTTAGGATTTGACAAAATTGATCCAGAGAAAATTGGTGG
The DNA here is from genome assembly GCF_044348475.1 of Daejeonella sp. GTDB lineage: Bacteria > Bacteroidota > Bacteroidia > Sphingobacteriales > Sphingobacteriaceae > Daejeonella. The sequence goes on along the minus strand of NZ_JBIKSU010000001.1, from coordinate 67,001 downwards.
AGGTAGTACAGTGAAAGATTCAGCAGATATTTTTAAAGCTGTTTTGGAAGGAGAGGGAACTACTGAGCAAAATAATGTTGTAGTATGTAATGCAGCAGTTGCAATTCGAACAATTAAACCTGAACAGTCATTTTCTGACTGTTTTTATGAAGCAGAAGAATCATTGCAAAGCAAGAAAGCTTTGAATAGCTTTAAGAAAATGTTATCATGAAAATAAAGGTTTGCGGAATGAGAGATCCGAATAATATCATTGATCTTGCTCAATTGAAGCCAGATTACCTTGGATTGATTTTTTATTCTCAGTCTAAACGATTTGCAGCAAATCTAGATAAAGGTATATTAAGCTCATTGCCAGATTCTATCAAGTTAACAGGAGTTTTTGTTAATGAAACAATTGATGAAATAATAAGTAAAATTGAGAAATATGATTTAAATGCAGTTCAACTTCATGGTTCAGAATCGGTGCTCTATTGCCAGCAGTTAAGAAAGCTGCTCCGTGTTAGGTTGCCGTTTAGAGAACTTGAAATTATTAAAGCATTCGGAATTTTTCTTGGTTTTGATTTTAATAAACTTGAACAATTTAACGATGTGGTTGATTACTTTTTGTTTGATACTAAAACTACCGAACATGGGGGATCAGGCATAGCCTTCGATTGGAAAATATTGGATCAATATAGCGGATTGAAACCATTCTTTTTGAGTGGTGGTTTGAGTCCTGACAATATCTCTGAGATCAGTAATTTAGTAACGGAACAGTTATATGCGATAGATCTGAATAGTAAATTTGAATTGGAGCCAGGTCTTAAAGATATCAGTAGTCTTAAATCTGTATTTGAATTAATTGGTAAACAAAACTAGTCTGAAAAGGCAAAATATACATTATGAACAGAGAATTTATAAGCAGTTCGGTTAAATGGGGAGTAAACCCAAAGGGATATTATGGTGATTTTGGAGGAGCATATATTCCAGAAATGTTATATCCTAACGTAGAGCAACTCCGTCAGCAATATCTTGACATTATTTATGAACCTGGTTTTCAGGAAGAGTTTCATATGTTGTTGAAAGATTATGTGGGCAGACCTTCTCCTTTATTTCATGCAGAGCGTTTATCTGCAAGATATGGCACTACAATTTATCTTAAAAGAGAAGATCTGAATCATACCGGAGCCCATAAGATCAATAATACTGTAGGTCAGATTTTGCTTGCCGAGCGATTGGGAAAGAAGCGAATCATTGCTGAAACTGGAGCAGGGCAGCATGGCGTTGCCACAGCAACTGTTTGTGCGCTCAAGGGCCTAGAATGTATTATTTACATGGGCGAAGTTGATATTGAAAGACAGGCGCCAAACGTAGCTAGAATGAAAATGATGGGAGCAAAGGTTGTTCCGGCAGTTTCGGGCAGTAAAACCTTGAAGGATGCAACAAATGAAGCGATGCGAGACTGGATCAATAATCCAATAGATACTCATTATATTATCGGTTCTGTTGTTGGGCCACATCCTTATCCAGATATGGTTGCACGTTTTCAATCCATTATTTCGGAAGAGACCAAAAAACAGCTTTTTGAGAAGACAGGTTCTGAAAATCCGGATATTGTCATGGCATGTGTTGGAGGTGGAAGTAATGCTATGGGTATGTTTTATCATTTTCTGGATGATCAGGATGTTAGGCTGATCGCTGTAGAAGCTGCTGGTTTAGGCGTAAATAGTGGAGAATCGGCTGCTACCACTTTGTTGGGTAGAGAAGGTGTTTTGCACGGTAGCCGTTCTATTTTGATGCAAAGCGATGATGGTCAGGTTATTGAGCCATATTCTATTTCTGCCGGGCTTGATTATCCGGGTATTGGCCCTCAGCATGCTCATTTATTTAAACAAGACCGTGCCGAATATGTAAGTATTACTGATGATGAAGCCATGCAAGCGGGTAGATTATGTTCTGAACTGGAAGGGATAATTCCTGCCATTGAAACAGCACATGCTCTTGCGCAGCTTGAAAAAATGATATTTACAGGTAATGAATCAGTTGTGATTTGCCTTTCAGGGCGTGGCGACAAAGATTTAGATACCTATATGAACTATTTTAATTTATAATACCTAATAATTTGATATAATCATCAAATAATTGATACCTGCACTACTATGAACAGACTTAATGAATTATTCCAACATAAGAAAGAACCGCTTTTATCCATTTATTTTACGGCAGGATATCCAGATTTGAACAGTACGCTTGATATTGCTGAAGCCATTGAAAAAGCAGGTGCTGATTTCATGGAAATTGGGTTTCCTTATTCTGATCCATTGGCAGATGGACCTGTTATTCAGAATAGCTCACAAAAGGCACTTCAAAATGGAATGAATTTAACTATACTTTTTAAGCAGTTGAAAGAACTGCGTAAGCGTGTTTCTATTCCTGTATTATTAATGGGATATGTTAACCCGGTATTACAATATGGAGTTAAGAATTTCTGTGATTCATGTGCTGCAGTAGGAGTAGATGGAGTGATTGTTCCTGATCTTCCGATGGTAGAGTATGAGGAATTTTACAAGGATTATTTTATTGATAATGCAATTAGTAATATTTTTTTAGTTACTCCGCAGACATCTGAAGAACGGATCCGGAAAATTGATGACTTGAGTAATGGCTTTATTTACCTCCTTTCCTCTTCTTCTACAACAGGAAAGAACTTAACTGTTTCAAATGAGGCAGATGCTTATTTCTCTAGAATCCGTGAAATGAACCTCAAGAATCCAACGATGATAGGATTTGGTATTTCAGATCAGAAAAGTTTTAATAAAGCTGCTGAATATACTCGTGGAGCTATTGTTGGGAGTGCTTTTGTGAAATTTTTGGACACTGATAATGCCTTGCAGCGAATTCCTGAATTTATCAATTCAATTCGCCCCTGATTCTATGCTTCTTTGGCTGAAATCGTCGTTTTTTTATGATTTAGAGAGCTCAAAAATGCATAGCCGGATATTCCAGCCAGGACAGAAGAAACTATAATTGCAAATTTTGCTTGAATTTGATACTCAATACTATTAAACGAAAGTAAGGCAATAAATACTGACATGGTAAAGCCTATGCCTGCAAGTAGGCCGAGGCCAAAAATATGTTTCCAATTTACTTTGTTCGGTAATTTTGCGATGCCTAATTTCACTGAAAGCCATGAAAAAAGACTTACTCCAATTGGCTTACCCAATGCTAATCCGCAAATTATACCCAGTCCAAGCGGGCTACTAAGGCCATCAATCATTTTATTTTCAAAGCGAATATTAGTATTGGCAAGAGCAAAAATAGGCATGATTAAAAAGTTTACAGGCCGCACGAGTAGGTGCTCTAATTTTTCGAGAGGCGACTCATCTTTAACCGTATTTGTAGGAATGGTTAGGGCTAGCAATACCCCCGCAATAGTAGCGTGAATGCCTGAATGGTGTACAAAATACCACAAAAAGATGCCCGGAATGATGTAATAAATAAGCTTTTTTACCCCAAATCTGTTTAGTGCTATCAATACTATTAAAATTCCTGTTGAATATAAAAGCTGCATCCAATGCAGTTCATTGGTGTAAAATATAGCGATGACGAGTATGGCACCTAAATCATCAGCGATTGCAAGAGCCGCAAGGAATATTTTTAAAGAAGAAGGAACACGTTTTCCCAATAACGATATAACCCCTAGTGCAAAAGCAATATCTGTAGCCATTGGAATACCCCAGCCATGTATTGTGGGAGTGCCTGAATTCATTAATGCATAAATAATGGCAGGGACAATCATGCCGCCTAATGCAGCAAATATTGGCATAGCAGCCTTTTGTGGGCTTGATAATTCACCTTCAATAATCTCGCGTTTTATTTCCAGCCCTACTAGAAGAAAAAAAATAGCCATCAAGCCATCATTGATCCAAAGTGATACGGAATATTCTAATACTATAGCTGAGCTGCTGAATCCAATTTTTGTACTCAGTAAATTCTCAAATGCTGCACCTAAATTTGAATTTGCGATGATTAGCGAAACGATAACGCAGACAATCAGAATCACTCCGCCTATCTGTTCGGATCTGAAAAAATCTTTAAAAGGTTTTATGTTTATTGTACGTACCAAGGTGTCCAAATTACAAAATAATTTAAAGCTTTATTTTATAAATTTCTTTATTGATTTAAAAAAGGTTATACTCATACACTCAAATAAATAATTGATTGTCAATTACTTACAAGAATTGGTCTAGTTTACCCTTGCCCTGTCGAATTATTTCAAACTCGCCCAAACTACAATCTACAATGGTAGAGGGCTCATTGTCGCCATAGCCTCCATCAATTACAAGATCAACCATAGCCTCATACTTCTCATGAATTAGTTCTGGGTCAGTTGAGTATTCAATGATCTCATCATCGTCATGTATCGAAGTAGAGATTATTGGATTTCCAAGTAGTTGAACAATTGTGCGGGCAATAGTATTGTTGGGCACACGGATTCCTACTGTTTTTTTGTTAGAGCTCAAAAGCTTTGGAACATTTTTGTTGGCATTGAAAATGAAAGTAAATGGGCCGGGAAGTGCTTTTTTTAGAATCCGGTAGGTTTCATTATCTATTGGTTTGGTATAATCTGAAATATGCCTTAAATCGTAACAAACAAAAGAGAAGTTTGCTTTTTCAGGTTTTATGCCTCGAATTTTGCAGATTCGCTCAATTGCTTTTGGATTGGTAATGTCACATCCTAAACCATAAACCGTATCTGTAGGGTAGATAATTATTCCACCTTTTTTTAAGACTTCAACTACCTGCTGAATGATTTTTTCATTTGGATTTTCAGGATAGATCTTAATTAGCATGTATAAAAATACTAAAATAAAATGCGTCCTAAGTATACAGGATGTAATGCAAGCTTAAAGAAAATGCTAATTTTTAAATCAAAAATTTAAATGAATCTTAAAATTCGGCATTTTTTGGAGTTCTCGGGAATGGAATAACATCTCTGATATTCGTCATTCCGGTAACAAATAGAACCAGACGCTCAAAACCTAAGCCGAATCCGGCATGTGGCGTTGAACCAAAACGTCGAGTGTCTAGATACCATGACATATCTTCAGTTGGAATATGCATTTCCTTCATTCTTTTTTCTAGGTTCTCTAGACGTTCTTCACGCTGCGATCCACCTACAATTTCGCCAATGCCAGGGAATAGAATATCCATTGCTCTGACTGTTGATCTTCCTTCTGTATCTGGTTCATTCATTCGCATATAAAAGGATTTGATATCAGCGGGATAGTCTGTTAATATGACTGGTTTCTTAAAATGTTTTTCTACCAAGAAGCGCTCATGCTCTGATTGAAGATCAGCCCCCCAGCCTTCAATCAAATATTTAAATTGTTTTTTCTGGTTTGGCTTGGAGTTTTTAAGAATATTGATCGCTTCTGTATAGGTGATTCTTTCAAAATCATTTTCCAGACAGAAATTAAGTTTTGTTAGCAGGTCAGATTCAGAACGCTCTGTCTGAGGTTTTTGTTTTTCTTCTTCTAGGAGCCTATTATTAAGAAATTCCAGTTCGTCTGCACAATGATCTATGGCATATCGAATCAGATATTTAAGTAATTCTTCAGCAAGATCCATGTTGTCATTCAGATCATAGAAAGCCATTTCGGGCTCAATCATCCAAAATTCTGCCAGATGGCGTGTTGTATTTGAGTTTTCGGCTCTGAATGTTGGTCCAAAGGTGTAAATATCTCCAAATGCCATAGCGGCAAGCTCGCCCTCCAGTTGGCCCGAAACGGTTAGATTGGTTGCTTTACCAAAAAAATCTTCTTTATAATTTACTGTGCCATCCTCATTGCGTGGGATATGATCAGGATCAAAAGTTGAAACTCTAAACATTTCTCCTGCTCCTTCAGCATCAGAGGCAGTAATTATAGGAGTATGCATGTATACAAAGCCCTTGTCATTAAAGAATTTGTGTACAGCATAGGCTAATGCATGTCTTATTTTAAAAACCGCATTGAAAGTACTCGTACGAAAGCGTAAATGTGCAATTTCACGTAAAAATTCTAGGCTATGTTTTTTGGGTTGCAAAGGAAATTTATCTGCATCGCTATCACCTAATATTTCAAGTGAATTTACTTTAATCTCAATTCGTTGCCCTTTTCCTAATGATTCTACCAGTTCGCCATTGATAGATATTGCAGCCCCAGTGGTGAGTCTTTTTAGTAGGCTTTCTTCAAACGAATTAAAATCTACAACTGCCTGTATATTGTTCAAAGTTGAACCGTCATTCAGAGCAATAAATTGATTGTTTCTGAATGTTCTTACCCATCCCATTACAGAAACCTGTTTTCCGAAATCGCTAGAAACTAATAGATCTTTAATTCGTGTACGCTTAGCCATTTTTTTTGTATGAATTGCAAAAATACAAATCGTTCTGTTAACCACAAGATAAAGCCTGCATCTTCTCAGAAGATATTTATTTGCATTTTAAGAGATCGTTTTTAGCAATTTCAGAGTCATAGAAACCCTGTTTATTGCCAAATGAATTGGTTATGTATACAATTACTTGTGCGATATCTATATCTGCCAGTGCTTGGTTGCCAGGCATAATTCCATCGTAGGATAGGTTATTTATCTTAACTATACCACTTTGCCCATTTCTAATTATACATGCTAATTTATTTCTGTTTAATTTAAGATAGGTACTATCCGTTAAAGGCGGATATAAAGTACCCAAACCTTGACCATCTGATCCATGGCAGTTCTGGCAATTCTTTTCGTAAATACCCTTGCCATTAACATAATAACGTTTAAAGTTTATACTTGTCTCATTTTGGCATGATTGAATCATGCTTGTTAAGGCAACTGTAAAAAAAATAAAGTAAATGAGCTTATTTCTCATTAGCAAACTCTTCCTTCAGCAACAGTTCCATGTCTTTCATTAATTGATTAACCTGATCTTCCTTGGTGCCATCATATGCTCCACGAAGCTGCTTTTTAGTATCTACTAAAATAAACCATCCCTGATGAACCAATCCTTGCGGATCAGTGCTGTCTTCAAAAGCAGAAACCAAGTAGCTTTTTGCAGCAATGCCGAAAATAGAATCACGGCTTCCATGAACAAACTCCCATTGGTTGCCTTCAATCCCCAGTTTTGTAGCATAAGATTTTAATTTTGATGGCAGATCGTATTTTATATCTATCGTATGAGAAAGGAATTTAACTTTTGGATTGCCCTTGAACTTCGTATACACATTTAACATATTTCGGTGCATAATCGGACAAATGGTATTGCAAGAAGTAAAAAAGAAGTCTGTCACATAAATTTTATTGTCGAAATCTTTATTTGTAACTGGAATGCTATCCTGGTTAAAATAACTAAAAGCAGGAACTGTTTGATAAATAGTGTCAATTCGTAGTTTACCATCTACAGTTTTCTGTACCGGTTCACGTTCGCCTAAAATTGGAAGTTTTTTTTCAGATGTATTCATACAAGACTGAAAAATTAAAGTAGCAAGTGCAAATAAAAGAACTTTTGTCATGGTGCAAATATACTTTGAATTTTTTGGAGTGATCATTCAAAAAGCTGAAATTTTCAGCCTTTTGAATGAGTTTAAAGCACGAAATTTTTGAATGACAATTTTAAATTTAAACCGCCAAATCTTTCATAATGCTTTCAATCTTTTCTTCAAGAAGCTTGTCTTTTTTGCTGAACTCATTTTTATCAGGAAGAGCAGTTTTTACGCTGCAATAAAATTTGATTTTAGGTTCTGTGCCTGATGGCCTTGCAGAAATAATAGATCCATCTGCTGTAATGAATTGTAATACATCAGATTTTGGATAATCCAAAGGTTTTTCGGATCCAGATAATAAGTCGGTTTCTCTCCCTAGTTCATAATCTTTCAACCTCACTACCTTTGACCCCCCCAGTGTTGATGGTGTATTGGTTCTAAAGCGTTCCATGAGAGCTTTAATTTCTTCAGCACCAGTTTTGCCTTTTTTGGTTATAGAAACGAGTTTTTCCTTATAAAAACCATATTTTTCATACATATCCAGCATGGCCTGGTATAAACTACTTCCCTGATCCTTGTAAAATGCGGTCATTTCTGCGATGAAGGCACAAGATATTACAGCATCTTTATCTCTTACTAGTTCACCAACTAGATAGCCATAGCTTTCTTCGCCTCCTGCAATAAAAAGTTTCTTGCCTTGTAGTTCGGTTATCAAGGCTCCAATCCATTTGAATCCGGTTAGAGTTTCGTAGAAGCCTACATTCTTTGATAATGCAATATCCTCAATTAGCTTAGTAGTTACCACAGTCGATACCACATATTCATTTCCTGTAAGTTTCCCTTTTTGTTCCCAGGCACTTAGTAAATAATTGATTAGTAAGCTGCCTGTTTGATTGCCATTGAGTAAAATAAACTCACCTTCATTGTTTTTTACTGCAATACCAACACGGTCAGCATCCGGATCTGTAGCTAAAACTAGATCAGCATCTATATTCTTTGCTTTGGCTAAGGCTAAAGTTAGGGCCTCTTTTTCTTCAGGATTTGGATAGATAACCGTTGAAAAATTTCCATCTGGAGTAGATTGCTCTTCAACAATGTGGATATTTTTAAATCCAAATCGAGTTAAAGCAGCTGGAACAAGGGTAATGCCTGTTCCGTGAATAGGAGAGTAAACAATTTTGAGATCTTTTTGTCTTTCAATAGCCTCCATAGACATGGAAAGTTCTGCTATCTTTTCTAGGTATAACTCGTCTAGGCTTTCATCAATCAGTTCAATATTTTCTTCAATTCGGTTAAATTTAACCAAATCAATAGTGCTAATGGCAGAAACTTCATCCATAACCATTTGGTCATCAGGTGATGTAAACTGACCACCATCCCATCCATAAGCCTTGTAACCATTGTATTCTTTTGGATTATGAGATGCCGTGATCATTACTCCACTTTTGCATCCTAACTGTCTGATGGCAAATGAAAGTTCAGGAGTAGGTCTTAATTCCTTGAAAAAATGCACATGAATGCCATTTGCTGAAAATACTTGGGCTGTTATCTGTGCAAAATAATCAGATTTGTTTCTGCTATCGTGAGCAACTGCTACACTGATCTTTTGACCGGGGTATTTTTTTAGCAGAAAGTTTGATAGCCCTTGCGTTGCTGATCCGATTGTATATTTATTGATGCGATTACTACCTGGACCCATTATTCCTCTAAGTCCGCCTGTTCCAAACTCTAGATCTCTGTAGAATGAATCGGTAAGTTCCAGAAATGACTCAGAATTCAGTAATCTATTGATTTCATTTTTTGTGTCGCTATCATAATTGCCTTGAAGCCAATCATTGATTTTATTTAATACGGAAGTTTCCAGCTCGTGCATAATTATTAATGGTTAATTGTGTTCAAATACGATCAGAAACGATCAATGGTAAACCCGCCAAATTAAATTTTGTTTGGCATGAAAAATAGAATGCTTTTTTCTATTTTTAACAACTAATTGCACAAGTATAATTATCATTTGTTGCAATTTAAAATTCTAGATTTAATGAAGGTATTAAAGTTCGGAGGAACATCGGTAGGAAGTCCCGATCGTATTAAAAAATTATTAGACATTATTAACCCAAAAGATAGGCAGATAGTTGTTCTTTCTGCTGTTTCGGGTACTACAAACAGCCTTTTAGAAATTTCCCAGGCTTATCTTGGAACTGAGAAGCAGAAAGCTACTGAACTGATCAAGGCATTAAAGGATAAGTATGAGATTTTTATAAAAGAACTTTTTGCATCTGCTGAAGGGTTTGAACAGGGTAAGGATCTTATTGATTATCATTTTAATTTATTAACATCATTTGCCAATGAGCATTTCACAAGTATTGAAGAAAAGGTCATTCTTGCTCAAGGAGAACTGATATCTACCACACTTTACCATATTTATTTGAATGAAATTGGCGTAAGGTCAATACTCCTTCCTGCACTTGATTTTATGAAAATTGATGAGGATAATGAGCCGCTAATTCCTTTTATTTCTGAAAATTTGCAGTTGCTTCTTGATAAATATCCTGAAAACACCTTATTTATTACTCAGGGTTATATATGTCGTAATTCGTTTGGAGAGATCGATAACCTGCGTCGTGGAGGAAGTGATTATACCGCTTCATTGATTGGAGCAGCAATTGCAGCTCAAGAGGTACAAATATGGACAGATATTGATGGCATGCACAATAATGATCCAAGAATTGTAAAGGGTACAAAGCCAATCGCGGTTTTGTCTTTTGATGAAGCAGCTGAGCTTGCCTATTTTGGTGCAAAAATACTGCATCCACAGAGTGTATTTCCTGCTCAAAAATATAAGGTTCCTGTTCGTTTATTGAATACAATGGAGCCTAAAGCACCTGGAACATTGATCACTAATGAAAGTGAGCGCGGAAAAATCAAATCTATTGCTGCAAAAGACGGCATTACTGCAATTAAAATTCAATCTAGCAGAATGCTACTTGCTTACGGTTTTTTAAGAAGAGTTTTTGAAGTTTTTGAACGTTACAAGACTCCAATAGATATGATTACCACTTCAGAAGTAGCTGTTTCAGTTACCATTGATGATACTCAGCATTTGGAAGAGATCATGCAGGAACTGACTAGTTTTGGTACTGTTGAGGTTGATTATAACCAAACGATTGTTTGCGTTGTTGGTGATTTTGGTGTAGAAAAACATGGTTTTGCAGCACGCGTACTAGAGGCAATTAAGCATATTCCCTTACGTATGATCTCGTATGGCGGGAGTAATTATAATATCTCTATATTGGTTAAAGATAGCGATAAAGTGGAAGCACTGAGATCTTTACATAGCCGTTTATTTGAATAGAATACAGATCTGCTAGCGCAGGTATAAATATATATATGTTAAGTAAGGATACGATTTCGCGATTTAAAAATTTAGAAACACCATTTTACTATTATGATCTGGAACTGCTAGATCAGTCTTTAAACACCTGTAAATTAGCTGCAGAAAAATTTGGTTTTCATGTGCATTATGCATTAAAGGCTAATTTCAATGAACAAATTTTACACGCTGTTAAAAAGATAGGTTTTGGGGCTGATTGTGTTAGTGGAAATGAGGTAAAAAAAGCAATTGAAATTGGTTTCGATCCTGGGAAAGTTGTTTTTGCCGGTGTTGGTAAATCAGATCAGGAGATTATTGAAGCGTTGAATAGTAATATTTACTGCTTTAATATAGAGTCGGTGCAGGAACTTGGTATTATCAATAGCCTAGCAGCTGAGTGTGGAAAAACTGCAAGTGTTGCTATACGTATTAATCCTAATGTAGATGCACATACCCATCAGTATATCACCACTGGGCTTGAAGAAAATAAATTCGGTGTGAATCAGTGGGAGCTTGACTCATGCATTGAACAGCTGAAAGCTTGTCCAAACCTAAATCTTATTGGTATACATTTCCATATTGGTTCCCAGATTACCAATTTGGAGGTTTTTAAAAGTTTATGTGTTAAAGTGAATGAGCTTAATTCTTGGTTTGAAGACCATGGTTTTCAATTACAAATTTTAAATGTTGGTGGAGGCTTGGGTGTTGATTATCATGCGCCTGATCAAAATCCTATTAACGATTTTGAGAGCTATTTTACAATTTTTAATCAGTTTTTAGAGCGTAAAAATCATCAGGAAGTTCATTTTGAATTAGGTAGAGCTCTGGTTGCACAGTGTGGAAGTCTGATTAGTAGAATTCTGTATGTGAAAAATGGACTTAAAAAGAATTTTTTGATTTTGGATGCTGGAATGACCGAATTGATGCGGCCTGCTCTTTATCAAGCATTTCATAAGATAGAAAACATTAGCTCACTTGCTGATGTCCATGTTAAATACGATGTAGTTGGCCCTATTTGTGAAAGCACAGATTGCTTTGGTAAAGAGGTTGAACTTCCTGAATCTGTTCGAGGTGACCTCATTGCTATTAGAACCGCCGGTGCGTATGGAGAAGTGATGTCTTCGGGATATAATCTCAGAGAACGCGTTAAATCAGTTTACTCCTGATGTAGATTAATCTAATAATTCTATTTTGTGTTGTTAGTAAATTAGCCGATTTTCAATTCTTATTAATTGTTGCAGTTTTCTAATTTATTCAAATGCATTCAAACCCGTTATATCCATTCCTGTAATAAGTAAATGAATGTCATGCGTTCCCTCATAAGTTACAACTGATTCTAGGTTCATCATATGTCTCATTACTGGATATTCGCCAGTGATACCCATACCTCCAAGTATCTGTCTTGCTTCACGTGCAATAGTGATTGCTGTTTCTACACTGTTTCTTTTTGCCATTGAAATTTGAGCTGGACTAGCTCTGTTCTCATTTACTAATACACCTAAACGCCAAACTAGAAGCTGTCCTTTTGTTATTTCTGTAATCATTTCAGCAAGCTTCTTTTGTTGAAGCTGAAAACCACCAATTGGGCGGCCAAACTGAATTCGCTCTTTTGAATAGCGAAGCGCTGTGTCATAACAATCCATTGCTGCACCTAGGGCTCCCCATGCTATTCCATAACGCGCTTGATTCAAGCATCCTAATGGACCTTTTAGGCCTTTTACATGTGGTAAAATATTCTTTTTAGGCACTTTTACATTATCGAAAACCAGCTCGCCACTTGCAGAAGCTCTTAAACTCCACTTACCATGTATTTCGGGTGCACTAAAGCCCTCCATTCCTTTTTCCACTATTATACCTCGTATAATTCCTTCTTCATCCTTTGCCCAAACAATCGCAATATCAGCGAAAGGAGAATTTGATATCCACATTTTAGATCCATTAAGCAGATAATAATCACCCATATCCTTTATGTTAGTGATCATACTGCCTGGGTCAGAGCCATGGTCAGGTTCAGTCAGTCCAAAGCAGCCCATGAATTCGCCAGTGGCGAGTTTTGGGAGATAATGCATTTTTTGTTCTTCAGATCCGTAGGTATAAATAGGATACATAACTAATGAACCCTGTACAGAGGCTGTAGAACGAATTCCTGAATCGCCTCGTTCAATCTCTTGCATGATCAATCCATAAGAAATGTAGTCTAGCCCGGCTCCACCATACTTTGTCGGAATTGTAGGCCCGAATGCGCCAATTTCTGCAAGTCCGGGAATGAGATGGTTAGGAAATAAAGCCTTTTGAGCAAAATCTTCAATGATTGGACTCACTTCTTTCTTTATCCAGCTACGAGCACTATCCCGAATTAACTTATGCTCCTGGCTTAATAGATCATCTATAAGATAATAATCAGGTGCTTCATAAAGATCTTTTTTGGATGATTTGTGAATAGGGTTGCTGTCTGAACTTTGCATAGACTTTGGTTAGTTTTTCAAAATTACGAAAATAGGTTTGAAAATTTGATTGTAATACCATTGAATAAGGCAGCAATAGTTAAAATGAAAATTAGTACATGAATTTTATAAAAACAAAGCGAAATGCATTGTTTATCATGCTTAGGTTATATTAAGCCATGTTCAAAAATCAAAAAGATTTGCTTTAACATTACTCATCTGATTGTCCATTTTAATAATAGTTTAATATCTTTATAATATGATTTGGAAATTGGTTAAAGACGAGTTGCCTGAGCAGGCAAAAGATGTATTATTATTTGATGGTGGTCAAATTTATTTTGGTTTTTACAGTGAGATCTACAATAAATTTGTAGTTGCAGATGATAAAGTGGAGTTAGAAGATTTTACTCACTGGATGACTTTGCCTGAATTCCCTTCAAAATAAGTCTTTTTATAAGCAAGGTTTTTAAAATACCTTGTTATCTGAATTTTAAGGATTGTAATGTTCTTATCATGAATAAAATTGAATTTTTAACATGAAATAACTAATACATTCCCTAAAATAGATTTGCATTGAACAATTGATTGAGGATATTAAATCTTTAACTACTAGATTTTTCTCTCGTTTTGTTTGCTAGGTGGTTTTAATTCTGGCGGGGTTGATGAAAGTTCGCCATTTTCATTGACATAAGCCATCATGTCTTCCAATTTTCCACCTGTAGAATTTTGTTGACGTTCCTGTTTACGATGTTCTTTATCTTCCTTCTTTTTCGCTCTATTTTTTTCGAGTTGCTTTTTCATGAAGGTAGCCTGTGATTTAGCCATATATTGTAGTTTTAAGTAAAAAATTACTATCCGGTTATATTTCGCTGCTGAAAGATAAAGAGAATTCGACTAGGAGAATAAATCAGGTTAAGGATTTGCTGTTTATGAAACAGTGATGTCCAATATCCAGATTTGACGAATTAATCTGCAGTTGTGAATAAGGAATAGCTAATGCTTTAATCGCAAAATTACGAATTTTAGAGGAGAAGGGCAAGTAATTACTTTTTTTAACTATTCAAAACTAACGGATAATACAAGGATTTGAGATAGGACTCTTATTATCAGTTTATTGACCCATTGAAATTATTGACTAAACTTAAAGATCATAGCAGAACTGGCAAGAATTTTTAAAGCAATGCCAGTTCTGTTATTTGTATGAAATGGTAATCAAATTAAGATCCTGTTTTTTTATAGTTCTCTTATCCAGATATTACGAAAACTTATTGGTTCGCTTGGATCGCCATGGTCTTGCAATTTTATTGGCGATGGGCCGTGTTTTTTATAAAATGGTGCACCAATATATACCGTTTCTCCTTTTATCTCAACATTGTTCTGTATAAGAATTCCGTTATGTAATACCGTAACTCTTGCTGCAGTTTTCAAGCTTCCGTTGTCATTAAAAACTGGGGCAGTCCAAACGATATCGTATGATTGCCATTCTCCAGGTTTTTTAGATGCGTTTACCAGCGGAATTGCTTGCTTATAAATACTTCCAGCCTGACCATTGCTGTAGGTTGAGTTATTGTAAGAATCAAGCAATTGAAGTTCATAACCGCTATCACCTGTGCCTGTTGAAGCCAAAAACAGTCCGCTATTGCCTCTTGCTTGTCCACTTCCAGTAATATTTGCTGGTATTAACCACTCAATATGTAACTGATAATTTAAAAAGGATTGTTTTGTTTCGATATTTCCAGTCCCTTTATTTACCGTAAATATATTGTCCTTAACCGTCCATTTTGCTGCTGATTTGTCTTTAACGGTTAGCCATTGGTTTAGATTTCCACCATTGAACAGAATGATTGCATCTGCTGGTGTATTTTGAAAACTCACTATTTTAGGTACTGGCGTCCAAGCTTCTGTATCTTTTGGGTTTGCGCTTTGTTGGGCATTAACACTATTAAAAGCAACTATTAAAATTGCATTGAATAAAAATGTACGTTTCATAGTTTAATTTTTTTGAAAATAAATGAATAACTAATTCTGAAATGAAGATAATATTTTCTAATCTAATTCTTGTTTTATTTATTCTGATGACACATTCAACCTAGATGTGCCTTAAATAATATATTTTTGTATTTATGGGAACAATCAGTCAAAAAGTTAGTTTAGAAGGTGCTCGCTTTTTTTCGTTTCATGGATTTTATCCAGAAGAACAAGTATTGGGCGCCGAATTCATTCTAGACATTGATACTATGTTGAATGTACATGGTGATGGAGAAGATGATCTATCTAATACAGTCAATTATGTACGCTTGTTTCAGATCGCATCTGATGAGATGGAAATCCCCAGAAAATTAATTGAAACCGTGGCTCATGGAATATTAGACAGAATAAGACATGAATTTTTAGCTGTTCAATACATCCGTGTATCTATCCGTAAAATGCATCCTCCTATGGGAGCAGAAGTAAAAAACTCAGCTATTGAATTGATTTTTAAAAGATAATATGCAATTCTGAATCCTTTCAAGATATTCTAAAAAAAATGTCTGTTTTGATGCTTTATCGTTCCTCCATTTTAGAAATTGGAAAATAGGAATCGAAACTGCTTGCCTTTTCTGTTTCTAAATTAGAGCATAAAGTACAAAAAGTGTAATTTTGCGCCATGCCGAGAGAAATTTTAGAAAACAAGAGGAAAGCACTTAAGATAAATTTAGATGATGCAATTTATGGAACATTTGCTGAGATAGGGGCCGGACAAGAGGTTGCCAGAAATTTCTTTACTGCTGGTGCAGCATCTGGTACCATTGCAAAAACTATGTCGGCATATGATATGGTATTCAGTAATTCTATTTATGGTACTGAAGAGTCTGGCAGATATGTTTCAGAGTCGCGTCTTGATAAAATGATTCAGCATGAATTTGAGCTTTTATCTGAACGCTTAAATGGTCCAAAATATTCTGATAAAACTTTTTTTGCGTTTGCGGATACAGTAACAACACTGAATTTCAACAAAACAAATGACCCTCATGGTTGGCTTGGAATTAGATTTCAGTTAACTCCTGGTGGTCAACCAAATGATATTGTTTTTCATGTCAGGTTATTAGACAGCGATTCTAGTTTGCAACAAAATGTACTCGGCATATTAGGAGTGAATCTTGTTTATGCAGCTTATTTTTATCATGATAATATTCAATCTATGATCGAATCATTGGTTGATAATTTAACTATTGGTTCAGTTGAAATAGATTTAATTAGTTTAAGTGGTCCGCATTTTAAAAATGCGAATGATAGGCTTGTTAATCTTTATTTAATTGCAAAAGGATTTTCTGGCGCAGCAATTTTTGATAAAGATGGACAGGCGCGTCAATCAAAAGATGTACTGTATAAAAAAGATGTCATGATTTTGCG
The DNA here is from genome assembly GCF_044348475.1 of Daejeonella sp. Classification (GTDB taxonomy): domain Bacteria; phylum Bacteroidota; class Bacteroidia; order Sphingobacteriales; family Sphingobacteriaceae; genus Daejeonella. The sequence continues at coordinate 50,304 of NZ_JBIKSU010000001.1, read as the reverse complement.
TACAAAGTTTGGTCAAAAGTCAACTCCAAATTTTGATCTCTTTAACAGAGCCGTTGAACAATTTAAGCGTACTCAAAAGGTTAATGATAAGAATATCATTGTGATGATTGAGGTTTTAATGACTAATTTCCTTGATGATAAATCTGAACTTGGAAATGCAGAGCTTGAGAATTTTGCCAAACGTGCTGAAGAACTCTGTGCTACAGGGAATTATGTAATCGTTTCTGATTTTACCCGTAATCACAAGCTTGCCCAGTATTTATCACGATGTAGTCCTAAAAGTGTTGGTATTTCTACAAATATTGCCAACCTAAAGAATATTTTTAATTCAAATAATTATAGTGAAAACTATACAGATGAACTTTTGGCTTACATCAGTGATCTATTCAGTAAGAATGTGAAGTTGTACGCCTATCCATACCTCGACAATAAAAACAATCAAATTATTACTACCCGGAATATGCCCGTTTCAAATGAAGCCAAACATTTGTTCGAATTCCTTATCCAAAATGGTTATATATTGGATATTGATGAATACGATACCAAATTTGTAAAAACGGTATAAATTAAATTGAAATTTTAATCTTCGATTAATTTCGCATGTTAATGTATTGTAAGGGTTGTCCGAAATCTTCAGTCCGGCATAAAGATATAACTGCCTGCAAATCATCAATCTTCTTGCCCTGCACCCTTAACTGGTCATCCATGATTGAAGCTTGAACTTTTAAGCCACTGTCTTTTATCTTTTTGACTATTTTTTTAGCAACCTCTTTATCTATGCCTTCTTTAATCTTTATTTCTTTGCGAAGCATATTGCCGGAAGCATATTCTTCCTTTCCTAGATCCATACTTCCTGGGTCAAGGCTATGTTTTACCATTCGCGAAATGATCGCATCCTGAATAGCTTTTAGACGCATATCATTTTCTGTAACGATCGTTATTTCATTCGATTTTTTATCGAGTTCAATTGTACTTTTGGAATCGTTGAAATCGTAACGGTTGAGAATCTCTTTTTTTGCTGTATTTATTGCATTATCGAGGGTCTGACCATCAATCTTACTTACTATATCAAATGTTGGCATAATTATTATTCTATTGGTAAAACAAAGATTAGTTAATATATTTAAATAATTCCAAAATTACAATCATTAATAGAAAAATCATGAAAACAAATAAAGTAAAAACCTCTGTAAAAACTGAGAAAAAAACACCTAAACAGGTAGTTAAAAAAGAGTTGGAAGCTTCAATTACAAATAAGTTTTTGGAAGCTTTGAAAAGTCTGGGTCATGATGCAGATAAATTTTCAAAAGATATTAAAAAGACAAGTAAAGAGCTTGCAAAAAAACTTGCCAAAAAATATACTGAAGTAAAAACTGCGGTTGAAGAAAAGTTAGATAGTAAATCAACTGAAATCAAAATTAAAAAGATTAAAAGACCAATTACAGTTTCAACCAAGAAAGCAGTAGCTCCAGTAAAAAAGGCAGCTCCAGTAAAAAAGGCAACTCCAGTAAAGCCAAAGGCAGCTCCAAAACCAGCAGTAATTTCACTGAAGCCAAAGGCGGTAAAAAAGAGTACTCCAAAAATTGTAAAGTCTATTGTGTCTAAGAGTAAAGCCACAGCGGCAAAGAAAACAACAAAGTCTCCGGTTAAAAAAGCGGTCATCACTAAACCTGCAGTGGTTAAATCAATACCTTCTTTAGCAAAAAAAGTAGTTGCAAAAAAGCCATTAGTTAAGAAAGTGAAAGCTACTGTTGCACCGGTTGCAAAAAAAACTAGTAAGAATAATAAAACTACTCCAAATTAATTAAGCCATTGAACATCTGGCGACAGACTTAATGAGAACTTAATATTTAATTAATATTTATTTTTGATTTTTACAGTCCCGTCTTCCAGGAAACGGGACTGTTTATTTTTTATGAAATGCCTAAGAATATTCCGCTTATAAATCGTGAAGTTAGCTGGTTATCGTTTAACGATCGGGTATTGCAGGAAGCGGCTGATAAATCTGTTCCCCTGGTTGAACGTATTCGGTTTCTAGCTATTTTTTCATCCAATCTTGATGAGTTTTATCGGGTCAGAGTGGCCACCCTTAACAGGCTTTCAAGTTTAAATACCAAGTCAAAAGAATTCTTGGGTTTTAATCCGCGCAAAACGTTAAATGAGATCAAAACAATTGTTGTTCGTCAGGAACGCAAGTTTAATCATCAGTATAACGATGTGATTCTCAAAGAACTTGAGCAAGAAAAAATATTCATAATCAACGAAAAACAGTTAAATGTTTCGCGCGGCTTATATGTAGAAAAATATTTCAGAGAAAAGGTGTTATCAACATTAGTGCCTGTGATGATTGATAAGAATCAAACTTTTCCGGAATTAAAAGACCGGGCCATTTATTTTTTTGTAAGACTTGTTCAGAAAAAAAATATTGAGAAATCTAGGTTAGCCCTGATTGAAATTCCAACTAATGGATTAAATCGGTTTTTGGTGCTTCCTGAAACTAATAATTTGAAGTTTATTACCTTGATTGATGATATCATTAGATATTGCTTGAATGATATATTCTTTATTTTTAAGTACGACCAGATTGAATCTTATTCTATTCAGCTTACCCGCGATGCTGAACTAGATCTAGATAAGCATGTGAGTGAGAAGTTCATTGAAGCTTTAACAAAAAGTTTGAACAAAAGGAGCAAAGGACGACCAATGCGTTTATTATATGATAAAGAAATGCCATTGGATATGCTTAAATACTTGGTGGATAAACTCGATTTGAGTACAGACGGGTTAATTCCGGGTAACCGATATCATAATTTCAAAGATTTTATAGGCTTTCCTAATGTGGGTGGCCCTGATCTGGAATATCCCAAAATGCCTGCGCTACCCGTTAAAGATCTATCTAGTATGAGCAGTATTTTTGTGCAGATAGCCAAAAGAGATTATCTGATAAACTTACCTTATCAGTCATTTGATTACATTATTCATTTTTTAAGGGAAGCTGCAATTGATCCTAAAGTAAAAGAGATTAGCATGACTTTATACCGTCTGGCTGAAAACTCAAGGGTAATACATGCATTGATTAATGCAGCAAAAAATGGTAAAAAGGTTTATTGTTTATTAGAATTGAAAGCAAGATTCGATGAACAGGCTAATATATTCTGGACAAATAGACTTGAAGAGGAAGGTGTGATTGTTAATTACGGTATACCTGACTACAAGGTCCATTCAAAAATTTGTTTGGTAAAAAGACAGGAAAGCGGGAAATATGTTTTCTATGCAAATCTTGCTACGGGTAATTTCAATGAAAAAACAGCTGGATTGTATTGTGATCACAGTCTATTTACTGCCAATTCACAAATTACCAGCGAACTTGTCAAGTTATTTGAAGGTTTACAAACAGATACCTTTTTTAAGGGATACAAATATTTGATTGTTTCGCCTCTTGAGAGTAGATCAAAATTGAATGAGCTGATTAACCACGAGATTAAAAATGCCAAATCAGGTAAAATTGCGTTTATCACCTTAAAGATGAATAGTTTAACCGATGAAGAGGTAATCGGTAAACTGTATGATGCCAACAATGCAGGGGTGAAAATTAAGCTGATAATTCGTGGTATGTGCAGCTTAATTCCTGGAGTTACAGGATTTAGTGAAAACATTGAGGTATTTAGCATTATTGATAGGTTTCTTGAACATGCTAGAGTTTGGATTTTCGCAAATTCTGGAGAAGAAAAAGTGTACCTTACTTCTGCTGATTTAATGGCGCGAAATCTTGATAATCGGGTTGAGGTTGGTTTTCCAATTCTTGACCAAGAAGTAAAATCAGAGATCCTTAAAATTATCAATATTCAATTAATGGATAATTCAAAGGCCAGAGAGATTAACCAGCTTAATAATAATCGTTATCGTAAAACTGGAACCAAAATATTAAGCAGGGCTCAGACAGATATCTATACCTATTTAAAATATAAGAAATAACACATTGAGATACGCCGCTATAGATATAGGATCAAATGCTATCAGACTTTTAATAGCTGATATTCTGCAAAATGGTAAAGTAGTTTCTTTTAAAAAAAATACACTCATCCGCGTGCCAGTGCGACTAGGAGATGATGCATTTCTTGATAAGAAGATTTCAGTTAAAAAGATCCAAGAGCTAGTAAAGACAATGGTCGCTTTTCGTCATTTAATAGATGTGTACAAGGTTAGTGATTATATGGCTTGTGCCACATCGGCAATGCGCGAAGCCAGTAATGGTTCATCAATAGTATCTTTAATTAAATCTGAAGCAGGAATTGATTTAGAAATTGTTGAAGGCCAAAGGGAAGCAAATATTATTTATGCAAGTCATATTGAGGAGAGTTTGGATCATAAAAAGAACTATTTATATATTGATGTAGGAGGTGGTAGTACAGAACTTTCTGTGTTCAGTAAGGGAGAAATGATTGCCTCGCGTTCATTCAATCTTGGGGGTATAAGGATTCTCGACAATCAGGATAAAGATGAAACCTGGGCAGACATGAAGGAATGGGTAAAGCAACAGGCGCAGACTAATAAAAATCTGTCGGGTATTGGTACTGGAGGAAACATTAATAAATTATTTAGAATGGCCGATCAAAAAGATGGAACTGCTATTACTTTTATAAAGCTAAAATCTATCTATGATTACCTGAATTCATTCTCATTAAAAGACAGAATCAATGTTCTGGGGCTTAACCAAGATAGGGCAGACGTAATTATACCTGCAACAGAAATATACCTGAGTGTTATGAAGTGGGGTGGTGTAAAGCAAATATTTGTCCCTAGAGTAGGTCTTGTAGATGGGATAATTCAGCTTTTAATTGACAAAAATTTCGCCGAATAATTTAAGACGCAACGATTTTTTTTGAACCAATCCATAGAAAATAGGTGATAACAGGTGCCATGACAACATCCATGGTATAATGAACATGCTGAAGCAATACCGCAATACCAATAACTATGGTAGCTATTAAGGCTAGAATTTTATCTGTTCTTTTCTTCAGACATAAAAACATCAGAAACATTGCCGCTGTATGACCTGAGAAAAATAAATCTTTTGTTATGAATTTTGGACCATAAAATTGATTGCTGATCGGATCATGGATAGGAATTAAATCAGCTGGAGCATTCAGGGGTATAAGACCAATAGACACAAACCTGGATAAATTGATCAGGATAAAGCCCCAAAGAAAGGTTAGAAATATATTAGGATCTTGCTTAAATCTACTGAATGTTAATAAGGTCATTGACCAGATAACTGTAAATATATAGATAGAGAGGTCATAAGCAGGCAGCCATGACAACAAATAATCATTAAAACTGATACCATTTCTTTGTTCTATGGCCTGATAAAAAAAAGGCAATGAAAGCAGAATAAAAGAAATAAGAATTAATCCGGTTATTAATTTTTTTCTGTAATCAGAAGATTGCCAGTTAATTTTCCATAAACCGACAGTAGCTATTTGTTCAGACATTTATATTTTTTTAAAGCGAGCAAATTTACAAGTTTTAATTTTTATCAAGACAATTAATATGGTTTTTTTAAAATTCGATTAGAATTAAATCGTTAATAGCCTATTTTGATTGATTATTTTTATGTAATCTAAAATCTATCTTTTTAAAGAATCCAGCTAGATGGATTAACTGGAGTTCCACCTTTCCAGATCTGGAATTGCATTTCTGTTACACCCTCCGACTGATCTGTTGCAACTGTTCCAATAGATTGTCTTGCTTGAACCTCTTGTCCAGCTGAGACACTCACATTTTTAAGTTTCGAATAAATAGAAAAATATTCTCCATGCCTGATGATCACAGTGTACGTGTTAACCAGAAAAATAACTTTACTCACTTTCCCGCCATAAACTGCTGAAACAGTAGCACCCGGTTCAGTTTTTATATTTATTCCTGGGTTAAAAATAGTGACATTATTGTATTTATGCTGGCCAAATCCCTGAGTTATTATTCCTGATGCCGGCTTTTGTAAACGGCCCCTGCTTCCCAAGAATGAAGAAGAAAGTTTTGCATCTGCCGGACTAGATGCTAATATTGAAGAACCTTTAGCTTCAATACTGGTTTTCTTTTCATTGCTAGATGATTCTGAAATCTTTTCTTTTGTAAGTTTTGCTTTTGCTGCGGCTGCCAATCTTTCACGCTCAGCAGCTTTTCGCTGTTCTGCTAAAATTTCTTTACGTATAGCTGCTTGAATAGCATTATTTAAGTCGGAAGCCTCTTTTTGTTTTTTAGTCAACTGCTTTTGAAGATCTTTTTGCTGTTTGGTTAATGTTGTTAATATTTTGGATTGCTGAATCTTATCTTTTCCTAGAGTTTGTTTCTCTGAGATCTGATCCAATAATAAGCTGCTTTTTTCCTTTTTATTATGATCCAGAACAGAAATTTCTTTCTTTAAAATTACTTGAGTGCTCTGAATATTGCTGGCCTGCTTTTTCCTGAATTGTCCTGCCTGCTGAATATATTTTAACCTCATATAGGCCTGATTAAAATCATGAGAAGCAAACAGGAACATTAATTTATTGTAAGCTCCCTGATTTTTGAAAGCAAATTGAATCATTTTTGCATATTCAGCCTTCAGCTTGTCTAAATTTGATTGTAAACTCTTTACCTCGGTTGTATTGCTGATAATTTTACTATCGAGCATTCTGATCTCCGAATTTATAGTCTGGATCTTTTCTTCCCTTAATCTGATCTGTGTATTTAATAAATTGATCTGATTCAGCGATAGTTTTTTGCTTTTATCAATTTTATTTCTGCTTTTCTTGAGCTGTTCAATTTCTTTATTGATCACATCTTTGCGCTTTTTAAGAGCCGAGCTGCTTTGTGAAAAAGCAGAGGTAACACTGATCATTAAAGCTAAAAAGATGATGAATTTAAGCAGACGCATAGATGGTTAATTTGCGTGGCAAAACTATTAACAATAGATGAAATACTGCCATTATTTCTCATAATAATATTTCAGGTATTAACCGTCTTTATTTCAATAATTTGGTTGAAATTCTTATTACTTTTGCTAGGCACACGCAATTTATGCCTTCTCTTAAGCACCCCATCTATACCATTCAATTTGCTCTTCTCTGTTTGAGTTCATTCTTATTTTCAGCGAGCTTCAATATGCTGGTTCCAGAATTGCCAGCATATCTGAGTAGTATGGGCGGTGCAGAATATAAAGGATATATTATAGGCCTTTTTACCATCACAGCCGGAATTGCCAGACCTTTTAGCGGGAAGCTTACCGATAAGATTGGTCGTGTTCCAGTAATGGCCGTAGGCTCATTGGTTTGTGTTGTTTGCGGGCTATTGTATCCGCTTTTGACTACTGTTGCAGGGTTTTTATGGCTTAGGTTGTTTCATGGATTTTCAACAGGGTTTAAGCCTACAGCAACAGCTGCTTATGTTGCAGATATAGTTCCTGCAAATAGATGGGGCGAGGCAATGGGAATTCATGGCCTTTGTTTCAGTACCGGTTTAGCAATCGGTCCGGCTATTGGTAGCGAATTAACAGAAAGAATCTCTATTAATGCACTATTTTATTGTTCTTCCTTTATTGCCTTATTATCGATCATCATCTTGATGAATATGAAAGAGACTATCAAAAAGAAAGAAAGTTTTAACTTTTCAATGCTCAAGATGCATCGCAAAGAATTGATTGAATTAAGGGTATTGCCTGGTGCTTTTGTCACGTTTCTTTCCTACCTCAGTTATGGAGCTATTCTTACCGTAATTTCTGACTGGGGAACTCATCTGGGAGTGGTAAATAAAGGCCTCTTTTTTATGGTATTTACTATTTCATCCTTGCTAATTCGGTTTTTATCTGGTAAAATGTCTGACCGTATTGGGCGAGTCAGTATCATAAAATTATCTTTATTTCTTTTGGTAATCGCAATGATTATGATTGCAAGATCAGATTCAGCATTTTTTCTGATGTTTTCTTCAGCAGTTTATGGAGTCGCAACTGGAATGTTATCGCCTGCAATAACTGCCTGGATAGTTGACTTAAGTCATCCTGAGTATCGAGGAAAAGCTATTGCAACTATGTACATAGCTTTAGAAGCTGGAATTGGATTGGGTGCTTTTGTTGCAGGTGCGCTCTTCATCTCAGATGTAACCATGATACCCTTAACTTTTTATGTGATTGGTGCATTAACCTTGCTGGCCTTAATTTATCTTCAATTCATATATAAACCTGCAAAGGTTAAAGATCATGCAATTGAATCCTGAGATCCTGAATGAATTAGTAAGCATGAGAATGCCTTTTGGTAAATACAAAGGCAAATTAATATGCGATCTTCCAGAATTTTATCTTGTTTGGTATGAATCTAATGGGTTTCCACAAGGTAAGATTGGGATATTACTTGCAACAATGTATGAAATTAAGCTCAATGGATTGGAATACCTGTTAAAACCATTGAGAAAATAAGTTGTTCTGAAAGGCCAATGAATCGGTTCAGGCTATTTATTGCTAACAATATTAGTATATTCTATCTATATTTGGTTCATAATCTTAAAGGATGTACGCGATAGTCGATATTGAAACAACAGGTGGCCATGCTAGTGCAAATGGTATCACTGAAATCGCAATCTTAATTCATAACGGTAAAGAAGTCACAGAACAGTTTCGTACGCTTGTTAACCCCGGAATTCCAATACCTATTTATATCCAGTCACTTACTGGTATTAATGATGATATGGTTAGATCTGCACCCCGCTTTAATGAGGTTGCCCAACAGATATATGCGCTATTGCATGATAAGATATTTGTAGCTCATAATGTGAATTTTGATTTTTCATTCCTTCATTATCATCTTGCCGCGGCTGGTCTTCACTTACAAACTCGAAAGCTTTGCACCGTTCGGTTGAGTCGTAAGATCATTCCCGGACTTGCTTCATATAGCCTCGGACGCCTTTGTAAGGAAGTGGGAATAGAGGTTGTAGAAAGGCACAGGGCTATGGGAGATGCGCAAGCAACCTCAAAGCTTTTTTCAATGTTGCTTGAAAAAGATCATGAAGGTCATATCAATAGAACATTAAACCCAAGGTCAAAAGAGCAATCTTTACCGCCTCATTTGCCTAAAGAGGATATGGATAAACTTCCCTCAGTTTCAGGAATTTATTATTTCCACAATAGTAAATCGAAAGTAATCTATGTTGGAAAGGCCAGAAATATTAAAAAAAGAGTTTCCAGTCATTTTGCTAATAATAAACCTGGCAAGCAAAAACAAGAATTTTTAAGGGATATACACCATATCAGTTTCCAGGAATGTGGTACTGAATTAATGGCCTTTATTCTAGAAGCGATTGAGATTAAGCGATTATGGCCCGCTTATAACCGTTCACTGAAAAAATTTGAACATGCTTATGGTTTATATTCTTTTGATGATCAAAATGGATATTTACGCTTAGCAGTTGATAAAAGGAATAAATTTTCAAAACCATTTTACACCTTTAATAAAATTCTGGATGGCCACGCCATGATAAAAAATTTGATCGCTGAATTTAATCTTTGTCCTAAACTCTGTTTCGTTCAGCGAAATAATGAGCCTTGTATCTCAATTAATGAACAAGTTTGTAAAAAAGCATGCGAACAAATTGAGAGCCCTGCCAGTTATAATGAACGTGTAATCAATGCTCTTTCTAAACTAAAGTCTGCGTTGCCTAGTTTTATGGTTATAGATGAGGGTAGAAACCTTTCTGAAAAAAGTTGCATTCTAATTGAAGAGGGCCAGTTTTATGGTATGGGATATATTTCAACAGATCTCAAAGACGAAGATATGGTGGATCTTAAAAAATATCTGACACCTTATGCATCCAATGATTATATACGGAATATGGTTTTTAATTATTCAATTCGATATCCTCTTAAAGTCAGGTAAAATTGTATAAATTAAAGTACTTTCAAATTGGTCACTATAATTTGATTATTGGGTGTATTCTATATTGATGCATATTTTCACATTAACATAAGATTTGCCTTAGCCAATATGATTATTTAATTTATCCATTTTGCAATCTTGTTTCATAGATTTTTAGCAATTTAGCATCATCGTAATTATTTTTAATGAAGATACTTTATGCCATTCAAGGCACCGGAAATGGGCATTTGAGCCGTGCTATGGATATTATTCCTTGTCTTCAGCAGCATGGAAAGGTTGATATTCTGGTGAGTGGTACTCAAGGAGACCTTAGCATTCCATTTCCAATAAAATACAAATTCCGAGGGCTAAGTTTTATTTTTGGTAAATCTGGAGGTGTTGACCTTTGGAAAACCTGTATAAAATCAAATGTTCGTAAGCTTGTAAATGAGATTAAATCATTACCGGTTGAAAATTATGATCTGGTAATCAATGATTTTGAGCCAGTTTCTGCTTGGGCATGCTATATGAAAAACATTCCCTGCATTGGCCTTAGCCATCAAGCCACTGTATTGGCTGAAGGTGCACCAAAGACTGAGCATCATGATATGATTGGAAAGCTCATTCTGAATAATTATGCACCTAATACATCTCATTATGGGTTTCATTTCCAATCGTATGAACATAATATCTTTACTCCTGTAATCAGAAAGCAAGTCAGAGATCAGTTTATTGAAAACAAAGGACACTACACAGTTTATCTTCCTTCATACGATGATAAGAGGTTAATTGCAAAACTTAGCCAGTTTAAAAATATTTCATGGGACGTGTTTTCAAAGCACAACAAAAAACAATTCAGGAGTATGAATGTTACTGTACAGCCCATTCACAATGAAAAATTTATCAAGAGTATGGCTCAGGCTGAAGGTGTATTGTGTGGGGCTGGTTTTGAAACACCTGCTGAAGCCTTATTTATGAAAAAGAAGCTTTTGGTTATTCCAATGAAAAATCAATATGAGCAGCAATTAAATGCTGCAGCTTTAAAGCAGATGGGAGTACCTGTCATTAAAAATTTAAATGAAAAATTTGATATGGTCATTCGAACCTGGATTAACTCAACAAGGATCGTGGAAGTAAATTATCCCGATATGACCAGTGCAATTATTGACCAAATTATTCAAAAGCATGGTTCATCATCCCAAAGAATAGAAAACCTAAAATTTGGAATTATACATTCTTAATTCAGTTCTTGAAATTTAAATCATTCAGGAAAAAAACACTAATTTTTTAGGAGATTATCCAAATAGATTACTGCTTAAGTACCGGTCGCCACGGTCGCATGCAATAAAAACAATTACACCTTTTTCTAGTTCAGAAGCAAGCCTGAAAGCTGCAGATGCCCCACCTCCGCTACTCATTCCTGCAAAAATTCCTTCCGTTTTGGCAAGTTTACGACTCATTTCTGTAGCTTCTAATTCAGATATATCCATTATTCGGTCTACGCGGCTTGGTTCAAATATTTTGGGCAAGTACGCTTCAGGCCATCTGCGAATTCCGGGGATAGATGAATCTTCAGTTGGCTGACAGCCAATGATCTGAATATTGGGATTTTTTTCTTTTAAAAAACGAGAGCATCCCATTATCGTTCCGGTTGTACCCATAGAACTCACAAAATGTGTTATTTTTTGTTCGGTATCTCTCCACATTTCTGGGCCGGTAGTTTTGTAATGTGCCAAAAAATTATCAGGATTGGCAAATTGATTGAGTTGAAAACTTTTGCCACTGGCTGCTTTTTCTTCAGCATAGTCGCGACAAAGCTCAATTCCATCCAATAAAGTAACCTTTGCACCAAAGGCTTCCATGGTAAGTGTTCGTTCTCTTGTAGAATTTGAAGGCATAACAAGTTCAATTTCAATGCCGAATACACTTGCTATCATTGCTAATGCTATACCGGTATTTCCACTTGTAGCTTCTATGAGTTTGGTTTTTTTATTGATTTCTCCGCGCTCAAGAGCACTTCTGATCATGTTTAATGCCGCTCTGTCTTTTACACTACCACCTGGATTGTTCCCTTCTAGCTTTGCATAGATCTTTACTTTTGGATTAGGATTTAATCTTGTTATCTCTACCAGAGGTGTATTTCCTACCAGATCAATGATGCCTGCCATTATTTTTTAATATTTCATGATCACTTGATATTTTCACTTCAGCTGTATTATAAACATAAGAACCTGCTGGGATACTTTTTGTAATCCACACATTGCCTCCAATTGTGGAGTCGTTTCCAATGAAGGTTTCACCACCAAGTATTGTAGCGCCAGAATACACAACTACTCGATCGCCAATTGTTGGGTGCCTCTTCGTGTTAGCCATGCTCTTATGAACGCTTAAAGCACCCAATGTTACTCCCTGATACATTTTTACATGTTTCCCTATCTTGCAAGTCTCACCTATAACAATTCCTGTACCATGGTCTATGTGAAAAAACTCATCGATTTCTGCTGCAGGATGTATGTCGATTCCAGTTTTTGAATGAGCATATTCTGTAAAAATTCGTGGTAATAGTGGTACACCCAATAGGTATAATGAATGAGCAAGCCTGTAAAACGAGATTGCATAGAACCCTGGATATGCTCTAATAACCTCAAATTCGGTTTTTGCTGCAGGATCACCATCAAAAATGGCTTTTATGTCGGTATTTAAAAGTCGATATATTTCAGGTATTTGCTCAAAAAAATCTTTGGCTAATTGGGCATTGTTACAGTCAATGCAAGCTTTGGTGGCTTCCATTATCTTACAAAGTTCGATTTCAAGTTTATTGAATTCTTTTTTTAGTTCCTCTAAATTAGTTAAGCTGCGTTTGGATTGTTCAGGAAAAAGTAATCTGATCAGTTCTAGCGCCCATCTAGATATTTCATCGTTTGATGGTACTGCATCTGCATCTTGTTGCTTTTTTAAAATATGCCTGAAAAATTCTTCGTTCATTTTTTTATACTAAAAACTTTATAAGTTGTTAAGAATGCAAGTTTAACGAAAAGAATGTTTTCGCTTGGTAAAAACATCTGCATATAATTTTATTTGCAGCCAAGATATTTCAATATCACATACTTATCTCAGATTTCAATCTAGTTTTCTATATCAATATTGTATTTGTTTAATAGTCCCGGAATGCCCTGGATTGAAAATTTGGCCATCTTAATACGGTTGAGTTCCGGATCAATAGAATAGTTGAAAGCGGTACGAAAATCAACCTTTTCTATGTTCGTATTATTAAATACGGCATTGTTCAAATCGCAACTTTCAAAGATGGAACCGGTAAGCTCGCATTCGGTAAAATCAACTTCTATTAACTGGCAATTATTGAACGTAGTTTTTTTGATTATTGTTTTGTAAAATGATGAGTGATTCAGCTGGCAATTTTCAAATGTAAATGCAAGGCCAAATTCATTACAATTTTCAAAATGAAGCCCTAGCATTTTACATTCATTGAATTTTATGTCTCTAAATGCAGTTTTTGTTAAAACAGCAAGACTTAGATTAGAGCCAATAAATTCGCAATCAATAAATTTTATCTCCGATAGATTTGTATTTGAAAAATCGCATTGTCTGAATATGCAATTTTCATATTCTCCTATTTCCAGAGCCTCTTCCTGAAATTTTATTTTATCAAATAGTTTATCTTCAGTATAATTCATCCCCAATTCATTTGATCATGTTGAACAGCTATTATCGTGTTAATTGATGTAAGCTAAATACTTCAGAAGGACTATTGATACCTTCAGTTTTTAAAACATCTAGGATTTTTTTAAAGGTTTCCGAATTACCTGCAATATTTGAGAAATACACAATAGAAGTTTTTTGTCCTGGAATATTAACCGAATAAGTACTGAAGCCACAGGTACTTCCCGAATGGAATAATGCTGGGTTGCCTTTATCGAAATAGAACCACCCAGGACCATAAAAGCTACCAGTAACTTCTTTTATTGAAAAATTCAGTCGTTTAAATGCCGATGGTAAATCTAATAAAGTTCCCTTCCATAAAGCATGAGTCCATTTTTTATAATCATCTAATGAAGTGTAAACTCCACCATCGCCTTTAATTGCACTTGTTGAACTTTGATCATTTGCATAAAGTTTCAAGTTCTTATCTCTTGCAAATCCAAAGGAGCGATTAGGAATAGAAGTTGTAGCTTCATAAACCAGCGATTTCTTCATTTTTAGCCGATTGAATATCCTTTCCTTCATGAATTCGGGAAAGGTTTGTCCTGAAACACGTTCAACGATTAATGCTAATAGGGCATAAGCAGAATTGCTATACCTGAACTCAGTGCCCGGATTTGAATATGTTTTATTCTGGGTACTTAAAATATTCAAGACATCAAGATCTAGCAATGGAGTGGTAATGGTAGGATCCATTACTTCCTCATAATCAATTATTCCTGATGTATGGGTAATTAAATGGCGTACCAACACCTTATCGCCAATACTTGGGGGTAATTCTGGTAAAAAATGCGAAATAGGGTCATCAAATGAAATCTTCTGTTCTAATTCAAGCAGCAGGATACACATGGCTGTAAATTGTTTTGAAACAGAAGCAAGTCTAAAATTTGTGTTTGGTTTAATTTTATTTAAACTTCCAACATCGGCCATTCCAAAGCCTTTATTGTACATGGTCTCTCCATTTGTTTCAACATAAAGTGCAATTCCTGGTTCGCCTTGCAAAATACTACTATGGATAACTGAATCAAGCCGTTTATCTAGCTGCGCACTGGCAGTATGTGAAATTATTAAACTTAAAATGATGAGAATATATTTCATGCTAAATTAAAAATGATAAGCCGTATAGTTAAAATAGTGGATCTGTTGTTCCAATTTATGCATTTGAAACCAGCATAAAATTAGGTTTTTAGGAGTTTTAATAACTTAATCAAGTCATCTGGTGTGTCAATTGCTTGACTTTCTTTCGTTGTAATTGCAGCCTGAATAGCGTATCCATGCTCAATCCAACGCAGTTGTTCTAGCCCTTCTGCTATTTCTAGATTAGACACGGGTAATTTGGTGATTTCTGAAAGTGTTTGCCTTTTGAAGGCATAAATGCCTATGTGTTTATAAAAAGCATGTTCAATCAGATAATTATCTATTTTTTTACCTCTTAGGTATGGTATTGTGGCACGGCTAAAATAAATTGCCTGCTGATTTTTATTAAGAATTACCTTGGGTGTGTTTGGATTAACTAGTTCCTCTTTGGTATCAATTAATTTAACTAGTGTTGCAATTTGGGTATTTAAATCATCATAGCAGGAGCAGAGCAGGTCAATCTGTTGTGGATCGATCATTGGTTCGTCTCCCTGAATATTGACCAGGATATCAAATTCCGGAAATTGTTCGGCAACTTCTCCACAGCGATCAGTTCCACTGGCATGTTTTGATGAAGTCATTATCCCTTGGCCTCCAAAGGTTTTTATATGATTCAAAATTCGTTGATCATCTGTGGCTACAATTACCTTGTCTAGTTGAGAAGACTTTTGGCATTGTTCATAAACCCTTTGAATCATACTTTTTCCGGCAATATCTATGAGGGGTTTACCGGGAAACCGACTGGATTCAAAACGAGCGGGGATAATTCCGAGGATCTTCATCGGCTCTTGATTTATCGAAATTGGCTAAAATAAACCATGGATCTCGCGTTCAATACTATTGATTACAAATCCAAGGTCTTCAGGTTTGTTGGCAAAGTCAAGTTTATCTTTATCAAGCACCAAAAGTTTACCTTTTGTGTAAGAGTCAATCCATTTTTTATATTTATCATTCAGCTTAGAAAGATAATCAAGACGAATTCCTGCCTCGTATTCTCTACCACGTCTCTGTATATTGTTAACCAGAGTTGGAACTGATGCTTTCAGATAAATTAACAAATCTGGCGGCTTAATAAAAGAAGTAATATTCTCGAAAATTGAACGATAGTTTTCGTAATCTCGGGTAGTCATTAAACCCATATCATGAAGGTTTTCAGCAAAAATATAAGCATCTTCATAAATCGTCCTATCCTGTATGATATTCCTTTCGGTGTTCTGTAATTCAAGAATTTGCTGAAAACGACTGTTCAGGAAATAAATCTGTAAGTTAAAGCTCCATCTTTTCATATCGCTATAAAAATCTTCCAGATAAGGGTTATTGTCAACGGCTTCAAACTGAGCTTCATAATTCAGATGCTTTGCAAGCAATTCTGTCAGGGTAGTTTTACCAGCCCCAATATTTCCAACTATAGCAATATGCATGATGTTTATTGTAAGTGCTTAGCGACGACCGCTAATTGTGTTTGAAAATACAAATAGTTTTTTTAATGAAGGGAATTTAAAAAGTTTTAAAGCCAATTATTTCCCTTACTTCCCTAATTGTTTTTGATGCGCTTTCTCGTGCTTTAATAGCGCCAAAACGAGCAACCTCTCGTAAATAAGTTTCATCTTTTGCTATCTCATTTATCCGCTCACGAATTGGAGCTGTAGCAATAATCATGTCGTCAGCTAGTTGCTTTTTAAAGTCGCCATATCTAATCCCACAATTGGCGTAAAGCTGTTCAAAATGATTGTATGTATTTGGTGATGAAACAATGCTCATGAGGTCAAATAGATTCTGAATGGATTCAGCTTTTGGCTGATTTTCTTCTGTAGGGCCACCATCGCTTACAGCCCTCATTACCTTTTTTCTGATTACTTCAGGTTCATCTGATAAATAAATAGCATTGCCCTCACCTTCCGATTTACCCATTTTGCCCTTGCCGTCAAGTCCGGGAACTTTTACTAATTTATCGGTAAAATTAAATGCAAATGGTTCAGGGAAGTAGTCTTTATTATAGAGCCTATTGAATCTGTTGCCAAAGGTTCTTGACATTTCTAGATGTTGTTCCTGATCTTTTCCTACGGGTACTTTTGTAGCTTTATGAATTAGAATATCAGCGGCCATTAAAACAGGGTAGGTTAATAATCCTGCATTTACATTGTCTGGATGTGCACGTACTTTATCTTTGAATGAAGTACTTCTTTCAAGTTCACCTAGGTAGGCATTCATGTTCAGATATAAGTATAATTCTGCTATTTCTGGAACATCTGATTGCACATAAATTGTTGCTTTTTCAGGGTCAATCCCAGCAGCTAGATACTCAATCAATACTTGCTTTACATTGCCATGAAGATCGGAGGGAGTAGGGTGAGTGGTTAAAGAATGATAGTCTGCAATAAAAAAATAGCAGTTGAATTCATTCTGCATCTGTACAAAGTTTTTTACAGCGCCATAAAAATTTCCTAAATGCAGTTTACCGGTACTGCGGATACCACTAACAACAGTTTCCATAAGCCGTAAAAATAAGAATTTTTTCTGTAACTGAGGCTTAAAGGGTTTCAAATGCCCCTCTTTTATTATAAAGCTCCATAGATTTTTGTATTTTTGAATCAATGAAAAGACTTTTTAAAAGCGTACATCTTTACTATTTTCAAGTTTGGCTCGCTCTAGTTTTTACGAGTCTATATCCAATTATTTTTTATTTTTCGCGAAGCCCTGTGAAGTTTCATGGGATGAACCAAATGCGATGGATATTCAGTTATGTAAGTTCGGTTTTATCAGGTTTTTTATTTCGCTTCAGCTATGAACAAAAAATTGATTGGTCGAAAAGGTATATTATCTGTGCAAATCATACCTCAAACCTCGATATAACTGCTATTATATTACTGGCAAAACGGAATTATGTATTTATTGGCAAGGATGAACTTCTTGATAATTTTATAACCGGCATTTACTTCCGCACTATTGATATCCCGTTGAACAGAGAGAGTAAAATGTCGGCTTTCAGAGCTTTTAAAAAAGCCGAAGAAAGTTTAAAAGAGGGTAAGAATGTGGTGATCTTTCCGGAAGGAATGATCAGCGAAAATTACCCTCCGGTTTTACAGCCATTTAAAAATGGACCTTTTAAACTTGCCATTGAACAGGGAGTACATATTTTACCGGTAACTATTTGTAATAACTGGAATTTAATGTGGGATGATGGAAAGCGATATGGAACTAATCCTGGAATTTGCGATATTTGGGTTCACGCTCCAATAGATACATCATGTTTAACGTTAACCGATGCTGAAGATTTAAAAGCTAAAGTTTATGGAGTTATATCTACTCAGCTTAATGCCCACCAAAACAAGTAGCAATTTTGATTTTAGAGCAGTTAATGCCTATTTAAATATAAATTATTAATGAAATTAAGTCCAGAAACGATCGATAAAATTGCCCATTTGGCTAGGTTAGAGGTGCAAGAAGTTGAAAAACAGGGTCTTTTAGATGACATGAATAAAATTCTTACTTTCATGGACAAATTAAATGAGGTGGATACCAGTGGAGTTGAACCGCTGATTTATATGAATGATGAGATCAATGTTTTGCGTGAAGATGAAATAAATCAGGAGATTAGCAGAGCTATGGCCTTGAAAAATGCGCCTAAAGAAGACGGAAAGTTCTTTAGGGTTGCCAAAGTAATTAATAAGCCCTAATTTATCTGACACTGTAACAATGCACCTATTCCGATAGTCTAAAAACAAAAACATGGCTCAAGATCCTCTTATCACTTTAACAGACATCGGTAGGAAATATGTAATTGGGGCTGAAACTATTCATGCCTTGAAATCTGTTTCCTTAACTATAAATAAGGGTGAATTTGTAGCCCTTATGGGTCCGTCGGGCTCAGGTAAATCAACTCTAATGAATATTCTTGGTTGTTTAGATACACCAACTAAAGGAATTTATATCTTAAATGGAAACCAGGTTAGTGAAATGACCGATAGTGAACTTGCTGAAATCAGAAACAAGGAAATTGGTTTTGTGTTTCAGACATTTAATTTATTACCCCGCTCATCATCACTTGAAAATGTAGCACTACCATTGGTTTACGCCGGAATTGGAAGAAGAGAACGAGATGATAGGGCTCAAAAAACTCTTGAAAGTGTTGGGCTTGGAAACAGAGTTCACCATAAGCCAAATGAATTATCCGGAGGGCAGCGTCAGCGTGTTGCTGTAGCAAGAGCACTAGTTAATAATCCTTCTATCATTCTAGCAGATGAACCTACTGGAAATCTTGATACGAAGACTTCTGTTGAGATTATGGGATTATTGGAAGAAATCCATTCCAAAGGCAATACTATTATTCTGGTTACGCATGAAGAAGATATTGCACAGCATGCGCATAGGATCGTTAGAATGCGTGATGGGCTGATTGAAAATGATTATTTGAATGAGAATGTGAAGACTGTTTCTCCCAGACTTGCCGATATGAAATCTAAGGATTCAGATTTCGAGAAAATTCAATAAGTAAAAATCTAGCTATTTTCTTAAGCATTAATTTGACTTCAAACCAATGATTTGATCTTTTGCTAAATATTCATTGTAATTATGTTTTATGAATGTCAAAATAATGGGTTTAACCTGTTAACATTCATTACATTCTGCTGAATAATTCTTAATATCGCCCAAAGTTTAAATCAGGATTTATTGATTGCCTTACTTAACACGAATAGAAGCAAATGAAAATTTATACCAAAACTGGAGATGAGGGTTTAACCTCCCTGATAGGTGGAACGCGGGTGCCAAAATATGATCTTCGGATTGAAAGTTATGGGACAGTTGATGAGCTCAATTCCTATATTGGTATGATTCGCGACCACGATATTCATACCGATCAAAAAGACACCTTGAAGGAAATACAGGACAGATTGTTTACTATTGGCGCAGCCTTAGCTTCAGATCCTGAGAAATCTAAAATGAAAATTCCGGATCTTCACTTTTCGGATATTACCTTTCTAGAAAATCAGATCGATGAAATGAATGTAGTGCTTCCTGAGCTAAAACATTTTATTTTGCCAGGCGGAAGTCCGGTGGTTTCATTTTGCCATGTTTCTAGGTGTGTTTGTAGAAGGGCAGAGCGAATTATCGTTCATTTGAAGCAAGAAAGTTTTGTGGATGAAAAGGTAATTGTTTACCTGAATAGGCTTAGCGATTATCTTTTTGTGCTGGCAAGAAAATTGTGTCACGATAGTAATATGCCTGAAAATCAGTGGTTTCCACGAGTTTAATTTTTTTAATAAAAATAATTGATATTCTTATTTAAATTATTATATTTTTGCAAAAAATAGTATAAACCAAA
Source organism: Daejeonella sp. (assembly GCF_044348475.1). Lineage (GTDB taxonomy): Bacteria > Bacteroidota > Bacteroidia > Sphingobacteriales > Sphingobacteriaceae > Daejeonella. The sequence goes on along the minus strand of NZ_JBIKSU010000001.1, from coordinate 30,243 downwards.
TTCTAAGAAATATGTATTGGACATTAGAATTAGCGTCACACCTAGAAGACGCTCCATGGCCGGCAACAAAAGATGAACTAATTGATTATGCAATTCGTTCAGGTGCACCAGTGGAAGTTATAGAAAACCTGCAAGCATTGGAAGATGATGGCGAGCCATATGAAAATATAGAAGAAATATGGCCGGATTATCCTACCAAGGATGATTTCTTTTTTAACGAAGACGAATATTAAACAAAAACCCTGCTTAGGCAGGGTTTTTTTATGCTTTGTTTTTTGTTTGACTCAGATAGAATTCAGCAAGATTTAGGTCTTCAGCAAAAGTGATTTTTAGATTTTTACTTTCGCCTTCTATCAAATTTAAAGTAATGCCTGTGCGTTCTACAACTGATGCATCATCAGTAAATTCATTGTTGTATTCTTGCTTATAGGCATTATTTAAAAGCTCAAATTGAAAAGTTTGAGGAGTTTGAATCAGATAAATTTCATCTCTGTTTAATGGTAGGCTTGAATTGCCTTTTTGTTGTCTGACTGAATCTTTAGACTTAATAGCCACTACTGCATTGCCTAATTGTTCAGCTTCTTTGAAAGAACGACAGATCAGTTCGTTGCTGGCTAGTGGCCTGACTGCATCATGAATTGCAATAATAGAGTCTTCACTTATTGCCTTAATTCCATTTTTAACTGAGTGGAATCGTTGTAGCCCGCCTTTTATAAGGGTATGTGGAATTGAAAAATTATATTTTTCGCAAAGCTGTTCCCAATAAGTGATGAAATCTACGTTTAATACTACAATGATCTCTGGCTTAAAATCTGAGTAAAAGAATGCTTCAATAGTATGCATAAGAATAGGTTTACCATTCAATAGCATAAATTGTTTAGGTATATCAGATTGCATCCTGTTTCCGGAGCCACCACCTACTATGATCGCGTAGTATTTCAAAACTAAAATATCAGATATTTTATGTTCCAGGTTGCTGTTGGGTATAGAATAAAACCCATTATACCCGAAATAATTAGATGATTAGCATTGCATCTCCATAACTGTAAAAGCGATATTTTTCTTTTACAGCAACCTCGTATGCTTTCATAACATTTTCATAACCTCCAAATGCTGCTACCATCATCAAAAGTGTTGATTCAGGCGTATGAAAGTTAGTGATCATGCAATTGGCAATACTGAAATCATATGGAGGAAAGATGAACTTGCTGGTCCAGTCATTTGCAGCTTTTAATTCCTTTCCTGCAGAAACGGCAGATTCAATTGATCTCATAGAAGTTGTTCCTACTGCACAAACTCTGCGTTTTTCAAGAATGGCCTTATTAACGATGTCTGCATCTTTTTGCTCAATGATATATTGCTCTGAATCCATTTTATGCTTGGTAAGGTCTTCAACCTCAACAGATCTGAATGTACCTAAACCCACATGTAATGTAATTTCTGCAAAATCAACACCCTTTAATTCAAGGCGTTTCATAAGCTCCCTGCTAAAGTGTAAACCAGCGGTTGGAGCTGCTACAGCCCCTTCATTTTTAGCAAAGATTGTTTGGTATCTCTCCTTATCTTCAGCAGTTGCTTTGCGTTTTATGTATTTTGGTAGCGGGGTTTCACCTAGAATCTCAATATTTCTACGGAATTCTTCATTCGTGCCATCGAAAAGGAAGCGAATTGTTCTTCCACGTGAAGTAGTGTTGTCAACAACCTCAGCAACTAACAGATCATCATCGCCAAAGTAAAGCTTATTTCCAACTCTAATCTTACGTGCAGGGTCAACTAAAACATCCCAAAGACGAAGTTCACGATTTAATTCACGAAGCAAAAACACTTCAATGGTTGCACCTGTTTTTTCCTTATTGCCGTAAAGCCGAGCTGGAAAAACTTTGGTATTATTCAAAATCATCACATCTTTTTCTTCAAAATACCCTAAAACATCTTTGAATATTTTATGCTCAATAGCTCCGGTTTTCTTATCCAAAACCATTAATCGGGCTTCATCGCGATTTTCAACTGGGTTATGGGCTATTAAAGATTCAGGTAAATCAAATTTAAACTGAGATAATTTCATAATTATTTATAGTGGATTTCAGGGCGCAAATTTAACAAAATAAAACTATAAATGTTTATTCTTAAGGATAGAAATTTAAGAATGCTATATTTAAATAATATTCATCTCATGACCTGTAACGTAATCTATTAAATTTGGTCTAAACCGTATATGATATTTCTCAAACTTTTAAAAGAGAGTTTTTTGTTTGCTTTTGGAGCCCTTAGGCAAAATAAACTTAGAACAATATTGTCTTTGTTAGGGATAACAATCGGTATAATGACCATTGTTGGAGTTTTTTCGGCAGTAGATACCCTTCGTAATAACATTCAAAGCAGTGTTGAAAAATTGGGTAGTAATACCATATATATTCAAAAGTGGCCATGGGTAGGTGGTCCAGATTTTCCATGGTGGAAATACATCAGTAGGCCTCAACCCTCATTACGTGATTACGGAAAGCTCACAGAGCGACTTCAAACTGCTGAGGGCATATCATTTGAGATTGGTATCGGAAATCGTACCATCAAGTACAAAAATAATAGTATTGAAGGAGCAGAAATAAAAGCGGCCTGTCATGATTATTATAAAGTTTGGAAATTCGACTTTCAATCTGGACGCTATTTTACAGATAGTGAATCAAAAGGCGGTAGGCCTATTGCAATAATTGGTTATTCAATTGCCGATGGCTTGTTCCCTAATGAAGATCCTATTGGTAAAGTTATTACCGTTCTAGGAAGAAGAGTAACTATTATTGGGGTATTTACTGAAGAAGGTGAAGATATGCTTGGCGTTTCTGCTGATAAAACCGTTTTGATACCCCTTAATTTTGCAAAGGGTGTAATTAAGGTTGAAGATGAACGCTATGGGCCTCAAATTACAATTAAGGGAAGAGAGAATATTTCGGTAAATGAACTTGAGAGTGAACTGAAAGGAACAATGCGTTCAATTCATCGTTTGGGCCCGCAAGATGACGATGATTTTTCCTTGAACAAAACTACTGTGCTGACAGCGCAATTAGATCAGCTATTTGGCATTATCGATATTGCAGGTGCGATTATTGGAGGTTTTTCAATTTTGGTTGGCGGTTTCGGTATAGCTAATATTATGTTTGTTTCTGTAAAAGAACGTACCAATATCATCGGAATTCAAAAGTCTTTGGGAGCTAAAAATTATTTCATTATGCTTCAATTTTTAATTGAATCAGTTCTACTTTGTTTAATGGGTGGATTTATTGGTCTGCTCATCGTGTTTGCATTAGCATTTATTTCTAAAACATTTTTTGATCTCACAATTGTGGTAGACTTAAGCAAAGTGGTTCTTACTGTAGTTCTATCTACCGCTATTGGTCTTATTTCAGGTTTTATTCCAGCATTTAATGCTTCTAGATTAGATCCTGTTGAAGCGATTAGGAGTAAGTAGGTTGTCGGTTATCTGTTGTCTGTTATCAGTTAGCTGTTGTCTGAGGTAGGAGGTAGGAGGTCTGAAAAAAGCAGAAATTTTCAATTAGCACTAAACAGTCTTTGCTCTTGGTTCTTGGCTCTTGGTTCCAATTTCACTTTTACTGATGTAGGAGGTGTGAAAAAAGCAGAAAATTTCAATTAGCACTAAACAGTCTTTGTTCTTGGTTCTTGGCTCTTGGTTCCAATTTCAGTTGTCTGAGGTATGAGGTATGAGGTCTGAAAAAAGCAGAAATTTTCAATTAGCAAGTAAACAGTCTTTGCTCTTGGTTCTTGGCTCCAATTTCAGTTGTCTGAGGTATTAGGTAGGAGGTCTGAAAAAAGCAGAAATTTTCAATTAGCAGTAAACAGTCTTTGCTCTTGGTTCTTGGCTCTTGGTTCCAATTTCAGTTGTCTGAGGTATGAGGTAGGAGGTATGAAAAAAGTAGAAAATTTCAATTAGCACTAAACAGTCTTTGCTCTTGGTTCTTGGTTCTTGGTTCCAATTTCAGTTGTCTGAGGTATGAGGTAGGAGGTCTGAAAAAAGCAGAAATTTTCAATTAGCAGTAAACAGTCTTTACTCTTGGTTCTTGGCTCTTGGTTCCAATTTCACTTTTACTGATCTAGGAGGTCTGAAAAAAGCAGAAATTTTCAATTAGCAGTAAACAGTCTTTGTTCTTTGTTCTTGGTTCTTGGCTCTCGGTTCTTGGCTCCAATTTAATGTACTTACCAACCAATTACAAATCATCAACCTCTCTCAGCAATCTAGCTTTGTCAATGGGAACTACACCAACATGTTCGCAAACTAATCCTCCCGCTAGATTTGCAATTTCGGCAGTTTCAAATTCATTTAAGCCTGCTGCCAAACATAGTGCTGTAGTAGCTATAACGGTGTCTCCAGCGCCAGAAACATCTGCTATATCGCGCTTATGTGCAGGTATGTGCTTATTCCCACTTACTGAACTAACATAAACTCCATTTTCAGAAAGGGTTAGCATAACAGTCTTTGCACCGAGTTGTTTCTTTAATCTTTCTACTGCCTGCTCAATCTGATCTATATTCAAAGGATCAATGTCAATTTTAAGCCCTTCTCTTAATTCTTTTAAGTTTGGTTTAAAAAGTTGAACTTCTTTATAGGCATGGAAATTTCTTTTTTTAGGATCAACTACGGTGATAATTCCTATTTCTTTGGCCAGCTTTACAGTTTTATCGATGAGCTCTTCTGTAATTAGCCCTTTATCATAATCTTCAAAGATAATTGCATCAATTCTGTGATCAGCAATGATTTGTTTTATCTTATTCAAAACGAGTTGGGTGTTAGAACTAGATAGATTACGTTCAGTTTCAGCATCAACTCTTGCTATTTGCTGATTATGGGCAATAATTCTAGTCTTGACCGTAGTTGGCCTTGTTTTTATTTTTATAATTCCCTCATTAGAAAGTCTCTGAGCCTTTAATAAAGAAAGAAAATTATCGCCATCTGAATCATCGCCTATTACAGCGCAAATGTAAGGACATGCTCCAAGCGACTGAATATTTAAAGCCACGTTTGCGGCTCCTCCTAAGCGGTTTTCTTTTTTTGTTACTCTTACTACCGGAACAGGTGCTTCAGGCGAAATACGTTCTATTTTACCCCATATATAGCTATCAATCATTACATCCCCGATTATTAGAACATTCAAGGAATTGAACTTTTCGAAGATGTTAGTCATTTAGCTTTGATAAGTTTAATAACCGGGTATTTAGCCCGGTATTTAAGAAAAATTCTTTATTTTAAAGCTACTAAAGCCTCTTTTATACGCTTAATAGCTTCGATCAATTTTACATTAGCAGCTGCGTATGAAATACGGATCGAATTTGGATCACCAAATGAATCACCACTAACTGTGGCAACATGACCGGTATTTAATAAGTAAAGCGAAAGGTCTTCAGCATTTTTGATAAGTTCACCTGCTGGGGTAGTTTTGCCAAAAAATGAACTCACTTCAGGAAAGAAATAAAATGCGCCTCCGGGTAAATTAACTTTTAATCCCGGAATTTCTTTCAGTAAACCATAAACAAGATCACGACGTTCTTTGAATACTTTTTTCATCTCCAGTATGGTGGCTAATCCACCTTCGTATGCTGCTATTCCCGCCATTTGCGTAATTGAGCAGGTTCCCGAGGTAATTTGACTCTGAAGTTTATCGCAGGCCGAAGCTATTGCTTTACTGCTAGCAGAATAACCAATACGCCATCCAGTCATCGCATAAGCCTTCGATAGCCCGTTGATGATAATTACACGGTCTTTAATTGAAGCAAATTGCGCAATAGATTCATGGTCGTTCAGGAAGTTAATGTGCTCGTATATCTCATCAGAAATAATAAAGATATTCGGATACTTTTCAAAAACTTTCACAAGTGAAGCGAGTTCTTCACGGGTATATACACTTCCTGTAGGGTTATTTGGAGATGAAAACATGAATAACTTAGTTTTCGGTGTAATCGCTGCTTCAAGCTCTTCTGCAGTAATTTTAAAATCACTTTCTTAGGTAGCATGGATAAACACTGATTCTCCTTCAGCAAGCTTTACGAGTTCTGAGTAAGAAACCCAATATGGAGTGGGTATAATCACCTCTTCGCCCGGATTCACAAGGCAAAGTATGGCATTGGCCAGCGATTGTTTGGCTCCAGTAGAAACAACGATTTGATCGAAGTCATAATCGAGGTTATTTTCCCGTTTTAGCTTTGCAGCAATTGCTTTACGAAGTTCTGGATATCCCGGAACTGGCGTATAATAAGAATAATTCTTGTCGATAGCCTGTTTGGCTGCTTCTTTAACAAAATCAGGTGTGAAAAAATCAGTTTCGCCTAAACTTAAGCTGATAACATCTACTCCTTTTGCTGCTAATTCCCGGCCCATTTTTGCCATTTTAATAGTGGCTGACTCGGATAGATTTTCAATACGGTTTGATAATGTGCTCATAATTAACGCAAATATAGAAACATGACCTGCCAAAGCAAAAATTAAAGAACATTCCACCTAAATTTTATGATTTTTTGATAAATGCTCTTTTGTAATGTCTAAATTTGAGCTAAATACGGTTCAGATTTGCAAACTCAAAAAAAGGTCATTTTACTTTCTCTTATTGTTGGGGTATTGCTGATGCTTGCCAAGTTTACCGCCTATTTAATTACTTCTTCTAATTCCATTTTAACAGATGCGGCTGAAAGTATTGTCAATATCCTGGCCAGTCTTTTTGCATTTTATAGTATTTATGTTGCTGCTCAGCCAAAAGATTTAAATCATCCATACGGTCATGGGAAAGTTGAATTTTTTTCCGTGTTTATAGAAGGTGCCCTTATTATTATAGCTGGAATTTTAATCAGTTTTAAATCTATTTATAATTTATTTTATCCTCATCAGATTAGCGAATTGATCATTGGAACGCTAATTATAGGTATTTCAGGTTTAATTAATTATGCTCTAGGCTATTATTTGATTGATCAAAGTAAAAAGCATAACTCACTAACATTAAATGCAGATGGCAAGCATCTTCAAACAGATGCCTATACCAGTGCAGGTTTGGTTATTGGACTCATGCTCATTTATTTTACTGGGTTAAATTACCTCGATAGTATTTTGTCGATTTCCATTGGTGTTTTCATTGTGTATAGTGGTTATAAATTGGTCCGGAAATCGGTTTCAGGGTTAATGGATGAATCTGATTTTGATACAAGTGATGAAATCATTGCTATATTAAATACACATCGAAAAGATTCTTGGATTGATATGCATAATCTACGTACACAACGCTATGGGCCTGATATTCATATTGATTGTCATCTCACGCTACCTTATTATTTTGATCTGAATAAAGTACATGAGGAGGTCTCGGAAGTAGACAAGCTGGTTAATTACAAGGCCAATTCGAGAACAGAATTTTTTATACATGCAGATCCATGTATGCCCGAATGTTGCCATTACTGCAGAATGCTTGAATGCAATGTTAGATCAGAATCTAAAAATATTGATATTGCCTGGACTATTGAAAATGTAACTAAAAATCAAAAACATTTTACGCGGGATGTATAAATTTAATTTACGTGTTTATGGCCTTCTGTTTAATGAACAGAACCAAATATTAATTAGCGATGAAGAAGAATACGGATTTCAGTTCAGTAAATTTCCGGGTGGCGGACTTGAATATGGAGAAGGTCTTATTGATGGTTTAAAAAGAGAGTTTATTGAGGAGTGCAATGCCGAAATTGAAGTTTTAGAGCACTTTTACACCACAGATTTTTTTATTCAGTCTGTATTCAATGATAGTCAGGTGATTAGTGTCTATTATCTTGTTAAGCCCGTTTCAGTTTTGGATTTAGATTTCAAAGAACTTCCTTTTGATTTTCAAGCTCAGGGGGATATCTTACAGGCCTTTAGGTGGAAAGGGATTCATGAGTTGTCTGATCAGGAGCTTGCCTTCCCTACAGATCAGCGAGTTTTAAATTTATTAAAAGAAAAATGGCCAATAAATCTTTAGCAGAACGTGATCAGGATCTGATCTGGCATCCTTATACACAAATGCAAAATGCACCTTTACCAATTCCTATCGTTAGAGGTGAAGGTATTTTTCTGATTGCAGAAGATGGTAAAAAGTATATTGATGCGATATCTTCTTGGTGGGTGAATATTCATGGTCACGCTCATCCTTACATTGCTAAGAAAGTTTCTGAACAACTTAGCACTCTTGAGCATGTAATATTTGCTGGTTTTACACATCCGGGTGCAATTGAACTGGCTGAACGATTGATTAGTATTTTGCCTGCTAGCCAGCAGAAGGTTTTTTATTCTGATAATGGATCAACTGCAGTAGAAGTTGCGCTAAAAATGTGCTTTCAGTACTGGAGCAACCAGGGTAAAGAAAAACCCAAAGTTCTAGCATTTAATAACTCTTATCATGGAGATACCTTCGGTGCTATGGCTGTTAGTGCCAGAAGTGCTTTTACAAAACCTTTTGAAAAATTACTATTCGAGGTCGAATTCTTAGACCTTCCGGATTCTAATAATTTGAATAAGCTTAAATCACAAATTTCAGCATCTGCTTCTGAGGTGTCTGCATTTATTTTTGAGCCTCTTGTTCAGGGGGCAGGTGGGATGCAGATGTATGAAGCTGAATATCTTGATGAATTAATAAAACATTGCAAAAATAACGGGATCCTTACTATTGCAGACGAAGTAATGACCGGATTTGGTCGCACTGGTAAATTGTTTGCTTCTGATCACCTATCTGAAAAGGCAGATCTGATGTGTTTTTCAAAGGGGCTTACCGGTGGTACTATGGCTTTAGGAGTTACAACCTGCACGTCAATTATTTATGAAGCCTTTCTGTCTGACAATAAATTAAAGACCTTATTTCATGGTCATTCATTTACTGCAAATCCAATTGCATGTGCTGCTGCACTGGCCAGTATGGATATACTGCTTGAGAGTGAAACACTAAAGAATATTCAACGGATTACAGCAAGCCACCAGGTTTTCAATAAACGAATTAGTATGCATCCTAAAGTAAAATGCATCCGGCAAACCGGTACTATTCTGGCTTTGGAATGGGAAACAAGTGGTGAAACATCCTATTTTAACAATTTAAGAGATAACCTATATAATTTCTTCCTAGGACATGGTATTATTCTGCGTCCACTTGGAAATATTATTTACATAATGCCCCCGTATTGCATTACAAATGAACAACTCGATTATATTTACAAAAAAATTGAAGAGGCGCTTGAGCGATTTTAAAAATGAATTTTAGTCAATTACTTTCAGAGATAGTTTCTGATCATGATAAACATGCACGTTGGTTAAATACCCTTTCCTTAATGGAAAACTCCGGAGCTCGAAAGATCTCTGCCAGCGAACACAAAAAAGATGTGACCCTTATCATTTTAAAACATGCTGCAGAAGAGCATAGGCATGCCTATTACCTTAAAAAGCAGATTTCTAAATTGAGTGAGGATGCTTGTCCCACGTATGCTGATCACTATCTACTTGCCAGTTCGAGTAGCAGATATTATCTAAATATTTTGGATGTTTTTGTTTGCAAATATTTAAAAACCATGCTTCATTTAAGTGGCAATGAACTCAAATTTGCAGCATATCTGTTGGTAACCTATGCAATTGAAGTACGTGCCGATGAGTTGTATCCTTTATATCAGGAGGTTTTGGATAAGGCAGGTAGTAAAGTTAATGTCAAATCTATTATTCTTGAAGAGGAGGGGCATCTTGAAGAAATGCTTGTGCAACTAAAGAATTTCTCTCCCAACTGGCAGAAGCATGCCGACAAAGCAGTTGAATTTGAGACCAAATTATTTAATGACTGGATAAAATCGTTAGAAAAAGAGATTGAATATCAATAATCTAGATATTGCTGATAAACCTCCTGCATATATGCCTTGCCGTTTTTAAGCAATTCATTATCAATTTTAGCATTAGGGGAGTTCTTTCTGAGAATAATGTTTTTACCGACATTGTCGAAAGATATTGTTTGGTTTTCAGTTGCAAAACCGAAGCCATTATCCCAATTAAAAAAACTGAAACTCTGAGTGCCCGGATTCAGCAAATCTTTACTCCACTGATATCGAATAGGATCGATGCTTAGCTGGTTTAATAATGTAGCAACCAGGTCTGTTTGATTTCCTATTTTACTAATTCTTGTTCCTCTAAATTCTGGCTTGATCATATTGCCAAAAAACAATAGAGGAATTCGATACCTTTTTGGATGATACTCTTCCAAATTTGCGGGTAAGCGGTGGCTATGATCTGAAAGAATTACAAATAATGTATTCTTATACCAAGGTTTTTTCTTGGCTTCTTTCAAATAGGCACCTAAACAAGAATCTGTATAAAAAGTAGTGCTCCTGAACTTATTTTCTAAATTATCGCCTGGAAAATGGTTTTTAACGGGTAGTTCAAAAGGCTCATGATTTGTTAAGGTCAGAATAGTGGAAAAGAATGGTTGTTTGACAGTATCCATGTCTTTCATTTGTTTACTAAATACCTTCTCATCATAGGTGCCCCATTTCGAATTCATGTCTTTCGATAAAAATGAATGTTTATCGACCAGTGTTTTGTAGCCATGACTTAAAATATAGGACTTAATATTAAAGAACTCGCTTTCTCCACCATAGTAAAAAGAGGTTGAATAAGCGTTCAATGCCAGTTCTTGAGCAATACCAGGAAGTTTTTCATGCTTGGCATTTTGCTTAATAATACTTCGGATAGCCTGCGAAGGGAATCCGCTTATTGTTGCCGTTATTCCCTTGTCGGTACGGCCCGAAGCAGCATAAACCTGTTCAAAAAGAATACCCTCAGCTGCTAAATTATCTATGTTGGGGGTCACGCCTTGTTCTCCGCCAAGACTACCTACTAGCTCTGCACTAAAACTTTCAAGTACAATAAGTACAATGTTTGGCCGCTCAGATTTTAAAACTTTGACAGTTGGTTGCGAGGGTTTCTTAAATAATGAGGATACAATTTTTTTCGCCTCATCTTTTTTATAGTATTTATATGGATTCTCATTGTCAAATTTATTATTGATAACATCTTGAATAAGATTCCATTGAGTATTAACTGAAGCATGGTTTAATACGATGTTGTTTGAAAAATAGGCCATGCTTTGGTTGATTGGACTTAGCTGCCAACCCCCTCTTATTGCAAGAAATAATGTACTTAAAACTAAAAAACTGATTGTCAGTTTAATTCCCAATGATTTTGTACGATCGGCAATTTTATATAGAATGAATTTTGAACTGATGTAAACAGAGCACATCAAGTAAGCAAATAATATGCTAAACAGAAAGATTAATGGAGAGGATGAAATTGAGGCAATTGCTTCTTTTGGAGAATTAATTGCCAGGTCGACTGCCCTATAATTTATTTTTGAACCCCACTCTCTGTAAAGATTGAGGTTACTGATTGCAATAGTTGAAAATAGTGCAACAAAGAAAATTACATATGATTTAGCTATTATTTTGGGAATCTTGACAGAAGGCAGAAAAAGTAGAATGACATAAAAAATAGCAGGCAGTACAGAAATATAGGCGGCCATTGAGATATCAAGTCTCAAAGCACGCCAAAACGTACTGAGTATTTCAGTAGTTTGTAGGTATGATATTCTTTCTGAAAAATAAATTAGAAATATAAGTCTTTCAAGAAAGAAGAATACGATCCAGAACAGAAAAAACCGACCAAAAACAATAAAGCTTTTTAACATCAGTGCAAGTTATAAAAAACACTGTATGTTAAAAAGCTTTAATCTTAATGTTAAGTTTGTGTTACCTGCCTCCTTGCATTTGCATCAGCTGATCCATACTAATCTCTTCAAAATCTTTTGATGCAGAAAATGAACCAGCAGGTACAGTGCCGGCTTTGATTTCTTTTACAATAGCTTTTACACTTAAGCCATTCATGAACGAAACGAATTCAACTGGGAAACCAAAGTTTTTATCGAAAAAGCGGCTTAATGCATTTTGAGTTACTTCCACATCCTTTGTAAACCATGCTTCGAAATTCTGATTTGATTTCTTCTCGTTAACTTCATGCTTTAAAACATTAAATCCGGCAATGCTTTTAGTTTCTGTACTAGCTTTCAAAGTTAATTCGGGCATATTTGCCTGCATTTTTTCTTAATCAGCTGGAGTAAACAATACAGAAAACTTTTTACCCATCATGGGTATGTTTAACAATAGACGTTCATATTCTTTATTTACATTCAGAATATTTGTACTACTATACATTGCAGATTCAGTTTTTAAACTTGAAGAGTCTCCTTTGAAATAAACGGTTATTTCTTTTGGGAAACTACTGGCCATAGCCTGCATTTGTTCAGGTAATTTCCATTCAACGGTATAAATAATAGTACCCTCATTTATTTTACCTGTGTTTGCAGAATTGCTTGACTGGGCATAAATTACTGTTGCTGAAAACAACAGTACAAAACTTAAAATGATTCTCTTCATATCTTAAATAATTGATCTCACAAATAGACGGATTATTCCGGATATTGTTACTTATGACCGTTTAATAATTTCATTTGAGCTTTTCTTGCCGGGAAAGTAATTTCATTCAAATGAAATGTATTTGCTTGATTCTTATTTTGTTCCAAACCGAATTAATTGCTCAGATAAGTCCGGGGCCAAGGTCTATATCTATGGGGTCGGCCGGAGTTGCTTTAAAAGGCGTATGGTCATTACAGCATAATTCTGCGGGCATTGCTGAAATTCGGAGGCCAATATTTGCTTTAGGATATCAGCGTCATTTTTCTGACCAAGATTTAAGTACTCAAAAAGCTGTTTTTGCTATCCCATTTAAGCAGCATGTTTTTGGATTGAGTATTCATCGTTATGGCCTTAGTGAATATTCAGATCAAACAACAGGAATTGCCTATACCAGAAATTTTTCAGGTGCTTTGGCACTCTCAATTATGATTAACTATCATCAGCTAAGTATCCACAAATATGGTGAATCACGCGCTGTAAGTGTGGATGCTGGCATGCAATATCGAATCAACGACAAATTTTGGATCGGAACGCATATTTCAAATCCGTCAAATAGTAAGTTTCACGATCTTTTAGGTTCAACTATTCCCCTAAGTATTTCTGTAGGTGTTTCTTTTGAATTTAGTGATAAAGTATTACTAGTTAGTGATATACGGAAGGTATTAACTGCTAAGATTGATACAAAACTAGGCCTTGAATATCGAATGATCAAGTGGTTTGCCTTTAGGGGAGGAATGTCTGCAAACCCATTTAAGCAATATGCAGGCTTTGGTATTCAGTATCATCGGTTCGCCTTAGATGTAGCAATTTCTTCACATCCAAATCTTGGCTATTCACCTAATCTGGCGTTCAGTTATGAATTTTAATGGAAAATACCTCGGATTTATTCTTTTACTAATAAGCATTGACCCTGCTATTGCATATGCTCAAGACGACGATATTGATATCATTGCAAAGATTCTGGATATTCTTTCGCCTGATCTAGGCGAGGATCAGGATTATTCAGATATAGCCGAGCGGTTAACTTATTATAGGAAACATCCAATTGACCTTAATAATGCAACCAAAGACCAGTTGAAAGAGCTGATTTTTTTGAGCCCAATTCAAATTAATGAAATTCTTAATCATAGTCTTGAAAATGGTCCATTTATTGATGTTTTTGAACTTCAAAGTATCGGCAGCCTCGACATTGAATCTGTCAACTTGCTCATGAAATTTGTCAAGGTAACATTGCCTCCACCTTTTAAAGATGTGACGTTCAAAAAGCTTGTTCAGAAAGCAGACCATGATCTTATGATTAGAATCGGAAAAATACTTGAAAAACAAGCAGGATTTTCAAAACTAGGCAATGCAATGGAGGCCAACTATCAGGGTTCTGCATGGAGAATTTTAACCCGTTACCGATATAATTTTTCGAATACTTTGGCCGCATCACTTAATATGGAAAAAGATGCCGGCGAGCAATTTTTTGATAGCAGTAAAAACAAAGGATTTGATTTTTATTCAGGGAATATATCATTTAGAGGAAGTGGTATAGTTAAGAAATTGCTTATCGGTGATTATGCGCTGCAATTTGGCCAGGGTTTAGTGATGTGGTCGGGCTCGGGTTTTGGTAAGGGTTCCGGAATAAGTACCATTGCCAAACAGGATTTTGGTTTAAAGCCCTACAGTTCGGTTAATGAGTCTATTTTTTTAAGAGGTGCCTCGGGTACGTTTAAGTTTAGAAAACTTTCTTTCACTCCTTTTTTTTCAAAGAAAAACTTAGACGCCAGTTTGACGGATCAGGGAAAAGAAGTGAATACAATCAATATGAGTGGTCTTCACCGTACAAAAAGTGAAATTGATACTAAATCCCAACTATTATCCACTTTATATGGAGCACATGTTCAATTTAATAGCAAAAGCTTAAACATTGGATTTACTTCTTATCAAACCCAGTTTAGTCTTCCTTTTAGTATTGGGAAATCACTATATGAACAATTCGATTTTAAAGGAAACTTGCTGACGAATCTTGGATTAAATTATGATTATAGCCATAGAAACACCTATTTTTTTGGTGAGGTGGCACATAGCAAAAATGGTGGAACTGCATCGATAAATGGAATCATGAGTAGCCTGTCTCCCAGAGTTTCTCTGGTACTTATGCATCGCAGGTATGCTAAGAATTATCATTCATTTTTTAATCAGTCAGTTTCTGAAGCTTCAAATGCAGTAAATGAAAGTGGATTTTATTCCGCCCTGTCACTCAAGTTTGATTCTAAATGGGATCTATTTACATATTCCGACTTTTTCAGGTTTCCATGGTTGAAATTTAGGGTTAATGCTCCTTCATCTGGCTACGAACTATTTGCTCAGCTAAACTACAGGATGAATAAGAAACTGAGCTTAAGCAGTCGCTTTAAACAGCAGCTAAGAGAAGAAAACTCAGAGAGTATCCTTGCCGATTCTGGTTTAGAAACGGTGGATAAGCAAAATTATCGTATTGAGATTAGATATAGCATTGATGATCGTTTTAGCTTTAGAAACCGTATTGAAATGGTACGCTATCAAAAGGGAAACTCAAAATTTGAACTTGGATTTTTAAATTATCAGGATATTATTTACAAGCCAATGAGCTCAAGGCTTTCAGGGAATATACGATTTGGAATTTTTGATACGGAGAGTTTTAATTCGAGGATATATGCCTATGAAAATGATGTTTTGTATGCTTATTCGGTTCCTGCTTATCAAGGTAAGGGTGTCCGGTTTTATCTCAATGCTAGGTATACCCTAACTAGAGGTTTTGATCTATGGCTAAGATATTCATTAACAAGCTATTATGATCAAAATACAGTGGGTAGTGGAGATGATAAAATCAATGGAAATAAAAGGTCGGATGCAAGACTGCAAATTCGCTATCAATTTTAAGTATGTTTTTTAGTGGGGAGGTGCCGTTTGTACGATTGTTATTCCCCCTAATCATTGGAATTTTAGTTGCATATACTTTTGCTAATCCCTTGATTTATTCATTGAGATTTGGTCTGATAATTTTGCTTTTTGGGTCTTTTTTGATCGGATTATTGGCTTACAAAAAATATAACTTGTTTAGATGGAGATGGCTTTTTGGTTTACTCATTCATTTTTGCCTTATACTATTAGCCTACGAACTTACGATTCATTTTTCTGGACAGTTTGACCCGAGCCATTTTAGTAAATTAAAATCTAAAACTCTGTTTGTTAAAATAATCAATGAACCAAAATCATCAACCGGAATTGTTCGATTTGAGTCTGAAGTTATAGCGGTTTATTCAAATAAACGTATTCAAAACACTAATGGCAAGCTATTAATTGCCATGAAGCTTGATCCTTTAGATGCAATTGAAGTTAATTATGGAGATATATTTCTAATCCCAGCTAATTATCAAGAAGTAGAACCATCGTATAATCCGGGTGAATTTGATTTCAAATCTTATTTAAATAACAAGCAGATCTATTTTCAAATTTTTATTCAAGCAGATCAGGCTAAACGTGTTTTCCAAAATACTGGCCATCCATTCATCTCATTTGCTCTTAAATTAAGGAAAGATCTGGTAAAAAAGTTCAACAGGTATATGCCTGATCGGGAGGCCTCTTCAATGGCAGCAACTCTGATTCTGGGCTACCGCGCTGATCTTAATAAAGATATTATAGAGGCTTATTCAAAAACCGGTACAATGCATGTACTTTCAGTATCAGGAATGCATGTAGGAATTGTATTTCTTGTCTTGTCTTTTTTGCTTAAACCAATGAGCAGCAGTAAAAAATTAATTGTACTCAGAGCCATTATCATTATTGCAGTAATTTGGTTTTACGCTTTGCTTACCGGATTCTCACCATCCGTTTGCAGATCTGCACTCATGCTAAGTTTTGTGGTGTTGGGAAAGGCAATGAATAAAAATCAGAATACCTACAATTTAATTGCGATCTCTGCATTTTTTTTGCTTTTGTATGATCCATATTACTTGTTTGATGTTGGTTTTCAACTGTCCTATCTGGCAGTTATTGGGTTGGTATATTTCCATCCAATAATTTTCGATGTATTTTATATTAAAAATAAATTATTGGAACCTATCTGGAGCTATTGTGCTTTATCAATTGCAGCACAATTAGCTACCTTTCCACTTAGTATTTACTATTTCCATCAATTCCCAATTTACTTTCTACTAAGCAATTTGCTCATCGTGTTGCCTGTTGCTTTCATCATGTATGCAGGAATTTCTTTTTTAATCATCCCATACCCCTTAATTATACAGCCTCTTGGTAGATTTCTAAACTGGCTAATCAATTTTACAAATGACATTTTATACAAAATTGAACAACTGCCATTTTCAGCTATGGAAGGCATTTGGATTAGTACTTTTGAGTACATGCTGATTAGTTCATTGCTTATTTTATTCGTATTCTGGCAATTATTTAGAAATAAAATCATCATCTGGCTATCAATATTTAGCGGTATTTTACTTGTTTCCAGTCTGTCTATAAAATCAATTGGAAATTATAATAGGCATGAATTGATCTTTTTTAGTCTTCGTAAGAATACAGCAATAGCTTATTTATTTAAAGGGCAAAGTATTGTTATTACTGATGTAAAGCCTTCTGATAAACTAAATGCATTTTCAATAAAGCCTTCAATTTCAATGCGTGGTATTGAAGAAAGTCTTGTTTTTGATCCTGAACAACAATTTTCAGGAACTAACTACTGGTCTGATTCTGATTTTATGCAATTCGGTAATTTCAGGATACTTAGGTGGCGAAATGACTTTAATAAGTTTATTCCCAACAAGAAAATAGGCGTTGATTTGCTGCTTATAAGTAAAGGCTCGGTACAGAAATTGCGCTATATTAGAGAGGTGGTTAACTTTAAATCTGTCATTATAGATTCATCTAATCCGCAGTATAAAATAGAGGCCTGGCTAAAGGAAGCCAAAAGTTTAAAAATTAGTTGTATTTCATTAAAGAAAGTTCCGGCATATATTGTTAAGCTAGACTAATTTGTTTTTAAAATAAAACAGATGGTATAGTAGGGGCTTACACGTATAATTAAAGCTTTTCTTTTACTTCGAGTAGAAAATGTTTTAGTCGTTCTAATGAGTCAATTACCTTTTGATTCTCTTTAACTTCGTCTTTATTACTGCGAAGATGATCTTTTGCACCTTGAAGGGTATATCCTTTATCTTTTACAAGACTAAAGATGATCCTTAAATTTTCCACATCATCAGGACTAAACAGACGGTTGCCCTTTTTATTTTTTTTGGGTTGAAGAATTTCAAATTCTCGCTCATAATAACGGATCTGAGAAGCGTTCACATCAAACATTTGGGTTACTTCGCCCATAGTATAGTACAACTTTGTGATTTCTCGATCTTTGTATGGCATAGCCTTGTTTTTCTTTGTAAAAATAATACTATTTGATCATTTAACAACAGAAGTAAACTACCAAAACCTTTTTTCTACCTTGAAACATTAAAAAATTAATCATTTTGCTAAAATGAGCCATGTTTAATGAATATGAATTTTGTATCCAAATATTCTTATATTCTCCACACACAAATCCGCATCAATATTTATATTTGCAGAATAGCTAATCAAGGATGACTACCAAAGAAATAAGACAGAGTTTTTTAGATTTTTTTGCCAATAAAGGGCATCAGGTAGTTTCATCGGCACCTATTGTGGTGAAAGACGATCCTACATTGATGTTTACCAATGCGGGTATGAATCAGTTTAAAGATCTTTTTCTGGGCGAAGCCGCAATTAAGTATTCCAGGGTTGCAGATACACAGCGTTGTTTACGGGTATCTGGCAAGCATAATGATCTTGAAGAGGTTGGTATTGATACCTATCATCATACCATGTTTGAGATGCTTGGTAATTGGAGCTTCGGTGATTATTTTAAAAAAGAAGCCATTGCTTGGAGCTGGGAACTTTTGACTGAAGTTTATAAAATTCCAAAAGATCAGCTATATGTAAGTGTATTTCAAGGTGATGAAAAGGAGGGCCTCCCTAAAGATGAGGAAGCACTTGAAATTTGGAAGCACTATATTTCTGAGGATCGAATTCTTCTTGGCAATAAAAAAGACAATTTCTGGGAAATGGGTGAAATTGGCCCTTGCGGACCATGTTCTGAAATCCATGTGGATATGCGACCAGAAGCTGAACGCAAAAGAGTAAATGGAAGTACACTGGTTAATCAGGATGATCCGCAAGTGATTGAGGTCTGGAATAATGTATTTATGCAATACAACAGACTCAAAAATGGTTCTCTTGAAAAGCTTCCAAATCAGCATGTTGATACAGGTATGGGATTGGAGCGATTAGTGCGGGTGATCCAAAATAAAACATCAAATTATGACACAGATGTATTTCAGCCACTGATCCAGTATATTTCAGAGCAATCGAACACTCCTTATCATGGCAATTCAGTTCCTGGCGAAGAGGGTTGGGGTTCTGCCGTTGCCATGCGAGTTATGTCTGATCATATTCGTGCTATTTGTTTTTGCATTGCCGATGGAACACTTCCTTCAAATAACAAGGCTGGTTATGTGGTTCGTCGAATACTCAGAAGAGCAGTGAGGTATGCCTATACTTTCCTTAATCTAAAAGAGCCATTTTTAAATAAACTTGTTCCAATACTAGCAGATCAGTTTGATGGTGTGTTTTCTGAACTTAAAAAACAACAGGATTTTGTTCAAAAGGTTGTTCTTGAAGAAGAAATGTCATTTTTAAGAACCTTATCTACAGGAATTCAACGTTTTGAACGTTTTGAAACAACAGATAAACTAATCAAGGGCGACTTTGCTTTTGAGTTATATGACACTTTTGGGTTTCCAATTGACCTGACCGAGCTTATGGCAAGGGAAAAAGGTTGGACAGTGGATATGGAGGGGTTTGAAATTGAACTTCAGCAGCAAAAACAGCGTTCACGTGCAGCCACAGCAATTGATACCGGCGACTGGATCATCGTAACTGAAGGAGATGAAATTGAATTTGTAGGATACGATTACCTGGAAAGCGATTGTAATATCCTTAGATATCGCCAGGTAACTGCAAAAGGTAAGGATCAGTTTCAGGTAGTTTTGAACCGTACCCCATTTTATGCAGAGAGTGGCGGTCAAGCAGGCGATACCGGTAAGATTGAAGATCATACCGGATTGTTTGAATACGAAATAAGGGATACAAAAAAAGAAAACGGACTGATTATTCATTACTTGGATCAGATTCCGGATAACCCTTCAGGGACATTTAGGGCTATAGTAGATCCGATAAACAGGATTGCTACAGAAAATAATCATTCGGCTACACATTTGCTTCATGCAGCTTTAAAACAAGTTTTGGGTTTGCATGTGAATCAAAAAGGCTCTCTCGTAAATGGAGATTATCTTCGTTTTGACTTTTCTCATTTTTCAAAAGTTACAGATCAGGAGCTTGCAGCGATAGAAACTATTGTTAACCTAAAGATCCGTGAAAATATTAATTTAAAGGAAGAAAGAAATGTTCCATATCAGGATGCTATTAATTCTGGTGTTACTGCACTTTTTGGTGAAAAATATGGAGATTTTGTTCGCGTAATTACTTTTGACGATCATTTTTCAAAGGAGTTATGTGGTGGAACCCATGTAAAAGCCAGCGGGCAGATTGGTTATTTTAAAATACTTTCAGAAAGTGCAGTTGCTGCTGGCGTCAGAAGAATTGAAGCAATCACTGCTATAGCTGCAGAGAAATTTATTAATGGGCAGAATGAACAGATTAAAGGGCTTAAAGACTTGCTTAAAAATCCGAATGATATTTTAAAATCAGTTGAAAGCCTTTTAGAAGAAAATAATCGTTTAAAGAAGGAAATTGAAAAAACAGTTCTAGAGCGTTCGGCAGGTTTAAAACATGAACTTGTGAAAGATGTATTAAACATAGACGGGGTTAATTTTCTTGCTAAACAGGTTAACTTACCCACTGCAGATGCGGTAAAAAGCCTGGCATATGCTCTGAAAGATCTTTTAGATAATCTATTCCTTGTTTTAGCCAGCGAAATTGATGGAAAGCCAAGTTTGACGGTTATGGTTTCAGAAAATCTTGTCAAAGAAAGAGGTCTTAATGCAGGAACTATTGTTCGTGAACTTGCAAAAGAAATTCAGGGTGGCGGCGGCGGGCAACCGTTCTTTGCTACTGCAGGTGGAAAAGATAGTTCAGGCTTGGCAAATGCCTTAGATAAAGCAAAATTATTTCTGCTTAAATAAAATTGAGTGAGGTGATTATAAATTTGAATTGTTAAACTCAATTTATATGGATTAGTAATTTTTTTATCCATCGCTATTCTTGCCAATACTGCTATTTCCTTTATTCTCTTTTTTACCATCAATTGAATGTGAGCCAGATAAATTGCAGTTAAAATAGCTGTATTTTTGAATGGTAAGGTATACTAGCAGAGGTTGTTTGTTTTCATGCATTTTATACTGTCAAGCGTTCTACTCTAACAATACGTATTATGCTTGTTATTGCTGAACAATTAAAATTTGTACAATAACAGGTTGTAAGCAATGATTAGTACAATTAAGGTACCGGTAATAAAAATTGCTTATCCTAACGCATGGAATGCTCATTTATAATCAATTGCTTATCTTTGCAACAGAATTATTTCACCTATTAAGTTTTAATGACAATAATCCTGGACAGTTTAACTCAAAAATACCAACTTGTAGTTGGATTAGAGGTGCATGTTCAATTATCTACATCAAGTAAGATTTTTTCATCCGACTCTGCTGGTTTTGGAGCTGGCCCTAATGAGCATATTAGTCCGGTTAGCTTAGGTCTGCCTGGTACCTTGCCAAAACTTAATAAAAAAGTGGTGGAGTATGCCATTAAAATGGGGCTTGCAACCAATTGTCAGATTAATTCCAGTACCCACTTTGATCGCAAGAATTATTTTTACGCAGATCTTCCAAAAGGTTTTCAAACCACTCAAGATAGCCAGCCAATATGTACATCAGGATTTATTGATGTTCAAGCAGATGATCATTCTACCAGAAGAATCAGAATTCATCGAATACATATGGAGGATGATGCCGGAAAAAGTATGCATGATCAAGACGAGTTTGACTCTCTGATTGATCTTAACCGTGCAGGAGTTCCACTCATAGAGATTGTTTCTGAACCTGACATTCGCTCTGCCCATGAAGCTGCAGCCTATTTAAATGAAATCCGTAAACTGGTAAGATATCTTGATATCTGTGATGGCAACATGGAGGAGGGTAGTATACGATGTGATGCGAATATTTCAGTTAGACTAAGAGATGCCACAGAATATGGTAACAGATGCGAAGTAAAAAACTTGAATTCAATCAAGAATCTGCAAAGAGCAATTGATCATGAATTTATCAGACAAGCACAGCTTCTAGAAAAAGGAGAATACATAGAACAAAATACGCTAAATTTTGATGCTGAAACTGGCCATACGAGTCCGTTAAGAAGTAAAGAAACAGCCAATGATTATCGCTATTTTCCTGAACCAGATCTTCCACCACTTGTTATAGATGAAAAGTACATCGCTGAGCTTAAAAAATTAGTACCTGAACTTCCTGCGCAGAAGATAGAGCGATATATGTCTAAATTAGGTTTGTCTGAATATGATGCAATTTTGCTTTCATCTGAGAAAGAAATTGCAGCCTATTTTGATGAGCTTATAATCTTCAATAATCATTTTAAAGCATCAGCAAATTGGGTTGTAGGGCCATTGAGAACGCATCTTCATGAAACCGGAACACATGCAAAGGATTTTAAAGTTCAACCTAAGGTTCTATCAGAATTAATTGAGCTTATTGATGCTGGTAAATTAAACTACTCTGTTGCAGCCAATCAGGTTTTTCCTGAGTTGATCAAAAATCCATTGATATCTGCTGAAGATGCAGCAAATGCGCTGCAGGTTTTGATAGATACTGATGCTGATGATTTGAATTTACTTATTGAAGAAGTACTGAACAACTACCCCGATAAGGTGAAAGAATACCAAAATGGTAAAAAAGGCGTTTTAGGATTGTTTATGGGTGACCTTATGAAAAAAACAAAAGGTAAGATCAATCCTCAGATTGCCAGTAAGTTAGTAATAGAAAAATTAGAAAATAGTGCATGAAAAAAATAGTGATAATTGCCCTGCTTGGGCTTTTTATAAGTTCTTGTAAAAACAATGATGAATTAAGTATTGCAGGCAAAGTTGAAAATGCCGGAGATATTAAAAAGGTATTACTTTATGAGGCCGACCAATTGGTTGATTCTGCTTTTTTAAATGAAAGTAATGAGTTTAAATTTCGTAGAGTTACACCTGATCCTAATTTTTACACCCTTGTTATTGGCGAGAAAAATTTTCTTATTGTAGGCCAAAATGGTGATGCACTGGAGTTTAAATCTGATTATTCAGATTCCACAAATACGTATGATATTAAAGGTTCAGGCGATTCTGAAAAGATACGTGACTTTAATAAGTTGAGTAATGAATACGGGAAAATATACCAGAAGATTCAGGACGATTATGCAGCGCTTATCAATTCGAACCCTGCTTCAAAAGACTCAATATACAACGTTTTGATGCCTCAATTTCAGTCAAATGTGGATAAATTTTCTAAAGAAGCGTTTGAGTTTGTTCAAGCTAATAAAGATAATCTGGCCGGATTTTATGCAGCAGGCACTATTGATCAGAATAAGTATGAACAACAATTGATTGTATATGCCGAAGAGATTAAGTCTAAATTCGCTAAGAATGGTGCTGTACAATCATTTGTAACTAAAATGGAAGGCCTCAAGCCAGTATCGATTGGTCAATTTGCACCTGATTTTCAATTACCTGATCAAACAGGCAAAGAGTTTAAATTGTCTGATTTTAAAGGAAAATATATACTTCTTGATTTTTGGGCTTCTTGGTGCGCCCCCTGTCGTGATGAAAACCCTAATATTGTAAAGCAATACGAAAAGTTTAAAAGCAAGAACTTTATGGTACTTGGCGTTTCTTTAGATGATGATCGTGCTGCTTGGCTAAAGGCTATAAAAGATGATCAGTTGAACTGGCCACATCTATCAGAATTAAAACGATGGGATGGGAAAGTAACTTTGCAGTACAAAGTTGAAGGAATACCCGCTTCATTTATACTTGATCCGGAAGGAAAGATTATTGCAAAGAACCTAAGAGGTGTTGAATTAGAGCAATTTTTAAGTAAGACATTTAAATAAATTTTTAATTGTAAATTCGGTAAAAGTTTACAATTTGTTAATAAATGCTTAACGCAATGATGCAACTAAGAGGTTATTTTTACAAAAATTAATCCAATTTATGAGTACAACTAAGCATAAGATTCTGATTGTTGATGATGAACCTGATATACGGGAGCTTATTGAGTACAATTTAAAAAAGGAAGGCTATCAGGTATATACTGCTTCTAATGGCCAAGAAGGAGTTACTGAAGCCAAACGGGTATTGCCTGATCTCATTATACTTGATATCATGATGCCCAAAATGGATGGGATAGAAGCCTGCAGAATTCTTAGAACAATGAATGAGTTTAAGAATACATTCATGGTGTTTTTAACTGCAAGAAGTGAAGAATACTCAGAAATTGCTGGTTTTAATGTGGGTGCAGATGATTACATAGCTAAACCAATCAAGCCTCGTGCACTTACCAGCAGGATCAATGCTATTTTAAGACGTAATGTGCATTCTGAAGAAGCAGAAGTAGAAAATAAAGTTGAAATAGGCGATCTAATTATTGATCGTGAAGCATTTCTTGTATTCCGTAATGGTGAAAAAATTGTTCTTGCCAAAAAGGAATTTGAGTTACTCTATTTACTGGCATCTAAGCCTGGTAAAGTTTATACTCGTGATGTAATTCTGAAAAGTATTTGGGAAGATTCTGTTGTGGTAACTAACCGCACAATCGATGTTCATATCCGTAAACTTCGTGAAAAACTGGGTGACAACTATGTCAGTACAGTAAAAGGGGTGGGATATAAATTTGAGCTAAAGTAAGAAAGCGAGAAAGCGGAAAGCGAGAAAGCAGAAAGCTGAAAGCTGAAAGCGAGAAAGCAGAAAGTAAGAAAGAGCTTTTACCTTTAACCTTTTAGCTTTAGCCTCTTAGCTTTAAGCTTTAACCTTTTAGCTTTACCCTTTACCCTTTATCCTTTAAGCTTTACCCTTTTAGCTTTTTAAGCTTTAGCCTTTTACCTTTACCCTTTTAGCTTTTACCTTTAGCCTTTTAGCTTTAAGCTTTACCCTTTAAGCTTTAGCCTTTAAGCTTTAAGCTTTACCCTTTAAGCTTTAGCCTTTAAGCTTTAGCCTTTTAGCTTTAAGCTTTAAGCTTTTAGCTTTTAACTTTAACCTTCCTTAGTTCTTAAATTAAAGCCTAAATTTGCATTCTAATTTATAATGTGTGAAGTTTCCAATATTCGAGGATCTTATTCTTTTCGAGAACGATAATCTTATCGTTGTTAATAAACCAGCCTTTCTAAGCTCGCTCGACGACCGGGAAGGTGGAGATAATAATTTGCTAAGAATGGCCAAAAACTATGCTGATGATGCACAGATTTGCCACCGTTTAGACAGAGAAACTTCAGGGGCCTTAATCATTGCTAAAAATCCTGAAACCTATCGTCATGTTTCCATGCAATTTGAACACCGAAAAGTTAATAAGTTGTATCATGCCGTAATTAATGGGACTCATTCTTTTGAAGAACTTCATGTTGATTTGCCTATTTTGAACCTAGGAGCAAAGAACGTAGCAATAAACAAGCAGGAAGGTAAACCTGCAGAAACGGTGTTTAATTCAATTAAATTCTACAAACATTATACTTTAGTTGAGTGCAGGCCAATAACCGGAAGAATGCACCAAATAAGGATTCATTTGGCCTCGCAGAGAGCCAATATTGCAGGTGATGAAATGTATGGGGGTAAGCCAATTTACCTTTCCGAAATAAAAAGAGCATATCGTATAGGTAAAGATCAAGAAGAATTACCCATCATGAAGCGTTTTGCATTACATGCTCGTTGTATTAGTTTTAAGATTGATGAGCATACTGAAATGACTTTTGAAGCGCCATACCCTAAAGATTTTGCAACTTTAATCAAGTTGCTCGATAAGTTTGATTCTTAATTTTTTAGTGTAGAAGCTTCATAAAAAGAAGAAACAGCCTCCCAATTAGGGTCAGATTCAAGAGAAATAGACTCGATACGACTCTGTTTTTCCTTAATTCGTTCCAAAATTTCTATTGCCTTAGTTTGATCTTCGGGTTTGATGTAGAGAAGTATGTCACGATACCCACTCATTGTAGTTGTACCAACATAGCAGTAATTTCCTAAAATCTTACTTAATTCCTGTATGATTTCTGTTTGTAAGTTGTTGAAAATGAGGGCTTCTTTGTTTGTTGGATGTCCGTCTATATTTTTTTCTAAACTGTTCACCATGATGAAAAGTGACAATGAAAAAATAGATTTCTCTTTAAAATCAATATAACGATCATTAATTGAAGCTAGGCATGGTTTCCCATTTGCCTCGAATTTAAGCGTTGTGAAATTCTGATTGATAATAGGAGCTTCACTTTTTATAGTTTCTGACTCCAGTTTTTTATTTTGGGAACAAGATATTAATGGAAAAAAACAAAAGAGTAAGAAGTAATATTTCTGGATCATTTAATTACTATTTTCTTTGCTCAATTTATTCGATGTCATTCCTGGCTTCACCCATTTTTTATCTTGGGCGTGATCCGGGATTAATAACCCAATATCTTCAAAACCTGTTTACTATTCTGTTCTTCACCAAATACTTCAAAATTCGGAGTTTCATCCCTATTACGGCGAATGATCACATGCTTAGGAGACGGAAGTAGGCAATGATGAATACCGCCATAACCACTAAGAACCTCCTGGTAAGCGCCTGTATGAAAGAAGCCTAAATACTGAACTTTTCGGGTTTTAGGCATAAATACGTTGTTCATATGAGCTTCTTGGCTATAATAATCCTGACCATCGCAGGTAATTCCACCAAGATTTACACGCTCATATTCAGAATCCCAATTATTTATTGGTGCAAGAATATATTTTTGATTCAATGCCCAAACATCCGGAAGGTTGGTAATGAAAGAACCATCAAGCATTAGCCATTTTTCACGGTCATTCTGTTGCTTACGCCCTAGAACCTTGTAAAGAATACCTGAAGCTTCAGCAACTGTGTATTTACCGAATTCAGTAATAATATCAGGCTCCATGACATCGTGCTCTGCACAAATTTCTTTAATCCTTTTAACAATTTCATTGACCATGTATTCGTAATCAAAATCAAATGCTAAAGAATCTTTGAAAGGCATTCCTCCACCAATGTCAAGTGTGTCGAGATCAGGGTTTATTTTCTTGAACTTGCAATAAAGCGTAGCGTATTTTTCAAGCTCATTCCAATAGTAAGGAGTGTCAGAAATTCCTGAATTAATAAAGAAATGAAGTAATTTAACCTTGAAATTAGGATTTTGAGCTATTTTATGGTTGTAAAAATCAATAATATCTTCAATTCTAATTCCTAATCGAGAGGTATAGAATTGGGAGTCAGGTTGTTCTTCGGCAGCGATTCTTATCCCTAAACTACATGGAATATCTAATTCATCATCATAGATGTTAAACTCTTCCTTATTATCAAGAACGGGAATAATATTTTTAAACCCATCGTGAAGCATATCAATGATATATTGCTTGTATTGAAAAGTTTTAAATCCATTGCAAATAACTGTTATCTCCTTATTTAATGCACCTTTTTTCTCAAGCGCATCAATCATAGGCATATCGAATGCAGATGAAGTTTCTAAGTGGATGTCATTTCGCAGAGCTTCCTCTACAATATGCCTGAAGTGCGAGCTTTTAGTACAATAACAATATTTATAGCCACCTCTATAGTTGTTTTTAACAATAGCTGCCTGAAACAATAGTTTGGCTTGTTGTATCTTCTTACTGATGATAGGTAAGTAAGTGAATCTGAGTGGAGAACCATAGGTTTCGATCATCTCCATGAGGTTTAGGTCATGAAAATATAATTCATCATCTATGATATCAAAACCATCCTGAGGGAAGCCCACGCTTAAATCAAGAAACTCCGCGTAACTCTGCATTTTTTTATAATTTTGGCAAAGATATAAAAAGCATATAGCATAGAACATAATACATTGCTTAAAATTTTATGTTCTTATTAAAATTTGCTTGGTAAACAAAAAGGAATGTGTCTGAGCTTGAATTATTGAGGTTAATTCGAAGTTTGGTGCAGGAACACGAGGATCCAGTAGGGCAATTGATGTATAATGAAAATTTTGCTTTTTTGAGATGGTAGGAATTAATTCTACCTTATCAAAATAGAATTTAAAAGCAGAGCATGCATTTGATAGCTTGCTGTGCGATACAAATTCCTTATTAACGATTAAATTTACAGGGCTCAATGCCAATTAAAATGACAATAGAAAATACCATAGTTCAGCAAATCCAGAGAGCTGTTTCAGTACTTTACCAAACAGAAATAGCATCAGATAGTATTGTTATTCAGGAAACTCGAAAAGAATTTGAAGGTCAGGTTACTGCTGTGACCTTTCCATTTACCCGTTTTTCTAAAAAAACTCCTGAACAAACCGGAACTGAACTAGGGGAGTATCTAAAAGATAATGTTAAAGAAGTTGAAAACTTTAACGTGATCAAAGGATTTTTGAATTTGTCAATTGCTGATTTTTATTGGGTTGATGAGTTATTAACTACTATTCATAGTAGTTCATTTGGGCAATTTCCGCCTAACGGACAAAAAGTTATGGTGGAATATTCTTCACCAAACACGAATAAACCCCTTCATTTAGGTCATGTGCGTAATAATTTACTGGGTTACTCGGTTGCTGAAATCTTGTTGGCA
The DNA here is from genome assembly GCF_044348475.1 of Daejeonella sp. Classification (GTDB taxonomy): domain Bacteria; phylum Bacteroidota; class Bacteroidia; order Sphingobacteriales; family Sphingobacteriaceae; genus Daejeonella. The sequence goes on along the minus strand of NZ_JBIKSU010000001.1, from coordinate 1,810 downwards.
AATGGATATGAAGTAACAAAGGTCAATCTGGTAAATGATCGTGGCATACATATTTGTAAGTCGATGCTGGCATGGCAACTGTTTGGAAATGGTGAAACGCCTGAAAGCAGCCAACTAAAAGGAGACCATCTAGTTGGTAAATATTATGTGATTTTTGATAAGGAATATAAAAAACAGATTGAAGCGCTGATCGATAAAGGGCTCACAGAAGATGAAGCAAAAAAGAATGCTCCGATTATAAAAGAAGCTCAGGAAATGCTTTTGAAATGGGAGGCTGGCGATAAGGAAGTTATAAAGCTTTGGAGCATGATGAATGGCTGGGTTTATTCCGGTTTTGAAGTTACTTATAAAATGCTAGGAGTAGATTTCAAGAAATACTATTATGAATCAGATACCTACCTTTTAGGGAAGGATACGATTCAGGAGGGGCTTGAAAAGGGAGTTTTTTTTAAAAAGGATGATGGATCAGTTTGGATAGATCTAACTGAAGATGGCCTGGATCAGAAACTTGTGCTTAGAGCAGATGGAACTTCTGTTTACATTACTCAGGATCTTGGAACTGCCCAATTGAAATATGACGACTTTAAAATGGATAAGTCTATCTATGTGGTAGGCAACGAACAGGATTATCATTTTAAAGTATTATTTCTTATTCTCCAGAAATTGGGTAAAACATGGGCACAAGGTTTATTCCACCTTTCTTATGGGATGGTTGATCTACCTTCTGGGAAAATGAAATCTAGGGAGGGGACAGTGGTTGATGCCGATGAGCTGATGGAAGATATGATCATTACTGCTCGAGACAGAACCGAGGAATTAGGAAAAGTTGAAGGATTCACCGAACAAGAGAAGAAAGACCTTTATAATATGATAGGACTAGGAGCTCTTAAATTTTTCTTGTTAAAGGTTGAGCCTAAAAAGCGTTTATTATTTGATCCGAATGAATCAATTGATTTTCAGGGCCATACGGGGCCATTTATTCAGTATACCCATGCAAGGATACGTTCAGTGATGGCAAAAGCTGAGTATAAAAATAAAATTTCCGATAACTATTCAACTATACTTACTGCTCTTGAAAAAGACCTGATTGTTAATTTGGCCAAATACCCTGATGTGATAGCTGCATCAGCTAAAGAATACAGTCCGGCACATATTGCAAATTATGTTTTTGAGTTAGCTAAATTATTCAATAAGTTCTATCATGAAGAAAGCATATTGAAGGCTGAAGATTTGGATGTTAGAAATTTCAGACTAGACCTTGCGGCTGCTACGGCCTCAACCATTAATAAAGGAATGAAATTATTGGGAATACAGGTACCTGATAGGATGTAGGAGGGAAATTTGGGTATTGAGTAGTGAGTATAGAGTATAGAGTATAGAGTATAGAGTAGTGAGTATAGCGTATTGAGATAGATCCTGCTTCATTTCATACAAGTATTTCATACCTCATACCTCAGATAACAGACAACAGATAACAGACAACAGACAACAGAAAATGGAACCAAGAGCCAGGAACCAAGAGCCAAGACTGTGTACTGCTAATTTGAGATTTACTGCTTTTTTCATACCTCAGACCTCATACCTCAGACAACAGATAACTGGAACCAAGAACCAAGAGCCAAGACTGTGTACTGCTAATTTGAGATTTACTGCTTTTTTCATACCTCATACCTCATACCTCAGACAACAGACAACAGAAAATGGAACCAAGAACCAGGAACCAAGAGCCAAGACTGTGTACTGCTAATTTGAGATTTACTGCTTTTTTCAAACCTCATACTTCATACCTCATACAACAGATAACTGGAAC
>NZ_JBIKSU010000079.1:0-7846 GCF_044348475.1 Daejeonella sp. | reverse complement strand
ATCACCGTTTTGATTTTATGGGATTTACCGGGAAAGTACCTGGATTAAAAACACCCAATCTAGACCGAATAGCTACTGAAGGTGCGCATTTTCAGAATGCTTTTGTGAGTACGGCCCTTTGCTCACCAAGCAGGGCATCTATCTTAACCGGTCAGTATGCACATACTCATACCGTGGTTGACAATCAGGCAGCTGCACCTAAATCACTAATCTTTTTTCCACAATATCTTCAAAAGGCGGGCTATCAAACCTCTTTTTTCGGTAAATGGCATATGGGAGGTGGAAATAGTGATCCGCGCCCGGGATTTAACCGCTGGGTGAGTTTTAATGGGCAGGGAGAATATTATAATCCCAAAATTAATATCGATGGTAAGATGGTTGCTTTTACGGATAGCGCATACATTACAGATATTTTAACTGACATGACCATCGATTGGCTCAAGCAGCGCGATAAGAAAAAGCCATTCTTTGTTTATCTATCCCACAAGGCTGTGCATGCTGAATTCAGACCTGCAAAACGTGATAATGGCATTTATAAGAATATTCAGATTCAATATCCTGTGTCCATGTTCTCAACAGCAAGAGTTGATAGTAAAAAGTTTACACGTGGAAAGCAAGCCGACTCTAGCGCTTATAAAATAAATTATAAAGATATTCCGCGATGGGTGAGGGCACAGCGTGATAGCTGGCATGGAGTAGATTTTATGTATCATGGGCAAACTGATTTTGACAGCTTTTACGTTGATTATCTTGAAACATTAATGGGTATTGATAATAGCGTAGGCAGGGTTTTGGAATACCTTAAAGAAAATGACCTCGATAAAGAAACACTGATTATCTATATGGGTGATAATGGATTTTCATTTGGCGAACACGGCTTGATTGATAAGAGGCATGCCTATGAAGAGTCAATGAGGGTTCCATTAATTGCTCGCTCTCCAGCTTTGATCAAGGCCGGAACCAAAGTGAAGGAAATGGTTTTAAATATAGATATTGCGCCAAGTATTCTCGAAATGGCAGGGGTTAAAAAGCCTGTTCAAATGGAGGGTAATTCATTTCTCAACTTGATGAAAGGGATGCCCGAAGCTAACTGGAGGAAGGAAGTATTTTATGAATATTATTGGGAAAATCCATTCCCTCAAACCCCAACTCAGTATGCTGTGCGTACAAACCAATATAAGTTTATTCGAAGTCATGGGGTTTGGGATATAGATCAGCTCTATGACCTAAAAAAAGACCCATATGAAATGAATAACCTGATTAGAGATCCTGAATTACAAGATCTAGCAAAAAATCTCAATAAAAAATTGTGGGATTGGCTGGATCAAACAAAGGGCTTATACATTCCCCTTAAACCGATCACCGATAAAAAAGGTGATCATCTATTTAGAAATACCTGGTAAAATTTTATTGCAATATTTTTTAACAAACTAGTATAACTACAATTCATGCTTCATCGATTTAAATTTCTTTTTCTTGCTGGTATTGGCATCACTCAACTCTTGCCCTTGGTTTGTAAAGCTCAAAGCAAGCCCAATATTGTTATTATTTATACAGACGATTTGGGTGTTGGCGATATCAGTGCCAATGGTGCAACAAAGGTAAAGACACCAAATATTGATCGCATAGCCAATCAAGGCTTACGATTTACGAATGCCTATGCTACCGCAGCAACCTGCACTCCATCGCGATTTTCATTGCTTACCGGTAAATATGCCTGGCGCAAATCGGGAACCAATATTGCCCCGGGTGATGCGGCGCTGATTATTCCAACAAACGAAGAAAACATGCCTTTAATGCTTCAAAAAGCAGGCTATCAAACAGCAGTTGTTGGCAAATGGCATTTAGGTTTAGGCCCTGCCGGTGGCCCGGCCTGGAACTCTGATATTAAGCCGGGTCCGCTTGAGGTTGGCTTTAACTATTCGTTTATCATGCCTGCAACGGGCGATCGTGTACCTTGTGTGTACATGGAAAATTACAGAATCGTAGATCTTGATCCAGCTGATCCAATTACCGTATCCTATAAAGAAAAGATTGGTAATGAGCCCACAGGTAAAGAAAATCCTGAATTATTGAAATTGAACTATTCGCATGGCCACGATGCAACCATTATTAATGGTGTTAGCCGTATTGGATGGATGACCGGTGGAAAAAGAGCACGCTGGATCGATGAAGATATGGCAGATGTATTTACCGGTAGAGCGGTTAATTTCATTGAAAAAAATGCAAAAAATCCATTCTTTCTTTATTTCGCTACACAGGATATTCATGTTCCCAGAGTTCCGCATTCACGTTTTGTTGGTAAAAGTGGGATGGGTGCTCGTGGCGATGCAATTTTACAACTAGATTGGACCGTAGGAGAGGTATTAAAAACCCTTGACAGATTGAAAATTACTAATAATACCCTGATCATTTTTACCAGCGACAATGGTGCAGTGGTTGATGATGGTTATGAAGATAGAGCTGTTGAATTATTGAACGGACATACTCCATCAGGAATATTAAGAGGTGGAAAATACAGTGCTTTTGACGGGGGTACAAAGATCCCGATGCTGGTTAGCTGGCCTGCAAAAATTAAGTCGGGCACCGTTTCTAATGCCCTATTTAGTCAGATTGATATCTATGCATCTCTGGCGGCATTGACAGGAAGAAAGATCAATGCTCAGGATAGCCGTAACAGTCTGAGTACTTTACTTGGTGGCAAAATAAACCGCGAATTTGTTATTCAGCAGGCGGTAAACAGTACGCTTGGAATTATTCAAGGCAACTGGAAATATATTTCGCCTGGTCCTGGACCAGCCATTAACCCTCAGGTTAATATTGAATTAGGGAATAATATGAAACCGCAGCTATATAATTTGAAAAACGATGGCTCCGAAACAAAAAACCTAGCTGAACAGAATCCTGAAGTATTGAAAAAATTAATGGCCAAACTGGAGTCGGTAAAGAACTATTGATCTGAATTTGAACACTAAAAACAAGTTACTATGACAAAGAAATTTGGCTTAGTTAAATGGAGTATACGAGAATTTGAAGAATGGCTAAATTCAATTCAGCTCGCCCGTACTGTTTTGGTTATTCAGCAGCATCATACATTTAGCCCCTGTTATGATGATTTTAATGGTTCTAACCATTTTGAGCTACAGCAAGGCATGAAAAACTACCATATCAGTCACAATGGATGGTCTGATATCGGTCAGCATTTTTCTACTTTTCCGGATGGCTCTATTTTGAGTGGTAGGCCTTTGGAGCAGGCGCCAGTCTGTATCAAAGGGCAAAATACCACTAGTATTTGTTTGGAGCATCTGGGTAATTTTGATTCTGGCAAAGATGACATGTTGGCCGAGCAACGTGAAACTATAATCCAAATGACTGCTATTTTATGCCGGCGTTTCAATATACCTGTGAATACGCAAAGCATTGTTTATCATCACTGGTTCAACCTGAGCACAGGGCAAAGGAATGATGGCAGCAGCAATAATAAATCCTGCCCTGGGACTAATTTTTTTGGTGGGAATAAGGTTATTGATTGTTCTACTTATTTTTTACCTCTCATTTTACAGGCCAGTTCTTCACCGATTATTTTTTAATTTTCCGGGCTGACGATTATTTGCACCTGCTCTTTGTTGAAGGTCATCACCTAAATCTTCTCTTGCTAGTTCGGCAAGTGCTTTTAGTTCTTTTACAATTTCCGGAAAATAGGCCTGCACATCATAGCGCTCACCCGGATCTCTGCGAAGGTCGTAAAGTGCTTCATTCATCATTACATTTTCGGGAGATGCTCCGGGAAATCCATCAACACCCGGTGCCTGATCCAGGTACGATCTAGAAGGGTGCTGAAAAACTAGTTTCCAGTTATCACGACGAATAGCTTCAAGCGAGTTTTTGCGATAATAATATAAAAAATTCTTCCTTGGGCTAGCTTGAAGGTTGCCTTTTAATATCTCTCCAAGGTCAATCCCATCAATTTTTTTGTCAGAAAGCGGCGCTCCAGCTAGCTTGGCAATGGTTGGTAAAAGATCAATGGTTGATGCTAACTGGTTGGATACTAAGCCGCCGGGAATTTTACCACTCCACCTAATAATACATGGAACTCGTTGTCCCCCTTCAAATGAAGTGCCTTTTCCTTCTCTTAAACCTGCAGTATTTCCTGCATGGTTTCCAAAATTCAGCCAAGGACCATTATCACTGCTGAAAATTACCATCGTGTTTTTTTCGAGACCTTCTTTTTTTAATGCATCCATAATCCTTCCAACATTATGGTCAACCTCCTGAATCATATCTCCATACAATCCCTGTTTGCTTTTTCCTCTGAAAGCTGCACTTGCATTGATCGGAACATGCGGCATGGGGTGTGGAATATAAGCGAAGAATGATTTCTTTTTGTTGCGACGAATAAAACTGATGGCTTCATCTGTGAGCCTGCTTGTCAGTAAAGCCTGGTCTTGGAGCGTGCTGATGGTATCAAGAGGCGCAGAATTCCGGATTAATGGAAGAGGGGGGAAGCGATATTTACTAGTCCCAGTTTGTGCCGGAGTACCATCGTAATTCACTGGCCACATATCATTAGAATAAGGAATGCCCAGGTATTCATCAAATCCTTGATTGAGCGGCAAAAACTCTGGGGCGTCGCCAAGATGCCATTTTCCGAATATTCCGGTAGCATAATTATTCTGCTTTAGCAGATCGGCAATGGTCATTTCTTCTGGAGCTAAACCAATGGGTGAAGCTGGGAAAAGTGCACCTGAGATGCCCAGGCGGTTTGGATAGCATCCTGTAAGAATTGCAGCACGAGAAGCACTGCAAACAGCTTGCGCCGACAGGAAATTCGTAAAACGAATACCTTCTGAAGCTAATCGGTCAATATTAGGGGTGTTTATATCGAGTGCACCATAGCAAGATAGATCGCCATAACCCATGTCGTCCATAAAGATCAGAATGATATTTGGGCCTGCAGGTACTGCAGTTTTTTTGGGTGTGCTAGATTGATTCAGTGTGAATACTATCAGGGCCATTAACAGGATTTTTATTTTTCTGATCATGATTAGGTTAATAAGGCATGCGCAATACGCGCGCGCTAGCAGTGAAATCTCTTCTTTAAAGATTGTGATTTAAATTAAAAAATTACTATCCGTTCCGCTACATTTTTCACAAGATGAAATTTATTGCATATATTCCATTATTATTTATTTCTAAAAATCAAATTGTCTTTTTAAATTGTAGTCATAAAGGCATTCAAAATAGAAATAAAATTAGTTTGCCTCAGTCGCGTTTCTTAAAATTTGAATTTTTAGAAAATAGTACCTGCATAAAATGTTTCTGCGGTTGATTGGCAGATCCGAAAATTGAATTCATCAAGTAAAATATATTGAGATTTTTTAAATTTCAATGAACCATATATTGTTTATTTAAGAATAGTTTCATTTTAACGCTGTATAATTTTTGAAACCAACAGATACCTCAAATCCGGAATACTTCCACAAAGTTGTGGATTGTCAGTATGCTTGCCCCGCACATACACCGGTACCTGAATACATTAGGCTGATCGCTGCAGGAAAATATACGGAAGCTTACATGGTTAATTGGGAATCCAATGTGTTTCCTGGAGTACTTGGTCGCACCTGTGATCGTCCCTGCGAACCGGCATGCCGGCGTGGAAGAATCGAGGAAGAGCCTGTCGCTATTTGTCGCCTAAAACGTGTAGCTGCTGATAATAAGGATGATGTTAAGGCCTATATGCCTTCAATTCCTTCTCAAATGAATGGAAAGCGGGTAGCTTTGATTGGTGCCGGACCAGCATCCTTAACGGTTGCACGTGATCTTGCTCCCCTTGGTTATGAAATTCATTTGTATGATGAGCATGAGGCTGGCGGCGGAATGATGCGCAGCCAAATCCCCTCGTTCCGTTTACCTACTGAAGTATTGAATGAAGAAGTGGGCTATATCCTGGATATGGGCATTCATACCCATTTCAAAACCTATGTTTCTAGCTTAAATGAAATTCTTGAGAAGGGATACGATGCAGTTTTTGTTGGAACCGGTGCACCTCGCGGTCGTAACCTTGATCTTCCGGGACGAGAAGAGGCCGGCAAAAATGTACATATCGGAATTGAATGGCTTGCCAGCGTTGCTTTTGAACATACCCATAAGATTGGTAAAAAGGTGATTGTTCTTGGAGGTGGTAATACCGCCATGGACTGCTGTCGTACTTCACGTCGTTTAGGTGGTGAACAGGTAAAAGTAGTAGTTAGGAGTCCTTTTTCTGAGATGAAAGCTTCTCCATGGGAAATTGAAGATGCCATGCATGAAGATATTCCTATTTTGGAGAATCACGTGCCCAAATCATTCGTGGTGGAGGATGGCAGCCTTAAAGGTATGTTTTTTGAAAAGGTGATGGTTGAATACGATGATAGCGGAAAGCGTAAGCTCGTTCCTGCTGGTGAACCTGATGTATTTATTGAAGCAGATGATGTGCTGGTAGCTATCGGGCAGCAAAATAGTTTCCCATGGATAGAAAAAGAAACGGGTGTAAACTTTGATGAATGGGGAATGCCTTTTGTTGATCGTGCCACACATCAATCATCTAACCAAAAGGTTTTCTTTGGCGGAGATTCTGCCTTTGGCCCCAAAAATGTGATTACTGCAGTTGCCCATGGGCATCAGGCGGCCATTTCTATCGATCTATATTGCCAGGGCACTGCCCTCACAGAACGCCCTGCACCATTCACCAATTTGGTGAGCAAGAAAATGGGTATCCATGAATGGAGCTACGATAATGATGTAGTGAATGACCAGCGTTTTATAGTACCACTTGCCGAGAAAAAAGCGGCTCTTTCTGATCGTAAACTCGAAGTGGAACTAGGCTTTGACATTGCAACAGCAGTCAAAGAAGCCCATCGCTGCTTAAACTGCGATGTTCAAACCGTTTTTGAAAAGGATAAATGTATTGAATGTGATGCCTGCGTGGATATTTGTCCAACTTCCTGTATCACTTTTACCCTCAATGGAGAAGAAGAAGATCTAAGATCCCGCTTAAAAGCTCCGGCATTTAATATCACACAGGATTTATACGTATCTGATACCCTTCCTACTAAAAGAGTAATGGTGAAGGATGAAGACGTTTGCCTGCATTGCGGCCTTTGTGCTGAGCGTTGCCCTACATCTGCATGGGATATGCAGCAATATTTGTATAAAGTTACCAAAGCCTGCCACTAAATGCCTAATTCTAAAGTCAACAATTTTGTCATACGTTTTGCAAACGTAAATGGTACGGGTTCTGCAAGTGCAAACTATCTGTTTGCTAAAGCTATTTTTAGGATGGGTATTCCCGTAACTCCTAAGAATATTTTCCCTTCCAATATTCAGGGCTTACCTACTTGGTATGATGTTCGAGTTAGCGAAAAAGGCTATTTGGGCCGTCGTGAAGGGGTAGATATCATGGTTTGTGTAAACCCCCAGAGCATGCCAGATGATGTTCGCTCGGTACGGAGTGGAGGATACTTCATCTATGACAGTACCAAGGCTCTGCATCCAGAATTGATCCGAAACGATGTAACCTATATCGGGATGCCATTGATGGAAATGTGCCTTCGTGAATTTACTGATCCACGACAGCGTCAGTTATTCAAAAACATTATTTATGTGGGTGCTTTAGCGGCATTGCTTGATATTGAATTTGAGGTATTGGAGCAATTGCTGGCAGAGCAGTTCGAGGGTAAAGAAAAACTCATCTCATTAAACATTAAAGCGCTTAAACTCGGCGTTCAGTACATACATGATAATTTTTCTTTTCCCCTTGAAATTAGGCTCGAAAGGCGCGACCTAGTTGGAAATAAGATATTGGTAG
>NZ_JBIKSU010000078.1:0-7925 GCF_044348475.1 Daejeonella sp. | reverse complement strand
TGATGGTAAGATCTTTGAGATAGGAAACAAGATCGCTGCACCGAATGCCAAAACAGTAATTATCTCTGGAAAGGGTCAGTTTCTTTCGCCTGGGTTTCTTGATATTAACGTTAATTTTGGCGAACCAGGATTAGAAACAAAGGAAGATATTGACAGTGGATGCAGCGCTGCAGTTGCTGGGGGGTTTACCGGAGTAGCTCTGATGCCAAATACTCAACCTCCTATTCATTCCAAGGCCGAGGTTTCATACCTAGTCAATAAATCGCAAAACACCCTGGTTGATATCTTCCCCATAGGTTGTATCAGTTATAACCGGGAAGGGAAAGAAATGGCAGAAATGTTTGACATGCAGCGATCGGGTGCCATTGCATTCTCGGATGGAAACAGGCCTGTTACTAATGCAGGCCTCATGAGTAGAGCTTTACTATACACCAAATCTTTCAATGGATTGATTTTTTCATATGCAGAAGATCAGGATATTGCTGCAAAGGGAAAAATGAATGAAGGGGTAATGAGTACTTTTCTAGGCATGAAAGGTAATCCTTCACTTGCCGAAGAATTGATGGTATCACGCGATCTTTACCTGGCAGAATATAATGAAGCCAGAATACACTTTAGCACAATCAGTACAGCCAGAAGTGTTGATCTGATTAGAAAAGCAAAAAAAGCAGGAGTTAAAGTTACTTGCGATGTGGCAGCACATCATTTGGTTCTTACCGAAGAAGAACTAGAAGGCTTTGATAGCCAATACAAAGTAAAACCGCCACTCCGAACCAAAGCAGACCAAAAGGCACTGATCGCAGGGTTAAAAGACGGCACGGTCGATGCCATAGTTTCTCAGCACACCCCTCATGAAGTTGAGTTTAAGAATGTGGAATTTGAGATCGCTTCTTTTGGAATCATAGGCTTGCAAACAGTACTTCCTATTGCTTTGAAAGTTGGGTTAAGTCCAGAATTGATTTTGGATAAGCTGGTAATCGGACCAAGAAATGTATTGGGGCTCTCTATACCTGGTTTGGAAGTTGGAAATTCTGCTAATTTTATACTCTATAATCCATCAGAAGAATGGATATTTAATGAGGAGTCAAATAAGTCGAAATCATCAAATTCTCCATTCATAGGGCAAAAATTAACAGGAAAAATTAACCTTGTTTGTAACAATGACCAGTATATTTTATCATAAAAATTAGCATGAATAAAAGTATAAAAGAAGCAATGCTGTCTGCATTAGGGCAGTTCGCTTCTGTTAATAATCAGGATCATGAGGCTTTTTCTCAGATTCTTGTTGATGTTTTTAGTGCAGAAAAGGCTTATCTTGATAAAGTAGCGTCTCTTGATGCTGCTTTTGACGATCATTCTCTTTTTGAGCCATTAAGAGAACTGTTCTTTGATCTATTACTGATTAATTTTTTTAATGAAGATGTACGTAAGCTTGAAGAAGATTATCTTGATTCACCTGAATGGGAGAAGATCGAGGAAAAAACAATTGACCGAGGGACAGAAATTTTAAACCTTTTGCTTTATTTGCAGGAATGCCAGGATGAAGAAATTGAACCTGAATTAAGTGACTTTCTTCGTGAGTTTTTATTGGTTGACGAGGATGAGTTTCAGGATGAACACCGTATTTATGAAGAGGTTATAGCTAATCAGATATTGGTTGAAAGTAGTTTGAAAGAAGTTGCCCGTGTTAGCTCCACACTTGCTGAAGATTCAGAATTAAAAGAATTATTTTATCCGATGATCGGGTTTTTTAGAGACCCAGATCCAGCAGATGAAGATTTCAATGAATTTATTAAATATAGTGAGAATCCTGATTTTGATTCTGCTGTTTATGCCTTACTGATATCTTTTAATAATCAAAACTAAACTAAACAATTATGGATTTATCATTACAAAACTTAAACAAAGCCGCAAGTACCAATGGTTTAACTATCGGCATCCTATCCACTGCAATAGGGGTTGTGACATTTTATATGTTTCCATCTCTTTTAGGTTCTATTTCTTTTGGAATTGGCACCCTTGTAATATCATTAGTGATTTATGTTTTTTTTACACTTGATCTGAGGAAAAAAATAGGTGGTTTTTGGAGTTTCAGAGAAGCTTTAAAAGGTATTTTTTTAATGGCTTTTATTGCAGGTATTCTTTATTCGGTGGCAAACTATGCCTTTTATAAGTTTGTTGAACCAAATGCTTATGATAAGATATCTGGTTATATGGAGGCGGGAATGACCAATACCCTAGAGAATATGGGAATGGATCAGGATCAGATTGATGAAGCTATAAGTAAACAATCGGAAGGTATAAAGGCTCAATATGATCCCACTCCAATGCAGTTTTTCAAAAATATAGGAATTGCAGTACTTGTGCAATTTATGATGTCGCTTATTTTTGCAGCGATATTTAAGAAAGAAGAACCTGTTTTTGCTTCAATTGATGAACAAGAGCAAGAATAAGCTAAAAAATGGCAGCGTGCAGATTTTATCAATTTTATTGATGAAATTTGCATGTTTTAATTTGATAACCTAAAATCTAAAATCTCACATCTAAAATCTCACATCTCACATCTCCAATCTAAAATGGATATATCTGTAGTTGTTCCTTTATATAATGAAGCAGAATCATTGCCCGAGCTATGTAGCTGGATTAGCCGGGTAATGAACGATCATGCATTCAGCTATGAAATTATTCTGGTTGACGATGGAAGTAGTGATGATTCATGGCAAGTAATTGAGCAATTGAAATCTCAGAATACTTCCATTGTTGGTATTAAGTTTCGGCGTAATTATGGCAAGTCGGCCGCATTAAATGTTGGCTTTGAGGCTTGTCAGGGCAATGTAGTTATAACCATGGATGCTGATCTTCAGGATAGCCCTGATGAAATACCTGAACTTTACAGACGGATCAATGAAGAAAAGTTTGATCTGGTTTCTGGATGGAAACAAAAGCGCCATGATCCTTTAAGTAAAACTATACCCACCAAGTTATTTAATTTAGTAACCCGTCGCATGTCGGGTATTCATAATCTTCATGACTTTAACTGTGGCTTGAAAGCTTACCGTAAGGAGGTAGTAAAAAGTATAGAAGTTTACGGTGAAATGCACCGCTATATTCCTGTAATTGCAAAATGGGCGGGATTCAAAAAAATTGGAGAACAGGTAGTTGAACATCGTGCCCGTAAGTATGGAACCACTAAATTCGGGTTTAGTCGATTTATCAATGGCTTTCTTGATCTGCTATCTATATTCTTTGTCGGTAAGTTTGCAAAACGTCCGATGCACTTTTTTGGTACAATAGGGGCATTGAGCTTTCTCATAGGTACCATTATGGCTTTATGGATCATAATTGAAAAACTGTATCATATTACCATGCATATACGGTATACCCGTGAAGTGGTTGATCAGCCCTTATTTTATATTGCCCTTGTAGCTATAATTGTAGGTTTTCAGCTGTTTTTAACCGGTTTTATTGCAGAGCTGGTTTCCAGAAATTCGCCCGAACGAAATACGTATCAGATCGAAAAAACTGTGTAATTTCCGATTTGAAAAATTCTAAGGCTAGATCATTTTCTACAGAAACCTAAAAATTAATTTGTCATGTTTTTTTCAATCATTATCCCACTTTATAACCGTCCTCTGGAGATAGATGAGCTGCTTTACACCCTGACGCAGCAAACTTATCTTCAGTTTGAAGTGTTAGTTATTGAGGATGGTTCAAAAATTAGTGCAAAGGAGATTGTGGATAGTTATGCTGATAAATTAGCGATTAGTTATCATTATAAAGAAAATGCCGGTCAGGGCTTTGCCAGAAATTTTGGCTTTGAACATGCCAAAGGAGATTATTTCGTAGTTTTTGATTCCGATTGCCTGATTCCTATTGATTATCTGGAAATAGTAAAGAACTACCTGCTTGAACATCAGCTAGATGCTTATGGCGGCCCTGATGGTGCTCACTCATCTTTTACAGCAGTACAGAAGGCGATCAGCTATTCCATGACTTCACCATTTACAACCGGTGGAATTAGAGGAAATAAAAAACATATTGGCCAATTTCATCCCAGAAGTTTTAATATGGGAATTTCTAGGGAGGTTTGGGAGCGTACCGGCGGATTTATACTGACAAGATTAGGAGAGGATATAGAATTTAGTATTCGAATCCATTCGATGGGATTTAAGATCGGACTAATACCTGATGCAATTGTTTATCACAAACGACGCACCGATTTGTTTCAATTCTACAAGCAGCTTCATTTTTTTGGTAGGGCAAGAATTAATATTTATAAACACTTTCCTTCAGAACTAAAAGTTGTCCATTTTTTTCCGGCTTTATTTACACTTTTTTTGTGTCTGAGCTTGATATTAAACGTTTTTAATCATCCTTTAGCAGAGTTATGCAATACATTATTGGCAATCTATATTTTGTTGATATTTTTTCACTCCTGGAACATAAACAAATCAGCAAAAGTTGCATTTTTGAGTATTGCTGCATCTTTTGTTCAGCTAAGTGCATATGGCCTTGGATTTATGCAGGATTTATGGAAAAGAATAATTTTAAGACTACATTAATATATGGATAAGCAGATGTCGGTACGTTTAATTTTGTCGGATGCCTGGGAGCTTGCTAAAAGGAATATCTGGATTCTGTTTGGATTTACTGCAGTTCAGTTTCTGTTCATCTTTTTTATAACCGCTTTGTTAACTGCTATCTTTGGTGGGGCTAGCGGTACAGGCGTATTACTGCAAAATGTTATTCTAAGTCTGTTTGATGCATTTTTTACTGTAGCTTTTTATCAGGTTTTTTTTAAACTCATTGATGATGATACCAATCCCGAGTTTCCTGATTTTATCCCTAACCTGGTTAAAGCAATCAATTTCCTGATTGTAAAACTTATTATCGGATTAATCTTGGTTTTTGTTATTGCCATTATCAGTTCTGTTTACTTTATAAACTCTCCAGAAATCGATACCAGTAATCCTTTCAGCTGGGATCTTTTACCTGTATTTATATTAATTGCAATACCAATTATTTTTTTAACTATCAGGCTGTGTTTTGTGGTATGCTTCATTGTTGATCAAGAATCAGGATCTTCAGAATCGATCAGTCAAAGCTGGGCCATTACCAAAGGCCATTTTTGGTTTGTCAGTTTATTGTTTTTGGTGATGCTTGGCCTTAATATTTTGGGTGCCATGGCATTATTTGTTGGATTATTATTCACAGTACCATTTTCAAGCTTGATTCTGATCATAGCATATCGTCATTTGGTTAATAGTTATACCGATGAAGAAGAAATCATGCTGAATGATCCGGAGGATAATAATGGGAATTAAGTCTTTCATAGCAAAACCTTTAGCAGCTTTTGCTGTAAAGCAGATCAATAAATGGAAAAAAAATCCTTTAGCTGCGCAGCAAAGTGTTTTTAGCAAGCTAATCAAGCAAGCTAAAAATACTTCATTTGGTAAAGATCATCTGTTTACAGAAATCAACACCTACCAAGATTTTAAGAAAAATGTCCCGATTTCAGACTACGAAGAGCTTAGGCCTTACATTGATAGAGTTGTCAATGGCGAAGAAAACGTTCTATGGCCTGGAAAGCCCTTATATCTTGCTAAAACTTCTGGGACAACTTCTGGTGTAAAATATATTCCAATCTCTAAAGAATCTATGCCTGAACATATTAAGGCTGCCCGGAATGCCTTATTTTCATACATTCATGAAACAGGTAATTCAGACTTTATTGATGGCCGCCTTATTTTTTTGCAGGGGAGCCCGATACTAGGTAATAATCATGGAATAAATACAGGACGACTTTCAGGTATCGTTGCAAATCATGTTCCAAGCTATCTTCAGAAAAACCGTTTGCCATCTTATCAGACTAATTGTATAGAAGATTGGGAAGATAAAGTAGATGCCATAGTAACAGAAACAATCGATGAAGACATGCGACTTATTTCTGGTATTCCACCATGGGTACAGATGTATTTTGATCGCTTAAGTACGCTGTCTGGAGGAAAGAAAATAGGCGATATCTTTAAAAATTTCTCACTTTTTGTATATGGAGGGGTTAATTTCGAACCGTATAGAGCCCGTTTAGAAGAAAGTATAGGTAGAAAGGTCGACTCGATTGAAACCTATCCAGCATCCGAAGGTTTTATTGCATTTCAGGATTCTCAGAAAGAAAAGGGCTTACTTTTATTAGTGAATGCAGGAATTTTTTATGAATTTATTCCAACTGACGAGTATTTTAATGAAACTCCAAGTAGGATATCGCTAGAGGAAGTGGAATTGAATAAAAATTATGCAATCATCCTGAATACCAATGCCGGTTTATGGGGGTATAGCATTGGAGATACGGTAAAATTTGTTTCTAAAGAACCCTATCGGATTGTAGTGTCGGGAAGGATAAAGCATTTTATTTCTGCTTTTGGTGAACATGTGATTGGTGAAGAAGTTGAGTTTGCAATATTATCTGTAGCCACCGAAGAGGGTGTAGAGATTACCGAATTTACAGTGGCTCCACAGGTAAATACGCAGCCAGGAGAACTGCCTTACCATGAATGGTATGTTGAATTTGCGCGCCCTCCTAAAGATATGACTAGCTTCAGTTTGAAAGTTGATCAGGTGCTACAGAAAAAAAATGTCTATTACTATGATTTGATTGAAGGTAAAATTCTTCGCCCATTGCTGATGCATGAGATGGAGAAACATGCTTTTATAAATTACATGAAGAGCCAGGGTAAGCTGGGTGGGCAGAATAAAGTTCCTCGTTTGTCAAATGACAGACATATCGCTGATGAATTGAATAAATGGATCAAAAGATAACTGAGGATCTTTAAAAAAATTAATAAGTTTAACCAATTCCTGAAATTCAGGATTAAACTATAAATCGATTTTGTTTGATGGGAAATAATTTTGGCGAAGAATTTAATCTGAAAAGCATTGCTATTCTGGGTTCAACAGGAAGTATAGGTACTCAGGCACTTGAAGTGATCCGCCAAAATCCGGAACGTTTCAAAGTCTTTGTGCTTACTGCCAATAATAATGCAGATTTATTAATCAAACAAGCATTAGAGTTCAAACCAGCCTATGTTGTTTTAACCAATGAGGCTAAATTAGCAGAGGTTAATAATGCCTTAAGTTCAAGCGAAACAAAAGTTTTATGTGGCATAAACGAGCTTTGTGAAGTTCTCTATCACCCAAATATCTCGCTTGTTTTAACAGCAATGGTAGGTTTTGCTGGCTTGATTCCCACGCTGGCAGCAATTAAGGCTGGAAAAGATATTGCCTTAGCGAACAAGGAAACCATGGTAGTTGCAGGTGAACTTGTAAACAGACTTGCAAAAGAACATGGGGTTAAAATATTGCCCGTTGACTCTGAACATTCTGCTATTTTTCAATGCCTTGTAGGTGAAGAGCGTAATCCGATTGAGAAAATTTATTTAACTGCTTCAGGTGGGCCATTCAGAGGCAGAGATGTTGATTTTCTGTCTACTATCAGTAGAAAAGAGGCCCTTAAGCATCCTAATTGGGTGATGGGAGAGAAAATTACCATCGATTCAGCAAGTTTAATGAATAAAGGTTTGGAAGTGATTGAGGCGAAATGGCTTTTTGATCTGCATGTTTCTCAAATTGATGTAATCGTTCATCCACAGTCAATTGTGCATTCCATTGTTCAGTTCAGAGATGGGTCAATGAAAGCCCAGATGGGTTTGCCTGATATGAAATTGCCAATACAATATGCTTTGGCTTATCCCCAAAGGATAGAAAATACCTTTCCAAGATTTAACTTTTTAGATTATCCCAACCTGAGCTTTGAGCAGGCTGACAAAAAGACGTTTAGAAATCTTGCACTAGCTTTTGAAGCCTTAAATACTGGCGGAAATATGCCATGTGTAATCAATGCTGCGAATGAAGTAGTTGTGGCAGAATTT
>NZ_JBIKSU010000024.1:0-27931 GCF_044348475.1 Daejeonella sp. | reverse complement strand
AGAAAGATTATAAATAAGATTAAATAGTACGAAAAACTCAAGAAAATCTAAACTATCTAATTTAGTAATTACCTTAAATTTTTGATTTAGCTGATGATGGAATTGTCCTAAAATAAAGATAAAAATGCGCGGTAGAACAGGAAAATAAGCCATATTATACAAATAGCTTGAAAATAATAGAAGATTGACGAACAGAACATCGGCCACAGAAACATGCAAGATCCAGTCAATACTATTGCTAATACAACGATCAATTAGAAATCATTAGTCAATAATCACTAAAGAGTTTAGATGACAAAGAGTTATTAATTCAATAAATTGATTAATACTTTCATAGTTTCAGCCTGATGGTTTTCGACATTCTGCTTTGCTTTATTAACCTTTTCTTTGGCTTTTCGTGGATTCTGTGCCATTTCTAGAACAGCAGGAACAATCCCTTCTATCTCTTTTTCTACATCCAGATCAAATAACCAATCTCCCAATCCGATATCACGCCACATGATACCTTTACTTGTTTGTTCTTTAAATCGACATACAATTGCAGGTATGCCATTTCCTACAGACATAATAGGAGAATGCATTTCATTACCGAAAATTCCAGCCGACAATTTATATGTACTGATAGCTTCATCGGTCAGCCAGTATTTATTCCTCCAAACGACTCTTTTTTTAATTTCGTCTGGCAGAGGATCATATAATATATCTTTCCCAATTGCAACCTGAGTTTCGTCTTCGGGTACAATCAAAATTTTCAAATCAGTTTTTGTCACTACTGCAATAATGGCCTCCCTAAGAGCCTTATGATCATGATCCTTAAATGCCTGATTTATAGCATCTTTGGGCGAATCAATTGGTAGATTTTTACTCGGAATTAACCAATATGGAGTATACCTATACCTAGGAATCACGCACATGAATTTCCCTTCTTCTAATTGATTTTCATTCAAGAAAGATCTTGCTGCTTTGTCATTATATGTATCAACTGCAAATGCTCCATCGGGCCCAAAAATCATTATTTTGCTATTTACGCCAAGACTTTTAGCATAATTAAGGGAGTAGGAATCTCTAAAAAATATAAATTGCGCATTTGATAACAGGTAGTTTGTATTTGCAGATGCATTACTCTCATTGTACGTGATGCCATAAATACCATAAGGCTTTCCGGTTTCATTTTTCCACTTTTCTACATCTTTTTCCGCAACTAAATATGGTCCTGAGCCATGAAGAAGAAAATCACATTCATTGAATGCTCTTCGTACAGAATCAGTGTTTGATGAGGTGAAAATCTCAAGCTTAGGAAATCTTTTCAAAAGCAACTCCTTTACCCCATTACCAACATCACCAGCCCAAAGTCTTACCTCAACGTCAGGCATGTATTTTTCAAGTAAATGTAAAACTCCAGGCGTGTGACCTATATCACCAATATTGACAGTTTGCCAAGAGGATCGAAGTAGAATCTTTTTACCTTTAAGCCTAGAACTATTGTCAGCACTATAACCATAAGCCTTGTATGCCAAAGAAGCTAATAAGGAACTGTATATTAAAGAAATACTTTTTACAAAAAATCTTCGATTGATCATCTTTAGTAGTTAAATTAATTTTTACACCTAAATTATTGGCTCGAAACCTTTAATTTAAGATTATTAGCCTGGATTTTGCGAACCATTAGCACCCATTTCTTTTTGAGAGACAGGCCAAAACTATTTATGATCCATGATCGTTTCCCGGCCTGCTCTACATGTTTTAGAACAGTAGCTTTTTTGATTGATTATATTTTCTTTTATCAAACATATACAAAAACGAACCTTTGCGAGAGGTTGCTTTTTCTTTTTCGCTTAACCTGTTTAATAGATTGAGTGAAAGTATTTTTTTAGTAAAATTACGCTTATCAAAATGAGTATTGTAAACTGCTTCATACAACGCTTGAAGCTGTTGCATTGTAAATTTAGCAGGTAGTAATTCAAAGCCTATAGGATACGCTACAGCCTTTTGCTGCAGTCTCTCTATTGATAAAGCAATCATTTCTTTGTGATCAAAAACCACAGTCGGTATTTTGTTTAAAGAGAACCAACCTGCCTGATGCTTTTTTAATAAAGCCTCTTCATAATCATCCAGCTTAATGAGCGCGAAATAAGCGATAGATACCACACGTGCTGCTTCATCGCGTTTTACATCCCCAAAACAATTAAGCTGCTCCATATAAACATTATCCAAACCTGTCAGGTTTTCTAGCACCCTGCTTGCTGCATCATGCACACTTTCTTTTGCCCCCACAAACCCCCCCATTAAAGACCATTTACCTTTTTCAGGTTCAAGAGCACGCTTCACTAACAGGGCTTTAATTTCAGTTCCATCAAAACCAAAAATTATGCAATCCACTGCAACATATAAACTAGCATGCTCCTGATATGCCTTTGTCATAACTTACCAAAATTTAACATAGAGCGCGCTTAGTAACATCAGTGTAATCACTATTAAAATTAGTGTAGACTTACTCACTTTAAACATGCTTGCATCAATCTCAAAAGCTTTAGGATTTACTTTCGGACCCGCAAAACTAATCGCAACCATCATAGCAACAGTAATTGCAAAAGACCAACCCATATTAATCAG
The DNA here is from genome assembly GCF_044348475.1 of Daejeonella sp. Taxonomy (GTDB): domain Bacteria; phylum Bacteroidota; class Bacteroidia; order Sphingobacteriales; family Sphingobacteriaceae; genus Daejeonella. Next base: position 25,318 of record NZ_JBIKSU010000024.1, on the reverse strand, counting down.
AAAGGGTATTTCGTAGGAACCACTTTTATTTAAATAAGCGGTATACATGATATTTTCAGTGCCAAAAATGCCAACGGCATAATTATTAAAAAATATAGACAGCACAAATCCTGTAATCAAACCCGCCATCGCTGCTGTACCTGTTGTACGCTTCCAGAAAAGTCCAAGAGTGAACATTGCAAATACTCCCGGACTTATAAATCCTGTGTACTTCTGTATAAATGTGAATCCTCCCTCTCCGCCAATACCTAATAAATCCTGCCAGGTAAAAATAACAGCAACCACCATGGATACTAATACCGTTAACCTACCTGTCCAAACCATTTTCTTTTCATCGGCAAGTTTATTAAGGTACTTTTTATAAATGTCCAGGGTAAAAATAGTCGCGATGCTATTAGCCTTACCCGCTAAAGAGGCCACGATTGCAGCTGTCAATGCGGCAATTGCCAGACCTTTAAAACCGACAGGTAGAAATGCTAAAATTGCAGAATAAGCCCCGTCTTTGCCCCCTTCAAATCCTGGAAGTTGCCCGTTTTTATACAAAACGAATGCAGCAATTCCGGGTAGCATCACAATAACAGGCATAAACAGTTTGATAAATCCGGCAAACAAAATTCCCTTGCGTGCCGTTTCTAATTTCGCACCCAGCGCTCGTTGTGTGATGTACTGATTACAACCCCAGTAATTTAAGTTCACAATCCACTGTCCGGCAAAATACATGGCAATACCGGGCAGTACAATGTACTTATCCCTCGCTAACTGCCCTGCAGCACTCATGTCGGTATTATTAGGTTTTGGTAAGATCATTTTAAAATGCTCCGGTGCTTGTGATATTAACGTTTTAAAACCCGTGATCGCACTACCTGCCAAGGCCCCATTGATCCGTTGATCCACAATTTGAAGCGCCATATAAACCGTGGCAAAGCCTCCGATAATCAGTACTGCAACCTGAATTACGTCTGTGTAACCAATTACTTTCATACCCCCAAGCGTAATTAAAAGCGCCATCAACATGAGTCCAATCATGACCACATGCAAATAATCACCACCTAATAAGCCATTAATAGCAACTGCCCCCAAATAAAGTATCGACGTAAGATTTACAAATACATATAAAAACAACCAAAAGATTGCCATTACCAAAGAAACCGATTCATTATACCTTGTTTTTAAAAACTGAGGCATCGTATAAATCTTGTTTTTTAAATAAATAGGGATGAACCATACGGCAATGATAATGAGTGTTAGCGCTGCAATCCACTCATAAGCCGCCACGGCTATACCAACAAAAAACCCTTCGCCACTCATCCCAATAAATTGTTCTGCAGAAATATTGGACGCAATTAAGGAAGCACCTATGGCCCACCAGGTCAGAGATCCTTCTGCCAAAAAGAAATCCTGAGAGGCAGAAACGTCGTTTTTCTTTTTCCTGTAGACCCAGTATCCATAAGTGGCCACGATAATGAAATAAAAAACAAAAATGATTTTGTCGGAGAGAGCAAGGGTATTCATAAGATCAATGTATTTAAGTGTGTACTAGCTAATCTGATTAAAAATTATTCTAAAAAAATAATAGCAATAGGTTAAAATATTAAACCTATTCTGATTTAAAGCTTATTCCAGCAATGAATGGAGTCTGTCATCGGTATAATCATCAATAAAAAATAGCACATTAGGTAAGTGATCAAACTCATGTACCTGATGATAGGTTTTAATAACCACGGCTTTCATGCCTGCCTTGAGTGCAGATTCAACCCCCTTGGGAGAATCCTCAAATACAATACAATCCGGATAGGGCGCATTTAAACCATTGGCACATTTTATAAATGTTTCAGGGTTTGGCTTACTAATTGCCACGTCATCAGCACTTACAATAGTTGAGAAATAATGCCGCAGATCAAGTCCATCTAAAACAAAATCGATGTTAAATAAAATAGCTGCAGAACCAATAGCCATAGGGATTTCTGCCTTTTGTGCATTAGCAAAAAAAACATCCAGGCCCTTGATCAATTTTAAATGCGGGGTAAACTCTTTTTGATACCCTCTTTCTTTTTCAAAAGACATATCAACCATTTGTGCTTTGGTAAAATGATCTTTACCAAATATTCGAACTAATAATTCTTCATTTTTCCCATACATTTCTTTTTTAACTTCCTCCCAGGAAAGCTTAGCTCCAAGCTGGTTCACAAGAATTTGATACCATGCACGCGCATGAAATTCCATATCGTCTATAATGGTCCCATTGAGATCAAAAAGAAAAGCCTTTTTCATACCTATTGTCTGTTTATATGATAGTAAACATCACTCCACTTCAATTCATTTTTGAACTGATGCAGTGTAGTTTCTTTTCCAATTAATGAAAACTCTATACCTGCCATAGCGGCAAAATCTTCCAAATGCTCTGCCGTTAAATTTTGCGAATAACAGGTATGATGTGCACCCCCGGCATAGATCCAAGCGGCACATCCGGTTTGCAGATTCGGATATGGTTTCCATAATACTCTTGCTACCGGTAATTTTGGTAAAGCATAAACCGGCGCAACTGCTAGCACTTCATTGACAAGTAAACGAAAACGGTTTCCCATATCTACCATCGATGCATTTATTGCAGAACCAGGTGCCGAATTAAATACCAGCCGAACAGGATCTGCTTTTCCACCTATGCCCAAAGGATGGATTTCGCAACTTGGTTTTGCATCGGCAATACTCTCACAGATCTCCAGCATATGTGCGCCAAGCACCATTCCATTAGATGGATTAAAATGATAGGTATAATCTTCCATAAATGAATTTCCCCCCGCCAGATCGGTACCCATAACTTTCATAGCTCTCACCAGCGCAGCAGTTTTCCAATCGCCCTCACCGGCAAAACCATAACCTTTAGCCATCAGGCGCTGAGCAGCAATACCCGGCAATTGCGTCATGCCATGCAGGTCTTCAAAAGTATCAGTGAATCCCTTAAAATCTCCAGCTACCAGAAAAGCCTCAATACCAAGTTCAATTTTAGCAGCTTCTCTGAGTGATGATCGATTTGCACCACCCTTTTGTAAAACAGGCATTAAATTATAACTGGCTTCATAAATTTCTATTAAAGCATCTATCTGAGATTCACTCACTTCATTGATCACCTGAACTAAATCTCCAATACCAAAAGTATTTACAGAATAACCAAATTTGATTTCTGCTTCTACCTTATCCCCATCTGTTACTGCCACCTGCCGCATATTGTCGCCAAAACGCACAAACTTTGCACCCTGCCAATCATTCCAGCCGGCAGCTGCTCTTAGCCAAATACTTATTTTTGCCAGGGTACCTTCATCTTGCCAATGCCCCACAACCACCTTTCTGTTTAGGCGCATTCGGCTCATGATAAATCCAAATTCTCTGTCACCATGAGCCGATTGATTTAGATTCATAAAATCCATATCAATAGTATCCCAGGGAATATCTCTATTGAACTGAGTATGAAAATGCAAGAGTGGTTTTTGTAAAATTTTCAAACCTGTAATCCACATTTTTGCAGGAGAAAATGTGTGCATCCATGCAATGATGCCTATGCAATTTTTAGAGGTATTTGCTTCCTGACAAATAGCAAAGATCTCTTCTGATGATTTAACCGTAGGCTTCCAAATAACAGAAACAGGAATCTGTTCATTCGCATGAAGCGAGTCCGCAATTTCCCGTGCATTAACCGCTACCTTTTGCAGGGTCTCTGCTCCATATAAATCCTGACTACCGGTAACAAACCAAACTTCTAATGTTCTTAAGCTTTTCATATATCTATCGTTTAACCCCAAAATTTTATTGTCCGTAGTAACTATCAGGTCCGTGTTTTCTTTCGTAATGCTTTCTAATAAGTGCCTCTTTTAATCGCGGAGCTTGTGGATTTATCTGTTCAGTTAAAAGTGCCATCTGTGCAATTTGTTCAAGTACTGCGCTATTATGCACTGCTTTATCTGCATTTTTACCCCAGGTAAAGGGTGCATGGTTACCCACCAAAACCATTTCTACTTCTTTATAATCGAGACTTCTTTCTTTAAAACAATTCATGATTTGAAATCCTGTTTCAAGCTCATAATTGCCTTTAATCATGTCATCCTCCATGGGTGGGGCACAAGGAATATCTACCGTATTGTAATCGGCATGGGTAGTACCAAAAATTGGAATGTCTCTTTGAGATTGGGCCCATGCAGTACCATACACCGAATGAGTATGCACAATACCCCCAATTTCTTGCCAGTATTTATATAAAACGGCGTGGGTTTTAGTATCAGAAGAAGGCCTCAGACTACCCGCTACTGTATTCCCTTCGAAATCTACAATGACCATGTCGGCCGGAGATAATTGTTGGTAAGGAATACCACTTGGTTTAATAGCGAAAACACCTAAACTTCTGTCGGCAGCACTTACATTTCCAAAGGTAAAAAGCACCAATCCTAATTTTGGCAATTGCATATTGGCCTCATAAGCCTCTTCCATGATGTGTGAATACTTTTCCATAGTAGTTTATTACAAGTGTGTTTCAATAAAATTTCCTAATTTTTTATACTGATCATAGCGCTTTTGATAGTAGGCGGTATGCGCTTCATTTGGTGTATAAGTTACCGCAAATCCTTGACCCATAGCTTTCATGGCATCCTCTACTTTAGGATAAAGACCCGCAGCAGTTGCGGCAAACATGGCAGCACCCAAGGCACAGGTTTGTTCAGATTTATGAATCTTGATCGGCATATTGATTACATCCACCAATACCTGCATGATATAGGGTGATTTTTTTGCAACACCACCAAGGCCTATTAATCCTTTTACCGGAATACCCTCAGCTACAAATCGTTCAACAATTGCATTTGCACCAAAACAAGTAGATTCAACCAGTGCCTTAAATAGTCTGGGTGCATCGGTGCCCAGGCTCAATCCGGCAAATGCACCATGCAATACTTGATTGGCATCTGGCGTACGTCTTCCATTTAACCAATCGATTGCTATTTCATCCTTTTCATCGAAAGGTAAAAGGGCGGCTTGTTCAGAAAGTGTTGTCATTATTTTTTCGGCCGCTTTATTTTTTAACGCTTCATCATCTAATAAATCTAAACTCCAAGTTAAAATATTTTTTAACCATGCAAACGCATCCCCAAAAGCGGATTGACCAGCCTCCATACCAATCATCCCCGGAATGATAGACCCATTTACTTGTCCGCAAATACCAGTTACAAGGGTGTCATTTACTTCATTTGCTGGAGCAACCAGCATATCACAGGTTGAAGTGCCAATTACTTTACTTAAATAATAGGGTTCTATCTGACCACCTACAGCACCCATGTGCGCATCAAAAGCACCAACAGCCACAACCACCTCAGTGCTAAGTCCTAATCGGGCAGCCCAATCTGGAGATAAATTCCCCGCAGACTTATCCGAAGTAAATGTTTGAGCAGGAAGCTTATCAATAAACCCTGTTAGTAAAGGATCCAAACTTGAAAAAAATGAATCCGGGGGATAGCCACCAAATGCTTCACTCCATAAACCTTTGTGACCAGCACTGCAAACACCTCTTTTGATGTCCTTGACATTCGTGCCCCCTGTTAATACAAATGGAATCCAGTCACAATGTTCTACCCAGCTATGAGTTGCTGCAGCCACGTTCGAATCTGCTCTTAATACATGCAGCAGTTTTGCCCAGAACCACTCACTACTATAAACGCCGCCTACATATTTTAAGTAATTGGTATCAAACTTTGTAGCGTGTACATTAATTTCTGCTGCCTCCTTTACACTTGTGTGGTCTTTCCACAAAACAAACATCGCATTGGGGTTATTTTCAAATGCTGGCAACAAACAAAGCGGAGTACCGCTTGCATCAACAGCCACAGGCGTAGATCCTGTTGTATCTATTGCAATCCCTTTTACATTCCTGGCAACAGCTGCACCCACCTGATGCAGACAGTCCTGCAAGGTTGCCTCCAAACCCTCCAGATAGTCTAGCGGATGCTGACGAAATTGATTTTGTGATGCATTGCAATACATCTGCTTTTTCCAACGTGGATAATAAAATACTGAAAAAGCTAGTTCTTCTCCGCTTGAAGCATTTACAACCATAGAACGGACAGAATCGGTTCCATAATCTACTCCAATTACATAAGATTGATGTTCCATAAAACGCACATTAATTTCTTCGCATAACTAATGTACATAAATTCAATAATAAGTGTAATTTTTACGCTTATAAAATAATACATAGCTTAGTTTTCATGGATCAAAATAATAAAGCTGCAACCTCTCCTAAAAAACGGACTGTTTCAAATCCAACAAGTTTCAAACTTTACATTCTTACCTTATTGAATTTGATTACGAGTCGCACAAACGATTGGAAAGGTTTTTAAAACAGTATTGATATTTAAATGTTAAACAGATTGAAATTTAACCCCATCACAGTAAATTGGATGATTCATCACCCCATTCACATGCTTCATCTGTGTTATCAGGTAAATCATTAAAATTATATCTATCGGGGAATCTCAGTCGGTCATATATCCTCCAAAATTCACGCAACACCGGATATAGAACTAGGCAATTGTTTTTGAGGCTTGGTCAAAACCAAAATTTAGTACCAAGATTAACCGTATCGCAAAATTTGTAGAAAACCTTTTAATTTATATTTTGATTATGACCATGTTGATGAATATCAGTAGATTCATACCGATTTATAATTAAATATCAATAAGTACGTTAGGTTAAATGATCATTCATCAATCCTATACAATAAAAGGCGCTGAAGGCAAACCGATTTTAATGGACCTCAGCTTTAAAACTGGCCAGGAAGAAAATCCGATGGTAATCTTTGTTCATGGATTCAAGGGCTTTAAAGACTGGGGTGCCTATAAGCTTGTAGCAGAATACTTTGCTAAGCAAGGTTTCAGATTTCTAAAATTTAATTTTTCTCATAATGGCACAACACCTGAAAGCCCACTTGAATTTGTAGATCTGGGTGCATTTGGTGACAACACTTTTTCTAAAGAATTTACTGATCTAGACTTAGTGATCTCTTTTGCAAAAAGTGGTATTAAATTTCAGGCACCTAACAGCTTAAGTTTGATTGGGCATAGTCGTGGCGGTGGCACATCTATTATTCAGGCAGCTAAAGATCAACGCATTAGCAAACTAATTACCTGGGCTGCAATTGCTAATTTCAGGAGCCTTTGGAAAAAAGAGGATGAGATTGAATGGCAAAAAAAAGGGGTAATATTTAATTTCAATTCTAGAACAAAACAATATACCCCTCTAAAAATTGATCTTTTATATGATCTGGAGAATAATTCCCAATCATTTGATATTTTACAAGCCGCAGCCCGAATCAATAAGCCCTGGCTTATTTTACACGGTAATCAGGATGAAAATGTGCTAACCGGCGAAGCTTTAAAACTGAAAGAGAATTCTTTAAATGCAGAACTATTCATAGTTCCCTATGCAAATCACGTTTTTGGAGCTTCACATCCTTTCACAAAGGAAGAATTACCTCTTGCATTACAGTTAACTTGTGAAAAAAGTGTTGAATTTCTAAGAAAAGAGATTTAAAATTTATTTTAGCTCAAAAGAATCGTTGCTACTATAAATAACTTAATTATCAAGCTCAGGATCTACCCAATTTCCATCGCCGCGTATGATTCCGATTAGTTCATCTAACGCATTTTCGGTATTCACATTTTTCTTGACTACCTCTTTTCCGCGATAGAGCGTGATTTTTCCTGGACCAGTACCAACATATCCATAATCTGCATCTGCCATTTCGCCCGGACCGTTAACAATACAGCCCATGATCCCAATCTTTAATCCTTTCAAATGATCTGTGCGACTACGGATCATTTGGGTGGTAATCTGCAGATCAAAAAGTGTTCTGCCGCAACTAGGGCATGAAATATATTCTGTTTTAGATATTCTTGAGCGGGTAGCCTGTAGAATTCCGAAAGATGTAGAAAGAATAGTTTTTGCAGGTATTTCTGATGCATCCGCCCATACACCATCTCCAAAACCATCCAAAAGTAAACCACCAAGATCAGTTGCAGCATATAACTGAAAATCTGTGTCCTTTGGCAAAATAGTTGCATTTTTATCCGTCAAACTATATTTTCTCTTAATAATTACCGGAATCTCTAGACCCATATTCATGAGTTTAAAAAATGCATTTCGCTGATCCTGCAATCCACAAATAGCATGTGTTTCTAGAACAAAAACAAGTGTATTATCTATTGAAAGTTCTTTGAACAGCTCCGAATCAATATCCTGATTCGAAATAGAAACTAAGTTCAATGCCGGATCATGATCTTTCGAAGAAATAAATTCTTCAAGTGAATAAAATGGATGACAATTACTCTTATCAACTAATAATTTCCATGTTGAATAATTATAAAGTTGCTTCAAATTTCCAGGAAAGTTGAAGGATGGCAATTGATCAGCTAGGTAAACAAAATCAGTTGATTGCTCAGCCATATTGTATTTATCAAGCAGTGATGAATACAGGTATCCCACATCTGCAAGAATGGATGGGTCTTTTAAATTTTTATGAGATAGATCAATAATTACCCTTGGAACCTGATGGCCACCAATAAAGGTATTGAGTTCTGCAGAATGGCGCCTTTGGTACTCGTAGGGATTGTGATTATCTGTTGTCTGTTGTCTGTTGTCTGTTATCTGTTGTCTGTTGTCTGTTGTCTGTTGTTCCTTATCTGTTGTCTGTTGTCTGTTATCTGTTGCCTGTTGTATTTTATCTGTTATCTGTTGTCTGTTGTCTGTTGTCTGTTGTATTTTATCTGTTATCTGTTGTCTGTTGTCTGTTGTCTGTTGTTTCTTCTTGTCTGATAACTGATAACTGTCAACTGATAACTCCTTTCTATTGTCTGATAACTGATAACTGTCAACTGATAACTCCTTTCTATTGTCTGATAACTGATAACTGATAACTGATAACTCCCTTTCCTTATACCGGTCAGCTAATGAAATAGCCACAGGTGCTTCAAATTCAGGGTCTTCGGTAAGCGAGACTCGAATGGTGTCGCCTAATCCATCTTCTAGTAATGCCCCAATGCCAACAGCTGATTTTATTCTGCCGTCTTCTCCATCACCGGCCTCAGTAACGCCTAGGTGTAGTGGATAGTTCATCCCTTCTTTAACCATAGTTTCAACCAGCAAACGATAGGCCTGAACCATAACTTGCGGATTACTAGATTTCATGGAGATGACCAAATTGTAATAATTCAGATCTTCACACATGCGCATGAACTCCATCGCCGACTCAACCATACCTTGCGGGGTATCGCCATAATGGCTCATGATTCGATCTGAAAGGGAACCATGATTTGTACCTATTCGCATTGCGGTTCCATATTCTTTACAAACCTTGACTAAAGGACTAAACTTTTTATAGATCCTTTCTAGCTCGGCATTGTATTCAGTAGTGGTATATTCAAAATTCTCAAAGCGCTTTTTATCTGCGTAATTTCCAGGATTAATACGAACTTTTTCTACAATCCTTGCAGCTTCTTCAGCAGCGTTGGGAGTGAAATGAATGTCGGCAATCAATGGGACATTGTATCCACGCGCAATTAATTCCTTCTTGATAAGAGCTAAATTTTTAGCTTCCTTTACACTTGGAGCTGTGATTCTGACGTATTCACAACCGGCATCTACCATCCGGATAGTTTGCTCAACAGTACCGATGGTATCCATCGTATCCGTTGTAGTCATACTTTGAATTCTAATCGGATTGTTTGCACCCATTGGGATATGTCCGATAGTTACCTCACGGGTCAAAAATCTGGAAAAGGTATCCAATGAATTACAATACTTGCCGTTTAAAGCATTAAAAGGCTTCTTAATCATTAAATGGGATTAATATCATACAAAACTAAATAATATGATGCTTATGTATTGTCAAATTTAGGTCTTTTAAAAAAAATCCTCTCTTTTAGCCAAAAAAATATAGAAGATGCATTGTCATTGATTGTTCTTGTATAATTATTCAAATTACACCCTTAAACTATCTAAAATGAAATAATCACCCATTTAATCCTGATAATTATACACCCATGGCATACATAATAATATTCACTCCAAATTTGGTATTATCCTCTGCATAAAACCGTTTATTTCGAAAATCATAATCCCATTCACAACCATAATCTTTGTTACTGTATAGCACTCCGATACGCCCATTTATTTCAATAGCTTTCAGATAATCATGCACCAGATCATCACCCCAGCCGTTTAATTCAAATGAAGTAGTAGGTGGCCCCTTTTCGAATTTAAAAAATGATTGATAGATCTGGTGGTTATTAGGAATTTTTTTCAAGGCCGACTGACCAAAGATGGAACTCATTTGAGCCTCAAAAGATCTGGCAAATAGCCCGTCGATATCATGATTACAGTCGTCTACAAAAACAAAACCACCATTATCCACATATTTTTTAAAATTTAGCTTTTCCTGTTGATTGAATTGAACCAATTTATGCCCGCTGAGATATGAAAATGGGTATAAAAACAACTCATTACTAGAGAGTTCTACGACTTTTTCCTCATTATTTATTGGAATAGTAGTGTATTCAACCAATGAGTTTAGCAGATTTGATGGCATACGCTGATCTGTATCCCAATCGCCTGAGCGGTATTTTATTCGTGTAAATGTGAACTTCGAACCAAACATTCGTCTAAATTATCTCAATATATCTTCCCAAAAACTCTTTTCAGCAGATTTTTTTGTAAAAATCTGGATGGGCATATACTTATTACCTGTTTCCGCCAATTTATTCCTAATTTTCGGATTATTAAACCAATTATACGAACTTGAAAATTTCAGAAAGTAATATTAAGGCATTAATTGCTAAGCTACCGCATTTAAAAGAAGAGATTCAGAAAGTAATTGTTGGGCAGGATCAGGTTTTGGAAGAAATGATCATCTCCTTAATGGCCGGCGGACATTGCCTTTTAGAGGGTGTTCCAGGACTTGCCAAAACATTAATGGTTAAAACCCTGTCGCAAGCCATGCACCTTTCTTTTAGAAGAATACAATTCACACCCGATCTGATGCCAACAGATATCATCGGAACAGAGATATTAGAAGAAGATCATAGCACCGGAAAACGATTTTTTAAGTTCAATAAGGGCCCCATTTTTGCCAATATTATTCTGGCTGATGAGATCAACCGTACACCCCCAAAAACTCAGGCGGCTTTACTAGAAGCGATGCAAGAATTTGAGGTTACCTATGGTGGCCAAACCTACCCATTAGACCGTCCTTTTTTTATACTGGCAACCCAAAACCCAATTGAGCAGGCAGGAACTTACCCTTTACCTGAAGCACAGCTGGATCGTTTTCTGCTCTTTGTTAAAATTGGGTACCCAAGCGAGCAGGAAGAATTTGGAATTTTGAATAGCACTACAGGATCAAATAAAACAGTGATTGAGCCAGTTTTGAGCGGTGATGAAATTTTACAGATCCAATCACTGGTTAGAGATGTAAGCATCAGCCAAGATCTAATTGAATATGTAAGCAAGCTTATTCGTGCAACAAGACCGGATACCACTAATGTTGACTATGTAAAAGAATGGGTAAGATGGGGTGCCGGGCCGCGAGCCGGACAGGCATTGATTTTAACTGCAAAAGCCAGAGCATTGTTAAAAGGGCGATATGCTGTCATTATGGACGACCTGCATACAATGGCTTATCCGGTATTACGCCATCGTATTCTTGTTAATTTTAAGGCAGAAGCAGAAAACGTCAACTCAGACCAGGTTACTTCAGCGTTAATCAGGTCTGTTGAGCGGTCAAAGATTCAGGCTTAGACGCAAAATTTGATCGTTTTTCAATAAATTATCAATACCACTCCAATGAGTAAATTAGTAGACCCAAAAGTCGTAATGGCTATTAAAGACCTTTCACTGGCAGCAAAAACTGTAGTGGATGGCTTTATGACAGGGGTTAATAAAAGCTCTATTAAAGGTCCGGGACTTGAATTTAGCCAATACAGAAGTTATCAACCAGGCGATGACCTTCGCTGGCTTGATTGGAAAATGTATGGCCGTTCTGATCGGTATTATATCCGAGAATCAGAAGTCGAAACCAGCATTTCTGTTCGGTTTCTAATCGATGCTAGTGGATCAATGAACCATGAAGATGGAGGATATAAAAAATTAGATTACGCCAGATACCTAGCCGCTTCACTGGCCTATCTTGCTAATATTCAAGGCGATGCAATTGGTTTGTATGTATTTCAAGATGGGGGTTTATTCTCATTGGCTGCCAAACAAGATTTCCAGCATTTATCCAGAATGTTTTATCAGCTGGAAAACATCAAAGCAGGTGGCAATTTTACTAAGCCCATTCATTACAAAGATATTTACACCGGGTCAAAAAAAAGGGAGTTGCTGATCTTTATTACCGATATGTATGAACAGAATGGAGAGATACTGCAATTAATTGACACTCTAACTTCCTTAAAAAATGAAGTGATTGTATTTCATCTAATGGGCAAAAATGAATTGGAACTTGATTTTAAAGGCTACTCAGAATTAGAAGATCTTGAAACTGGTCAAACCATTAAAATTGACGTCAAAACTGCTAAAAATATGTACCAAGAAAAGCTTGAAAAGCATTTGAACAGTATGAGAATGGAACTATTAGACCGTCATATTTTTTACCGTATGATCAGTATGGCTGAACCTCTCGATCAAGCATTAAGAGATTTTCTTACCCAACGCAGCAAATTAAGAACTTAGGCCTTGTTCCAACTAATTAACCCTTTATGGCTATTTGCGATTGGCGGAATTTCAATCCCGCTAATCATTCATTTGTGGAATATTAAAAAAGGAAAGACGCTAAAAATTGGAAGTATCAGCCTGCTAGGAGAAAGCTCTAGGCAAAGTGCCCGTAGTTTAAAACTGATTGATCTGCTCTTATTATTTCTTCGTTGCCTATTGCTGATCATTTTAGCCTTGATACTCGCAGGCCCCTTATGGAACAGCAAAATAAATACAACTGCAAATAAGGGATGGATCCTGATTGAAAAACAAAATCTCAAAGAAACATCTAGCCAGTTTAAAAAAGAAATTGACTCTCTAAGTAAACTTGGTTATGAATTTCATTTTTTTGAACCAGGTTTTCAGTATGCTAAACTTGAGGATGCATTGAATCAAAATATATCAGAAATAGGTTCTGCGCAGCTGCTCCCCTACTGGTCATTGATTCAATTACTAGAAGATGAAATTCCTGAAAATACTCAAGTTTTTCTTTTCACTCCAAACCTATTGAATAGACTAGGTACGAAACGGCCGCTTGTTACTCATCCCATACAATGGAAAACTTACACGCCTGCTGATTCAACAGCTACCTGGATTGAAAATGCCTGGTTCAATGAATCAGACAGTGTAAAGGTCACAATTGCCACTAGTAATCCTAGTAAAACTACATTTAAAACCGTAGCTATTGATCCTGCATATAACAATAGCCCATTTGAATTCGACATTCAGAATGGTAAGGCAAGTTTAAAATTTAAAGATAAGAAGCAGGGTGATTCACTTCCGGTTACTATTGATACGGCAACAATTAGAATAGCCATTTATACGGATAAGTTTAAAAATGATGCCAGCTATTTAAAAGCAGCATTAACTGCTATAAAAAAATATACGGGCCAAAAAATAAAACTGACTGAATATTCAACAATGAATATTCCATCGGGCCAAAATATCATTTTCTGGCTTTCAGAATCTGCCATACCACCCGGAATAGTTCCATTAAACTTGTTTTTTAAATATGAAAAGGGGGAAATAGAAGTTATCACTAGCAAGTTAAATCTATCCCCATCCATGAGCAGTATTGAAAAGGAAGCTATTAAACTGTTCAAACGAAATGTATACCCTAAAAATTCAACAGGTGGTTTCTCGGTTTGGGAAGACGGTTTTGGGAAGCCTCTACTTGATCTGAAAATGGAAAATAAGTTATCAGTCTTTCATTTTTATTCCAGATTTAATCCGGATTGGAACGAACTGGTTTGGAGTAATGATTTCGCCAAGGCCTTGATTCCAATTATCATCCCAAATCAAGATGCCTTAGAAATACATCCATCAGACAAAAGAAGTATGAGGCAAGAACAGATCGTTCCTAGCTTTATTAAAGAAAACGATACCAATGCAGCCAAAAATCAGGGAAGCCAAAAAAGCCTAGAAAATCAGTTCTGGCTTGCTTTAATTTCAATATTCGTAGTAGAAAGATATTTAACCTTCAGAAACAATCTTAGTTGATATGAACCATTCAGAAGGCATCAAACACATAAAATCAATTAAGATACGTTGGATATGCTCTGGCTTATTTAGCGCTGTATTTTTGGCAATATCAATCTCCTTGTTAGGACTTAGCGTATGGAATAGTATTTCGCCTGTATCTTATTGGTTTATACTTCCGATAAGCCTACTGATCTCGATTGGACTAATTCAAATTTTTAAACTATCAAAAATCAGCGAGGATGATGTTTCTAGGCTACTCGACCAAACCTATCCCCAGCTTGAAGAAAGCTTTTCATTGGTTCTCAAAAATTCTGAAAAACTGAATGCGCTAGAAAAACTACAGATAGAAAAAATCAAAAATGAGATGCAGCGTATTCAAGCACCAGCATTGATCTATAAACGCTTGAAAATCTCTGCACTATTTCTGGTCATTTCGATTCTTGTTTCGATAGTCATTTCTAGTTTAGATGTTGCCACTTTAAACAACAGCATAGTAATCGAAAACCAAGCAAAGCCTTCAATACCTGATAAAATATTACCTGAAATATCTTCCATCAAGCTAAAGATTATACCGCCGGTCTATACTACAAGAAATACAAGAGTTCAACAGCAGTTTTCGGCCACAGTTGAAGATGGCGCATTGCTAGAATGGCTTATTGAAACCAGCAAGCCTGCTAGCAAAATCAAGTTTATTTTCAATGATAAGGAAAAGATAAAATTACGCTCAGTGAATAAATCAGGTACACAATGGGCTGTTAGTAAAACAATTAAGCAACCAGGTTTTTATCAGGTGGAGCTAGATGGTAAACTATCTGAGCTGTATAAATTGGAAACGATTAAAGATGAGGCAGCAGTAATCCGCATCATCACTCCAAAGCAATACAGTACCATTGATTTTGGCGAGCCTCAAAAAACAACTTTACAGGTTCAAATCAACGATGATTATGGCATAAATGATACCTATATCTCGGCAACTATCAGTAGCGGAAAAGGGGAAAGTGTGAAATTCAAGGAGCAAGTAATCCGGTTCAACGAAAGCATGAATGGGAAACAGGAATATAAGCTTCAAAAAACAATTGATCTTCCAAAATTAGGAATGGTTCCGGGAGATGAATTGTATTTCTATATTAACGTTACTGACAGCCGGAAACAGCAAAGCAGATCTGATATTTATATCGTCAGCATTCAGGATACTGCCAAATTAATGAGTATGGATGGGATGCTTGGAGGTATTAATCTTGTTCCTGAATATTTTAGAAGCCAGAGGCAGATCATTATCGATACCGAGAAAATTTTAAAAGATAAAAACTCCATAAGCGAAGAAGAATTTAAAAACCGAAGCAATAATCTAGGGATCGACCAGAAATTACTCAGGTTGCGTTATGGCAAATTTTTGGGTGAAGAAACCGATGAGGAAATAGGTGAAGAGCATCAGGAAACTACTGCAGCTGAAGAATCTGCTGCATTTGGCAATGCCGAAAAAATGATGGATGCCTATGCCCATAAACATGATATTGCTGAAGATGCAACCTTCTTTGAGCCTGAACTAAAAGCCCAGCTTAAGGCCACCTTAACAGAAATGTGGAAGTCGGAACTTAGATTAAGAACCTATAAGCCCGTTGAAGCGCTACCCTTTGAGTACAAGGCATTACGTCTACTTAAAGATCTTCAGCAAAAGTCTAGAGCTTATGTTTCAAAAACAGCATTGAAAACGCCGGCAATAAAAGCCGAAAAGCGCCTGAGCGCCGAACTTGATAAAATTATTCAGCCATCGGTAGAGCGAACTATTTTGAAAAGCCAAAATCAAAATGCGTTGAAAAAATCAACCTCAATTATTGCCAAACTAAAAGAAGGGAAAAAACTAAACCAATCTGAGTACAGTATCCTCCAAGAGGCAAACCGTACCCTTGTAGCAAAAGCCTCGGCTCAACCTGTAGGTTATTTAAAGGCATTGGTAATTATGCGTAAAATTCTAAGCAAATCAGGCAACGAGATGGTCAGTTTTGGAGAGCTATCTACCCTAGAAGCAGCATTGCAAAGCATGATTAAAAACGAAGTTAAAACGCCCCAGGCTACAACAGCAGCGCCTAAAACATCACTTTCGACAGAATATTTTAATCGCTTAAAGCGTCAGCAACCCTAAAATGGATAAGATCTATAGTATTATCTTTCTTGCCCTACTGCTCAGTTTTCTGATTTTTAAAGAAATTGGAAGGAAGAACAAATCGAATTTAATTTTCAGACTAAGCGCATCTATTTTGGCAATTGTATCTTTATTATTTATTCTTTTTCCTTTAAAATATGATAGAAAAGTTAGTTTGAGCAACAGTACGATTGCCATTCTTTTAACTGATGGTTATTCTAAAGATAGTTTAGAAAAATATAAAGGTGCTTCACTATTTAGCACAGACCTTGCGATTACTAAAAAAGATAATAAAGTACAATACATCCACAATATCGCCTATTTCTTGACTTCAAAGCCTGATTATCAAACCCTTCATATTTTTGGATATGGCCTAGAATCGGATGAACTAAAAAGCCTGAAAAACAAAAATTTGATTTTTCATCCAACAGCCTTAAAAAACGGGGTAAGTTCAATCAGCTGGCCTGAAAAGATTCGTTCAGGCGAGCAATTACTTGTACAAGGCAAGTATAATAATACTTCAAGACCAGAAGTCAAGCTTATTCTGCAGGGCTTGGGCACAAATCTAGACTCAGTAACGATCAGGAAGGATACATGGAATAATTTTGAGTTAAAATGTATTCCAAAACATCTAGATAAAGCGGTTTACTCACTTATAGCACTAGCCGATAAGGATACACTCTCAAGAGAAAAATTACCGGTGATAGTTAAAGAACGGGAATCGATGAGGATATTGATCCTGGCATCAGCTCCTGACTTTGAGAACAAATTTTTAAAAAACTGGCTTGCCCAGCAGGGCTATAGTTTATCTGTAAGAACCAGTATCAGCACGGCCAAATACAATACCGAGTTTCTGAATAGTAGAAAAAATGATCTCAATCGTATCAATACAACCCTTCTTAATGATTTTGATATTTTAATAGGCGATATGAGTGAATTATCGCGCTTAAGCAAGCTTGAAAATCAGGCTGTTCAAAATCAGGTAAATCAGGGCATGGGGTTAATTATTAAAGCTGATGCATCAGAATCAGGAAATGGTTTTTACAGGAAGGCATTTCCCATTCGAGAAAATAAACAGGCAATCCCAAAAACAATAAAATTGACTTGGGAAGGACATTCTGCACTTAAAGCAATACTTCAGGGAAGCAGCTCTATCGAAATTTTGGCACAAGCTGGAACGCAAAGTCTGGTAAAAAATGAACGAGGCAATATTTTAACGAACAGTAAGTTGTTTGGCCAGGGAAAAATCCTGATGACTGTGATCACTGATTCATACACCTGGATGCTTGGCAATCAAGAGGAAGATTATTCATCTTTATGGTCGTATATTCTTCAAAAAGCAGCTAGAAAGAAAGAAAATACCGAAAGCCTTGCAGTTCATTTCCTTCCTGTAATAAATAAAGACACGGGCATCGAAATTCAAACTGAAACTGGAAATATATCACGCTTTCAAATTAAGGGTAAAAGGATTGCTTTAAAACAGCATTCATTAATGAGTTTTCAGGAGACGGGATCTTTTTGGGCTGCAGAGTCGGGATGGCAATCTTTTCAATTTGAAAATACTGATTCCAATTGGTTTTATGTATTTGATGAAAAAGCGTGGACTGTAGTTAAGGCTTCAGAAAAACTGAAAAATACACAGAATTTTATTGAACAATCTGCGAAAAAGATCACAACTGGGAATGAGGCTGTACAGGTTTATGAAGACACGATTCACCCAATCTGGTTTTACATTTTATTTATACTTTGTTGCACATATTTATGGCTTGAAGTAAAATTATCTTAACTTCAATTTTAGAAACATGCTGATCGCTTGATCAGTTAGTTTAAATAACCAATTTAAAGGAGGATAACATATTGAAAAGAAGTGAATTTCTCTACCTGAGTGGGATGGGTACAGGGGCATTAATGCTACCAAACCTAGCACTTTTTGGTAATCCAATCGATCCAATGGAAGCATTGAACGTGGTGGATGTGAAAATAAAAAAGGAATTAGCCGATGTGGCATTGAATGCGGCAAGAGCAAAAGGTGCCAGTTATGCAGATATTCGTATCGGACGCTACCTGAACCAGTTTGTTGCTACACGCGAAAATCGGGTACAGGGTGTATCAAATACTGAATCGTATGGAGTTGGGGTACGCGTAATTGCGAATGGATGTTGGGGTTTTGCCTCAACAAACAACGTTACCAAAGAAGATATTGCCAAAGCTGCTGAAAAAGCAGTTGCCGTTGCCAAAGCAAATTCCAAAATTCAGGGAGCGCCCGTTCAGTTGGCACCTCAAAAGGGATATGGTGAAGTAAGCTGGAAATCGCCAATTGAAAAAAATGCATTTGAAGTGCCCGTAAAAGAAAAAGTTGATCTTCTTCTTGCAACCAATGCACTTGCTATGTCAGGTGGTGCAAGCTTTGTCAATTCAGTGATTTTCGCTGTAAACGAGCAGAAGTATTTTGCATCAACAGACGGATCCTATATTGATCAAGACATTCATCGAATTTTTCCAAATTTCACGGTAACAAAAATTGACCGTAGCAGCGGAAAGTTTGATACAATCAAATCGCTAAGTACTCCAATGGGCATGGGTTATGAATATTTAGAACCCAAAGAAAGCAGCAAAGTAAAAGGTATCGTGACCCGGTATAAAGAT
This sequence comes from Daejeonella sp., assembly GCF_044348475.1. Lineage (GTDB taxonomy): Bacteria > Bacteroidota > Bacteroidia > Sphingobacteriales > Sphingobacteriaceae > Daejeonella. The sequence goes on along the minus strand of NZ_JBIKSU010000024.1, from coordinate 6,264 downwards.
CGCTACGATATTCTGGAAGATATCAAATCAGCTACAGTTAATGTAGACCAGAAAATGAAAGCTAAATCGGTTGAGCCCGGTAAATATGATATGGTACTTGACCCTTCACACCTTTGGTTAACTATCCATGAGTCTGTAGGTCATCCAACAGAACTGGATCGCGTATTGGGTTATGAAGCGAATTATGCAGGTACCAGTTTCCTAAGCCTCGACAGACTGAACTCCAAAAAATTCAATTTTGGTAATAAGCTGGTGAATGTTGTTGCAGATAAAACTGAAAAAACTTCATTAGGAGCAGTAGGGTATGATGATGAAGGTGTAGCATGTAAGAAATGGGATATTATAAAGGATGGAGTCCTTGTTAACTTCCAAGCAACCCGCGACCAGGCACACATGATTGGATTAAAGGAATCTCAGGGTTGTTCTTATGCTCAAAGCTGGGCAGATGTTCAGTTTCAGCGTATGCCGAATGTATCTCTTCAACCTGGGAAAGAGAAGTTAAGCGTAGATGACATGATCAAAAATGTTGAAAAAGGGGTTTATGTCATCGGCGATGGTTCATTCTCTATTGACCAGCAGCGTTATAATTTCCAGTTTGGCGGCCAAATGTTCTATGAAATCAAAGAAGGCAAGATTGTTGGAATGCTAAAAGATGTAGCCTATCAATCAAACACCCAAGAATTCTGGAATGCAGTAGGGGCTGTTTGCGATGAAAGTGATTACCGTCTTGGTGGCGCCTTCAATGATGGAAAGGGCCAGCCAAGCCAGTCGAATGCCGTATCTCACGGTAGTTCAACAACACGATTTAACGGAGTGAATGTTATTAATACAGCAAGAAAAATATAAGATATGGGCATAATAAGTAAAGCAGAAGCTCAAGCAATTCTAAAGAAGGCATTGAGTTTTTCTAAAGCAGATGAATGCGAAGTAAGTTTGAATGGTACTGAGGGCGGAAATATCCGCTATGCAAGAAACGCAGTTTCAACAGCTGGCGATATCAGCACAATGGGACTGGCAATCAGCTCTACATTCGGTAAGAAAACAGGTTCTGCAACAATCAATGAATTTGATGATGCATCACTTGAAAAAGTAGTAAGAAGATCTGAGGAGCTGGCACAGCTGGCACCACCTAACCCGGAGTACGTTTCTCTAGAAGGTCCTAAAACTTTTGCAGAATCCATTACCTATAATACCGCTACGGCAGCTGTCAATCCCGACATCAGAGCAGAAGCAGTGAGAAAGAGTTTGGAAGTTGCCAAAGCAGCTAACCTAGAGGCAGCAGGATTTCTTGAAAATTCTACTAGTTTTAGAGCCATCATGAATTCAAAAGGTTTATTCGCTTACAATACAGATACTGACGTTTCATTCTCTGTAACAACGCGTAATCAGGCCGGCACCGGATCAGGTTATGTTAGTGAAAGTTTTAATGACATCAGGAAACTGGATACGCTGGCATTAACTAAAGTTGCTTCAGGAAAAGCTAATGGATCTGCAGGTGCAAGAGCTATTGAACCTGGTAAATACACGGTAATTCTAGAACCACTTGCTGCGAGTGATATGCTATCCAATATGGTTAGAGGTTTCGATGCAAGAAGTGCAGAAGAAGGCAGAAGTTTTATGAGTAAGAAAGGTGGAGGCACCCGCTTAGGCGAACAATTGTTCAATGAGCAGGTAACCATTTATTCAGATCCGTTTAATGCTGATTTACCTTCAGGAACATGGAATGGCGATGGTCTTCCACAAGAAAAAGTTACCTGGGTTGAAAAAGGTGTGGTCAAAAATCTGAGCTATTCTCGTTACTGGGCACAACAAAAAAATGTAAAACCTGTACCTGGTGCTAACAGAGTTATTATGGAAGGTGGAACAGCTTCACTCGAAGATCTGATAAAAAGCACTGAAAAAGGCATTTTGGTCACACGTTTCTGGTATATCAGAAGTGTTGACCCTCAAACTTTACTCTTGACCGGACTGACACGTGACGGTACATTCTATATTGAAAACGGAAAGATTATGTTCCCGGTGAAAAATTTCAGGTTTAATGAAAGTCCAATCATCATGCTGAACAATGTGGAAGCTCTTGGAAAACCACAGCGTAGCGGAAATATGATCGTACCCCCAATGAAGATCCGAGATTTTACCTTCTCATCTCTTTCTGACGCAGTATAAATCATCGTATATTAACTCAGAATTAATTAATTATCGTTATGAGAAGAAGAGATTTTTTATACGTTTCAGGAATAGGTGTTGGAGCATCCATGCTGCAGTCTATCCCGGTCATAGGCCGTGATATTGCGATTGAGGATGCTTTAATGCCGATTGATGCAAGTCTGAAGAAAAAGTTGGCAGACATCGCATTGAATGCTGCCCGATCTAAAGGGGCTACTTATGCTGATGTTCGCATTGGCAGGTACCTGAACCAGTTTCTCACCACCCGTGAAACCCGCGTTGAGAGCATCAGCAACACTGAATCTTACGGAATGGGAATCCGGGTAATTGCGAATGGAAGCTGGGGCTTTGCAGCAATTGATAACCTGACCGAGGATACTATTGCAAAAGCAGCTGCATCAGCCGTACAGATCGCAAAGGTAAACTCCAAACTACTGACCGAGCCGGTAAGGCTTGCTCCCCAAAAGGGATATGGTGAAATTAGTTGGAAAACACCTTTTGAAAAAAACTCATTCGAGATTCCGATCAAAGAAAAAACAGAATTACTGCTTGCAGTAAATGAAGCTGCCTTAAAAGGTGGAGCCAATTTTGTTAATTCATCCTTGTTTCTAGTGAATGAACAGAAATACTTTGCATCAACCGAAGGTTCTTACATTGATCAGGATATTCACAGGCTTTGGCCAACCTTTACTGTAACCAAAATCGATTCTAAATCAGGAAAATTTGAAACCCGTAACTCACTAAGTTCACCGATGGGTATGGGTTATGAGTACCTGAATCCGAAAAAAGAAGAAGAGATTGACGGACTGTTCACCATTTACAAAAACCGGTATAATATGCTGGAAGATGCCGTTACAGCAACTCGGCATGTAGAGGAGAAATTAAGGTCAAAACCAGTAGAGCCCGGAAAATATGATTTGATCATTGATCCTACCAATCTTTTCCTGACTATTCATGAATCTGTAGGACACCCTTCTGAGCTTGACCGCGTTTTAGGATATGAGGCAAATTATGCCGGCACTAGTTTCCTAACACTTGATAAATGGGAAAGTAAGAAATTTAATTTTGGCAGTAAGATTGTCAACTTTGAAGCCGATAAAACAGAAAAAGGATCTCTTGCAGCAGTTGGCTACGATGATGAGGGTGTAAAATGCAAAAACTGGGATATCATCAAGGACGGAATTCTAGTCAATTACCAAACCATTCGCGACCAAGCACATATTTTGGGTCTTCCCGAATCGCAGGGCTGCTGCTATGCTGACAGTTGGGACAAGGTTCAATTTCAGCGCATGCCAAATGTTTCACTCAAAGCCGGAAAAACGCCACTGAGTGCAAATGACATGGTTAAAAACGTAGAGAAAGGAATTTATATTTTTGGGCGTAACTCCTACTCTATCGATCAGCAACGTTATAATTTCCAATTTAGCGGACAACTTTGTTTTGAAGTGAAAGATGGAAAAATTGGCGGCTTGTTAAAAGATGTGGCTTATCAGTCAAACACCCAAGAATTCTGGAACTCTTGTTCAGCCATTTGTGATGAAAAAGATTATCGCCTGGGCGGTTCTTTCTTTGACGGAAAAGGTCAGCCTAGTCAAGTAAGCGCAGTATCACATGGATGTGCCACTACTTTATTTAAAGGTGTAAACGTGATTAATACCGGCCGAAAAATATAGCTAAGGATAAACTAATTGGATACCGGCATTAGCGTAAAACCGTTGCCGGTATTTTTTTTTGATTTTTATGTCGCTTCGCATAATCACAATCTGTCTGCTAAATAGTAATTTAGAATAATTTAACTGACCATTGATGACTACTGATACCGGAATTTATAGCCAGAAAAAAAAGAAAAATCTAGAATAAGGTATTTAGAATACTAGTAACATTCTGTTTCAGTCTGCGTCTTAATAACTAAGACTTTAAAAAAGATGTTTAACCTAATTGAAAAACAAATTATTTATATATTTAATTGATTACCGCTTAAAAGCCTCTCAAAAACGGTACAATTACCCATTGAGTTTTTGCTAATTAGACTACCCCATAAAAATACTAACCTGAAAAATAAATGAGAAGAAGAGATTTTGTTCACCTTACGGGACTGGGTGCTGCTGCAGCTATGCTTCCGTCCATTCCTGTTTGGGGTAATTCAGTTCCGCTGGATGCTGCTCTAGACCGGATCGATCCGGCACTTAAAAAACGGATGTCTGATGTAGCACTGAATGCTGCACGTTCTAGAGGTGCCACTTATACAGATGTTCGCATTGGGCGATACCTGAATCAGTTTGTGGTTACCCGTGAAGACAAAGTTGAAAATATTGTGAATACCGAATCTTATGGGATGGGTATTCGCGTAATTGCAAACGGAAGCTGGGGATTTGCAGCTACCGACAAAATGGATAATGACAGCATCGCAAAAGCAGCTGAATTGGCTGTAGCTATAGCCAAAGAAAATTCTCGTTTGCTCACAGAACCGGTACAGCTGGCACCACAAAAAGGATATGGAGAAGTGAGCTGGAAAGCGCCAATTGAAAAAAATGCATTTGAAGTACCGATGAAAGAAAAAGTTGATCTTTTACTTTCGGTGAATGATGCAGCGCTAAAGGGCGGAGCAAACTATGCAAACTCAATCCTATTTTTAGTTAATGAGCAGAAATACTTTGCCTCAACTGACGGTTCTTACATCGATCAGGATATTCACCGTATTTGGCCTACTTTCTTCTTAACAAAAATCGATGCAAAATCTGGAAAATTCGAAACCCGAAATTCTTTAAGTGCGCCAATGGGTATGGGATATGAATACCTAGAAGCCCGTCCGCAGGATAAGATCCAGGGAGTAACTACCCTGTACAAAGGGAGATACGACATGCTAGAAGATGCAAAAGCTGCTGCCACTCAAGTTGGACAAAAAATAACTGCCAAATCTGTAGAAGCAGGAAAATACGATCTTGTTTTAGATCCTTCTCACCTTTGGTTAACTATCCATGAATCTAGCGGTCACCCAACTGAATTAGACAGAGTACTCGGATATGAAGCAAATTTTGCCGGAACAAGCTTCCTGACCTTAGATAAATGGCAGTCTAAAAACTTTAAATATGGAAGTGAGCTAGTGAACATCGTGGGTGATAAAACACAGCCAGGCTCTTTAGGTGCAGTAGGCTATGACGATGAAGGTGTTGGAACAAAGAAATGGGATATCATCAAGGATGGTGTTCTAGTCAATTACCAGGCTATCCGCGATCAGGCACATATTGTTGGGCTAAATGAATCTCAGGGTTGTTGCTATGCCGATAACTGGAGCAGTGTACAGTTTCAGCGGATGCCAAATGTATCCCTATTGCCGGGCAAACAACAGAAAAGCATTGATGACCTAATCAAAAATGTTGAAAAAGGAATTTATATCATTGGCGACGGATCATTCTCAATTGACCAACAGCGTTATAATTTCCAATTTGGCGGTCAGCTATATTATGAAATCAAAGAAGGAAAAATTACAGGAATGCTGAAAGATGTTGCCTATCAGGCAAATACACAGGAATTCTGGAATGCATGCAGCGATATGTGCGATGAACGTGATTATCGCCTGGGTGGATCATTCTTTGATGGTAAGGGTCAACCAATGCAATCTAGTGCAGTTTCACATGGATGTGCTACTACCCGTTTTAATGGAGTTAATGTAATCAATACAGCAAGAAAAATCTGAAGATAAGACCATGTCAATACTAAATAAAGAACAGGCTCAGGTACTTTTAAAGAAAGTGTTGAGCTATTCCAAAGCAGATGAATGCGAGGTTAACCTCAGTGGTTCTGATGCAGGAAATATACGATATGCCAGAAATTCTGTTTCTACCAGCGGTGGGGTCAGCTCCAATAGTTTGGTGGTATCATCTGCCTTCGGCAAAAAAATGGGAGTTGCAACAATCAATGAATATGATGACGAATCGCTTCGAAAGGTTGTTCAACGGTCAGAAGAGCTGGCTATGCTGGCACCTGAAAACCCTGAATTTGTTTCATTTATGGGTCCGCAGATGTATCCTGAATCGGCAACATTTGTTCAGGCAACGGCAGATATGAGTCCAAAAGACCGTGCCGATGCCGTTGCAA
>NZ_JBIKSU010000077.1:0-8026 GCF_044348475.1 Daejeonella sp. | reverse complement strand
GTATGAACCACCCCTTTAGGTTTTCCGGTTGATCCAGATGTATATAATATAAACAATGGATCTTCTGATTCCATTGGTTCTGCAGGGCAATCTGGATTGCCCTGAGTTTCAACCTTTTTAATTTCATCTTCCCACCACACATCACGACCTTTGATCATAGAAACAGGCGTACGGGTACGGGTCAAAACAATGATCTTGTTTACAGACTGGCATTGCACAAGAGCATCATCAATAATATTTTTAAGTGGAATATCTTTATTGCCTCTAAAGCCACCATCTGCGGTGATTACCAAATTACATTGAGCGTCATTGATCCTGTCGGCGATAGATTGGGCCGAAAACCCTCCAAAAACAACAGAGTGAATTGCACCAATACGTGCACAAGCTAAAACCGCTATTGCCAATTCAGGCACCATCGGCATGTAGATGCAGATCCTGTCGCCTTTCTTTGCACCATTATTCTTAAGCACATTGGCAAACTGAATTACCTTAAAATGTAGTTCTTTATAGGTAAATGATCTGTAATGCTCTTCAGGATCATTGGGTTCCCAGATCATCGCAGTTTTATCGGCATCATTTGTAAGATGACGATCTAGGCAATTCTCCGTTATATTTAACTTTCCGCCACTAAACCATTTCACATTGGGTTCAGTAAAGTTCCAATCTAGAACTTTATCCCATTTTTTTTGCCAGTAGAACGTGTCAGCAACAGAGCCCCAGAAATTTTCTGGCTCAGCTACACTGTAATCATAAACACGTTTGTAATCGTCAAAGGAATTAATACGGAGATCCATTTTTTAATTTTTGTTCGGTATATTTTTTTTAAAATTTCAGAATACAATTATATCATATTCAGGGCTTCTAGCCTAATATAGATGCAAAAAAATTACAATAAAACATGAACCAACACCTCTTTTAAAAGGAAAGACTAAATTTATTGATAAAGTATTGCGTATCTGATTTTTTCTGCTGATATTTGCAAACTCTTTGGAGAATTGATTTAAATTATAAGATACACCTATAGTCATGTCGAGAATTTGTGATTTAACAGGAAAAATGGCGATGAACGGTTTCAACGTTTCTAATTCGAACGTAAAAACCAAACGTAAATTTTATCCTAACCTGCATGTAAAAAAGTTTTACATTCCAGAAGAAGATAGATGGATTACGTTGAAGGTTTCTACCTCAGCGATTAAAACCATCAGTAAAAATGGCATCACTGCTGTAATTAATAAATTCCTTAAAAAAGGATACATATAAGGAGTTATAAGTAGTAAGTAATAGGTAATAAGTAATTTATACAACCTACAACTTACAACCTATAACTTACAACTCAAAACTTAATACAATGGCTAAGAAAGGCAATAGGGTTCAGGTTATTTTAGAATGTACTGAGCACAAAGAGAGTGGCATGGCTGGAATGTCTCGTTACGTAACAACAAAAAACAAAAAGAACACCACAGAACGTTTGGAATTAAAGAAATTTAATCCGGTGTTGAGAAAAGTGACTGTTCACAAAGAGATTAAGTAATAAGTGATAACTAATAAGTTATAAGTGATAAGTAATAAGTAATAAGTAATAAGTTAAGAACTTACAACCTAAAACCTACAACTTAGAACCTACAACCTACAACCTACAACTTAGAACTTAGAACTTACAACCTAAAACCTACAACTCAAAAAATATACAGAAATGGCAAAAAAAGTAGTTGCAACCCTGAAAACAGGTGCTGGTAAAGAATACTCAAAAGTAATTACAATGAACAAATCACCAAAAACAGGTGCTTATTCATTCAAAGAAATTATCGTTCATAACGATCACGTGAAAGACGCTATCGCAGGAATTAGTTCCTCTAAATAATCTTCACATTGTAATAACAGAAGCCGCCCGCGTCTAATCGTTGGGGGGCTTTTTTCATTAGAATAGAATTGTTTTTGAAAGCGTTTGAAATTTGACCACGCTAGGCTGCTTCATACTGGTTTCATTACAAAACAACTATTTTGCCTGCATCAGCAGAATTATTTAAATTCAAACCTATGGGACTATTTGACTTTTTTAAAAAGAAAGAAAACAATGTACAGGAACAGGTTGAACTGGATAAAAGCTTAGAGAAAACCAAGGAAGGCATTTTTTCCAAGATCACTAAAGCTGTTGTCGGGAAAACAACTGTTGATGATGATGTTCTTGATGAACTAGAAGAAATCCTAGTCAATTCGGATGTAGGAGTTCAAACAACCTTAAAAATCATTGAAAGAATACAGGCGCGTGTTGCACGTGATAAATACATTAACACCTCCGAACTGAATGAGATTCTTCGGTCTGAGATACAAAGCCTGCTCTCAGAAAACAATAGCAATGATTTCAGAAATTTTGAATATGGCGATCATAAGCCATATGTGATTATGGTTGTGGGCGTTAATGGAGTAGGTAAAACCACTACCATTGGAAAACTTGCGCATAAATTAAAACTTGCAGGAAACAACGTGGTTTTGGGAGCTGCAGATACGTTCAGAGCCGCTGCAGTAGATCAGCTAAAGCTTTGGGCAGAACGGGTGAACGTACGCATAGTTGCTCAACCAATGGGCTCTGACCCAGCTTCAGTGGCGTTTGACACTTTACAATCTGCCGTTGCCAATGGCGATGATGTTGTAATTATTGATACTGCAGGCCGTTTACATAATAAGATTGCGTTAATGAATGAGCTTACCAAAATCAAACAGGTAATGCAAAAAGTTGTTCCGGGAGCTCCACATGAAATTTTACTTGTTTTGGATGCCTCAACTGGCCAAAATGCAATTGAACAATGCAAGCAGTTTACTCAGGCAACTGAGGTGAATGCACTTGCTCTTACAAAATTAGATGGCACCGCAAAAGGTGGAGTAGTGATCGGAATATCTGATCAGTTTAAAATTCCGGTGAAATACATCGGTGTAGGTGAAGGCATAGAACATCTTCAACTATTTAATAAAAAAGAGTTTGTAGACTCCCTATTTAAATAAACAGGGAAGAGAAGAATGAAGACAAAAAGCAGCAAAGAGGTTAGCAGGGTTAAACCAAGAGTAAATGTGATTACACTTGGTTGTTCAAAGAACATTCACGACTCAGAAGTTTTGATGGGACAGTTGCGCGGCAATCAGATGGATGTTGTTCATGAAGATCAAAAGCTGAATAAAGATGATATTATTGTAATCAATACCTGTGGATTTATTGATAATGCAAAACAAGAATCGATTGATACGATTTTACAGTACAGCGAATTAAAAGACCAGGGTAAAGTAGGGAAAGTTATTGTAACCGGTTGCCTTTCTGAACGTTATAAGCCCGAACTTGAAGCTGAAATAAAAAATGTAGATTCTTTTTTCGGAACTAATGACCTACAAAATCTTTTAAGCTCCATTGGTGCTGACTATAAACATGAACTGGTAGGCGAACGATTATTAACCACCCCTTCACATTTTTCTTATTTTAAGATCGCAGAAGGCTGCAACAGACCCTGTTCATTTTGCGCAATCCCCTTAATGAGAGGAAAGCACGTTTCTAAACCAATGGATGATCTGGTTAAAGAAGCTAAATACCTTGCTAAAAATGGCACTAAAGAATTGATTCTTATTGCCCAAGATCTTACCTATTATGGTTTAGATCTTTACAGTAAACGAAATCTTGCAGATTTGCTACGCAACCTGTCTGATGTAGATGGCATAGAATGGATCCGCTTACAATATGCGTATCCTTCAGGCTTTCCAATGGATATTTTGGATGTGATGAACGAGCGCAGCAACATCTGCAATTATCTGGATATGCCTTTGCAGCATATCAGCGATACGATGCTGAGCGCTATGCGTCGCGGAATTACCAGGCAAAAAACCATTGATCTTGTGAATTCAATCCGCGATAAAGTACCTGACATTGCTTTGCGTACTACATTGATCTGCGGATATCCTGGAGAAACTGAGGGTGATTTTGAAGAAATGAAAGAATGGGTATCTGAAAGTCGCTTTGATCGTCTTGGATGTTTCACGTACTCGCATGAAGAAAAAACACATGCTCATCTTCTAAACGACGATGTGCCAGAAGAAATAAAACAACAACGTGTTGAAGATATCATGAATATTCAGCAGGAAATATCTTTCAATATCAATCAGGATAAGGTTGGGAAGCACTTTAAAGTACTTATCGACAAAAAAGAAGGCAACTACATCACTGGCCGTACCGAATTTGATTCGCCTGAAGTTGATAATGAAGTTTTAATTGATTCCCGCATCAGTTATGCAACACCAGGCACTTTTGTTCAGGTTAAAATAGACCGAGCAGAAGATTTCGATCTGTATGGTCAGATTGTCAAAATATAGATCTGTACAGAGGAATTCAGTAAATTCCTCTAATTTCGTTCAACATGAAGGCAACTTATATTGATTACAGTGAAACCCGTAGTTTTTCGGAAGGCCTGATACGCTATCTGGCTAATGATCCTGAATTAGCACCCTTCAGTTCTGAGAGAGCCGACATACAAGGGTTCAGAAATTTAATTAATAGAAAAAAAACGATTGCCGATAGAAAAATACTCATTGAAACATTAAGCGAGCAGTATTCAAAAATTGAAGGCCCCGTGCATGCCTCTGTTCAAAAAAATATCGATCTCCTTCTTCACAACAATACCTTTACCGTTTGCACTGGCCATCAGTTAAATCTATTTACGGGTCCACTTTACTTCATTTTCAAAATTGTAACTGCTATCAACCTAGCAAAGGAATTGAAAAACAATTTCCCTGATAAAAATTTTGTCCCTGTTTATTGGATGGCAACTGAAGACCATGACTTTGCCGAAATCAATCATACGTATATCTCCGGTAAAAAAATTAGCTGGGAACATGAAGCTACAGGTGCAACCGGAAGGTTACAAACCGCAGGAATTAATAATGCAATAAAAGAATACCAACAAATTCTTGGAATTTCTGAACATGCAACATTTTTGAGTAATCTAATCTTTAAAGCCTATTCTGAGCATAAAAACTTGGCAGATTCGAGCCGATACCTTGTCAATGCACTTTTTGAAGAGTATGGATTACTCATTCTGGATGCTGATGATAAACGTTTAAAAAAACAATTCTCATCTATAATTACCGATGATATTATCCAACAAAATAGTTTCAGAAATATATCGGAAGCAAATGATAAGCTGGCTAAAGTTGGGATTGAGGCACAAGTAAACCCAAGAGAGATCAATTTTTTTTACCTACTTGACGGATTAAGAGAACGCATTATTTTTGAAAATGGGAGATACCATATCCTGAATACAGAGATCAGCTTTAATGAAGAAAAACTCATACAAGAGATCAATGAACACCCGGAACGCTTTAGTCCAAATGTAGTGATGCGACCACTATATCAGGAAGTAATCTTACCCAATCTAGCTTATATTGGCGGAGGTGCAGAAGTAATTTACTGGCTTCAGCTGAAGCAGAACTTTGATTATTACGGGGTAGATTTTCCCATTTTACTATTAAGAAATTCTGCAATGTTTAGCTCTCTTAACTTGGAAAACAAACTCAACCGACTTGACCTGCACATAAAAGACATCTTCAAAAATGTAGATGATTTGAAGAAAGAATGGGTTTTAAACCATACTGAACATTTGCTAAACCTCCATGATGAATGGCAAGAGCTTAGTTCGATCTTTGAAAAGATCAAACTTCGCACTTATAAAATTGACCCGAGCTTGAGTCCAAGTTCAGAAGCTATAAAAGCTAGATTACACCGGGCAATTAAAAACCTGGAGGCCAAGCTAATGAAAGCCGAAAAGAGAAATTTTGCTGATGCCTTATCGCAGATTGAGCAAGTTAAAACAAAACTTTTTCCCAATGGGGGGCTTCAGGAACGTTCCGAAAATTTTGGTTTATTTTATGTCAAGCAAGGGAAAAGCTTTATTCAAACACTGATTGAAAACTTCAAGCCTTTGGATCTGAAATTCACGATCTTAGAGGAGTAGAAAAAGATAAATGACCTACCATACCTTTACAGAAAGTAAGCTAAGAGATTTCACAAAATCCATTTTTATTAAAATGGGCTGTTCTGCCGAGCATGCAATGCTGGCAGCAGATGTACTTATCAAATCAGACCTGCGAGGAATTGACTCGCATGGTGTTGCTAGGCTTACTGGCTATGTACGTTTATGGGAAAAAGGCCGCATCAATGCGAAGCCTGATATTAGAATTGTGCATGAAACCCCAACAACTGCTACAGTTGATGGCGATGCAGGACTGGGTCTTGTGGTTGCTCCTTTTGCAATGAAAGTAGCCATTGAAAAGGCAGAAAAATATGGTTCAGGATGGGTTTCAGTAAGAAATTCGAATCATTTTGGTATTGCAGCCTATCATACCATGATGGCTGTTGAAAAGGATATGATCGGCTTTGCCATGACGAATGCGAGTCCGTTGGTAGCCCCTACTTTTGCTAATGAACGTTTATTAGGCACAAACCCCATGTGTTATGCTTTTCCTGCAGGAAAATATCCTCCAGTAATTGTTGACATGGCAACTTCTGCTGCTGCAAACGGTAAACTAGAGATTGCACAGCGCATGGGGAAACCTGTACCTGAAGGTTGGATTCAGGATGCCAATGGAAACCCATCAGTTGACCCACATGAATTAAAAAAAGGAGGCTCCCTACTTCCATTGGGTAGTGATAGAGAGCATGGTAGTCATAAAGGTTTTGGACTAAGTGCAACAGTCGATATTCTTTCTGCAGTACTTTCAGGAGCAAACTATGGTCCATGGGTGCCCCCATTCGTGGCTTTCATGGAACCATCAGCTGATCCGGTAGGAAGAGGAATTGGGCATTTTCTGGGTGCTATGCGTGTTGATGGCTTCAGACCAATTGACGAATTTAAATCGCACCTCGATAACTGGATCAATCGATTCAGCTCTGCCAAATCAATCAGTGAAGAACAAAAAGTGATTATCCCGGGTCAACCTGAAGTAGCAGCAGAAAAAGAACGAAAGCTCAATGGCATTCCATTGATAGATGATGTTTGTAAAGATCTGAATGAGGTTGCTGAAAAATTAGGGATAGAGAAACTAATTTGATTGTTCACAACTTAGCTAACAAAAACCTAGTCTACTAATTACCTATAAACAAGGTTATTACATACATATATTCTTTTTAATTCAGCATTTTTAATCAATCTTTTGACTATTTCAACAGGATGTATTAAAAGTACTAAGCTTCCGTTTTTTGTTACCCGAAATTAACTAATGTCATTTTTCTGTCCCTTTTGCAGTTCAATATCAAATGAAACATTACAAATCAGGATACTTGCATTCTGAAACCTAAATTGAATTGCAATCGCAAAATAAATCAATCCATATGAATGAACAACTAGAGAAAATTAAAAAGGCAGTTGAGCCATTAAGGCAACAAATAGTTAATCATAAAGTTTATTCAATGATCAATGACCTAGATGACTTGAAAATTTTTATGCAATACCATATTTTTGCAGTATGGGATTTTATGTCATTGTTAAAGGCATTGCAAAATAATTTAACCTGCACTTCTATTCCCTGGTTTCCAAAAGGTTCTGCAGACACTAGAAATCTCATCAATGAAATAGTCGTTGGCGAAGAATCGGATGTAGATAGTTTTGGTGTCAGGAAAAGTCATTTTGAACTTTATCTTGATGCCATGCTCCAATGTAATGCAGACACCTCAAAAATGAAAAGATTCATTGAAGAATTACAACATAGCGGTGATTTTGATTTAGCCTATGCAGCATCTGATGCGCCAAAAGAAGCCCGTGATTTTGTTGACTTTACCTTTAAAATTATTGGAAGTAATAAGCCATATCTGCAATCGGCCATATTCACATTTGGGCGTGAAGATCTAATACCTGGCATGTTTATTTCGCTGGTAAATGACATTCATAATAACTTCCCTGATAGTATTTCAATTTTTAAATATTACCTAGAAAGGCATATAGAAGTTGATGGAGATCATCATAGTCATCTTGCCTTACAAATGACTTCAAATCTG
>NZ_JBIKSU010000087.1:0-6699 GCF_044348475.1 Daejeonella sp. | reverse complement strand
CGACCAAAATCCTTTACCAAGACATACAGTACCTCTAGCCAAACAATACGGAAGAGAACTGGCAGCAGCTGTTGATCGTGTTTTGGAAGAAGATATGCGTAAACTACCTTCAAATTTAATCACAAGTTATTCAGAACTAGACTTACCACTTGCAAGTAGCCCGACAGAGGCAGAATTAACTAAAATTGTCAATAATACTGGTGGTGTTGCTTATCAAAAGCGGTGGGCTCAGCGATTTCTAAATAAAATTAAGGCTGGAGAAAAATTAATAACATCTTATCCTTATCCGGTACAAGTATGGTCAATCGGAAATTTACCATTAGTGAGCTTGGGTGGTGAACTTTTGGTTGAATATGGTATAAAAATCAAACAAATGCTGGGTGAAGATACTTTTGTGTATGGCTATTCAAACGATGTGATGTCTTATGTACCATCATCAACAGTATTGAAAGAAGGAGGATATGAAGGTGAAGCGGCACATACGGTGTATGGTTTGCCTTCAAAATGGCAGGTAGGAGTTGAGAGCCGGATTTTAAATGAGGTATTTAAACTCGCTGATAAAAATGGTCAAATTAAAAAATCTAATTAGTTGATGTTTTAAAATTATCAGAATGTTCAGCTTTGTTCAGCGTGAAAATTAGTTATTTGTTTATAGGTTTTTAATAAAATTTAATAATATATATTTACGTGTACGTTAACGCTATAGTTAAATGATTAAATTTCTAGTACTAGTTTCTTTGATTGGTATTACTTTTTGTGTTCATGCAGATGTTGTGCCGAATGATCTGCCAAATAAACCAAAAGGGGTATGGTATAGTATTTTTGATGGGAAATCTCTCAATGGATGGCATCTTTTTAATAATACTGGCGAAATTAAAACCTGGAAAGTTGAAGATGGTTCTTTGGTATGTCTTGGAGGCAAAGGACCAAGCGGATCAGGCGATATATTTACGGATCAATCTTTTGCTGATTTTGAATTAAGGTGGGAGTGGAAAGTGAATAAGGGAAGTAATAGTGGCATATTTTATCAGGTAATTGAAGATCCTAAATACAAAAGAGCAATTGAGACTGCTCCAGAATACCAGATTATTGATGATATTAATTATCCTGCAAAGCTTGAAGATTCACAGAAAACTGGCGCTAATTATGGGATGTATTCTCCTGCTCAAAGCAAACAGTTAAAACCTATCGGAGAGTGGAATACCAGCAGAATAGTTTTTAAGAAGGGGAAAGTAGAACATTGGCTGAATGAGATCAGAATAGTTAATTTTAAAGCCTGGAATAAAGATTGGACCAAAAGAAAAACAGAAGGAAAATGGAAAGATTATCCTGATTATGGAATGTCAAAAGTAGGCCGTATCGGATTACAGGATCATGGAAACAAAGCCTATTTTAAAAATATAGAAATTCGTGAATTATAACATCAAAATAATGTACCAGATAAAAAACTCCTTTCTTAAAACTTCTATTCTTATTTTTAATTTAACTATTCTTTTATTTTCATTCAATAGTTGTCAGAATATACCTCATGAAATGAAAAAGAATGATCAAAAGGTACGTATTATAACACTTGACCCTGGGCATTTTCATGCTGCTTTATTACAAAAGTCGATGTATGCGGATATAGATTCTGTGGTTCATGTATATGCACCTGATGGCTCTGAACTTGAAAATCATCTAAAACTGGTTGATAGTTATAATGCTCGCGCAGAAAATCCGACCACTTGGAAACATGAGATTTATAAAGGTCCTGATTACCTAGATAAGATGTTCAGTGAAAAGGCTGGTAATGTGGTCATCCTATCTGGGAATAATAAAAGTAAGAGCTCATATATCAGCAGATCAATTGATTCTGGCTTAAATGTACTTGCAGATAAACCTTTGGCTATAGATCAGAAAGGTTTTAATTCTCTTGAAAAAGCATTTACAGTTTCTAAAGATAAAAAAGTGCTTTTATACGATATCATGACCGAACGTTTCAATATTTATTATGTACTTCAACGTGCGCTAAGTCAGGATACTTTATTTTTTGGTCAATTAGAAAAAGGTACACCTGACAATCCTGCGGTTATGCAAGAAAGTGTGCACCATTTTTATAAGAATGTTTCTGGTAAACCCTTAGTAAGACCGGCATGGTTCTTTGATATTGAACAGGAGGGTCGCGGCCTTGTAGATATTACCACCCATATGGTAGATCTGATTCAGTGGACATCTTTTCCTGATGTTGCACTTGATTACAAAACTGATATTAAAATGATCTCTGCAAAAGAATGGTCAACTTCACTTAGTTTGGAACAATTTAAAAGGTCAACGCTCAAAGATAATTATCCTGAATATTTGTCAAAATATGTAAAGAACGGCACCCTGAATGTAATGTCTAATGGTGAAATGAATTATACATTAAAGAATGTTCATGCTAGGGTTGGAATTAAATGGAATTTTGAGGCTCCAGAAGGAACAGGAGATACTCACTTTGCCAAGATGCGTGGAACCAAAGCTAATATACTGATCAAGCAAGGTAAAGAACAAAATTATAAACCTGTAGTTTATCTTGAAATTTCAAAGTCATCTTCAGTAAATGACCTTCAAGCGGCAATTGCCCGTTTGCAAATTAAATTTCCAGGTGTATCGATTGTTAAAGCTGGAAATTTATGGGAATTACTTATTCCTGAGCAGTATAAAGTTCCGCATGAAGAACATTTTGCTGAAGTTGTAAAAAACTATCTTGGGTATTTAAAAATTGGTGAACTTCCCGCATGGGAGATTCCCAATATGCTCGCAAAATATTATACGACCACCCAGGCTGCGGCTATGGCAAAAAGCAAATAAGAAAATAATTAATAAATTTTAATATTAAAATCCTAAAATGACTGAATTAGAAGCATTAGAACAAGAATTATTAAAACCATCAGAAGCTTTGATTTCTGATATAAGTAAAATTGAAGGTGATATAATTCTTTTAGGTGTGGGTGGTAAAATGGGCCCCAGCATGGCAAAATTAGCTAGAAAGGCAATTGTTCGCGCTGGGATTGATAAACGCATCATTGGAATATCCAGATTTTCTGAAGCTGGAACGCGCGAAGAACTTGAAGCAGATGGAATTGAAACAATTTCTGCAGATCTGCTTAATGAGAAAGATCTAGCCGCTTGTCCTGAGGCAAAAAATATCATTTATTTGGCAGGCACCAAATTTGGAACTACTGGTAAAGAACCTTTTACCTGGGCAATGAATTCATACCTTCCTGGCCGTGTTGCTGAGCGTTATAAAAATTCACGAATTGTAGCATTCTCTACTGGAAATATTTATCCTTTTACTCCAATAAACTCTGGTGGATTATCTGAAGAGCATCTTCCTGCTCCTGTTGGAGAATATGGGCAGTCATGCTTGGGTAGAGAACGTATTTTTCAATATTTCTCAGAAAGGTATTCTATTCCAACACTCATCTACAGACTTAATTATGCAATCGACCTTCGCTATGGAGTAATGCTCGAAATTGCCAAATCTGTAAATGAGGGAAGATCCATAGACCTTACAACAGGTAATGTAAATGTGATCTGGCAAGGAGATGCCAATGAAATTGCCATCCGTTCATTATTACATTGCGATGTTCCAGCAAATATTTTAAACGTGACAGGCCCAGAAACTTTATCTTTAAAATGGTTGGCAGAACAATTTGGAATGTTGCTTGGAAAAGAACCAATTTTTGAAAACGAAGTTCAGCCTACTGCTTTATTAAGTAATGCATCAAAAGCACACAAACTTTTTGGATATCCTAGGGTAACTGTTCGCGATATGATCGAGATGACCGTAGCATGGCTTCATGCTGGTGGAAAGACTATTAATAAGCCAACACATTTTCAGGAAAGAAAAGGCCAGTTTTAGATTAAAAGATTTTTTTTAGATTATAAATATGTCAGCAAAAACATTAGATCCTACACTAAAAAGTGTATTGCATAATGGTACCGTTATTCCTGCAATTCCACTGGCTCTTAATTCATTACGCAAGTTTGATGAGCCTAGGCAGCGGCAGCTTGCACGGTATTATCTGGCAACAGGTGCCGGAGGGCTTGCTGTTGCAGTTCATTCCACACAATTTGAGATCAGAGACCCTAAAATTAATTTATTTGAGACTGTTTTAAAAGTTGTATCAGATGAACTAGATTCTGCAAATCACGATTGCAGGCCTTTTATTAAGGTTTCTGGACTTTGTGGACCTACTGCTCAGGCAGTGAGTGAAGCTGAAATTGCATTGAAATATGGGTATGATTTAGGTTTGCTTAGTATGGGTGGACTACAGAGCTGGACTGAAAAGGATATTCTTCAGCGTGTTCGGGATGTTGCTGCAGTGATGCCTATCATTGGTTTTTATCTTCAACCATCTGTTGGCGGACGAATTTTTACATATGATTTCTGGCAGGAATTTGCCGAGATCAAAAATATAGAAGCAATAAAAGTTGCAGCATTTAACCGATATCAAACATTGGATGTAGTTAGAGCAGTTTGTACATCTTCTAGATGTAATGAAATAGATCTTTATACTGGCAATGATGATAATATCATTCCTGATCTATTGACCAAATACAGCTTTGATATTAAAGGTAAGAAAGTAGAAAAGGAATTTGTGGGAGGTTTGCTTGGACATTGGGCGGTATGGACAAAAAGTGCAGTAGAATTACTGAATGAAGTAAAGCAATGTAAAGCTAATAACAATACAGGTATTGCTGAATTACTCACTAAAGGAATTGAAGTAACTGATATGAACGCTGCCATCTTTGATTCGGCAAATAGTTTCCATGGCTGTATTCCTGGTATTCATGAAGTGTTAAGAAGACAAGGATTGCTTGAAGGACGTTGGTGCTTGAATCCAAATGAAGAACTTTCTGCAGGACAAATGGAAGAAATTGATCGGGTTTGTGCGGCCTACCCACATTTAATTGACGATGAATTTGTGAAGCAATTGCTGCTTTCAGAATTTTAAGTATAGACCTTTAATGGCTTTAGGGTCAACCCATGATGGACAGAAGAAAATTTGTAAAAGGAGCTGGTCTTTTAACTGCATTAAGTGCATTTGATTCACCCTTAGTGAATGCCAGTTCATTATTTGGTAAAAAAAAGATAAGAATTGTTAATTCTGCTTGTGTCTATGAGCGTGAAAAACTTATCCGTCCATTTGGGTTTAAAGGTGGTTATTTAACTGAACTTTGGCAGACAGCATCAAATATGACTACTGCTTCAGGTATTTCAAAAACAGGAATAGCTACTCAAAGTGTTCTTTATGGCGATGCTGACCTGTTTTCCTTGCATTCAGAATCCAAAGGCAATTCAATGATGCATGCTCTTACCACTAAGGCTCTAGATCTAGTCAAACAAACATCTTTTTATACTCCTGTTGATCTTTTGGATAAAATATTGCCAGAAGTAATTTTGGAAGGCAAAAGGATTACAGGAAAATCTGATCTAAATATCAATTTTGTTTATAATGCTCTAGTGAGTGTTGATAATGCAGCCTGGTTAGTTTATGCTGCTGAAAATAACTACAATAGCTTTGAGAAGATGATTCCTGGGCCATTTAAAGAAGCTCTCTCACATCGAAATGATAAAATTGCTATTATGTATCAAATTCCATATGGGATGCCGATGCAAGATCTCTTAGAGGCAGCTAAAAAAGGATATTTTGTATTTAAAGTCAAAACTGGATCACCTGGAACCCAGTCTGAAATGTTAAAAGCTGATATGGAAAGGCTTAGTTTAATACATCATACACTAAAAGATCTTCGTACCAATCATACTATTAACGGTAAACTGATCTATACAATGGATGCTAATGCCCGATATGAGAAAAAGGAAAGCCTCCTTAAATACTTGGATCATGCTAAAAAGATAGGTGCTTTTGAACAAATATTACTCATTGAAGAACCATTAAATGAATCTAATCAAGAAAATGTTTCTGATGTGGGTGTTCTTATTGCCGCTGATGAGAGCATTCATGACGAAGAATCTGCACTCAATAGGTTAGATCTTGGCTATAATGTTCTGGTATTGAAAGGAATTGCTAAAACCTTGAGTTTATCTGTTAAAATTGCGAAGCTCGCTGCAGAAAGAAATATTCCTTGCCTTTGCGCCGATTTAACAGTAAACCCAATACTTATTGATTGGCATAAAAATTTAGCTGGGCATTTGGCTCCTTTCCCTGGTATTAATATGGGTTTAATGGAAACCAATGGCGATATGAACTATGTAAATTGGAATAATATGCTTGGCTATCATCCTGGAGCACATGCTCCATGGATGAAAGCAAAAAATGGAGTTTTTGAACTTATTCCCGATTTTTATCAAAGAAGTGGTGGAATTTTTGAATCTTCAGAGCATTATGAAAATATGTTTTAATTGCAATTATCAGTCAAGATTTTGAAGATGAAGCCTTACAAGAAAATAATAGTGTTGACTTTACTTATATTTTCAGTTAAGCAGCTTTTTGCCAATCAGATTACAGACACAGTAACCATTGTAAAAATAAATGTACTGGTTGGGCTGCAATTTGATCAAGTAAGGTTCCATGTAAAACCAGGTCAAAAGGTAAAGCTAATCTTCAGTAATAGTGATGATATGAGTCATAATCTCTTAATCACTAAACCTGGATCTCGACTAGAAATTGTTAATGAAGCGCTTCAATTAGGAGAGAAGGGGCCATCGATGGA
>NZ_JBIKSU010000076.1:0-8528 GCF_044348475.1 Daejeonella sp. | reverse complement strand
ATTATTTCTGGACTTCGAATTCGGTAAAAACATATAAGCAAACCCGAAACGGTTTAATTGGAGCTGATTATTCTTCAAAATTCTCTGCCTGGATTGCCTTGGGATGTTTATCGCCACGCGAAGTATACTGGGAAATTAAAAAATACGAACAGGTACATGGAGCTAGCGATTCCACGTATAGTCTATTTCTTGAATTATTGTGGCGGGATTATTTCCGTTATATGTTTAAAAAATATGGAAATAAGTTTTTCCAGAAGGCAGGTTTTAAAGGTGTTGCACCAGATGAGGGCGAAAATCAAGTTGAATTTTTCAAGCTCTGGAAGAATGCCGAAACTGGTATACCGTTCATTGATGCAAATATGCGCGAATTGAATTCTACAGGATTTATGAGCAATAGGGGCCGTCAGAATGTAGCAAGTTTTCTTGTAAAAGACTTAAAAGTTAACTGGATGTGGGGTGCAGCATATTTCGAAGAGAAACTCATTGATTATTGCCCAGCAAATAATTGGGGTAATTGGGCATATATAGCAGGCGTGGGTAATGATCCCAGAGAATACAGGCACTTTAATGTGTTGAAGCAGGCCATGGATTATGATCCGCAGGGTGATTATATTCGTTTATGGATTCCTGAACTTGCCTCAATTAGTGCTACTCAAATTCATCAGCCCTGGAAGCTTTCAGATACTGAGCGTACTAAATCTCAACTGAAAAGCTATTTACATTCGCCTTCATATGCCCCTGAACTTGTAGTAGTTAAAGGAAATAAATAGAAAATTGTCATTTATTGAGTGTTTTTGACTGGATACAGTCTTTATTCTTGAACATTTTTTCTTAATTTTCACCTCTAGATTGTTTGCGTTAAAGTGCTGCTGCTAAATTTCAATTTAGGGCTCACTTTTTCACGATTCTATGCTTTAAATCTTATTTTTGAGTCGTAAAAGACATTGTTTTTAAATGAATAAATTATCATACCTAAGTAACGCTAATTCTGCCTACATCGATTCTCTCTATCATTCGTACAAAGAAGATCCCGATTCCGTAGATTTTGGATGGCAGAAATTTTTTGAAGGATTCGATTTTGGTCGTGGATCTGAGGCAGGAGTAGTAAGTGCTGAAACTCCTGACCACTTTTTAAAAGAGATAAAAGTTTTAAATCTTATTAATGGATACAGACAAAGAGGCCACCTGTTTACAAAAACCAATCCGGTTCGTGAGCGCAGGGCCTATTTTCCAGGTAAGGAGCTTGTTACCTTTGGTTTAGATGATTCTGACCTTGAAACTGTATTTAATGCCGGTGTTGAAGTTGGTATTGGCCCGGCAAAATTAAAAGATATACTTGCTCTTGTTGAGCAAACCTATTGCCAGTCAATTGGGGTTGAATATAAATATGTAAGAAATCCTGAAAAACTTAAATGGTTTGAGCTTAGAATGGAGTCTGAGCGAAATACACCTAATTTTGCTATCGAAACCAAAAAAAGAATCCTTGCCAAGCTGAATGAGGCGGTCGTATTTGAAAACTTTTTGGGAACTAAATTTTTGGGTCAGAAGAGATTTTCACTTGAAGGTGCTGAAGCAGTAATTCCTGCACTTGATTCAGTAATCCAGAAAGGTGCTGAACTTGGAATAGAAGAATTTGTGATCGGTATGGCACATAGAGGACGATTAAACGTACTCGCCAACATCATGCACAAAACCTACAAGGATATTTTCTCGGAATTTGAAGGTAAGGGCTTTGATGTGAATACTCCGTTTGGAGGCGATGTTAAATATCATATGGGATATTCAACCGACGTAAAAACCGACTCCGGAAAAAGTGTACATCTGAGTTTATGTCCTAACCCTTCGCATCTTGAGACCGTTGACTCGGTTGTTCAAGGTATGGTTCGTTCTAAAATTGACTTTAAGTACGAAGGTGGTTATAATCGCATTGCTCCAATATTAATACATGGCGATGCATCTTTAGCAGGTCAAGGAATAACCTATGAAGTGCTACAGATGGCTAAGCTTGATGGCTACAAAACAGGAGGGAGTATTCACCTGGTTATAAATAATCAGGTAGGATTTACCACTAATTACAAGGATGCTCGTTCTTCAACCTATTGTACTGATTTAGCAAAAGTTACTCTTTCGCCTGTATTTCATGTGAATGGAGATGATGTTGAAGCAATTGTATATGCAATCAATATGGCCGTTGAATATCGCCAAAAGTACCATAACGATGTGTTTATTGATATCTTATGTTACCGTCGTTATGGTCATAATGAGGCAGATGAGCCTAAATTTACTCAACCGCTATTGTATAAAGCTATTGAGACTCATGCAAATCCACGTGAAATTTACAACCAGAAATTATTAGAGCAAGGCACAGTTGATGCTAACCTTGCTAAAGAAATGGAAAAAGATTTCCGCGCATTACTACAGGAAAGATTAAATGAGGCCAAAGAAGATCAAACTTATTCTGCTGTGCATCAAATATTTGGAGGTTCTTGGAAAGGATTGAAGCTAGCAAAGCCGGGAGCAATTGCTATTCCTGTAAATACCAAAGTATCTTCAAAAACTATGCTTACACTGGCTAAAGCGATAAGCACTTTACCTACCAACAAAAAGTTTTTCAAGAAAATTGAAAAACTTTTCGATGAGCGCAGAAAAATGTCTGATTCCAAAGTATTTGATTGGGCAATGGGCGAATTACTGGCTTATGGTACTTTATTGCAAGAAGGTTTTAGAGTGCGAATAAGTGGCCAGGATGTAGAAAGGGGAACCTTTTCACACAGACACGCCGTACTAACACTAGAGGATTCTGAAGAAGAATACATCCCTTTGGCACAGTTAAACAATGACTCAGCCAAATTTGAAATTTACAACTCTCACCTTTCAGAATATGGTGTTTTAGGTTTTGAGTATGGATATGCCCTTGCCAATCCAATGGCATTGACTATTTGGGAAGCGCAGTTTGGTGATTTTGTTAACGGTGCGCAGATTATAATTGATCAATTCATTACCAGTGCAGAAACAAAATGGCAGCGATCAAATGGACTGGTTATGTTACTGCCTCATGGATTTGAGGGTCAGGGCCCAGAACATTCTTCAGGTAGAATAGAACGCTTTATGGAAGCATGTGCTGATGATAATATTCAGGTTGTTAATTGTACAACTCCAGCAAATTTCTTCCACGTTTTAAGAAGACAACTTAAACGCAATTTCAGAAAACCTCTTGTTGTATTTACTCCAAAGAGCCTCTTAAGAAGTGCTCAGTGTGTGAGTAAGCTAGAAGAATTTACTGATGGTAAGTTTAATGAAGTTATTGATGATCAATTTGTTAAAACAGCCGATGTAAAACGCGTGCTTTTCTGTAGTGGTAAAATATATTATGATCTTCTTGAAAAACAACAGACAGATAAGAGAAAAGATGTAGCAGTTGTTCGATTAGAGCAATTATATCCAATGCCTTATGATCAGCTTGAAGCAATTCAAAGTAAGTATAAAAATGCAACTGAATTTGTTTGGGTACAAGAAGAGCCAGAGAACATGGGTGCTTGGCCGTATATATCCAGAAAATTCCGAAATTCATCGTTAAATTTTGAGCTAATTTCGCGTAAAGAAAGTAGTAGTACAGCAACCGGTTATGCCAAACAGCATATTGCACAGCAATTGTATGTTGTGGCCTGTGCATTTGAATCAAAAACTAGCCCAAAAGATAAAAAACAAGTAAAAGCAGCAACTAAGAAAGTTGTTAATATTGACTAATAGTTATAACAAAAACCATTATGAGTTTAGTGATCAAAGTTCCGCCTGTAGGCGAATCTATTTCCGAAGTTACATTGTCCCAATGGATTAAAAAAAATGGCGACTATGTTGAAATGGATGAAGTAATTGCCGAATTGGAATCTGATAAAGCAACTTTTGAACTAACAGCTGAAAAGGCAGGCACATTAAAAACTATTGCCAATGAAGGAGATACTCTCCAAATTGGAGCACCTGTTTGTAGTATTGAAGAGGGTGGAAAACAAGCTGATACCAAGCAATCTGCGCCAAAAGCAGAATCAAAAGAAGCAGTAGTAAAATCTGAAGAGGTAAAAGCTAGTACTTATGCTGCTGGTGCACCATCACCTGCAGCTGCAAAAATTTTGGCTGAAAAAGGTGTTGATCCTGCAGAGCTTAAGGGAAGTGGAGTTGGTGGCAGATTAACAAAAGAGGATGCTTTAAAAGCAGAAGCCGGTAAGAAGGCAGATGCAACTGAAGCAACAAAAGCTCCTGCCTCTGTTTCTGCACCAGGTTCAAGAGTAGAAAGACGTGAGAAGATGTCATCACTCAGAAAAACTGTTGCAAAACGTTTGGTTAGTGTTAAGAATGAAACAGCCATGCTAACTACTTTTAATGAAGTAGACATGCAGCCAATCATGGATATACGTGCCAAATACAAAGATAAATTTAAAGAAAAGCATGGTGTTGGCCTAGGATTTATGTCATTCTTTACCAAAGCGGTTTGTGAAGCATTAAAAGATTTTCCATCAGTAAATGCACGCATTGAAGGTGAAGAGATTGTTTTTAATGATTTCGCGGATATATCCATTGCTGTTTCAGCACCAAAGGGTCTTGTTGTTCCGGTTATCAGGAATGCAGAAGCTATGACACTTGCTGATATCGAAGCATCAGTTGTGGCCTTAGCAGTTAAGGCTCGCGATAGTAAACTTACTTTGGAAGAAATGACTGGTGGTACTTTTACCATTACCAATGGTGGGGTATTTGGTTCAATGATGTCAACACCTATTATCAATGCTCCACAGTCTGCGATTCTGGGAATGCATAATATTGTTGAGCGCCCTGTAGCAGTAAACGGACAGGTAGTTATCCGCCCAATTATGTACGTGGCTTTATCGTATGATCACAGAATAATTGATGGACGAGAATCAGTAGGTTTTCTGGTACGAGTTAAACAGCTACTTGAAGATCCAACCAGGTTATTGTTAGGAGTATAATTCAAAGGAACGTTTTACGTTCAGAAATATAAATAAGAAGGCTGGCTCATTTAAAAATGAGCCAGCCTTCTTATTTATAAATACAATCTGTTTAAACGTCTTTTTTGTAATAGCCACCAATTAAGCCTGCCACTAAAAAATGCAGCCTTCTAAAATTGATTGCTTAGTATCTTGAAATACTTCCAGACCCACTTTTTGTATATTTAACGCTTGGGTTTCCACCGTATCGGATATTGCCTGAACCGCTAATAAGTGCTTCTAAATATTTATCGGCAGTAATTGTGATGTTTCCTGAACCACTAATTTTTACAGTTGAATTGCTTGTTTGAAGTTCTTTTCCTTCAAGATTTCCGGATCCGGCAATGGTTATTTTTGCATTTTCTGCCTTACCTTTTGCAATGATCTTTCCTGAACCGCTTATTATAGCAACAAAATTTTCTGCATCCATATTTTGTGATATGCTTCCTGATCCGCTGATCGTGTTTGTAAGTCCAGTAGATTTAACTGTGCCACTTACATCAATATCGCCAGAGCCACTAAGTGTAATTCCATGTAGAGTTCTGGCTTCAATATAAATAAAAACTTTTCCACCACTATTCCAGCTTCTCCAATTCATCTGCTTTTTATTGCGGATCTTTAAAATACCATTTTCAACCTTGGTTTCTATTTGGTTGATCATTTCTGAGCTGCCTTCTAAACGAAGACTTTCTTTATCGCCCATGGTAATAAATATAGTATAACTGCCTGATGATGTAATGCCTGAAAACCCAGAAACAGTTCGGCTTTCGTCTGATATGCTTGCATTGCTCTTAACTAGTGTGATCAGCGAATTGGCAATGGCAAGGTTTGCAGCGGTGGCCATTAATAAGGTAAGTACAAGGTATATCAGTGATTTTTTCATGTCTTTATTAATTTTTAAGCTATCAATTTCCTGTTAGGGTTCATTAAATATTAGACGCAAATTCTAAGAAAACGTTGCGTATCGTGATGTTTTTACTAAACTTCTTGAACCTTAATGTAGAAATTCTCCAGATCTGGGGTAAATACTGATTCAAGTCTAATCTTTTTCCATTCGGTTTCAGGTTTGATCCATTGATATTTTTTTCCGTTTTTTATCCTCACAGGCATATCAAAATTTTCAACATCTGCCTTCCAGCGATAAAGGGTCTGTTTCCCTTCAGTCTTAAATTCTAAGACAGGAATGTTGGCATATCGCAGGTACTGATCAAATAGTTTAGTTAGGTCTTTTCCTGATTTTTTATTGAGGTAATTTACTACATCTTCAGTAGTAGTTGTTTTAAGTCCAAATTCGCTGTTCAATCCTCGCAGTATTTCACGCCATTTCTGATCATTATCAATCAGGGTACGCGTCATATGAATCAAGTTTGCACCTTTATAATACATATCACCTGAACCCTCGGTATTAACTCCATATGGGCCTAAAATTGGTTTATCATTTTGAATATTTTTTCGAACACCAGCAATGTATTTAGCTCCAGCAGCTTTTCCATCTCTGCTTTCTACAAATAATGCTTCCGAATACATGGTGAACCCCTCATGAATCCACATATCGGCAATGTCTTTAGAGGTAATATTATTTCCAAACCATTCATGCCCGGTTTCATGTATAATGATATAATCCCATTTTAACCCCAGTCCGGTTCCTGAAAGATCGCGGCCCATGTATCCATTCAAATATTTATTACCATAGGCCACAGCACTCTGGTGTTCCATTCCCAAATACGGAGTTTCAATCAGCTTATATCCATCACGGTAAAATGGGTAGGCACCAAACCAATTTTCAAAAACATTGAACATTGGTTTTACATTGGCATTAAATTGTTTTTTTGCTTTTTCAAGATTCTCTTTCAAAACATAATAGTCAAGGGTAAGATTGCCATTCTCGCCAGTATATGAATCATCGAAATGCGCATAATCTGCCACATTCAGGCTCACATTATAATTATTGATGGGGTAAGACACAAACCAGTTGAAACGGGTATGGTCAGAATCAACATTTTGAATAGACCTAAGCCTACCATTACTCACATCCATTAAGCCTTTAGGTACAGTAATGCTGATCATCATGCTATCTACTTCATCAGATTGATGATCTTTATTAGGCCACCAGGAACTTGCCCCAAATCCCTGACAGGATACAGCTACCCATGGTTTACCCTGCGTGTCTTTTGAAAAGGTAAAGCCGCCATCCCATGGAGGCCTCACAGCGATGCTCGGATTGCCACTGTAAAATACAGTGAATTCATCTTGACTATCCTTTTTTATAGTTGATGGAAAATCAAGAAAAACGGCATTGAACTCTCTTTTAAATGGGATTTCTTGCCCATGATAGCTTATTTTTTGGATCTGAAGATTAGCAAAAAGATCGAATTGTAAGCGATTGAGGTCAGTTGTGGCTTTAAATTTGAAAAGATTCGATCCGCTAATAAATTTATTTTCAATATCAAGTTGAATGTTCAGGTGATAATATTGTACGTCATATGAGCTCCTTAAATCACTTAGCGTACCTCGTAATGTATCTGCTCTTGAATAAATTACTCCTGGTTTTTGAGAAAAGGAAACCGATGTGATCAGGCATAGCAGTACTGCAGTCAGAGCATATTTTTTTAACATATTGAATTTTATAATTGGATTCTCAAATCTAATTAAATAATATATACTAAATAAATGCATTTAAGAGGCTAAATTTTGATTTTCTGATTTTTTTAAGGGCCTATAATTAGTAACTTTGGGTAAATTTTAAAGATATTCTTACATGCAATTTGACGTAATAGTAATTGGTAGCGGTCCGGGTGGTTATGTTGCCGCCATACGTTGTGCCCAATTGGGTTTAAAAACAGCGATTATTGAAAAATACAATACTTTTGGTGGAACCTGCTTAAATGTGGGTTGTATACCTTCAAAAGCTTTATTGGATTCATCCGAGCATTATCATAATGCATTACATACCTTCAAAGAGCATGGAATAAATCTAAAAGATCTGTCGCCCGATTTGAAGCAAATGATTAAACGTAAAGATGAGGTTGTTGCTCATACTACGGGTGGGATTTCATTCCTAATGAAAAAAAATAAGATCAGTACTTTCCAGGGTATCGGATCAATGGTAGATAAAAATACGGTTAAGGTTACTAAAGCTGATGGAACTGCTGAGAGCCTAACTAGTAAAAATATCATTCTGGCAACAGGATCAAAGCCTACTGCTTTGCCATTCCTTAAAACAGATGGAAATCGTATTATTACTTCAACTGAAGCCTTGAATTTAAAAGAAATACCAAAGCATTTAATTCTTATTGGTGGAGGTGTTATTGGCCTAGAGTTGGGGTCTGTTTATGCACGTCTTGGCTCAAAAGTCACGGTAGTAGAATTCATGGATTCTATCATTGGAACAATGGATAAGAGCTTGGGTAAGGAGCTTCAAAAAGTTCTTGCTAAACAGGGGATGGAGTTTTTATTAAGCCATAAAGTTACCGGTGCAAGCGTTAAGGGATCGAAAGTGACCGTGAGCGCTGATAATGCTAAAGGCGAAAA
>NZ_JBIKSU010000075.1:0-8668 GCF_044348475.1 Daejeonella sp. | reverse complement strand
GATCTATAGGAGCAGTTGATTCTTTTGGATAAGGGAATGTTGAAACATCGGTCCAATGCTTAGGCATTGTTGGATCCATCATATTCACAACATAATTATCAGTAACACCCCAGCCCTGATAAACCAGGTAATCGCCTGCTGAATCATACCATTTAGCACCACCATCCTGCATTACAATAAAATCAGAAGTAAGTCCACCATCAGCATAAGTTTTTACTTTTGCCCAGTTAACAGCTGCCAATTGAGTTTTGTTACGTGGAGAATAAGCCAAAATTCTAGCTGCATAGGTATTAATAAGTTTCTTAAACTCAACGTTTGAATAATCCTTATCAGCACCCATCCATCCCTTAGGAATTGTAAATGTATTAGCTGTTGCTAAAGCAGCAGCTTCATCAAGATAAACTAAAGCCGACTCAGCAACTTTAGAATAAGCTGATGCTGATGCTAAAGAAGCTTCTGCAATCACAGTTTTTTCATCAACGATGAAGGCTTTGTCAAAAACAAGTGCAAGGTTACCGTAACCTACACCCTGAGCAAACCTACAAAAAGCCTTAGTTCTTGCATTATCTGCACCATTAGCACCCACATTAACACCTGTTCCCATAGCTTTTAACACATCAGATGCAGTATTAATAGCAGAATACATATTGTTCCAAAGACCAAGCGAATTTGTATTATAACTATACGTTGGAGCATTATTCCAAGCATTGTTACGTGGCTCCCATGACATATCTCTCATTGCAAAGTTACCCCATGAACAAGAAACATTATCAGCAGCAACAGCCAACATCGGCTGAACGCTACCAGAAGAGTGTTCACCATTATAAATGGTAACATAAAGTCCGCTGGCAAGATTCTCAAGAGCTGCTCCATTTGAGAAAACTTTATCAAAATCTGGTTGATTTTCATTTTCTACAACAAGAAGATCCTCTTTACACCCTTGCACCAAAAACAGTGCGAGAGCAATTGCGTATATAAATTTTATTTTTTTCATAATTGTCTTTTTTAATCTTAAGAGTTAAAAATCCATCGAAAGTGAGAATGCATAATTTCTGAAGTTAGGATATTTAGAAGTTCCATCATATGGTTGTCTAATACTTCCAACTTCAGCATCATATCCACTGTAATTATCAAAGTTAATCAGGTTACGACCTACAACTTTTGCAGTTATACTTTTAACAACACCACCAAACACATCTAAGCTTTTAAGTGGGAAAGTATAGCCTAAAGCCACCTCTCTAAGTTTAAGATAGGTTGCATCTTCAACCCAATAAGCATTAGGAGTATTTACATCGTAGAAATTAAGGAAATAATCATAAGCCTTTTTATCAGCTTGAGCTACTGCGCTCTGGTCCATTTCAGGATTTCTTAAATCTCTAGTTAACCATTGTCCTTTCGCATTGTAAATATTTCCACCTTTCTTAAGATCAAGCAAGAAATAAAGAGTTGCACGCTTATAATTGAACGTGTTTGCTAAGCCCATATTGAAGTCAGCATTACCATCTCCTATTTTATCAAACAAGATCGCACCTTTTTCATCCAAACGTTTGATCGCTTTCTCAGTAGTCTTGCCTTCAGTTCCTGCAGCAATTACATAACCTTTTGAGTTTACAACATAGTCAGCAATTGTTTTTCCTGCTGGAAGTTGCTTGCTCATTTGATCAAGACTTTGCACCCATGAATGACCATACATTGCTCCGTATGTTTCATTTGCTTTGATAAAGAACATCTGCTGGCCACCACCATCAGTACTACCAAACACATATGGTGCGATAGGAAGGTCAGTGATTTTTTGTCTGATTCTAGAATAAACTAGATTCGAGCTCCATGAGAAATCTTTTTTCTTCATCCAGTTAGCAGAAAGACTAAATTCTAACGTCTTGCTTTCTACTGATCCAGCATTTTGAAACTGGCTTGTGAATCCATTATTAAGGAAACCTAAAAGAGGAACATTTAAGAATTGATCATCAGTAACTGACTGAGCATAAACAGCTTCAAATGAGAATTTCTTTAAGAAATCAACATTCAAACCAACTTCAGTTTCAGAAGTTTTAGATGGCTTTAAATTTCTGTTACCTTTTTGAACAGCTGCTGCTGAACCATTATTTAAAGTAAAGGTTTCATATTGCCAATCAAAACCTGGACGAATACCAGCAGTTCCGTAAGCAGCTCTAACTTTTAACTCATCAATGCCTGGAATCTTTACATCCTCAGAAATACGGTAAGCACCTGAAATCCTGTAGTATGGATTCCATCTTTGATCAGAACCAAAAAGTGATGAACCGTCATAACGGTACATACCATCTAATAAAAACTTGTCTTTATAATCAATTCCTAAGATCGCAAAATAGTTTTGTGCTCTTTCAGTTTCATCATATGAACCCGCATCATTAATAACCGCGAAGTTATCATAGGTAGGAATACCGGCAACACCAAACTGAGAAGATGAAACCTGATAGTTTTCGTATCTGCGGTTTTCATATAAATAGGAAAGTTTACCTCTTAAAGTAAGATCTCCAAAATCTTTAACCATGTTTAAAGTGGCTTGAGTATTTTGGCTATTTCCTTCTTCAGAATAATCCTGTAAGTTTCCATTGGTATATGACATACCATTGGTTGCAGCTGTACCACCTGTTGGAGTCCAGTAATCTTTTGGATTATAGTTACGATAACGGTAATTACTTCTTTCCAAAGAATGACTTACATCAAAATTTGCCCATGAATTTACTCTCGCATTTAATGCAAAGTTTCCAACCCAATTGAATTTCTTATCCTGTCTTTGAGTTTTGTAAAGCGTATAAAGCGGGTTAGTTGTTTCACCACTCCAATGGTTCATACGCAAATAATATGGCTGTCCATCTGGATTGAAACCATTAAGATTAACATCAGGTTCTGCTAATGCAATGTTAAAGAAGATACCACCACCTGATCCAGGATATTCAGTATTCGTATTTACTATTAAATTTGAAGTGCTGAATTTTAACCATGGTGCAAGCTGCTGATCTACGTTAAAACGGAAGTTTTGTCTGGTATAACCATCAGTCATTTTAATAATACCATCCTGAGAGTTATTTTCAAATGAAGCATATACACCAGTTTTCTCAGTCCTTGAAGTCATAGACACGAAATTGGCATAGTTAATACCTTTATTGAAAAAATCGTTTTGTTGGTTACGTGTTACACCATAAGGATTGTCTACATAGTGGTCTGCCTTTGGAACTCTGTTACCAGCAATTAATGGACTATGTCCGGCATCACGATATCCTGCTGGATAAGTAACACCCTGATACTTAGTAAAAGTACCAACAAACTGCTGATAATCTGCTGCAAGAGCAAAGGGATGGTGAGTAGCAAGATCTAAGGTATTTGCAATTTCCTGCATACCTGCTTCATTACGTACATTCACTTTAACAGTATTTAATCCAATACTATTACCTCTTTTGGTAGTTATTGCAATTACACCATTACCAGCTCTTGATCCATAAAGTGCTGATGCAGCTGCACCTTTAACAACTTCCATTGATGAAACGTCGTCTGCATTCACATCTCCAAGAGATCCTGTATAGATAACACCATCAATCAAAATTAGCGGTCCTGAACCTACGTTGTTCAAGTTATTATCTGCTCTTAACTGGATATCAACTCCAGAGCCAGGGCTACCACTTGAAGAACTTGTTCTGATACCAGCAACTTTTCCAGACAAGGCGCCTGCTAATGAAGTTCCTGTTACAGCGTTTAGTCTTTCTTCGCTAACCTTTGTAACTGAAACTGTCAGTTTTTCTTTGGTAGTTGCACCGGCTACACCAGTAACAATTACTTCTGATAACTGTTTTGCATCAGTAGTTAATTGTACGTTAACTGTGCTACCTGAACCTATTGTAGCTTCACGAGTGGTGTAGCCAATATAAGTTAATGTCAATGTCGTACTACCACTTGGTACACGAAGGCTGAATTTACCGTCTCCGCCTGTTGAGGTTCCAACGTTAGTGCCTTTTACTTTAACGCTGACTCCAGGCAATGGTAGACCGTCCGTTTTGTCGGTCACTGTTCCTGTAACAGTGCGTTCCTGAGCTATAGCTTGAAAAGCTATAAATAACAACAGGAACAAACTTTGTAGAAGTTTTTTCATACTAAATTAGTTTTGAATTGTTTAAATGAGGAATCGTTAATTATTGGTTATAATTAATGTCAAATTTGGGTAAGTTTATTGTTAACACAAAGTTAATTTAACGTTTTTTTTGTGTAAAGTACATAACTAATTGATAATCAATGATTTATTTTTAAAATCAGAAAGTAAAAGCAAAAGAGAATCAGTTAAAAAGGTCTGTATCACTCATTCTCAGGTGAATCATCTTAATTGATAGTTAATTACAATAAGCTTAAAAGACGCTAATTAAACAGATAATTAGATGAATAGACTAACAGTTTATCGGAATAAATTCAAACGATAAAACCAGTGCTGGGGCTACAAAGAGTTCTAACTGAGCCCGCCAATAAATTTAATGCTTTCAATACAGAAGACTTGAAACTAAATTCAGGTATTTTGAAAATTTAATGCCCAACCATAAATACAGCATTACTGAATAGCAGTTTACCATTTTCCCAAAAACTGCGAAATAGCGGATCGTCAGCTAAATATACTACTGAGCCATTCCCAATTTCCTGAACACCAAAAATTAAACCATCGCTTAATTTTTTCCTGACTTTCGAACCTACAAATCCGCTAACATAATTATCTTTTTTAATAACCCCTACATTCCAAGCATCAGTCAGGTATTGATAAACATTATCATCAAGCTTTAGGGTATAGTAGAAATCAGGAAAGCCAAAAGCAAGAGGATGGGTATTATCCAAATCTACTTTATATATAGCACCTGGAATATTTGTTTGAACACGTTCTCTTTCTCGGTTCTCATAAGATTTAAGTGCTTTATAAGGATCCATTTCCTTATCTTCTTTCTTTGCTTCTTCCTTGTT
Organism: Daejeonella sp.; assembly: GCF_044348475.1. Classification (GTDB taxonomy): domain Bacteria; phylum Bacteroidota; class Bacteroidia; order Sphingobacteriales; family Sphingobacteriaceae; genus Daejeonella. The sequence continues at coordinate 3,691 of NZ_JBIKSU010000075.1, read as the reverse complement.
TTTAATGTCAAAACCTTTCAGCCCAACCAGTTGAGATACAGCAGCATCCATGGCAATCAGCTTTCCGCCACTACGTATCCATTGCAGCATTTTATCGTTTCCTAAATCAGTATATTTCCCATTAGGTAATATAAGTACATCAATGCTTGACCAGTCGATGCGGTTAAGATCCGAAGACCGAACTACACTAAGCGGATAGTTGATCTGTTGCTCAAAAAAATGCCAGATCTCTCCAAAAGCTAATGAAGAAGCCGCTTCGCCGCTTACAACAACAACCCTTGGTTTTTTAATATAGCGAACCTTGTCTGAGCCAAGATCTGCACCCTTATCTACAAAAGCTGAAGAAAGTGGCTGTAAAGTAATGCCTGATTTGCTAGCTAGTTCCGTTATTACCTTCTCAAAACCTCCATCAAGGTTTGAATTTCCATTACGCGCAATGATTAATGAGCCCGCATTGAATCTATTACCCCCGCTTTCGAAAGCAATTTCAGAATACCGAACCTTTATATTTTTTCTTAACAATTCAGCCAAAAACTTAACATCAGCCAGCGAATTCCAGTTTGCAACGTAAGCTACCGGATTTGGCAGGCTAGAAATAGTTGAAGCCTGTACTTCAAGAGTATTCATCAACGGGCTTAAAGACTCCTTACTGGCAAATGCCTGAATTCCGTGTGCGTAGGGCAATGACCATGCAGTAATGTCGTAAGTTGCAGAGTCAGAAACAAAGGTATTAGGTTCAAATAATACTTTTAAAAGAACTGATTTTGGTTGATGAGCACTGATAACCATATCCATTTTGTTAACCTTAATATTCTCAGACTTTCTTGTGAAGTAGTTAAAAGCCAATGCTCCTTTTGCCGAACCATACCCAAATTCGATTCCGTTACGCTGCAAAAGCGTAGCCAAACTTTTGAGTTTTTCAGGATTATCTCCACGAATAATATAAGATTTATACTCTCCAGGAGGATTTGTTTTACTGCTAGAAAAATAATTCTTGAACTCATTTAAAGCCCTTTCTGCATTTTTTGATGACGCTTCTATAGCAGAAAGTCCGGTGGTAAAATGATGGTCGATACGGTTTTTTAAAGTAAGGGTATCCCCTTCCGAATTGATAATTGCCAATCCGGCTCTTCCTGAACCTCCTTGTTCAAAGGTCATACCTACAGAACCATTATAGATGGGATACGTATCCCCATAGGATGGATATAAAAGATCAAAGCGCTCTTTAGTAAAATACATCCAACCCTTTTCGTCAAAATAACGGGCATTGTTTTTTCCAATGATGGTTTGAAATTCTCTTTGCCATTGACTAATATCCTGGTGATAAGGTTCTGCTGCTGGAGCAAAATAATAAGGCTCATCAACCCCTTGTTCATGAAAATCTACATGAACCTGAGGAAGCCACTTATTAAATACTGCTAGCCTCTGCTGACTTTCTATTTGAGATTGCCATGCCCAGTCGCGGTTAAGGTCGAAATAATAATGGTTTGCTCGTCCGCCTGGCCAAGGCTCTAGGTGTTCGCGCGTAAATGGCAAGGCATCTGGAACAATATTTCTAATCGGATTATAAAAATTAACATAACGTTCTCTTCCATCCGGATTTAAACAAGGATCAATAACCACAAGGGTGTTTTTCAACCATGCTTTTGTGCGTTGATTTGCAGGATTTAAAAGCTCATAAATTGTTTGGAGCGAGGCTTCAGTTGATACCGACTCATTTCCGTGCACATTGTAACTTAACCAAACCACAACAGGCTGCTCTGATGATATATCTTTTGAAGTAGAAACCGAACTTTGTTCCTTTATCCCAGCAAGATTCAGATTATACGTTCTAATCTCATCGAGCCTGCTCATATTAGTATCAGAACCTACAAATGCAAGAAGCAATGGACGACCTTCATTGGTTTTTCCATATTCCTGTAACTGAATATGCTTAGAAACTGAAGCCAAATATTTATAATAATCAACAACCCGATGATGCGGAGTAAACTGATTACCAAGTGTATAACCTAAAAATTCTGAAGGTGATTTAATTTGTTGAGCCTGAACACTAAAAATTCCAGCAATCAAAAGGACAATTAAAAAAATGTATTTTTTCATAAAACTAATAATTTTGATGCCAGCTGGCTGGAAGTTAAAATTTGTCAAAATTCAATTGATATTGGTCAGTAGTAAACCTGCTTTAAAAGGGAATTTTATACAGATTAATTGGTTATTTCTGGATTCTATTTCAAAACCAGCATGTTGGCCACTAATCTACGAATGAAAAAGTCTAATTGCCAAATTCTTCGCCTTGATGAACAAAAATCTTAATATTGTATCAAGCTAAATAACATGACAACGGAGCAATTATACAAGATTTACTTAAAAAACCCTCAAATCTGTACTGATACAAGGAAAATAACAGCTTCTTGTCTGTTTTTTGCACTAAGGGGTGATCATTTTGATGGAAATAAATTTGCTCAGCAGGCCATTGAAAGCGGAGCAGCATACGCTATTATTGATGATGCAAAATATGCATTGGATGATCGATTTATAATTGTTCAAGATGTTTTGGAAAGTCTTCAAGAGCTGGCTCGCCTACATAGAAAACAACTGAATATTCCTGTCATCGGTATTACCGGATCAAACGGAAAAACAACAAGCAAAGAACTGATCAAATCTGTTCTATCGCAGCATTTCAACACCTTTGCAACTGAGGGTAACCTAAATAATCATATCGGAGTGCCATTAAGTATCTTATCGATAACTAGTGATTGCGAGATTGCAATAATTGAAATGGGTGCCAATCACCAGCGTGAAATTGCATTTCTATGTAGTATTTCTCAGCCAAGCCATGGAATGATTACCAATATTGGAAAAGCACATTTAGAAGGATTTGGCGGGATACAGGGGGTTCGGATAGGTAAGGGTGAACTGTATGAATTTCTTTATAAATCAGGCGGTACCGTATTTCTAAATAATGATGATCAGACACTTAGCAACATGGCTCTTGAAAGAGGATTAGCCAATACAATAGGGTATGGAACAGGTGATCATAACTTTGTTTCGGCAAGGCTAAAAAACTCAAGTCCATGCCTCAGTATTGATTGGAATCTTTCAGGTGAACCAAAGCATGTAGCCTTCTCAAATTTACCGGGTATTTATAATTTTGATAATATATGTGCGGCTATTTGTATAGGCAGTTATTTTAATTTAAGCCCTGAAAAGATCAATAAAGGGATTAATGCATACCAACCTTTAAATAATAGGTCGCAAATACTGGAAACTCCAAACAACACCATAATCTGTGACTACTACAATGCTAATCCAAGCAGCATGGCTGTTGCACTAGATAACCTGAATGCTACCGATGCAACATCTAAGGTTCTGATTTTAGGCGATATGTTTGAACTGGGTAAGGAGTCTGCAAATGAACATCGCTTAATCCTTGAAAAAGCGTTACTTACAAAAGCTGAAAGAAGGATATTTATTGGTGAGGAATTCTACAAACTCAAGGGCCTTGAAGATGCCGAGTTTTACAAAAACACATCACAAGCTTTAGAAGCACTAAATCAGCATAAAGTTAAACAATCCACCATTCTATTAAAAGGTTCAAGAGGAATGAAGCTTGAAAGTCTGCTAAATCTCTTTTAATTTTTTACGGTATCGCTGAAGAAAGTAAATGATGGGTGCGCAAACAAAAGCTATG
>NZ_JBIKSU010000074.1:0-8729 GCF_044348475.1 Daejeonella sp. | reverse complement strand
AATACTCCCTTCAAAGAGATGCTCTTTGCCCCCTTTAATCAGGGATATCACTGTTTTGAATCGGGCTCTGCGGTCTGTTTTTCCAGCCAAGCGCTCCAAAACAAGGCTCATATTATCCTCAAAATCGCGACTTCCTGAATAATGAGCTGAATTTACACCTGGATCACCGCCTAATGCATCTATTTCAAGACCTGAATCATCTGCAAAGCAATCCATATGGAACTGTGAATAAACATATCGACTTTTCTGACCTGCATTTTGGGCAAAGGTATTTCCAGTTTCAGGAATTTCGTCAAGGCAACTTATATCATTCAGGCTTTTAAGAGTTATAATATTCCCGATCATTGCCTGAACTTCATCAACCTTATGCTGGTTATTACTCGCAAAAACTAGTTCCACCTTAAAACTCCTTCATGATTGCCCAGAAATCTTTTTTCTTAGTCACATCATTGATCATCTCATCGATACTGAAGGTGCTAAAAAGCGTGACATTGGCATGGTTTTCTACTTTATTTGAACTGATATTAGGAAGGTCGATTCGTTGAGGGTTGATTCCAAAAAGTACCATCTTACTGCAGCTGAAAAACTCCTTTAGTTCGGCAATGCTCGTGCCAGGGAACTGATCTAAATTTAAAATGGCGAGGTCTCTAAGCTCTAACCCTTTTGCAGACATAATTTTAAGGAGCGTTTCCTTGTGCAGGCTATTGATTTCCTTGTTTTTTGCATCATCAATCAGGATCAGGAAATACTTGTTGTTTTCGCCGAGATACGAAAATTCTTTAGGCTTTTTTATTGCTGCAGAATCTGGAACCGGTATTGCGACCGGCATTTCGTGCATCACAGTTTTTTCTGCTATAAAAATCGTTTCGGCGGCTGTCGGTTTTTCAATCTTGATCTCATTTTCAGCAGACCCTGGCTGTTGATCAAGAATATAAATATCCTCGGTCATAAAAAGCCTGAGCGCATTAGATTCATTGGTATGCAGGGTAGACATGATTTAGATTTTTAAACCTTAATTGGATACAAACTTAATAAAGCATCTGTTAAAATTAGTTAAATGGATGCAGCTTCTTTTTCAAAAGCTTAACTTAGCTTTCTGAATAGCGCATTAAATTTTAAAAAATGCTCGTATTAAACATTTAAAAATAGTTTTGTTAATTCAAAGGTGTTAATTAGCTTGATTTTGCCTTAAATTAACTCGTATTCATTTAAATAATTGAATTGTGAATTATAACTGATAATTTTGCATAATCAGTTAATTTAAAAGCTCTTTTAGGGGCTTATGTTTTTTATAGTGAATACACTAAATTTTGCAGGTTTTATACTGCTTGAAATAAGAGAAATACATAAAATGAAAAAGACCTTAGGGATAGTAACCGGATTATTATTTTTTACCCTTGTCCAGGTAAGTGCACAAACAAAATCTAAATCCCTTGATAAAGTAGCAGCGGTTGTTGGAAGTTCTATCATTTTGCAATCAGAAATTGAAATGCAATACTCGCAGTATCTGGCCCAAGGAAACCCTGCCGATCCGTCTATTAGATGCAATATTTTGCAAAGTCAGCTTTCTCAGAAAATTCTGGGACAGCAGGCAATTATTGACTCTGTTACCGTTACTGATGATCAGGTTGATAGTGAAATTGAAAGACGTTTACGCGCCATGACCGGAAGGGCAGGAGGACAGGATCGTTTGGAAACCTTTCTTGGCCGCTCATTGATTCAATACAAAGATGAGATTAGACCTGATATTAAGGAGATGCTAGTTGCCCAAAAGATGCAAGCTAAAATCACTGAAAATATTGCAGTAACTCCGCTTGAAATTAAGCGATATTTTGAAGCTATCCCAAAAGATAGTTTGCCTTTTTTTAATACTGAAGTAGAAATTGCAGAGATTATAGCCTATCCAAAGCTTAACAAGGAAGAAAAAGAAACTTTTCATGATAAGGCAGAGGTATTGCGATTGAGAATTAAAGGAGGAGAAGATTTTGCAACTCTTGCAAGCTTATATTCGCAAGATCAGGGTTCTGCACGTGAAGGGGGTGACCTTGGTTTTATGGACAGAAGCAGTCTGGTTAAAGAATTTGCCGCTACAGCCTTTAAACTTAAGCAGGGCGAGTTGTCTTCTGTAATTGAAACTGAATTTGGATTTCACGTTTTGCAGGTTATTGAACGACGTGGTGAGCAGGTTAATGTGAGACATATCCTGATTAAAACAGAGCCCACGCCAGCAAGTCTAGATCGTGCAAAGGCACATATTGATAGTATTCATACAGTATTAGCTGATAAAAAAATGGATTTTGGTGCAGCAGCTTCTCTCTATTCTGACAATAATGAAACCAAGTATAATGGTGGAATGATGCTGAATGCAGAAAATGTTCAGAGCCGCACAACTTTTATTCCAACAGATAAACTTGACCCACAGATTTTTTTAACCGTTGATACAATGAAGGTTGGAAGTATCTCTAAGCCATCTTTATTTACAGCTGCTGATGGGAAAAAGGGATATCGTATACTGAGCCTTAAATCAAAGACCGGTCCGCATCAGGCAAGTCTTGCTCAGGATTTTCCAAAGATCAAGGAAGTAGCTTTTGAGGATAAAAATAATCGTACCATTAGTGAATGGTTTGAAAAACGCAGAAAAATCACGTACATCAAAATAGATGCAGAATTTCAGACATGCCCTGAGCTGGCAGGTTGGACAACCGCAAAAAATTAAGAAATGAATAGTTATAGTTCTGATGTAGAAGCCGTTGATGCATTACACCTGGCATATAATAAGATCAGGGAGGAAATTGCTCAGGTTATCGTGGGTCAGGATGAGGTGGTAAAATCAGTACTTATTTCTATCTTCAGTAACGGACATTGTTTATTAGTTGGTGTTCCAGGACTTGCAAAGACTCTTCTTGTTCAAACTGTTGCAGAGGTTCTTGATCTGAGTTATAATAGAATACAGTTTACACCCGATTTGATGCCCTCTGATATTTTAGGATCAGAGATCTTGGGCGAGGATCGAACGTTTAAATTTATACGCGGACCAATCTTCTCAAATATTATTCTAGCTGATGAGATCAATAGAACACCGCCAAAAACTCAGGCGGCCTTGCTGGAGGCTATGCAAGAGAAAGTTGTAACCGTTGGTGGGTATACACATAAGTTGCCTCAACCATTTTTTGTACTGGCTACGCAAAATCCTATTGAACAGGAAGGTACTTATCCCTTACCTGAAGCACAGCTAGACCGTTTTATGTTCAATGTTTTTCTTACCTATCCATCTTTTGAAGAAGAACTTCAGGTAGTTAAAAATACCACAGCAAATCGTAAAGTAGAACTTAAAAAAATACTGAATGCTGCCGAGATTAGTTTCTTTCAGCAGTTAGTTAGAAATATTCCTATTGCAGACAATGTACTTGAATATGCGGTATCAATTGCAGCAAAAACTCGTCCCGGTACTACTACTGCCACTGATGAGGTAAATAAATTCTTGAGCTGGGGCGCAGGGCCAAGGGCATCTCAGTTTTTAGTGCTGGGCGCAAAATGCCATGCAGCCATTTCTGGCAAATATTCTCCTGATCAGGAAGATGTCCGGGCGGTTGCAGAATCGATTCTTAGACACCGCATTGTTCGAAATTATAAAGCTGAAGCCGAAGGTCTTAGTACAGAAATGATCATCAGCAATTTACTTTAATCTATCCCCCCCAACCGGCTGGGCTTTAGGCCTTGTTTTTGAAAAAATCTGTAAACTTTTTTTTAATACAGCATGGGCTCATAATCACTGCTTAAACTTGCTCGTCTAAGTAAATGCCTTAGGTATTATACTAATTTCTTGGTATCTATCTTATCGAGCACAGAACTATTTTCTAGAGCACTTATGTTTAGAGCGGCTGCTCGTGCTCATTATTCTGCTTCGGGCCTGAACATTCTCCAAAAACAAAATACCTAAATCAATGGATAGCAGAAAAAATTGGCCTCTTTTTAATGCTGGCTTAATAATGTGTTTAAGACTTATTCCAGGTAGTACCTTCTTTATTGTCTTTTAGTTGAATACCTAAAGAATTTAAGCCAATTCTGATCTTATCAGAAGTAGCATAATCTTTATTTGTTTTTGCTTCGGTACGTAATCCGATAATGAAATCAAGTAGCTTATCCATATCATCGGTTTGGTTACTTTCTTCTTTAAGTCCCAATACTTCAAAAACGAAATTGTTCATCAGCTTTTTCAGAGCATCAATATCTGCCAATGTTGCTGCAGTTTTACCATCGTATATACTATTAATGAGGTGAACAGCTTCGAATAGTTCGGCAATAAGCACAGGACTGTTAAAATCATCGTTCATTGCTGCATAGCATCTGTCTGAAAGGCTTTGCAGATCGATACTTGATTGGGCTGCAGGGCTTAACTTTTCAAGCAATGCATAGGCATTCATAAGCCGCTTAAAGCCCTTATCGGAAGCTTCTAAAGCCTCATTAGAAAAATCTAGTGTACTTCTGTAATGTGCTTGCAGCATAAAGAAACGTACAGACATAGGAGAAAAGCCACGTGATAGTAGTTCATGTTCTCCAGTAAATAGTTCGTAAGGTAAAAAACCATTGCCTTTTGATTTTGACATCCTTGTGCCGTTCACTGTAAGCATATTGGTATGCATCCAGTATTTGGCCGGAGTAACGTGATTGCAGGCTTGTGATTGGGCAATCTCGTTGGTATGATGTGTTGCTGCAAGATCCATACCTCCTCCGTGGATATCGAAATTATCACCAAGGTATTTATTGCTCATTGCAGAACATTCAATATGCCAGCCAGGAAAGCCTACACCCCATGGTGATGGCCAGCGCATAATGTGCTCAGGCTTTGCTTTGATCCAAAGTGCAAAATCAAGACGTCCTCGTTTTTCATTTTGTCCGCCAAGCTCTCTGGTATTTTCAAGCAGTTCATCTAACTGCCTGTTAGTTAATATAGTATAATTGAATTCTTTGCAATATTTTTCAACGTCAAAATAAACAGTACCATTTACCTCATACGCATATCCATTCTCAAGTATCTGCTTTACCATTTCAATCTGTTCAATGATATGACCCGTTGCAGTAGGCTCGATATTAGGAGGAAGAGCATTAAAAAGCCTCATTACATCATGGAAACCCAGTGTATACTTTTGAACGATCTCCATCGGTTCGAGTTGCTCGAGTCTGGCTTTTTTGGCAAACTTATCATCGCCTTCATCCATATCACCCTCTAGGTGGCCCGCATCGGTAATATTTCGTACATATCTAACCTGATATCCCAAATGCAATAGATAGCGGTAGATCAAGTCAAACGAGACAAAAGTGCGGCAATTTCCTAAATGAACATCGCTGTAAACAGTTGGGCCGCAAACATATAATCCAACCATTGGGGCATGAAGAGGCTCAAATTTTTCTTTTGTTCTTGAAAGGGTATTATAAATAACCAGATTACTATCCATAATGCAAATTTAAAAATTGAAAATCGATTTTTCGGGGATATTGACTGCTTTTATTTTAATTCCAGGTCGGTCCGTACTGGATAGTGATCTGATAGTTTTTTATTGATGATGAGGTAATTTTTTACAGTAAACTCAGGCGAAGTGAAAATGTAATCTATCTGAAAGTTCGGAAATGCGCCGTTATAGGTTACTCCAAATCCGCTACCCATCTCTCTGAAACTATTATTCATGCCCCTTGAAATTGTTTTTACAGTATAAGAGATCGGTGTATCATTAAAATCGCCAGCAACGATGTACGGATGAGGGCTCTTTTCAGTTTCTTCTTTCAATAATCTTGCCTGATCTCCCCGCTTAATAAATGCCCTTTTTAATCTGGATCCTATCTTTTTAGAAGATTCTACATCGGTCTCTATTTCACTTTTTACCTTCTTTAGGTATTGGTAATCTTCAGGTTGAAAACTTATAGACTGAAAATGTACATTATAAACTCTGAAAGTTTTATCGTCTTTCTTTATGTCTGCATACACAGCTTCATTCCAGTTCATTTTTTTGGCAAATTGAATATTCCCTTTATTCACAATAGGAAATTTTGAAAATATGGCCATACCAATAGCTTCATAGCCATTATCTGTTGAAGGTTTGAAGTAATAGTGTTCGGTTTCAAGGATCTGAAGAATTAGTTTTCTGAAATTATATTCACCTCTTTTTCTACTGAAAAATTCTTGAAAACAAATTACATCGGGTTGTTCATTTCTGATGATATTTAGAATCTGCTCCTTGGTGAATTTATCATTCTTATCCCCAAATTGCTTGAAATTATGTACGTTATAGGTCATTACTCTTATGAAACTATCCGATGATTTAGGTACCATAATCGCTGTGCTTTCCCTGAATCCTATGTAATTCTGGATAATGCTAAAGCCTGCAAGTATCGTTATTCCCGACAGTAGGGCTAATTTAGGCATGCGGATAAGCCAATAGACTATGAAAAGGATATTTATCGCTAAGATGGCTGGGTAAGCAAGGCCAAAAAAAGAAAAGACCCAAAATTTTTCAGGGTCAATAAAAGATGCCAAATAGCTTAATAAAAGTGCGCATACAGCAAAAATATTCATTGTAAGAATGAACTTGCTGAAGAGGTGGATGCCTGGTCTTTTTATTTTGCGGCGATTCATTATTTTTTACTGGCTTTGAAAAGTTGTTCCTTTTCTATTTTACTTAGACTTTCATAACCTGTTTGTGAAATTTTATCCAGGATGCTGTCTATCGCATCTTGATCTGTTAAATTATTCTTTGTGGTTGTAGTTCCAGTACGTTTTACAACTTTTAATTTTGATCGTTTAGTCAAAATTTTACTGAGATCATTCCCATTTTGCAACTGCTTAATAAAAATAAATCCCATTATAGCACCACCAATATGGGCAATACTTCCACCCGGATTTGCGCCACCCATACCAATTATGTCAAGTACAAAATAGGCTAATGCCAGATATTTTAAGCGAACAGTGCCAAAAAGCATCAATCGTATGGTGAAATCAGGAACCAGTGTTGCCGTAGATACCACAATGGCCATCACGCTTGCCGAAGATCCAAGAAGTATGGAGTTTAATGCATTATTCTCAAACACAGGGATAGTGCTGTATGCTAGAACGTATAGTAAAGCACCAAGCAGGCCTCCTGAAAAATAGATGAAGATGAACTGACGTTTATTCAGAAAATCCATGAAAATTTGTCCCATCCAATACATCCAAAGCATATTAAACAAAAGATGGAAAAAATCGCGATGCGCAAACATATAGGTGAGGATAGTCCAGAATTTAAGGGGTAGATCAGCATAGTAGGCTGGCACCGATACCTGCCTTATAAGCCAATCGGCACCTGAAGTTTGTCTACCGAACAAGTATTCGCCCAGTGCAAAAAAATTGATGGCAAGAAAAACCAGAATATTGATGCCCATGAACAGGAACAACGGATTCCCTGATCGGAATGCTTTATTGAATAATTCGCTGAATATTGATCTATTCATAAAAATTGTCGCGGCGTTTTAAATGCCATATTCTTACTAAAATAAAGCCAAATAATGCTCCTCCCAGATGTGCAAAGTGTGCAACAGAATCGCCCGAAAATTGTTTTACGCCCAGGAATAATTCAAGTATAACATAAATTGGTATAATATATTTTGCTTTTATTGGGACTGGGATAAACATGATGAACAATTCTGCATTTGGAAATAGCATTCCAAAAGCAATCAATAAGCCAAAAATTGCTCCAGATGCACCCACCATTGGCGTGAGATAAATACCCAAAAGAGTAGATGCCTGGTCTTGACTCATCAGTTCGGGATTAAAGGAAATGGTCCTTTTAAACGAGTCAATCATAAACGAGCCATTATTTATGGCGCTTCCTGTGATGTTATAAACTTCAAAGCCCTGTACCATTAGCTGCAATGCCAATGCTCCAAGCCCGGTAATCAAATAAAAATTAAGGAAGCGTTTGGATCCCATAATGTACTCCAATGACGATCCAAAGGTATACAGGGCAAACATGTTGAACATGATATGAAATAGTGAAGAATAATCATGCATGAACATATAGGTGATCACTTGCCAGATTCTGAAATCAGGGCCATCAAAATAATGTACCCCCAATACCTGAGTCATCATCGGACCACCAAACATCAGCGTTGCCACATAGAAAATGATATTGATGATGAGCAGATTCTTAACTACTGTCGGAATATTTGCGAATGGGTTCATAGTTAAATGTAGATGGTATTATTTTTCAAATCGTTGTAGTAATTCTTCTAGAGTAAATGTACTGATTACTGGCTTTCCACTAAGCGATGTATTTGGCATTTCACAAGCAAATAATTCATCGATCAGCAAATTCATCTCTTCTGATGAGAGTATTTGCCCTGATTTAATCGAAGTATTACGTGCAAGTGCCCTTGCCAGGCTATCTCGCTTATTGAGTTTTAATGCACTTTGGTTATTTTTAAATCCTTCTAAAAGATGTTCCAGGATTTCAAGCTCGCTGATATTTTTTCCAATATCTGCCGGTACTCCTTCAATGATCATCGTATTTTTTCCAAATTCGCGTATTTGAAATCCAAGTGATTGAATGTCTGTAAGAAGTTCTTTGACTAGTTCAAAATCTACCGTATTGAGGCTTACTGTTTGTGGAAATAAACTTTGCTGACTGGCGCCCTGTCTGCTTTCGAGGTGCTCCAGGAAACGCTCGAACAGAATTCGTTCATGGGCTGCTTGCTGGTCT